>CAZKBQ010000090.1:0-17304 GCA_964550855.1 uncultured Anaerolineae bacterium
CACCGCCGCCGCCGCGACCGCCCCGGCCGCCGCCAAAGCCGCCCCCGCCACCAAAGCCGCCGCGCTCTTCACGCGGGCGCGCCAGATTGACGGTCAGCGTACGCTCGTCCAGGCGATACGAATTGAACATCGTGATCGCCTTCTGAGCCTCGGCCTGGTTGGTCATCTCGACAAACGCGAAACCCTTCGAGCGGCCCGTATCGCGGTCCTTAATCACGGCTACCGACACGACGCTTCCAGCCTGCGAAAACAGCTCGCGCAGCTCATCTTCGCCGGTGGTGTAAGGCAGGTTCCCTACGTACAACTTCGCTTCCATGGTGCAGATTCTCCTTGAGAGGCGGCCGCAGCCGCAATTGACAATCGTGTCGAGCCGGTAGCACGCGCTTGGCCCTTCAGTTGACGCTTCACATTATACCACGGGCATCGGCAATTTCGAATTCGCTCGTAATCCTCTCGCACCTCCTTGAGACCCGGCGACGTCAGCTGCCACAACCGGGGCAGTTCAACCCGCCAGTTCGCCTGCCAATCGTCGCCAGCGATCATCTTCCACGCCGGGCACATAGGGCCGATAGAAACTCACTCGATCAAGCAGGCCGTCATAGCGTGCGCGCAGCCGCGCCCCGATGGTCTCCCACGTCCCGACGAGCACAAACTCCTGCAACATCTCGTCGCTGATCAGGCCGGGCATCTCGGCCCACTGGCCGCGCGCCGCCAGCGCACCCAGCTGTTCGCCGATACCGCCCCACCCATGCACCTCCAGCACCGGCCGATACGACGGCGTGGACGCATAGAAGGCCACCTGCGATCGCTGCTGCTCGATCTCTTGATCGGACAAGGCTACAAAGGCGGCCGTCGTCAACTCGATGGACTTCAACGCCCGATCGGCTTTCCTGGCCCCCTGCTCGATCGCGGGCAGGATGATCTCGCTCAGATATTTGCGCGTGTGATACGGGTGGACGTGAAAGCCGTCGGCCACCTCGCCGGCCAGCCGGCACAACGGCTCACCCACGCCGGCGATGAAGACGGGAATGTGCGGATGCTCGATCGGGCCGGGCGAGAAGAACGGCGTCATCAGGGTCAGTTTGTAATACTCGCCGCGAAAGTTCAGCTTGCCGCCGGTCTGCCACGCATTCCAGATCGCGCGCAGGGCGTTGACGTATTCGCGCAGGCGCGGCACGGGCGGCGCCCACATCATGCCGAAACGCCGCTCGATATGGGCCTGCACTTGCGTGCCCAACCCCAGCAGAAAACGTCCAGCCGACTGCGCGGCCAGATCCCACGCCGTGTGCGCCACCACCATCGGGCTGCGCGCAAAGGCGATGGCTACCGCCGTGCCGAACTTCAACGTCGTCGTGCCGGCGGCCACGTGCGTCAACGGCAGGAAGGGATCGTGCTGCGTCTCGCTGGCCCAGATCGCGTCAAAGCCGATGGCTTCGGCAGAACGGGCCAGCGCGGGCACGTCCTTCAACGGCGTGGCAAACCCCAGCGAGGCATCGAGTTTCATCGGACCATCTCCTGAGACCAACGACGCGTAACGAGCAACGGGAATGACCGGGCTATCACTCGTCACTCATCACTCGTCACTCACTCTTCCCACTTGCTCGCGTCGTTCAACGTCCGCAATTCATCCTCAGTCAGTTTCCAGCCAAGCGCGCCTTCCATCTCACGCCACTGCTCCACGGTGTTCACGCCGATGATGGGGCTGGTTACGGCCGGCTGCTGCTTGATCCACGCCAGCGCCACCTGCAGCACTGTCCGGCCGCGGGCCTGCGCGATTTCATCGAGTTTGTCGATGATGACGAAGTTCCGCTCGGTGAAAGCGTGCCGCAGATTCCAGCCGCGCGTGCCCTCTTTAGCCTCCACGCCGCGGCGATATTTGCCGGTGAGCAGGCCGCCGGCTAAGGGCGAATACGGAATCACGCCTAGGCCGTACTTCACGCACACAGCCTGATGCTCGCGCTCGAATTCGGCGCGGTGGATTAGGTTGTAGTGCGGCTGAAGCGAATCGTAGCGGGCCAGGTTGTACCGATCGCTGACCCACAGTGACTCCATCAAATGCCACGCGGGCAGATTGGAGCAGCCGATGTAACGCACTTTGCCCGCGCGCACCAGATCGTCCAACGCGCGCAGTGTCTCGTCCAGCGGCACGTGCTCATCCCAAAAATGCGTCTGGTACAGATCGATGTAATCGGTCTGCAGCCGCCGCAGCGAAGCCTCGCACGCTTCGAGGATGTGCTTGCGGCTCAGGCCGATGTCGTTGGGGCCGTCGCCCATTTTGCCGCGCACCTTGGTGGCGATGATGATCTGATCGCGGCGTTTCGTCTTGAGCCACGCGCCGATCAGTTCCTCGGCCACGCCGCCGGGATTGCCCGGCGCCCAGCGCGAATAGACGTCGGCGGTATCGATGAAGTTGCCGCCCGACTCAATAAAAGCGTCCATGACGGGCGCGCAGCTTTCACGCGGCGCCGTCCAACCGAAGTTCATGCTGCCCATGCACAGTTCGCTGACCTTCAGGCCGGTTCGGCCAAGATACTGATATTCCATCGAGACCTCCTTCAAGTGGCGGGAATGAAAACCCGCCCTATAGATAGCCGTTCGCTTTGTACCAGTCGTAGCACACCTGCAGGGCCTGCCGCACCGGCGTGTGCGGCAAATCCAATTCGCGCTGCGCCTTGGACGAATCGAACCAGATGAACTCATTCGTCAACCGCATCTGCTCACCGCTCAATGGCAGCCGGGGGCCAACGATCTTCGTCGCCAGATCGAGCGCCGCTGCTGCGATCGGGATCGTCCATCTCGGCTGCATGAAGCGCGGCTTCCTCGCGCCGACGATCTCGCACGCCAGCTCGATGGTTTGGCGGTTGGTCAGGTTTTCGCCGCCCAGAATGTAGCGTTCGCCGGGGCGGGCTTTGTCCACCGCCGCGATGTGCCCCGCCACCACATCCTGCACCGCCACAAAGTTTACGCCGCCTTGCGGATAAACGGGAATGCGGCCGCGCGCCGCTTCGCGCAGAATGCTGCCGGAAATCCAGTTGATGTCGCGCGGGCCGATGATGCCGGTGGGGTTGACCATGGTGAGGGCCAGGCCGCGTTCGACGTATTCGCGCGCCACCTGCTCGGCCAGCCATTTACTGTGGCCGTAGACAAACCGATCGGGCGGGAGAGAAAACGGATCAGATTCGTTGGCCGGGCGACCTTTGACAATCCCCACAGCGGCCGCGCTGCTGGTGTGTACGACACGCGGCACGCCCATTTGTCGCGCGGCTTCAAAGACATGGCGCGCGCCGTCAACATTGACCCGGTAAATCAGGTCGGCCTGATTGCGCCAGTATGAGGAAATGGCCGCGACGTTGAAGACGACGTCGACGGCCTGCATGGCCGGCAACAGCGAATCAAAATCGAGCACGTCGCCGATGGCATGTTCCACATCCAGATCGCGCACGGCGGCCAGCGGCGAAGTGGCGCGCCGCAGGATGCGCACCTGCCAGCCGCGCTGTAACAGGCCCTCGGCCAGATTCGCGCCCAGGAAGCCGGTGCCGCCCGTAATCAGCGCCTTCATGCCGCGGGCTTCTCCACCGTGATGATGGGCGTCAGCACCATGCGCGACGAACGCGTGGCGGCGCCGAACCGCTCGAAGTGATCGGCGCGCAGGCGGATGACGGCCTCACCGCTCAGATACTCGTCCAGCGCTTCGCGCGTCGCCACTTCATACAGCACCAGATACTGGCTCCACTCGCCGGCCGGCGCGTCGAGTTTATACTGGGTGGCGCGCAAAAAACCGGGCTGAGACAGCACGTCGGGAATGTGGTGGCGCGTGTTCCACTCGTACCAGGCCGCTTCCGCGACGGGATCAATTTCGATCTTGATGGAATAGAACACGCTCATGTTCGACCTCACTCAACGCCGTCGGCGTCGAAACATGCGCCCATACCAGTAATACGGGTGCGACATGCGGTAAAACTTGCCCTGATAATAGCGGATGAAGCGGCGAACGTCCCGATAGAACACGGCCAACAGGCCCACGCCCAACCCGATGGCGATCACGACGACATCGTTGGGTACCCAGGTGGTGGGAATGAGGTTGTAGGCGGCGACCACAAACAGCACCAGCAGCAGAATCTCGCTCAAGACATGATTGCCGCTGCGCCGCCCCAGCGGATACACAAACGTGAGCAGCAACCCGCCGATGAGGCAGATGACGCCGATGACGCGCCAGTCGAGGTACATGTCCGACCCGATCAGAGGCGACCCAGCACGCCGGTCAGCCACGAACCGACAAACCAGATCGACAGCGCCACCGCGCCGGCGATCTGAATGGGCACCTGGAACGGCGCCTGCGCCTCGACCGAACCGCGCGCACCCGCGCGCCGCGCCTTGAGCACAGGCCGCACGAACAACACGGCAAAGATCACTGCCACGATGCCCATCACCCACAGCGGCACAATCTGGATGACAAATATCGTGATTACGGCGGTGACGATGCCCGTGATCAGGAGAGCGTTCATCAGGTACGTGGCCGCCCGATGGCCGATGACGGCGGCTGTGTGCTTGAGGCCCGCGCGCACGTCGCCTTCGTAATCACGCAACTCGTTATAGAGTTCGCCGTAGCCGCTGATGCAGATAACGAAGACGAACGGAAACACCCAGTCGTTGGCCAGCACGTTCGAAAAAGCCAGATAACCGGTCAGGAACTGAAAACCGGCCAGCATCATGACGTGCGACAATAGATCGACCGCCGGTTTGGACTTCAGCCGCACCGGCCCCCACGAATAGATCCACCCGACGATCAGGCTGATGACGCCCACGATGAACGCCGCCGGGCTGAGCGTGGCGTAGATGAGCGCGGCGATGAGCGCCGTGGCATACGAAGCGACATTTGCCTCGCGCTTCGTGAGCAGCCCCGCCGACACCGGATTGCGATTGATCTTAGCCGGATTCAGTGCGTCGTCGTCGGCGTCTTCCACGTCGTTGATCATGAACGCAAAGCCCACCGACAATTGATTGGCGATCACGGCCCCGATGAGCGGCCAGCCGAATTGGCCGTCGGCCGCAGCCGCGCCGATCAACGTGGTGACCACCACAAACCATACGTATTCATTGAAGCGCGTGAGTTTGATCACGCCCCGGAGTTTGCCGTTCAATCATCGCTCCTTGTCAGGCAGAGTTGTCACTTGCAGTTCGTTTATCCGTCACTCCACTCGCTCCAGCACCACGGCTTCGCCCTGCCCCACGCCCACGCACATCGTCGCCAATCCATAGCGCGCCTGACGCCGCTTCATCTCGTGCACCAGCGTCGTCACGATGCGCGCACCGGAACAACCCAGTGGATGGCCCAGCGCAATCGCGCCGCCGTTGACGTTGAGCTTCGCCTCGGGAATGTTCAATTCTCTGGCGCAGGCCAGCGCCTGCACGGCAAACGCCTCGTTGATCTCAAACAGATCGATGTCGTCCACCGTGAGGCCGGCTCGCTGCAGCGCCTTGCGCGTGGCCGGGATGGGGCCATAGCCCATCACGCGCGGATCGACGCCGACAGCCGCCCCCGCCACCACGCGGGCCAGCGGCTTCAAATTCAGCGCCCGGGCGCGCTCGGCCGACATCAGCAGCACCGCCGCTGCGCCGTCATTCAGCCCGGAGGCATTGCCCGCCGTCACCGAGCCGTTCTTGCGGAAAGCGGGTTTCAATTTCGATAAACCGTCCAGCGTCGTCTCAGGTCGCGGATGCTCGTCCACCGCGATCAGCAGCGGTTCACCTTTGCGCTGCGGCACGGCCACCGGCACGATCTCATCCGTGAACCGCCCGGACTCCATGGCGGCCCTGGCCTTCATTTGACTGTCGTAGGCAAAGCGATCCTGCGCTTCGCGCGTGATCTCCGGATGTTGCTCGTAGATGTTTTCAGCCGTCTCGCCCATCGACTCCAGCGGAAACAGCGCCTGCAATTTCTCATTCGGATACCGCCAGCCCAGCGCGGTATCATAGGCGGTGACGTTCCCATAAGGGAAAGCACTAACACTCTTGGGAAACGACCACGGCGCGCGGCTCATGCTTTCCACCCCGCCCGCGATGTACACCTCGCCGTCGCCGACCTTGATCGCGCGCGCCGCCAGGTTGATGGCCGCCAGCGATGACGCGCACAGCCGGTTCATCGTCACAGCCGGCACCTCGTAAGGAAAGCCGGCCAGCAGCAGCGCCATGCGCGCCACGTTGCGATTATCCTCGCCGGCCTGATTGGCGCAGCCCAGATACACTTCTTCCACACTGGCCGGGTCGAGCCGTGTGCGCTCGACCAGCGCCTTCAGCACGATCGCGGCCAGATCGTCCGGGCGCACGGCCGCCAGCACACCGCCATGCCGCCCCACCGGCGTGCGCACGGCATCGACGATTACGGCTTCGGGCATGATAAACTCCTGACAGGGGGAATGAGAAACATCGACGACACCGGTACGTATTACGTTTTACGTTTCACGCTTCAGTACACCAACTTCAAATTCGGATCAATATCCAGATCCCAACTCGATCGGTGCCCGGCGACAAACCGAAAATGCGCGGCCGAGCCGATCATCGCCGCATTGTCGGTGCACAACCACAGCGGCGGCCAGTACACCGGCACAGACGCTTTGGTCTTCATCACATAGCGCAGCAGTTTGTTGGCCGACACGCCGCCGCTCAACAAGATCGCCGTCGCGCCGAATTTGTCAGCGGCGGCTACCGTCTTGGCGACGAGTTGATCGATGACGCTGTGCTGAAAACTCGCGGCCAGATCCTTGATCGGCACGCCCGGCCCGATCGAGCCGTCCTTCCCGATCGGCCCGTAATTTTCCACCTGGCGGCGCACGGCGGTCTTGACGCCGCTGAACGAAAAGGCAAATTCGCCGTCGATCTTGGGTCGACCGAACTTGAAGGCGTGCGGATTACCCTCCGTGGCGATCTTCTCGATCTTCGGTCCGCCGGGATACCCCAGTTGCAGCAGCCGCGCCACCTTGTCAAACGCCTCACCACTGGCATCATCGGCGGTCGCACCCAGCTTCTCGTAAGTAAGATGATCGCGCATCAGGATCAACTCGGTGTGGCCGCCGCTGACGATCAGGATCAGCACCGGGAATTGCAGATCGTCGGGAGCCACGCCGTCGCCGGGCACGCGCAGCCAGTGCGAGTAGATGTGCCCCTCCAGATGATTGATCCCGATCAACGGCAGGCCGCGCCCCAGCGCAATACCCTTCGCCACGTTGACGCCCACCAGCAGCGAGCCGGGCAGGCCCGGCCCATAGGTCACCGCCACCGCGTCCAGTTGATCGTAATTTGTCTCGGCCTTGGCCAGCGCCTCGCGCACCACTGGCACAATCGTCTCGACGTGCATGCGCGACGCTACTTCGGGAAAGACACCGCCGTACTTGGCATGAATCTCGATCTGCGTGGCGACGACGTTGCTCAACACCTGCCGCCCGTCCTGAATCACGGCCGCGGCGGTTTCGTCACAGGAAGTTTCGATGGCTAGAATTTTGGTCATGGTTGATTCTTGATTTCTGAATTGTGATTGATCCGCATCCACTCGATCTCTAATTGCCGGGCGACATGCTCAGGGATGAAAATGCCCGAACTTTGCGAATCCCAATGCATCTGACCCAAAACACCTTCGTTCAATTGAGCGCGCGTCAAAATCGGTTCGCGATCGGCATCCAGCAACGTATCGAAGTTTACATCGATGCACCAGACGCGCTGTCCGGCCGCGCGCTTCGCGGCGTCCCAGTGCCAATCATCAAACACGTCCGACACGGCTCGACCAGACCCGACAATGCCGCGTGGCTCCAACCCCTGGCGCAATAGAAACACCCGATCACCTTCGACGATGCGGCGATTGCGCCCGCAACTCCAGCGTTCCCGATGATAACCGGCCTTTTTGATCTGCTGAATGCAATCGGCCAGATCGTCCCACGGCCACCTGGCCGGATTCCATGTGAGCAGATACGTGTTCATGCCGCCTGCCGCAGTGCTTCCAGCAGCACCGATTGATCCTCCACCGTCCGCAGATCAAACAGCACCCGATCATTCTCAATCCGCGCCACCACCGGCGGATCGCCGCGCCGCAGTCGCGCCAGAAACTCATCGGGGTTGGGCACAGTCAACGCCACCAGTTTTGTCGGCAGCGTTTCGCCCGGCAGTGACCCGCCGCCGACTGTCGATTGTCCGTCGCTCACTTCGGCCGTGAAGCCCATCGCCTGAAGTTCCTGCGCGAGCACCTGTGCCTGCTGTTCGATCTCGCTCAACGGCAGGCTGATCATGCGCCACACCGGAATGTGCGATTCGGCTTCGCCTTTGAGATAGTGCAGCAGCGTGGCCGACAACGCGGCCAGATCAAGCTTGTCCATGCGCAGCGCACGCGCCAGCGGATGCTTCTTCAGCGGCTCGACGTATGGCGCTTTGCCGACGATGATGCCCGCCTGCGGGCCGCCCAGCAGCTTGTCGCCGCTGAAACAGATGACGTGCGCGCCTGCCGCCACCGATTCTTGCACCATCGGCTCGTGCGCCAGCCCGTACTGCGCCGTGTCGATCAAGGCCCCGCTGCCGAGATCGTCGATGACGGGGATCGATTTCCAGTTCGCCAGTTCCACCAGTTCAGTCAGCGGCACTTCACTGGTGAAGCCGACCGTGCGAAAGTTGCTGGAATGCGCGCGCACAATGGCGGCAACATCCCTGGTGACCAGCGCAAGTTCGTAATCGCGGCGATGGGTGCGATTGGTCGTGCCTACTTCGATCAGGTGCACGCCCGATTGTGCCATCACATCCGGCACGCGAAAGCCGCCGCCGATCTCCACCAGCTGCCCGCGCGAGATCAACGCCCCCCGACCCGACGCCAGCGCACTGAGCGCCAACAGCACTGCGCCGGCATTGTTATTGACGACGAACGCGGCTTCAACGCCGGTGACGCGCTTGAGCACATCTTCCACCGCCGCCATGCGCGAGCCGCGCTCACCCGCAGCCAGATCATACTCCAGATCGGAATAACCGGCTGCCGCCGCCGACAGCGCTTCCATGGCCGCAACCGACAGCGGGGCGCGTCCCAGATTGGTGTGAATGATCACGCCGGTGGCGTTGATGACCGATCGCGGTCGCGGCCGGGTCCACTCGCTCAGCCGCGAAGCCGATCGAGAAAGCAGCTGATCCCGATCGGGTATGGGCGTGCCCGCTCGAGCCGCGGTTCGAGTTTCGTCCAGCACCTGCCGGATGGCAACCGTCGTCAATGATCGGCCGTAACGATCGATCAGCGCGGCCGCCTCGCCCAGCAATTTGTCCACCGAGGGGAGTTGGCGAAGATCGTTCACGCGGGCTTATCGGTCCTGGGCGTGTTGCGAATGTTGAAGTAAAGTTCGATCAAACTCAGCGCCACGATCAACACGCCGGCCAGCGGCAGTGTCAGAGCCTGGTTGAGCCGCAGCCAGACCAGCGCCGCGGCCAATATGCCGATCAGCAGCGCCTGCCGCCAGACGCGGCCCCGGCGCACGGGCGACCAGAAGCGCCAGTGCACCACGCGCACGATAAACCACGCCGCACCGATGGCGGCCAGCCCGATCGATAGTGCAAACAAGCCCAGCACCGGCACGTTGGGCGAAACCGCCACCTGCGCTGGCACCAGCGCCAGATCCGTCAACGGTTCGCCCACATACGGCCGCAGCTGTCTGGCAGTCAGCACACCGGCCAGCCCCACGGCCAGCGCCACGAGCGCCACAGCACTTTCAATGTAAATATTGTGAGTGAGGCGCGCCGCCGCCATGCGCAGCGCTGTTCGTGATTGGGCCAGCATGGAGTGTATTATAAATCGTAACCGGCTAACCGTAAACACATTGACAAATCGCCGTTTACGTTTAAGCTTAAGCCCATGTCTATCCTGGCAGCGCATCACCTGAATAAATCATTCGGCGCGCACGACGTGCTGACCGACATCACTGCGGCGCTGGCCCACGGCGAGCGCGCGGCCCTGGTCGGCCCCAACGGCGTGGGCAAGACCACGCTGCTGCACATCCTGGCAGGGCTGGACGAACCATCGGGCGGCGCCATCCATCGGGCGCGCAATCTGACGATCGGGCTGCTGCCCCAGCAGGTCGATCAGGAGTTGTCCGAACCGGTGACGCTGTTCGATCTGATGCGAGCGGTGTTTGCCCGGCTCGATCGGCTGGCGCAGCACATGCGCGACCTGGAACACGCCATGGCCGATCCCGATCAGCACGACGAAGCGATCGAGAAATACGGCAAGATCGCGGAACAGTTTGAGCATGCCGGCGGCTACACGTTCGAAGCGCGCATCCAGCAAGTGTTGAGCGGCGTCGGCTTCGAGCCGGCCGATTATCACCGGCCGGTCAATCAGTTCAGCGGCGGACAAAAGACGCGCGCCCTGCTGGCCCGACTGGTTCTGCAACAGCCCGACGTGCTGCTGTTGGACGAGCCGACGAATCATCTGGACGTGGGCGCCGTGGAGTGGCTGGAAACCACGCTGCGCGACTATCCCGGCGCCATCCTCATGGCCTCGCATGACCGTTACTTCATCGACGCGCTGGCCGGCACGATCTGGGAAATGCGCGGCGGCCAGCTCGAGGTGTATCGCGGCAACTACACCGCGTATCTGATGCAGCGCGAAGACCGGCTGGAGCGCCAGCGCAAAGAATACGAACGGCAGCAGGAATTCATCGCGAAGGAAGAAGACTTTATCCGCCGCAACATATCCGGGCAGAATACCCGCCAGGCGCAAGGGCGGCGCACGCGGCTGGAGCGGCTCAAGCAGTCCGGCGATCTGATCCGCCGGCCGCAAGAACGCAAGAGCATCCGATTGAATCTGGGCGCCGCGCCGCGCAGTGGCGACATCGTGCTGCGCGCGCAGCAGCTGGTGGTTGGCTACGCGGATGATCGCAAGCCGCTGCTCGAATGCGATCAGTTGTACCTGTATCGCAATCAGCGCGTGGCCATCTGGGGGCCGAACGGCGCGGGCAAGACCACTTTCTTGAAGACGGCCCTGGGGCAGATTCCGCCGTTGAGCGGCCACATCGAACTGGGCGCCAGCGTGCGGGTGGGCTATTATGCGCAGGCGCACGAACTGCTCGATCCGAACGATACCGTATTGGGCGCCATCCTGCGCGTGCAGCCCATGCCATTGTCCAAAGCGCGCGGCCTGCTGGGCAGCTATCTGTTTGGCGGTGACATGATCGAGAAGCCCGTCAGCGCGCTGAGCGGCGGCGAGCGCGGCCGACTGGCGCTGGCCGTGCTGGCGCTGCAAGGCGCCAATGTGCTGCTGTTGGACGAGCCGACCAATCACCTTGACCTCGACTCGCAGGAGGTGCTGCAGGATGTGTTGGCCGACTTTGACGGCACGCTGGTGTTGGTGACGCACGATCGGTATCTGGTGGACGCGCTGGCGACGCACGTCTGGGCGATCGAGGATAATCGCATCACCGTGTACGAAGGCAACTACAGCGAGTTTGTGGTGGCACGGGCGGCCGCCAAGGCCAAAGCCGAAGCGAAGACGGAGACGCTAAAACCGGCGTCGGTGGCAAAGCCCAAACCCGACAAAAACGAGAAGCTGCGCCAGAAACGCGCCGCCGAGTTGGAAGAGGCGATCAACCATCTGGAGGTGCGGCTGCGTGATTTGTCGCATCAGCTGGAGGCGGCCCGGCCCGATGATGTGGCGCGGCTGGGCACCGAGTACACGCAGGCCGAGGCGCAGATGCAGCAATTGATCAGCGAATGGGCCGAGGTCGCGGCGTGAGGGACGGCAAATACGTCATCGGACTGACGGGCAACATCGCCACGGGCAAGAGCACGGTGGCCCAGCTGCTGGCCGAATTGGGCGCGACCGTCATCGACGCCGACGCATTGGTGCACGAACTGCAGCGCCGGGGCACGCCGGTGTACGAGGCCATCGTGGCGGCCTTTGGGCGCGGCATCCTCGATCGGGCCGGAGAGATCGATCGGAAGGTGTTGGGCGCGCTGGTGTTTGCCGATTCGGGCAAGCTGCGCACTCTGGAAGACATCGTGCATCCGGCGGTCTTGATCGAAAGTGATCGGCGCTTAAAATCGGCTGCAACCCCGATCGTGGTGTACGAGGCGATCAAGTTGATCGAGGCGGGCCGGGCGGCGATGTGCGATGCCGTGTGGGTGGTGGTGGCGCGGCCGGAGGTGCAGTTGGAGCGTTTGATGCGGACGCGCCAGTTGAGCGAAGCCGAAGCGCAGCTGCGTATCGCTGCGCAGCCGCCGCAGAGCGAGAAGTTGAAGCACGCGCACGTCGTCATCGACAACAGCGGCGCGTTGGCTGAGACGCAACGGCAGGTGATGGCGGCCTTTCGGGCCATCCGCCTCAATCCATAACCGTTGCGCGCGCGTCTTGAAGTGTGGTATATTTGCAACCGTCACCCCGTGTGAGGAGGCAGGCATGGCCGAGATTCCCAGTGTTCGCGTCCGGCGGGTGCGCCCGGACGATGCCGGCGCCATCGGCAATTTTCTGGCGCAGGCCACGCGAGGCCGCATCGTGGTGCCGTACGACGAAGTGGTGGAGCGGCTGGGCAGCAAGGCGTTTTTTCTGGCCCAGACCGATCAGATCGTGGGTCTGGCCGGCTGGCGCGCCGAGAATCTGGTCGGGCGCATCGAGGATTTTGTGGTGCATCCGGCTTCGCAGCGGCCGTTTGCGGGCCGCGCGCTGTTTGACGCCATCGAGAAGGAAGCACGCAAACTGGAGTGTGAGGTCATTTTGTTGTACGTGCCCACCAACGCCGCCCAGGCCGCGGTGACCTTCTACGAATCGTTCGGCTTCAGCCGGCGACTGCTAGAAGAGATTCCCATTCCGTGGCGGCAGGCGGCCGAGGAGTTTCCGGCGTCCGATTATTTTGTGATGGCCAAGCAGCTGCGCGAACTGGTGATGAGGCCGATTTAACGAGGGCAGGCATGGAATCGATGAAGGCATGGATCAAGCTGCATCCCCGGCTGACCGCGTGGGCGGTGCTGGCATTGGGCATGGTGATCATGGTGGTGGTGTCGGCCAAAGATGTCGGCCTGCTGCCGGGCCAGATGCTGGCGCTGGTCGTCGCGACGGTGGGCCTGGCCGGTCTGTGTGTGTGGATTATCGGCTGGGAGGATTGACGCAAGTCGCCGAAAAAAAAAATAGCGCGCCCGCGGGGCTGACCTCGCGGGCGCGCTTGTTTGTGGCGGTGGTTAATACCACGGCAGGAATGACGTTTGGGCCATGCCGGTGCGATTGAAAATGCCGGCCACGACCTCGATGATCTGGATTTGCCCCGGCAGCACATTGCCGATATCGAATTTGAGCGTGGTGTAGCCGTTGGCATCTGTGCGCGGCATGTTCAGGCTGCGCATCCCCTGGGCATTGCGCACCGTAAACGTCACCGAGGCGTTTGCCACCGGCTGCCCGGTCTGGTCAGTGACGTACACGAAGAGCGTCTGCTCGCCCGACGGCTTGGTGATGGGCGACTTCACCGAAGCTTTGATGCGCAGATACAGTGGGGGCTGGGCGGTGCCGTCGGCAATCGCCGGCGTGGTCCGCGGCTCTTTCAACGCCTGATCAAAGCCGAACTTGTCGAAGTGAATGGTCCCCAGTTCGCCCAGCTGGACGCGCTGATCGCCGGACAACTCGGGATGCCACTCCATGCGCGCCCGCTGAAAGTACTGCACGATGCGGCCGTTCTCGCTCTTGAACTCCGTGATCGGATAGCCGAATACGTCAAGGCCATACTGATCGAAAAAGTTGAGAAAAGCATACGCCACCGTGTGGCCGGTTTCGGGAAAATAGCGGCGATAGGGGTTGCTGGTCACCGGCGCAACCGGCGGTTCGCGATGGCCCAGCTCATCGCCCAGCAGGCCCAGCTGCACCCGATATGAGTAGGGATTCTCTGGGTGGAGCTCCATCCGGGCGCGCTGGAAATACTGCACCCGCAACCCATTCCAGTCAAACGGATCTGTGATGGGATACCCCAGCGTCCGCAGACCGCCGTGGGCGTTGAAGAAATTCAAGAAATCACCGGAAACTGTATGCCCGGTCTCGGGAAAATACTGATACCCGGGGGACTGGGCACCAGCTAAGGATGGGCCGGGCGACAGCAGCAGCGCGAGTGCGACGAGAACACTGAAAGCCAAGCGCAAAATTGAATGAGACATCGTCGCTCGTTTCAGAAGATTAGACAAGTTGCAAACCTGTTTCAAATCTTCGCCCATTCTACATCATATGTATCGTGATGGCAATAGGCTTGACTCAAGGCATGTGGAATTTTAAGCCAGCCTGAGCATAGCGCATGTCAGACCGATTGTAAATGAGGGGCTTTCCCCATTTTTGCCGTTGCCAGCTCGCAGTCCGATCGTGGCATGCGATGAACTACGTATAGCCACCATCCCCGCGCATCGTCTTCAAAACGCCGATAGTGAATTCGGCAACAACAACCGCGCTGCCAACATCCGTCCCAAAGTAATCTTTTCCACGCTGCGAACCGCCCCCGACCGGCCATGCCGACAGGTTAACAGAAAGTAACATTCACGAATTATCAGTCAAAATACCTATTGACTTTCTTAATCTGTAGTGATATTATACTAAAGAAATTCAATTTGAATATAAATTTTCTTAATGCACAGTTAAAACTGGAGGCATAAGCGTGAATCAAGTGATTGGTCAGTGCCCGGTTTGCCAGAGCAGCCTGGAAGTGACCCGACTCTATTGTCGCAAGTGCGACACGACAATCGAGGGGCATTTCGCTCTCAATGCCTTGCACCAACTCAACCCCGATCAGCTGGTCTTCCTCCTGACGTTTGTCCGTGACGAAGGGAAGATCAATCGGGTGGGCGAAGACCTGGGCATTTCATACCCGACCGTGCGCAGCCGCCTTCACGATGTCATCCGCGCACTGGGCTATGAGGTCGGCGAAGACGAAGAGGCCGGCGACGAGGAGCGACGCGAAGTTTTGCAGGCGCTCAGCGAGGGGACCCTCACCGCCGAAGAGGCCTTCAAACGGCTCAGCAATCGCAGCTAAGGGAGACCAATGCCATGTCCGAATTTGCCATTGAGGCCGAGCGCCTCGTCAAGCGCTTTCCGCGCAAATCCAACGGCAGCGACGATCAAGGTGGCGAACAAAAGCCGCGCCGGCTGTTCGGCCGGCGCGCGCCCGCCGAGTGGTTTACGGCCGTCGACGGCGTTTCGCTGCACATCCACCGCGGCGAGGTGTTCGGCCTGCTCGGCCCCAACGGCGCAGGCAAGTCCACCACCATCCGCATGCTGTGCACCTTGCTCGAGCCGACCAGCGGCACAGCCCGCGTCAACGGCTACGACATCATTCGCCAGGCCAACCAGGTGCGGCAGAGCCTTGGCACCGTGTTGGGCGGCGAACGCAGCATCTACTGGAAGCTGACCGCGCGTGAGAACCTGGAATACTTTGCCGCGCTCTACCACCTGCCGCCCGCCGTGGCCCACCGCCGCATCGGCGAACTGCTGGAGCGCATGGAACTCTCGGGCCGCGCCGACGACCTGGTGGAGAAATACTCCACCGGCATGAAGCAGCGGGTCGCCATCGCCCGCGCCCTGCTGACGCAGCCGCCCATCATCCTGCTGGACGAGCCGACGTTGGGTCTTGATCCGCAGGCGGCGCGGCGTGTGCGCGAACTGGTGGGCGAATTGAAAGCCGAGGGCCATACCGTCCTGCTGACGACGCACTACATGGAAGAGGCCGATCAGCTCTCCGATCGGATCGGCGTCATCGATCAGGGCAAGGTCATCGCGCTGAACACGCCCGACAACTTGAAGCGCCAGATCAATCAGCAGGACGCGATCAAATTGGAAGTGTCCGGCTGGCACCCGGATTATGCCGACCGGCTGCGTCAGCTGCCCGCCGTGCAGAACGTGCTGGCGCGGCGCCTGAGCGACGATGCCCTGTGGGAAGTGAATGTGCACGCCGCTGACAGCCGCGCCCTGCTGCCCGGCCTCATCGAGACGCTGAGCGGCAACGGCACGCGCCTCGTCAACCTGAACATTGTGCAGCCCACGCTGGAAGATGTCTTCATCCATCTCACCGGCAAAGCCCTGCGCGACTGACGATCGATCATGACGACCATTTCCCTGCCCTCACCAACTATCGCCGCGCACCGCAGTCTGCCCGCCGAATGGCGCGCCCTGCGCGGCGTCATCCGCCGTCAGTGGACGATCTTCCGGCGCTACCCCAGCTGGATCGTGGCGCTGATCATCTGGCCGATCATTTTTCCGGCCGCCTACATCCTGTCCAGCCGCGCGCTGGCCGGCCCCGACGGCAGCGGCCTGCTGATCTTTCAGCAGGCGGCCGGCACCGCCGACGCCGTGGGCTACATCGCCATCGGCACGACGATCTGGATGTGGCAGAACATCGTCTTGTGGAACGTGGGCTACACGCTGCGCGAAGAACAGCTGCGCGGCACGCTGGAAGCCAACTGGCTGTCGCCGACGTGGCGCTTCGCCTTCCTGCTGGGCAGCAGCGTCGCCCAATTCGTGTCAATGCTGATGTTCCTGGGCATCTCCGCGCTGGAATTCGGCCTGATCTTCGGCGTGCGCTTCAACGGCGATCCGCTGCTGATGGTGCTGGTGCTGATCGGCGCGGTGCCGTCGATCTACGGGCTGGGCTTCGCCTTTGCCAGCGTGGTCATCACCGCCAAAGAGGCCAACGCCTTCGTGTTCCTGGTGCGCGGCGTGGTGATGGTGTTCTGCGGCATCACCTTTCCGCTTGCGGTGCTGCCCGGCTGGATGCAGACGGTGGCCGCCTGGCTGCCCGCCACGTACATCATCCGCGCGGCGCGCCATGCGGCGCTGGGCGGCGCCGATTTCAACGCGCTGCTGCCCGATCTGATCGCCATGCTCATCTTTGGCGCGGCCTGGCTCGTCATCGGTTATACGGCCTTTAGCTGGATGGAACGCCGCGCGCGGCAGACCGGCGCCATCGGGCAATATTGATTCCGCCGGATCGATCTCGATCGCTTGATCGAACGATCGGGCGGCAGAGACAACCGAGAGATTAGTCTTCAGGCAAAGAATAGAGTAAAGGATCATGGCACACCCGATTGGTTTATCGCAGCCTTCCCGGCGAACAGCGCTGCGCGCGCTGTTCGCCATCACCGGCAAAAACTGGCGGCAGTTCTGGCGCTATCCGCTGAACGCCGTCTCGCAAGTCTTGCAGCCCGTGGTCTGGTTGACGCCGATGTATTTCATGGGGCAGGCCTTCAGCGCCAACGGCCGGGCGCAGGGTTTTGCAGGCTACAGCGGCACCACCGATTACATGTCGTTCATCCTCATCGGCTACGCGCTGT
>CAZKBQ010000091.1:0-17124 GCA_964550855.1 uncultured Anaerolineae bacterium
TACACTCTTTCACTACACGAAAGGTCTTCATCATCTCCTCCTCAAGAGATTTGCTTCAATCGCCCGGGCGATAGGCCGCTCGATGTTGCAATGTATTCTAGGCAGTTACGCCCGGATGTCAATGCCGCCATCGTGCGTGCTAACGGTTAAATTGCTGTCGCAGCGCCGCCAGGCGGCCGCTCACCTGATTCTTCAAGCCCAGGCGCGTCAGGCTCGCTCGGACCCGGCCCAGAAACGACTGCGGCTGCAGGTTCACCTCGATCGTCAGGCGCGTCGCCTTGTCGCCAAACGGCTCGCAGCGCACGTCATAGCGCGCCCGATAGCCCGGCCAGTGATACTCCGCTTCAAAACGCTGCGGAAAGCAGTGCAGCGTAAACTGGCCGCGGCCTTGTCTGGTGGTAAAAGCCTTCACCCGCCCGCCGCCGTTTTGCTCCACACCGGACACTTCGCGCGCCGGCGCAAATAACTGCCCGATCTTCGGATCTTCGGCATAGGCATACACGTCGCCCGGTTTGGCGGCGACATCGATCGAGTAACGGATGAGATCTGCCATGCGTTTCGCTCCGGTCAAAGATTTTGATCGCCGATCGAGCGTTGCGGTCTTATCGGCCGGTCGATCAATCGTGTTCATACCAGGAATACGCGTAGCTGCTGTCCTCAAACTCCAGCGCCTGCACGGCCACCTGCAGCGGACGGAAGGTGTCCACCATCACAGCCAGCTCTTTGGTCTCCTTCGCCCCGATCGATGCTTCAGCCGTACCGGGATGCGGGCCGTGCGGCAGGCCGCTCGGGTGCAGCGTAAACGAGCCGACTTCCACGCCCTTGCGGCTCATAAAGTTGCCGTCGACGTAGTAGATCACTTCGTCGCTGTTCACGTTGCTGTGCGCGTAGGGCGCGGGAATGGCCTGCGGATGATAATCGAACAGGCGCGGCACGAATGAGCATACCACAAAGTTCCAGCCTTCAAAAGTCTGATGAACCGGCGGCGGCTGGTGAACCCGACCGGTGATCGGCTCGAAGTCGCCGATGTTGAAGATCCACGGATACAGATAGCCGTCCCAGCCGATCACATCCAGCGGATGATGCGCCAGTATGTGACGGTGCAGCTGCCCGCGCGCCCGCACCCGCACCTCAAATTCGCCGCGCTCGGCGTGCGTCTCCAACCGATCGGGCGTGCGAAGGTCGCGCTCGCAGTACGGCGAATTCTCCAACAGCTGCCCGTATTCGTTGCGATACCGCTTGGGCGGCTCGACAGGCGTGGCCGACTCGATCACCAGCAGCCGATTGTCCCGGCCGTCGAAATGCAGTTTGTACGTCGTCCCCACCGGGATCACCAGATAGTCGCCCGGCCCAAAGACCAGCCCGCCAAAGATCGATTCCAGCCGGCCCGTGCCCTGGTGGACAAACAGCACTTCCCAGTTGTCGCCGTTGCGATAGTAATAGTCCATGACCGCCGTCGGGCGCGCCACGCCGATGGTCACGTCACTGTTGCCCAGCAGCACGCGCCGCGCCGAATAGCCGTCGCCGCCGGCCGGGAAGTTGAGTGATTTGAAATGCCGGTGGCGGATGCCGCCAAATTCTGCGTAGTCCACCGCCAGGTCGGCCAGCTTCTCCACCTGCTTCACTTCCGTGGGCGGATGGATGTGATACAAGATGCTCTGAATGCCGCTGAAGCCGCGCGTACCCATCACCTCTTCGCGGTACAACGATCCATCAGGCGCGCGAAATTGCGTGTGTCGCTTGTGCGGAATCGACCCTAATTTGTAGTAGAACGGCATGATGTCCTCCCGCTTAACGAATGCCGGGTAATGAGTAACACTCCCACGTTTTACTCGTTACTCATCACTCATCACTCATCACTCATCACTCATCACTCACTATCCCCCAGAAACTGCTTCGTCTCGCGCCAGATCGCCTCGCCCGGCGACTCGATCAGGCCGGGCCGCTTCTTTGAAAACGCCCACAGCCCGTAGCCTCGCTTATTCTTGAACGGCCCGCCCGCGCGTTCAAAGCCCAGCTTCGCCGCAAAAGCGTACGACGGCTCGTGCTGCGGCAGCAGCAGCGCGCCGATACGCTTCACCTCAGCGTCGCGCCAGATCAGTTCTTCGACCGCGCCATATGCTTCCGTGCCAAAGCCCTGCCGCCGGTGCGCCGCGCCGATCATCAAATTCAGCACAAATGCGTAATCACGCTGGCCGCGAAAACTGTGCGGCACAAAGCCGATCACGCCGATCAACTCATGCGACTCGCGCCGCGCAATCCCGGCGAAAACACCGTGATGCTGCGCGGCCGTCCGCAGATCCGATCGGACCATCTCCACCGACGGCGGCTCCGGCGTCTGCAAAGCGAGGTAATCCGCGCACTCCTTATACACGCGCAGCACGCTTTCGGCCTCCGCCTCGCCCACCCCCGCCACACTCAATCGCCCGGTCTCCAATCGCATCATCGGCTGCTCATCACTCATTACTCGTCACTCATTACTCATTACTCGTTACTCATTACGTTTCACGTTTCACGCTTCACCCATCACCATCCCCGCCAGCTTCCCCCCATCCACATTCCCGCCCGACAACACCACCCCGACCTTCTTGCCCGCCACCGCCGGCACTTTGCCCGTCAACAGCGCAGCAACGGGCGCCGCCCCGCTCGGCTCCACCAGCAGCTTCATACGCATCAGCAAAAAGCGCGTGGCCGCCGCCATCTCGTCATCGGTCAACAAGATCACGCCCTCCAGATGCCGCTGCATGATCGGAAAAGTCAGCTGGCCCGGCGCGGTGGGCAGCAGCCCGTCGGCGATGGAGTGCGACTGCGGCGTGGACACGATCTCGCCTTTTTGCAGCGACAAATACGTATCGTTGGCCGTGTCTGGCTCCACGCCGAAGACGCGAATCTTCGGATTGAGCGCGTGCGCGGCCACACAACAACCGCTGATCAACCCGCCGCCGCCGATGGGCACGATCAGCACGTCGAGGTCAGGCACATCGGCCAGCAGCTCCAGCGCCGTCGTCCCCTGCCCCGCGATGATGTGCGGATGATCGAACGGCGGGATCAACGTCAGGCCGCGCGCCTCGCTCAGCTGCCGCGCAATCGCCTCGCGTTTCTGCTCCACCCGATCGTACAGCACCACCTCCGCGCCATAGCCGCGCGTCGCCGCCAGCTTCACGGCGGGCGCATCGTGCGGCATGACGATGACCGTCGGCGTGTGCAGCAATTGGCCCACCAGCGCCACCGCCTGCGCGTGGTTGCCCGACGAAAACGTCACCACGCCACGCGCCCGCTGTTCCTCGCTCAACCGGCTGATGGCGTTGTACGCACCACGAAACTTGAACGCCCCCGCCCGCTGCAAATTCTCGCACTTGGCAAAGACCTCCGCACCGGCGCGCTCGTTCAGCGTACGCGACGTCGTGATCGGCGTGCGATGCGCCGCGCCCGCCAGGCGCTGCGCCGCGCTTTGCACATCGTCAAACGTGATGGTCATCAGCTCAATCCTCACCGACCGGCTGCGGCGATCACACAAGACGTCGCATCTTCGCGGTCAACCCCTCACTCGATTGCGGATCACGCCCAGCCGCTCGATCTCCAACTCCACCACATCGCCCGGCTGCAGCCATGGCCCCTGGCCGCGCGTCACTTCCAGCAGACAGCCTGTGCCCACCGTGCCCGAGCCGATCACGTCGCCGGGATACAGCCACACGTCCTGCGACGCGCGCTCGATCAGCTGCGCAAAGGTGAAGTGCATATCGCGCCAGTTGCCGCGCGACACTTCGCGGCCGTTCACGCGGCCGACCATGCCCAGATCATACACGCCGCCTGCCGCGCCCCGATCGATACGCCGATCGCGCAGCTCATCGGGCGTCACCAGGTACGGCCCCAGCGTTGTGGCAAAATCCTTGCCCTTGGCCGGCCCCAGCTGCAACTTCATCTCCTTCATCTGCAAGTCGCGCGCCGACCAATCGTTCATCACCATGTAGCCCGCGATGTAGTCGTCGGCCTCACTCGCCGCAAGGTCGATGCCCGCCCGGCCGATCACCGCCGCAATCTCCAACTCAAAATCCAGCGCGTGTGACGTCCGGGGATGTTTCACGTCGGCCAACGGATCGACAATCGCGCGGTGATTGCTGAAGTAGAAGACGGCGATCTCATACCACTCGGGCGGCACGTCCAGCCCCCGATTGGCCCGCGCGGCCCGGACGTGTCCCTCGAAGGCGTAGAAATCGCGCAGGCTGCCCGGCTGCCGGATGGGCGCATGCAGCTGCACCTGCGACAGCGCATGCACCGCGCCCGCTTCGCGCCGTTGATCGAGCAGCGTCCGCGCCCGATCGAGCCCGCCCGCCTCGCGCAGCAGATCAAAGATCGGATCGACGGTCCTCGCCTCGGCGGGCAGTTCAACAATCGTCTCATCGAGCACCGCGCCCAGCCGCACGCGGTCGTCATTCGCGGTGGAAAACGCGGCCAGCCTCATGCGCGCTGCTCAATCACAAATTGCCGCGTTTGGCCTGCTCAATCTCGATCGACTCGAACAGCGCCTTGAAGTTGCCCACGCCAAAGCCGCGCGCCCCCCGCCGCTGGATCACTTCCAGAAACATCGTCGGCCGATCCTGGATGGGGCGGCTGAAGATCTGCAGCAGGTAGCCCTCGTCGTCGCGGTCGGCCAGAATGCCCAGCTCGGCGATGTCGTCGTACGACTCCTTGATTGCGCCCACGCGCTCGGGCAGCGCGGCGTAGTACGCATCGGGCACGCGCAAGAACTCCAGTCCGCGATCACGCAGCGTCCGCACCGTGCCGATGATGTCGCCGGTCAGCAGCGCCACGTGTTGCACGCCCGGCCCTAAGTAGTAATCCAGATACTCTTCAATCTGGCTCTTCTTGCGCCCCTCGGCCGGCTCGTTGATGGGAAACTTGATGCGGCCGCTGCCCATGACTTTGGACATCAGCGCCGAGTATTCGGTGTGAATCACTTTGTCGTCGTAGTGGACGATCTGGCGGAAGCCCAGCACCCGATGGAACCACTCGACCCAGTAGTTCATCTTGCCCAGCTCCACGTTGCCCACGATGTGATCGACGGCGGCCAGGCCCGCCGGGCGCACCGTGGCATCATCGGGCAGCGGTTTGAAGCCGGGCTTGAACGCGCCCGCGTAATCGCTGCGATCGACGAATTGAAAGACGGTCTGCCCGTAGCCCGCAATCGCCGCTGTGCGCAGGACGCCGTAATCGTCGCGCAGTTCAATCGGGACGTCCACGCTCCGGGCGCCGCGCGCCGTGGTTTCGCGATGGGCGCTTTCCACGTCGTCCACGGCCAGCGCGATCACTTTGACGCCGTCGCCGTGCAGCAGGATGTGGGCGGCCATTTCGTCATGCGGGGTGTAGGGCGTGCTGAGCACAAAGCGGATGCCGCTCTGCTCCAGCACGTAAGAGGCATGGCGGCGGTTGCCGGTTTCAAAGCCGCTGTAGGCCGTGGGCTTGAAGCCCCACTGCTTCCAGTAAAAGGTCGATTGTCGGGCGTTGCCCACCCAGAATTCGATGTGATCGATGGCGTTGATCTTGAGGAAGTCGTCTTCTTGATCGATCGGTCGATCGGCCGCGAGCGCGGCGGTTGCGAGTGACATGATCTCCTCCCAAGAGATGTGTCCTAATCCAGCAGGCGCGTGGTCTGCTGGTCGTTCGGCGGGGCGGTAGCGGGTGTGCGGGCCCGGGTCAGCGTGTGACCGCCGGCATCCAACAGCTGCTTGAGCACGGCCGGCACGGCCTGCTCCACGGCGGCAAAATCGGACAACAGCTGGCCCGGCACCTGCGCCACCACTTCGCGCCCGTTCCACAGCACGCTGGCCTCCACCCGCCAGCCTTCGGCTTTGGGCGTGATGTCCAGCCACCACGTCAGCGTTTTGCCGTCGGCGATGTCGGCTTCCAGGCACACGCACACGTACAGATCGCTGCCGTAGTAGCGGCATTCCACAAACGACGAGGCCGGCAGATCGGCGGCCTGTTTGATCTGGCGGCGAAACGCATCCAGCTGGCTGCCGGTTTCGGCCAGGAACTTCAGCACGGCAAGGGCGGCCTCATCGTCAGGTGAATGCATGGCGGTGATCAGATGGAGGTGGTCGGGCGCGATCGTGCATGTTCATTATAGAACCGACTGACAGGCCGGTCAATGCCACTACTCGATTGACACTCGTTCCATTCACTTCTATAATCCCAGCGGCCATTTCGGCTAAAATCCACTGGCGAGAGGAGATTGCCTTGACACACTATGCGTTCTTCAAAGGCGCCATCGTGCCCATTGAACAGGCCAAAGTCAGCATCATGACGCACGCGCTGAACTACGGCACCGGCTGCTTCGAGGGCATTCGCGCGTACTGGAACTCCGAGGCCGAACAGCTGTATGTCTTCCGCCTGTTGGAGCATTATCAACGTTTGATGCAGTCGGCCAGGGTGCTGTTGATGACGCCGCGTTACACCGCCGAGCAGTTGTGTGATCTGACCGTGGAATTGCTGCGCCGCGAGGGCTATCGCGAAGACGCTTACATCCGACCGCTGGTTTACAAGGCCACCGAGCAGATCGGCGTGCGGCTGCACAACCTGGACGATGAGCTGTGCATTTTCAGCACGCCGTACGGTCGCTACGTGGAGAACGAAGAGGGCGCGCACGCCGGTTTTGCCTCGTGGCGGCGCATCGGCGATACCAACATCCCGCCGCGGGCCAAGATCACGGGCGCCTACGTCAATTCTGCCCTGCTCAAGACCGAGGCCGCGCTGAACGGCTATGACGAGGCGCTGGTGCTGAACGAGCGCGGCTATGTGTGCGAAGGCAGCGCCGAGAACGTCTTCATCGTGCGCGGCGGCAAGCTGATTACGCCGCCGGTGCAGGAGGACATTCTGGAAGGCATTACCCGCGAGACGATCATGGAACTGGCGCGCACCGAACTGGGCCTGGAAACCGTGGAACGACCGATCGGGCGCACCGAGTTCTACGCAGCCGACGAAGCGTTCTTCTGCGGCACGGGTGTGCAGGTGGTCGCCATCACCCGCGTCGATCATCGCCCGGTGGGCAGCGCCCGCCTGGGGCCGGTGGTGGCGGCGCTGCGCGACCTTTACTTCAAGGCGGTGCGCGGCCAATTGGCTCGTTACTCGAGCTGGTGCACACCCGTCTATGTCCGGGAGCAGGTGCCGGCGTAGGTCACCACCGTCCCGTTAACGAGCGAGCATGGAAGAGTGGATCACCGATAAGCGCATCGGCACGCAGACCGGCATCATGCTGATCCTGCTGCTGCTGGTGCTGGACTTCATCACGATTGCAGTGCTGACCAGCGAGCCGATCGGGCCGCTGACGTTTTTCCTCAGCCTGTGGATCGCGCTGTCGCTGCCATTGATCGGGCTGCTGGCCTATCAGGTGTACGGCATTTCCCGATCGAGCTACGCGCTCGATCGGAATACGCTGACGATCGAGTGGGGGCCGATTCGCCAGATCGTGCCGACCGAATCGATCCAGCGCATCATGCTGGGCACTGAGGTCGACGGCGGGGTGCGGCGCTTCCGGGGCTGGCGCTGGCCGGGACTGATGCACGGCCAGGGCGAGGTGACCGAAGCCGGGCTGACGTTGTTCTACGCCTCGACGTCGCTTCAGCATCAACTGATCGTCGTGACGCCGACGCTGTCGTATGCGATCTCGCCCGCCGATGTGCCGGGCTTCATCGAATCGATCAAGGCGCGTTACGAGCTGGGGCCGACGCAGGCGGTGGGACAGACCACGCAGCGGCCGACGTTTTTCGACTGGGCCTTGTGGCGCGATCGGCTGGCATTCGCTTTTGGCGCGATCGGGCTGGCGATGCTGACGCTGCTGTTCGCGCTGATCTGCTTTCACTTTCCCAATCTGCCGTCGCGCGTGACGATGCACTTCAACGCCGTCGGTGGGGGCGATCGATCCGGGCCGGCCAGCGATGTCTTCATCCTGCCGCTGATCGGCGTGATGGCGCTGACGGTGAACACCGGGCTGGGGCTGCTGGTCTATCAGCGCGAACGCATGGCGTCGTATGTGCTGTGGGGCGGCACGCTGCTGGTGCAGCTGCTGCTGTGGGTGGGCGCGTGGAATGTGTTGAGGCTGGCGTAGGAAACAGGCAAATCACGCGACTTGGTCAGTGGCGGTGAAACAGGCGCTGTACAGAAGCGCAAAAGCAGCCAAGTGTTGAGCCGCCGCTGGCGGCTGATTGAAGAACCGCCCGCGCTCGATGCCAGACATCGGGTGCGGGCGATTGTTTGTGGGAAGAGATTACAGTTTCTCCGCGCACGGCATGCACACGACCTGACCGTTCTTGAGCCGCGCGTAACGTTCCACGACGACTTCGCCGCACTGCGTGCAGGTCACGGTGTTGAAATCGTGCGGGCGGGGCGTGGGCTGCTTCACTGTCACCACTTCGCCGATGTTGAACAGCGCTTCAGCCGGGGCGCTCAGCATCATGTCCACCATTGAGTCCACGTATTTCGGATCGATCTGGGAGGCGGGGATGCCCTGTTTGCGGAAGCCGATGAACTCGCTTTCCTTGCTCTTCTGAATGGTCTCAGGCTTCGTCACCACGCGCACACTGCGGCCGGTCTTGTTGTCGATGACGGTCAGCGCGAACTTGCCGTAGCCCAACTTCTGAATGTTGCCCTTGCCAAAGGTGCAGCCGGTCGCCATCTGCACGCCGTCGGCGTAACACGTGGCGCAGTGATCGCGATCGATTTCCACGAGGGCTGTCAACTGCCCATCGGCCGCGCGACTGACGCCCAGCGCTTCAAGCGCAGCCTGACCCGCGCGCAGGCCCATCGGCATGGCGGGGCACTTGTGGCCGTGCAGCAGCAGACCGGCCTGATAGAGTTTGTCGTTGGTATCCATGATTTCTCCTAAAGATGAAGTGTGACCGATCGGTTGCTCAAACCGATCGGGTTGTATTTGTTTACCGCTCGATCAACACGCTTTTTTCATAGCCCGAACACGGGATGCACACCGGCTTGCCGTCTTTCATGCGCACGTAGCGATCGAAGACGTACTCGCCGCACACGCTGCATTTGGTCTTGTTGAACGAGCCTTTAACGGGCGTGTATTTGAAATCGGGTTTGGCTTCCACCTTGAAGATGGCTTCGTCGGGTTGGTCATACACCCACTGGATGACCTCGCGCCGCACCGCCAGCGGAATCTGCGACGGCTCGACGCCTTGCTTGCGATAGACGAAGAACTCGAACTTGCCCATCGCGTCGATGAAGTCGGGCAGCAGCGAATAGCGCACCGCGCCCTTCTGCGGATGATAGAACGTGGCCGCCAGTTTGCCGTAGAACGTCTTGGCAATCATCACCTTGCCGTAGGTCGCACCCGTGGCGATCTGCATCCCATCCATCATGCAGGTCTGCGGGTGGCCTTCGCCCAGTTCGGGGAAGATGAAGAAACTGTGATCGGCTTCTTTCTCGGCGCCCAGAAATTCCAGTGCCAGTTGGCCCATGCGATAGCCAATCGGCATGAAGGGGCATTCGTGCGCGTGAAATTCAAAGGCCCACTCGGGGGGAATGTGTGGCGTTGTCATGGTAATCTCCTTCATAGAGATGAATTTACTTGATCAGATCGAGGATCATCTTGGCGGCGATGACCCACAACAGCACGCCGATGATCCTCTTCAACTGCGCGCTCGACACTTTCGTCTTCATCAACTGCGAACCGACGATCGAACCCGCTGCGGCCATCACCGCCGTGAGGCCGATGAAGAGCGGATCGATCCCGCCCAGCGTCGCGTGCCCCAAGAAGCCGGAGAACGAGGAGAACACGACCACGAGCGCCGTCGTGCCGGCGGCCACCTTTGCATCCAGGCCGAGCCAGTTCAACACGGGCAGGATGAAGTTGCCGCCGCCCACGCCCAGCAGTCCGCCCAGGAAACCTGCCACGCCGCCCACGCCGACGCCCGCGCCAACTTCGACCGGTCGGCTCAACGGCTGTGCGCGTTGCTTGGGTTTGTAGAACAGCATCATGAAGCCCGCAAAGATCAGAAATGCCGCAAACATCACCAACAGCACGGTCTTGTCAACCAGCGTCGTAAACCGCGCGCCCAACGGCGACAGGATCACGGCGGTGACCAACACCGGCAGACCGACGCGCCAATTGATCAACTTTCCGCGCCAGTAGTTAATCGTCGCAAATAACAGGCTGACGACGTTGAGCAGCAGCGCGGTCGGAGTGGCCTCAGCCAGCGGCACGCCCAGATAATAGAACAGCGGCACGAACAGGAACGCCGCGCCCAATCCGGCCATCGCCAGCAGGCCGGAGAAGACAAAGACGAGCGCCGCACTAATCACATAGACAGTGGCAGTCATGATTCACATCACCAGATTGAACAGATAGCCCGTGATGATGATGGCGACGGCAATCACGCCGATGAACACCGCGATCAGCCTCGGCTTCAGCACGCGCCGCAGAATGATCATCTCCGGCAGGCTCAGCCCCACCACCGACATCATGAAGGCCAGCACCGTACCCAGCGCCGCGCTCTTTTCCATCAACGCGCTCACGATCGGGATCACGCCGGCCGCATTGGAATACAGCGGGATGCCCAGCACCACCGCCGCCGGCACCGACCACCATTGATTGCGGCCCATGATGTCGGCCAGTGCGCTCTCCGGCACGTAGCCGTGAATGCCCGCGCCGACCGCAATGCCGATCACCACGTACAGCCACACTTTGCCGACGATCTCTTTGACGGACTCCCACGCCCGATCGAGCCGATCGCGCCACGTCAATTTTTCTTCCGGCCCGCCCTGGCCGACCTGCAATTGCCACACGAAGTCTTCGACGTAGCGTTCCATCTTCAAGCGGCCGATGATGATGCCGGCCACGATGGCGATGATCAACCCCGACACAATGTACAGGCCCGCCACCTGCCAGCCGAACAAACCAAGCAGCATCACGACGGCCACTTCGTTGATCGTCGGCGCGGCGATGAGGAACGAGAAGGTCACGCCCAATGGCACGCCGCTTTCGACAAAGCCGATGAACAGCGGCACGGCGCTGCACGAGCAGAACGGCGTGACGATGCCCAGCATGGCCGCCAGCACGTTGCCCACGCCCTGGCGCTTGCCGCCCAGCAGCGCGCGCGTCCGCTCGGGGCTGAAGAACGTGCGGAGGATCGAGATCAGAAAGATCATGCCGCCCAACAACAGGATGATCTTGGGCACGTCGTACAGAAAGAACGCCAGCGATTCGCCCAGATGCGAGCCGCGTTCGAGGCCCAGCAGGCTGTACGTGATCCAACCGGCCAGCGGCTCGATCACGTTATAGGCCACGAGCCAGGCCACGGCAGCAACCATCAACGTTGTGATCGTGCGCCAATCGATGCGATTCAGATTCAACGGTTTTTCAGAAATTTGATGTTCCATGATGCGCCAGCGGTTTCCCTTTCAATAAAGCAGTTCAGGCGTTTAGATCGAATTCCTAATGGATTTGCGCTCAAGGCGGACGATCGTCCGCCGTTGCCAGCCGCTGGACTGTCGTCCAGCGGGAGCGTTGGCGTCAATCAAATCGGGACCCGATCCAGGCGACAGTCATAGTCCGAGACCACAGGCGGCCCGCAGCACCTTCTCAAGCCGCGCGCGGTGATAGCCCATCATCACGAGCTGCTCATCGATGACGAGGCCGGGCAGGGCCAACAGTCGATAGTTGAGGATCTCCACCAGATCGTCGACGCGCTCGACCTGCGCCTCAACGCCGTGGCGCGTCAACCACTGCCGCACATCTGCTTCCAGTTGTTTGCACGAGGGGCAGCCCGCGCCGACGATTTTGATGACCACGTCAGGACTCGCTTAATGTATTCGATGCGTCGAATATAATTCAGCCGAAAAAGGCCCCGCACTTGGCGGGGCTTAATCGATCAGGCGGACTGCTGGGCCAGCGCGCTGGTCAACAGCGTCATCACTTCGGCCTGCGACGGCACGCGCCCGGCACTCACCAATTTCTCGTTGATCACCAAACCGGGCGTTGACAGGATCGGATACTGCATGATCTTGGCGTAGTCGGTTACTTTGAGCAGCGTCGCTTCGACATCCAGTGCTTCGAGCGCCTGTCTGGTGATCTGCTCCAGGCGCTTGCAGTTGGCGCAGCCGGAGCCTAATATTTTGATAGTCAACATTCGCAGTCTCCTGTGTAAATGGTATTCAAACTTTTGTATGTCGTGCCACAAAAAAAGACGGCCAGCTCAGTCATGCTTCAGGCCGTCACCTTCTCCGCCGGACTGCAATGCGGACATGAACAGCCGTCCACCTTTGCGACTTGAGTCGTCTTGCGTCGGGCCAGGACCCGTGCGCCACCCTGAGCTTGCTGCGCAGCATCGATCACGGCGTACACATTGGGGTCAACCACCCGATAGTATATGTTCCAGCCGTCGCGTCGATCCTGAACCAACCCGGCTTCACGCAACACCATCAACTGCTGGGAAATGTACGCCT
Source organism: uncultured Anaerolineae bacterium (assembly GCA_964550855.1). Classification (GTDB taxonomy): domain Bacteria; phylum Chloroflexota; class Anaerolineae; order Fen-1058; family Fen-1058; genus JAGOBP01. The sequence continues at coordinate 12,457 of CAZKBQ010000091.1, forward strand.
GCCGATAGCCTAGCGCCGCTTCCATATGACAGACACAGGCTTCTCCTTTGCGCAAAATGTCCAAAATCTCCAGCCGCGCCGGGTGCATCAACGTCTTGAACAGTTTGGCCGCTGACTCAAAATCGCTCATGATTTCCCCCCAAAAGCATATTCATGGCAACGAATAAGATTGTAGCCTTAACATCCTCGCCCGGTAAGGTCGCACTGTCATCTGTTTGACGTGACAAGTGACACCCGGCCAGGGTGTGCCAGGCTGTGGCAGCTGTCCAAAGCCGTTAGTCGACTTGACCTTCCAGCTGCTGGAAGGTGTAGAATGTCAGTCAGTCTGGCCTGAGGAGATTGGCGATGCAAATCCAGGAACTGGCGCAACGCGCGGGCGTGTCCGCCACGACGATTCGTTACTACGAGTCGATTCGGCTATTGCCCAAGCCCAAACGCCGCGCCAATCAATACCGGAACTACACGGAAGCCGATGTCGAGCGCGTCAAGTTGGTGGCGGGCGCACGCAGCCTTGATCTATCGCTGGACGAGATTCGTGAGATTCTCGCCCTGCGCGATCGGCGTGAAGCGCCCTGCCGTGTCCTGCTCGATCAGCTAGACCACAAAGCGGTCGAGATCAGACAGCGCATCGCCCAGTTGCAGCGCCTGGAAAAAGAGCTGCGCCAACTGCATGCGCTGGGCTTGAGTTTCCCCACCGATGATGTGGATGGCAAACACTGCGTGTGTCATCTGGTTAGCGAGCGAGCCAAGCGCAAGTCGCCGTGAGCCCGCGCTTTGCCAATCATCAAACTTAAACAGACCGGGAGATTGCATGTCAGACGCATGTGGTTGTCCATCCGAAGCAGGCCAGGCCGTGTGCGAACTGTCCACGACCAGCAGCCAACCACTCCAGGCTTGTCCCCACTGCGGCCAAACGGGCAAAGCTGTGCAGGGCCAGACGGTCAAGGCGTTGTTGACCGTCAGTCTGCGCACCGTGCGCGAAGTTGAATATCGGTTTTGCCGAACACCCGATTGTCCGGTGGTGTACTTCGCGTCCGATGGGCAACAGACGTTCACGCTCGATCAGGTGCGCGGACCGATCTATCAAAAGGCGCCATCTGACGACGCGACGCCGATCTGTTATTGCTTCGATCACAAGGTGGGGGCCGTGCGGGCGATGACCACGGCGCAACGCGCCGCCCTCGTCGACGACATCAACGCCGGCATTCAAGCTGGGCAATGCGCGTGTGCCCTGCGCAATCCGCAGGGATCGTGCTGTCTGGGCAATGTGCGCGAGTTGATCAGGTAACTCGACGCAGTCTGATGTTACGGATTATCGCGCGAGGTGGTCGATCGACGCAGCAACGCAAATAAGTCGGCGGCGAGGGATTGCCTGTCCGGCACAGCGCCGCACACTTCGCAGCGCGAACCCTCGCCGTGATCGGCCGTGGGTTTCTGGCACACGGCGCACGGGACGAGGCTGCCCGCGACCAGGAGCCGCGCCTCGATGTCGATGAACTCCGGCAACGGCAGATCGTGGCTGAGCGCTACGGCCTGAGTGGGACAGGCTTTCGCGCAGATGTCGCAGTCCACACACGCCGCCGCAATGAAATCGAGCGCGAAGTGTGCTTCATCGCTTTGAAAGGTCAGCGCGCCGGTGGGACAGAGTTTGGCGCACAGGCCGCAGGCCGTGCAGTCGAGTTCCTTCACTTGCACGCGCGGCAGATCGAGCGGCACGGACTGCGGCTGACCCAACTTCCCGATCGCGCTCAGCAGCCGGGCGCGCTCGGCGGGTACGTGGTGCGGCAATCGTTGATCAACTGGCTTCACGTGATCTGTATCGTTGGACTTCGCCGCGCTGGCGCCGGCCTCAACCAGCGAACGGGTGAACAGCTTGAAGAACGCGCGGCGATCGCTGGGCGGGTTGGCGCTAGCGAACACCCGCGCCGCGCGGGGCTGCGCGTTCCGATCGCCATCGGTAATCAGCAGATGAATCTGGCGCGGTTGATCGAACGCCGCACGCCAGCGATTGGCCTCGTTCACCGCGCGCATGATCGAAGCGTGGGCGTCTTTCAGCGGACAGGCGGCGCACGCTTGATCGTTGAGCCATACGTGTTGGCGGGCAGCTAGTTCGATCAACTGCGCGGGCGACAATTCGGCCAGACAGTGCGGATGCTGAATGATCGTTGCATCGGACACAGTCGTCGTATCGCCCTTCACCTGCGGACAGCGCAGCTCGACCGGTACAGCGCCCACCGCCTGCACCGTCTCCCCCAGTTTTGATTTCATCGCCGGCGGCTGAGCGAACACTTCCGTGGGACACTGCCACACGCACGCCCCGCAGCGCGCGCAGGCATCCGAATCCAACCGCACCTGCCGGCCTTCAACGCGAATCGCCTCAACCGGGCAAACGTCCACGCAGATGTGGCAGTCGATCGATTTGAAGCGTGCGTTGAGACAGCGCTCGGCGGTGACGATCAACTGCTCGTTGCTGAAATGTTCGGTGAGTTTGGTGAGCGTGTCGAGATTCATTGGGCGTAAGCCGTAATGCGTAAGCCGTAATGCGTAAGCCGTAATGCGTAAAACGTAATCAGGTATTACTCGTTACTCATTACTCGTCACTCATTACTCGTCACTCATTACTCATCACCTGGTTATCCATTCTGACACCGGCAACCGGGCAAAGTCCGCCACCAATTGATAGTAGCCCTGCCCCGCGCACGATCGGCACAGCGTCAGCCCCTCGCGTTCGATCTCGCGCTCGTTGATGATCTCCTCGCCGCACAGGTCGCAGTTAACACGCACGCCCGCCCGACTGACGATGGCGGCGAGGGGCGTGGTGAGTTGTACAGCCTGGATCGACAACAACTCGTGATCGGGCAGCACCTGGTACGCCTTGAGTTGCGCGAAGTAGTGACGCGGCTCATCGGGCACGCAAGTGTAGGCGCGCTCGCGCACATCGAGACGCGGCGCGACGCGCACCGCCTGCCCCGTCTTCACATCGACAAACGTCGCCGCAATTTTGCCGTAGTCCTCGACGCGCAGCGTGCGCTGCCCGATCGTGCAGCCGGTGGCCGCTTCGAGCCCGTCGGCAAAGCAGCCGTCCGTCTCGATGATGATCAGCAAGCGCTTATCAGTGCGCGGTACATCAAGGCCAAGCGCCGCCGCGCCCGCCAGCCCGATGCGCGCGCCCAGCACCTGACGCGGACACAGATGGCTGTGGCGCGCCGCTGAAGTTTCGAGCAGTTGAGACAGAGTCGTCGGCATGTCAGTCGAATCTTGCAACTTACTCTGTTTCCGAACGGGCGTCTGTTTCGCCTTTGATTCCCGCGCGAAATTCGCGCAGGCCCTTGCCCAGCTCGCCGCCGATCTTGCCAACTCGATTGACGCCGAACAGCAAGATGACAATGGCGAGGATGATGATCAGTTCAATACCGCCAAGATGGAAAGGCAAGTTGTCCTCCTGATACGTTGACCGGATGACAAGCTGATCGTGTGAGCCTGATCAGCTTGTCATCAGGTCATCTGGTCATGCTTTCGTGACCTTCACCTTGCTGTCGTAGAACACCGCCGACCCGCCGGCCAGATCGCTGAGCGTGACGTTGCCCATCACCGGATCGAGCTGCATCGCGCCATTCGCCATCAGCGGCACGGCGCGGCGCGGATCGCCCTTGATGAGCTGGCCGTTGATCTCCATGTCGGTCGAGCCGCTGGCCCAGTGCCCGAAACCGAGCGGGAAGGCGACGACGCCGGGTCGCAGACCTTCGGTGACTTTGGCTTTGCCGACGATGGGCTGCTTCTTCCCGTTTTGCAGGTCGTACACGCCTTCGGGATTGCTGGCCGAGGTGATGCGCACCATGTCGCCGTCCCGAATGCCCAGCTGCGCCGCATCCTGCGTGCTGATGAGCAGATAACCTTCAGGAACGACGGCCAGCGTCCAGTAGTTGCTGATGCCGCGCGCCTTCGCCATGGTCATGGTCTTGAAGGTGATCAGATGCAGGTCGTAACCGTCGTGCTTGATCTCCTCGCCGGTGGAAGACAGACCCGCCGGGATGTATTGGGTGTAACCCACAAACGGCTTGCCCGTCATGGTGTTGATGCTGGTGGCCGTCTTCTCTTGATACAGGTTGATGAGGCGGCCATACTTGTTGGCGACCTGCGCGCCTTTATACGCGGCCGCGAAGTTCTGATAGCGTCCGCCGCGATTGAGCACATAGATGGTCTTGCGCCACAGGCTCTCGTCGTTGCCGACGGCAGCCTTCCACTTGTCGGCATCAAAGACGCTGCGGGGCAGATTGCGGCGCGCTGCCAGGAAGATGCGCACTTCTTCGTCGTCGGCTTCGGGGACGGAATCGGAACCATCTTCCTTCTCGCCAAAGGCGATGTCGGCCACCTGCTTCAGGTAGAAATCTTCCGGCCGGATGTACGGCTTGCCTGCGCCGAACCCGTTGGGGCCGAAGCCCGGCAGGTTCATCTTTTCGGCCAGCGCCAGGAAGACCGCCTCAAACGACATGGCAATCTCTTCGCCAAAGACCTTGACCGTGGGCCAGCCGGGAACGTAGAGGGATGGCTGACGCACGTTCTCCACTTTCCACGGCACCGACGGATGCGAACCGTGAAATTCCCAGCGCTCCAGGTACGACAGATCGGGGAAGATGTAGTCGGCGTACATGCTCGTCTCGCCGATCA
>CAZKBQ010000092.1:0-4218 GCA_964550855.1 uncultured Anaerolineae bacterium
GGCCGTCACCCCGCCGACAGCGACCGCGACGCCCGGCGAGCCGGCCGCGCTCGCTGCGCCGCCCATCGATTGCACGCCCGGCGCGGCGCTTACTCCGGCGCAGACCGAAGGCCCGTACTACAAAGCCGACACACCGGAGCGCACTTCGTTGATCGAGCCGGGGATGACGGGCACCAGATTGATTCTAACGGGCTACGTGCTCAGTGCCGATTGTCAGCCCATCGCCAATGCGTGGCTGGACTTCTGGCAGGCTGACGAGGCGGGCGAATACGACAACGCGGGCTACGTGATGCGCGGCCATCAATTCACCGATGCCGCCGGTCGCTACCAACTGGAAACGGTGTTCCCCGGTCTGTATCCCGGCCGTACGCGGCACATTCACGTCAAAGTGCAAGCGCCCAACGGCCCCATCCTGACCAGCCAGATCTACTTCCCAGATGAGCCGGCCAATGCGCGCGACGGCATCTTCAATCCGGCGTTGATCGCCGCTGTGCAAACCACCGCCGACGGGCTGCGCGGCACATTCAACTTTGTGATCAGCACGCGCTAGCCTTGCCACATCAACAGCGTCCGGCTCTCCCGTGAGGAAAACCGGACGCTGAGGATCAGAAGCCGGCTCGCGCTAGGGTTGAATGGCCCGCAGCGTGCGCGCCACTTCGTCGAAGCGGCTCACATCGCCATAGCCGGTCAGCACCACCGGATGTCCGTCGACGATGGTCAGCAGTGTCACATTGTCGCCAATTGCCGAAACGCTCAGCCGCACGGCGCGCAGGCCGCCGGCCAGCGTCCACTCTTCCTCGGACAAAATCTTGCCGTTCACTTCGGCCACGCCCTGCTTCTGCCGCGCCACCAGCTCGTCCAGTGTAAGGGTTGTCCCTAATTCGCCGCTCAGATCGATCTTGGCCACGTCGGCGGGCACGCCGCCCACGCCCACGCGCTCGGGCTGCCTGGACCAGAAGATCGTGCCGTCACCCGAGCCCTCGACGATCCAGCCGGCCGGATAGTCCACTTCCACGCCATACGCGGAACTGCGATACGTCTGTCCCGCGGCCCCGATCGGTTCCGGTGTGACCGTTGGTTTCGACGGCCACTCAAAGGTCGTGCTCGCGCCATTCGCTTTGACGGTGTACGTGCCCGCCGGTTGATTGACCATGTTCAGGGGCACCGCCATGCGAAATGGCAGAGTATCGCGCTGGCAGTCGGCTTCGGTCGAGCTGACCGCCACCAATGAAATCTGAAACTCAAACGGCTGTCGTTCCACTTTGACTTCCGCCAGCTGCGCGCAGACGTCCGGCAGTTCGGCGCTGATAAACGCATCCACCGGAATGGGCGAGCCCACTCCGATTTCGATATGCACATCGGCCACCGGCATGGTCTTCAAGACGGTCACCGTGGGGGCTGGCGCATCCCCCGGTGAGACAGCTGCGATGGCGGCTTCGGCGGGCCGCGTTGAAGATGGCGTGCAGGCCGCCAGCATCAACCCCAACAAAACTGCACCTGCATAAAGCTTCATTGACTGCAACATCCTGACCTCCTCAGAGATTGGCTCGCCGCAGGCGCGGCGATGAAGTGCTCTGCACTTCGGGAACAAGACGCCGATCGGGGTAATTTGGTTCCCGCATGCTATAATGCCGTAGATTCACCGCGCAAGGAGGTCGCCATGTCTGTTACCGCCCTGATCGGCGCGCAATGGGGTGATGAAGGCAAGGGCCACATCGCCGACAAGCTCGCCGCGCAGTCCGCCATCGTCGCCCGCTACAACGGCGGCGACAACGCCGGTCACACCATCACCATCGGCCGCACCCTCGTCCGCACGCATCTCATCCCGGCCGGCGCGTTTCACCAACAGGTCATCAACGTGCTGGGCGCGGGCATGGTGATCAATTTGCGATCGCTGGCGCGCGAAGTGGATGATCTCAACAGCCACGGGGCCGGCCTCACCCCCGATCGGTTGAAGCTGGACAGCGCGGCCCAGCTGCTGCTGCCGGGACATATCGCGCTGGACGGCGCCGACGAGGCGCAGCTGGGTGCCGACGCCATCGGCACCACCAAGCGCGGCATCGGCCCGGCTTACACGGACAAGATGGCGCGCATCGGCGTGCGGGCAGGCGCCATGGCCGATCTGAATCTGTTTGCCGATCTGGTGCGCGGTCACGTGGAACGGGTCAACATCCGGCTGGCGCGCGACTATCATCAGCCGCTGCTGGACGCCGAAGCGATCTCCACCGAATATGTGGAGCTGGCCCGACGCTTTGCTCCTTATCTCGAAGACACCACCAGCCTCATTCACGCCACGCTGGAACGCGGTGAGCATGTGCTGGCGGAGGGCGCGCAGGGCACGCTGCTTGACATCGATCACGGCACCTACCCGTACGTCACCAGCTCGTCCACCATCACGGGCGGCGTGCTGACCGGGCTGGGCGTGGGGCCGCGTCATGTGCGCCGTGTGGTGGGTGTGGCCAAGTCTTTCTGTTCGCGGGTGGGCGCCGGCCCATTTCCCACGGAATTGCAGGGCGAGGAAGCCGCCCGGCTGCGCGGCACCGGCCAGAACCCGTGGGACGAATACGGCTCCACCACGGGACGGCCGCGGCGCACCGGCTGGCTGGACCTGGTGGCGCTGAAATATGCGGCGCGCATCAACGGCCTGACGGAAATCGTGTTGACCAAGCTGGACGTATTGACCGGCATCAGCCCGATTCCGGTGTGCATCGCCTATTCGTGCTGCGACGCGCCGCTGACCAATTTCCCCACCGACATCGCCACGCTGGAGCATTGCGAGCCGATCTACAGTGAGCTGCCCGGCTGGGATCAGGACATCTCCAATGTGCGGCGCATCGAAGACCTGCCGCTGGCCGCGCGCGTGTACATTTTGCAGGTCGAAACGTTCACCGGCGTCAGAGTCTCACACATCTCGGTGGGCGCAGATCGATCACAGATCTTTGAAGTTTAGGGCTTGTCTCAAGACCTCGCAGCGCCCCATCCTGTGGCGAACGTGAACGGGCACGAAGATGCCCGTCCGACGATTTACCGATGGGCTGTTGAGATAACACGCGCAGAAGGTTGCGTCGTTGAACATTGATCATCTGTCTTTTCAATCCCCTTTTTCATGGCGTTACGCCTCGCCTGACATGCGTGCCATCTGGAGCGAGGCGCACAAGCGTCAGCTGTGGCGGCGCATCTGGGTGGCGCTGGCCGAGGCGCAGGCCCAGTTTGGATTGGTGACGATGGAGCAGGTGGCCGATCTCAAAGCCCACGCCGATCAGATCGACCTTGAACGCGCCCTGCAGATCGAAGCCGACATCAAGCATGACCTGATGGCCGAAGTGAAGGCCTTTGCGGAACAGTGTCCCATCGGGGGCGGCATCATCCACCTCGGCGCGACGTCGATGGACATCGAAGACAACGCCGACGTGCTGCGCGTGCGCGAATCGCTCGATCTGATCCTGACGGCTGTGAGGTCGCTGCTCGGATCGTTCGCGGCCCGCCTCGACGAATATGCCGACGTGCCGACGATGGCCTTTACACATCTGCAGCCCGCCGAGCCGACGACCATCGGCTACCGGCTGGCGCAATACGCGCAAGATCTGCTGATCGATCTGGACGAACTGAGTCACGTGCGGCGCGGCCTCAAAGGCAAAGGCTTCAAGGGCGCGGTGGGCACGTCGGCGTCGTACCTCGAACTGCTGGGCAGCGCCGAAAAGCGCGACGAATTGGAGACGCGCCTGATGCTGGCGCTGAATCTGCCCGCGTTTGACGCCGCCACGCAGACGTATCCGCGCAAGCAGGACTGGCTGGTGCTGAATGCGCTGGCCGGGCTGGCGCAATCGCTCAACAAGTTCGCCTTCGATCTGCGCGTGCTGCAGTCGCCGCCCATCGGCGAATGGCGCGAGCCGTTCGGCGCCAGGCAGGTCGGTTCATCGGCCATGCCGTTCAAGCGCAATCCCATCAACGCCGAGAAGATCAATTCGCTGGCGCGCTATCTGGCGCAGCTGCCGCGCGTGGCCTGGGACGACGCGGCCTTTTCGCTGCTCGAACGCACGCTCGATGATTCTGCCAATCGACGGTTGATCTTGCCCGAAGCCTTTCTGGGCGCGGACGAGCTGTTGATCACCGCCCAAAAATTGATCGACGGGTTGCAGATCGATCGATCGGGCGTGGAGAGAAACTTTCAGACCTATGCGCCGTTTGCGGCCACAGAACGTCTGAAAGTTTCTCTCC
>CAZKBQ010000092.1:4228-16721 GCA_964550855.1 uncultured Anaerolineae bacterium
GGCGCTGGTCACAGCCGGCGCCGATCGACAGGCCATGCACGAAGTGATCCGCGAGCACGCGCTGGCCGCGTGGGCCGAGGTCAGCGCCGGCCGACCGAATCCCCTGGCCGACCGGCTGTGCGCCGACTCGCGCATCACAGCCGTGATGCCGGCCGACGCAGCTCGCGCCCGGCTGGAGGCGCGCGCTTACACAGGCGACGCGGCGCAGCGCGCCCGGCTGCTGGCTCGCCGCCTGCGCGCCCTGTAACACTCCTTCGGCTCATCACCCGGTTTTCTCCGATTGCGTGATCCTCGCAGGTGATGATAGACTCTCGTTATTCTGTCAGGGGAGGATGGAATGATGCCGAGTCACTTGCTGCGCGTGTGGGGCGCGCTGCTGTTGGCCGCCGCTTTGTCCATCGGTGCGCTGGCTGCTGCCGCTGCGCCTCACGTTGAGCCGTTGGCCGTCTCCACGCCGACGACGTATTCGATCTCACTGCAGTTGATCGCAACCGGCTTGAATTCACCGGTGGACGTGACGCACGCCGGCGACGGCAGCGGCCGCCTGTTTGTGGTGGAGCAGGCCGGCCGCATCCGCGTGATCAAGAACGGCGCGCTGCTGGCTCAGCCGTTTTTGGACATCAGCGCGCAAGTATCGTGCTGCGGCGAACGCGGGCTGCTCAGCGTGGCCTTCGATCCCAACTACGCCACCAACGGCACGTTCTATGTGGATTACACCAATACGGCGGGCAATACCAACGTCGAGCGGTACGTCGTGTCGAATCCGGCCGCAGATGTCGCCGGCGTGATCGCCGCGACGAAGATCCTCACCGTCACGCAGCCGGAATCCAACCACAACGGCGGCCAGCTGCAGTTTGGCGTCAACGACGATTATCTGTACGTGGCGCTGGGCGACGGCGGCGGCGGGGGCGATCAGCACGGCTCGATCGGCAACGGGCAGGACCCCGGCACGCTGTTGGGCAAACTCCTGCGTCTCAACGTGCGCGGCGTGCCGACGTACACCATTCCGGCCGGCAATCCTTATACGCAGACCATCGGATACCGCCCGGAGATCTGGGCGCTGGGCCTGCGCAACCCGTGGCGCTTCTCGTTCGATCGCGCCAACGGCGATCTGTACATCGGCGATGTGGGGCAAAACTGCTGGGAAGAGATCGACTATCAGCCGGCCACGGGCGGCGGCGAAAACTACGGCTGGCGCGTGATGGAGGGCTTCCGGCCGTTTGATACCGCCAACTTCTTCAACTGCACGCAGGCGCCCATCACGCCCGCCGGCTTGACGCTGCCGGTGGCGGCTTACGGCCACGATGTGGGCAGCGCCGTGACGGGCGGCTATGTCTATCGGGGGCAGAACTACCCGTGGCTGCACAGCCGCTATTTTTACGCCGACTCCGGCTCCGGCCGCATCTGGTCGTTGATCCAGTCAAGCCCGGGCCAGTGGGACATCACGCAAGAACGCGGCCCCGGCTTCCGCATCACGTCGTTCGGCGAAGACGAAGCCGGCGAACTGTACGTGCTGGACTATGGCAATCCGCAGACGCCGGGCAGCGGCGCCGTGTACCGATTGACCTCAACCATGCCCGCCGATTTTTCGGGCAGCACCAAACAGGCGTCAAGCGGCTGGGTGAACGCAGGCGATGTGCTGACGTACACCGTGGTCATCCGCAACAGCGGCGGTCCGGTGTCAACCACGATTCGCGTGACTGATACGCTCCCGATCGGCCTGAGCTATCTGACCGGTTCCTTTACCGCCACGCGCGGCACGCCCGATGACAGTGCTGCGCCGCTGCTCAAATGGCAGGGCAACCTGTCGGGCACTGTCGCCGTCACGTTGACTTATGCGGCGCAGGTGACCGCCACCGCCCGCACGACGTTGATCAATCACGCCATCGTCGATCCGGGCAGCGGGCCCCTCACGCGCACCGCGGTGGTCACGGTCAACGGCGTGCTGAACTTCCTGCCGATCGTTCGCCGCGATTGAACGATCCGTCGAAGCTCCGTCGCGTTTGATACGCCGGCATGGCAGATGTTGCCGGATCAGCACACGGCTGCGCGAATTTTTAAGCCTTGCCCGCCGTTCAGCCTGCAAAACATGCTATACTCTTATTGCGACTATTTGCAATAGATTGGAGTTGCATGAAGACGTCAACCGCCACGGGGCTGACGCCGGAAGTGGCAGGCCAATTACGGGCCCAGGGCTACCGGCTGACGCCGCAGCGGCTGCTGATCCTGGAAACGGTGCGGCGAGCCGGCACGCATGTAACGCCGGAACAGGTGTACGCGACTGTACATCAGGCGCAGCCGGCCATCAGCCGCGCCACCATCTATCGCGCGCTGGACTTTTTGTGCGAGATGCGGCTGGTGGTGGCGCTGCACTGGGGCGGGCAAACCTACTACGAGATCGCCGGGGAGACGCCGCACCATCACCTGATCTGCCGCACGTGCGGCCAGGTGGAAATACTGTCAAACAGTCTGTTGGATAATTTTGTGGGCGCGGTGAAGAGCCGTCACGGCTTTGACATCGACATGGATCATGTGGCGCTGTTTGGCCTGTGCCGGCAGTGCCGCGCCGCCAGCCGGCGACGCAGACCGTGACGGCGGCGTAACAACTATCGGGTTGCAAGGAGGACCAGCATGCTATCACTGATGCCATTGGCCAGTCCGGCCAGGATGCACATTCCCGACGGGTTTCTGTCGGTGCCCGTGTCGATCGCGTTGTGGGTGCTGAGCGCACTCGTCATCGCTTACGCGTTGCGGCGCGTCAACCGGGACTTGGACGAGCGCACCGTGCCGCTGATGGGCGTGCTGGCCGCGGCCATTTTTGCAGGGCAAATGCTGAATTTTGCGGTGGCCGGCGGCACTTCGGGACATCTGTTGGGCGCGGCGCTGGCGATGATTTTGCTGGGGCCGTGGGCGGCCGTGCTGGTGATGACGACGGTCGTCGGCGTGCAGGCGTTGATCTTTCAGGATGGCGGCCTGCTGGCGTTGGGCGGCAACTTGTTCAACATGGCCGTCATCGGCGTGTTCGTGTCGTACTTCGTGTATCGCACCGTGCGGCGCGTGTCCGGTAATCGAACCTGGGGCGTGTTCGTGGGCGGCGCGCTGGCCGCGTGGTCGTCCATCTTCATTGCGGCGCTGGCCGCCGCGCTGCAGCTGTCGCTGTCGGGCACCTCGCCGGCCAACATCAGCATCCCGGCCATGGGCGGCATTCACGCCCTCATCGGCCTGGGCGAGATGTTGATCACACTCGGCGCGCTGGCCTTCCTGTACGCCACGCGGCGCGATCTGTTGCAGGGGCGCGGCGCAGCGCAGCCGGTCGGCGGCAAGCTGGTCTGGGTTGGCGGCCTGCTCATCGCCGTGTTGCTGGCGATTGCGTCGCCGCTGGCTTCGACGCATCCCGACGGACTGGAGTGGGTGGCCGAGCAGCAGGGCTTTATCAATGCCGCGCAGGCCCACCCGTACCAGGTCATACCAGACTACCTGTTGCCCGGTGTGTCCAATCAGGCGCTGGCGACGATCCTGGCCGGGATCATCGGCGTGGTCATCGTCTTCATCGTCGCCCTCGCCATCGCGTACACGCGCCGCCACCGTCAGTCGCCGGCCGGCTAGCTGCAGTTCAAGTCATGCACATTCACTTTCTCGATCCCTATCGGCCGCGCGCCAGCCTCATTCACCGGCTCGATCCGCGCGTCAAACTGGTGCTGGCGCTGGCCTTCATCCTGACCGTGTCACTGCTGCCGTTTGGCGCGTGGCCGGTGTATGTGCTGTTCTTCGCCATCTCGCTGTCGATCATCATCGCGTCGGAGCTGGGCGTGCGCTATGTGCTGAAGCGCGCCGCGCTGGCTTTTCCTTTCGTGCTAGCGGCCGTGCCGCTGCTGTTCACGGTGAGCGGCCCCGCGTTGCTCGTCATCCCGATCGGCTCGATCACGCTGACAGTGTCGAGCATCGGCCTGGAGCGTTTTCTCAGCATCGCCTTCAAATCGTGGGTGTCGGTGCAGGTGGCCATCGTGCTGGCTGCCTCCACCAGTTTTCCCGATCTGCTCGTCGCCATGCGGGCGATCAGGCTTCCGCGCCTGCTGGTCGCCGTGTTCAGCCTGATGTGGCGCTATTTGTTTGTGTTGGCCGACGAAGCCCTGCGGCTGATGCGCGCTCGATCGGCCCGCAGCGGCGAAGCGGACAACGCGAAGGCGGGCGGCTCCCTCGTGTGGCGAGCGCGCGTGACGGGCGGCATGGCGGGCAATCTGTTTGTCCGATCGTTCGAGCGCGGCGATCGCATCTACGCGGCCATGGCGGCGCGCGGCTACGACGGCGAAATTCGCGCACTGCCGCTGCCCCCGATCGATCTGCCGGCGAAACTGGCCCTTATCGGCGGGCTGGTGGTGCTGGCCGGCCTGTTGGGCATCGCGCTGCTGGTGTGATGCGCGTGCCTTCATCTTCCGATTCAATTGGCGGCAGTCCATGCATCATACGATTGAAGTAAAAGACCTGACCTACTCTTATCCCGACGGGCACACTGCTCTGCGCAATGTGTCGTTGTCCATCGCGCCCGGTGAAAAGGTGGCCATCGTCGGTCCCAACGGCGCGGGCAAATCCACGTTGATGCTGCACCTCAACGGCATCCTGCTGGGGCATGGCTGCGTGCAGGTGTGCGGCCTGGACGTGGTGAAGGAAAACTTCGGCAAGGTGCGCGCGGCCGTGGGCCTGGTCTTTCAAAACCCCGACGATCAGCTGTTCTCGCCGACGGTCTTTGACGACGTGGCCTTTGGCCCCATCTATCAGGGCCTGACGAAGATCGAGGTGCAGCGGCGTGTCGATCAGGCGCTGGCCGCGGTGGGCATGCGTGAACACGGCCGGCGCGTGTCGCACCATCTGAGCATCGGCGAAAAGAAACGCATCGCCATTGCCACCGTGCTGTCGATGAATCCCGAAATCCTCGTCCTGGACGAGCCGTCGGCCGGGCTGGACCCGCGCGCCCGCCGCTCGCTCATCAACCTGCTGCACGAGCTGCCGCAGACCATGCTGGTGTCCACACACGATCTGCCGCTGGTGCGCGAGCTGTTCCCCCGCACGATCGTCATGGATCACGGCACCATCATCGCCGACGGGCCGACGGAGCAATTGCTCGACGACGTCACGCTGCTGGAGGCGCACGGCCTGGAGAAGATGTAGCCGCCCCCGTTCCTGCCGGATTGACGATTGGAACCAAACCGCTATAATCGGCGTCAGTCCATGGATGCCCGGTGACCGCGTCGGCGGGCCGGGTATCTTGGTTGATCGCGCGTTTCACGAAGAACATCAGCCGCATGACCGATAACGATCCCAACGATCTGTCTTCGCAACCGACGACGAGCTGGCGCAGCCAGCTGCCCGCCGGCGATCCGACGCAGGCTGTATCCCAGCCCACGGTCGATATGTCGTCGGCCCCGGCCGGCCCGGCGCCGACCAAAGCCCAACAGCCGACGGCAGCCAACACTGGCACCCTGAAAGCCGAAACACCACGCCGGCCTCAATCGGGCTGGGGCCAGCCGGGGCGAAGCGCGCCGCCGCCGCCCCCGCCCATCGACGCGCCGAAAGTCCAATCGGCGCCCGCGCCCCGGTCAAAAACCGTTCAGGCCAGATCGCGCCAGCGGGGTTACACCCTCCTGAAAGTGCTGTTTTTTGCGGGATTACTCGGCGTCGTCTTGATCGTGCTGGCGTTTGCGGCGGGCGTGGTGGGCTATGTGTCGATCGCGTCGGCGCTGCCGTCGCCGGCTGAGCTGGAGAAGCAGGCGACGAATTTGTTCACGAGCAGCCAGATCTTCGATCGGGATGGCAACCTGCTCTATGAGTTGATCGATCCCAACGGCGGCCGGCGCACCTCTGTGCCGCTGAGCCAGATCTCGCCGTGGCTGACCAAAGCCACCATCGCCACCGAAGACCCGCGCTTTTACAATCATCCCGGCTTCGATCTGATCGGCATCGTGCGTGCCGTGATCCAAAACCTGCGCGAAGGCGACACCGTCTCGGGCGCCAGCACCATCGCGCAGCAGCTGGTGCGCAACCTGGTGCTGCCCGAAGGCGCGGAGCGCACCGTCAACCGCAAGATCCGCGAAGTGGTGCTGGCGGCCGAAGTGACGCGCAGTTATCCGCGCGACAAGATTCTGGAAATCTACGTCAATTCCATCAATTACGGCAACCTGGCGTACGGCGTGGAAGCGGCTGCGCGCACGTACTTCAACAAGGACGCGGCCGAGTTGACGCTGGCCGAAGCCTCATTTCTGGCGGGCATTCCGCAGTCGCCGGCTGTGTATGATCCTTTTACGCCCGAGGGGCGGCAGTATGCGCTCAACCGCCAGAAGGACGTGCTGCGGCTGATGCAGGAAGCGGGCGACATCAACGCGGAGCAGGCCCGGCTGGCGGCGCAGGCTATGGCCGATTATGTGTTTACGCCGCCGCCCAACGAGTTCACGGCCAAAGCGCCGCACTGGGTGGTGTACATCAAGCAGCTGGTCGAGAAGGAATTCGGGCCGGAGATGCTTTATCGGGGCGGGCTGAAGATTTACACCACGCTCGATCCAAAGTTGCAGCAGCTGGCCGAACAGACCGTGCGCGATCAGATCGCGGCGCTGGCCGACAAGCATGTGACCAACGGCGCCCTGATCGCGCTTGATCCGCGCACGGGCGAAATTCTGGCGATGGTGGGCAGCCCCGATTTCAACAACGCCGCCATCAGCGGACAGGTCAACATGGCGCTGCGTCCCCGGCAGACGGGCAGCGTCATCAAACCGCTGACCTATCTGGCGGCCTTTGAAAAAGGCTGGACGCCGGCGACGATCTTGTGGGATATTCCGGTGGTGTACACCGACACCGCCGGCAACATCTACCGGCCGGTGAATTACGACGGCAAGTTTCACGGCCCGCAATCCGTGCGATCGTCGTTGGCCAACTCGTACAACATCCCGGCGGTCAAGACCCTGGTGGACGTGACGATCCCCGAGTTTTTGAAGCTGACCCGGCGGCTGGGCATCGACACGCTGACGCGCCCCGATTACGGCCCGGCGCTGACGCTGGGCGGCGGCGAAGTGCCGCTCATCGAAATGACGGGCGCGTTCCAGGTGCTGGCCAATAACGGCGTGTACATGCCGCCCATCGCCCTTGATCGGGTGGAGAAGGCCGACGGGACGGTGGTCTGCCGGTTCGCTCCGCCCGGCGCCGCACCCACCGGCGTGCCGCTGTGCCAGACCATCGACAACACCGGCGTGCAGCTGGTCAAGCCTCAGCACGCTTACTTATTGAGCAACATCCTGTCCGACAACGCCGCGCGCATGCCCGCCTTTGGGCCGAACAGCGTGCTGAAACTGTCGCGGCCGGCCGCCGTCAAGACCGGCACCACCAACGACTACCGCGACAACTGGACGATTGGCTATACGCCCGATCTCGTCACGGGCGTGTGGGTGGGCAACGCCGACAACACCGAAATGCAGGGCATCAGCGGCGTGACCGGCGCGGGCCCGATCTGGCACGACTTCATGGAAGCGGCGCTGGCCAATCGCCCCCCGATCGATTTTGCGCAGCCCAACGGCATCGTTCAGATGGAAGTGTGCGCCGATTCCGGCACGCAGCCGTCGCAGTTCTGCCCCAACCGCAAGACCGAATTGTTCTTCGTCGATCAGCCGCCGCCCCCGGCCGATCAAGATTGGTATCGGCTGGTGAGCTGCGGCGGCACTCCACAAGTCCGATTGGTTTTGCCCGACGACGCGTACGCCTGGGCGATCCAGCAGCCGCAGTGGCAGAATCTGCCGCTGGCCAGCCAGAGTCAGTGCAACCCCACCACCGTGCAGCCGGGACAGGATCAAGTTTTCATCAGCTCGCCCGCCGAAGGCAGCACCGTGGCCGGCCGGGTGCCCATCATCGGCACAGTGGCGCTGCCCGGTTTCGATCACTATGAATTGACCTATGGCGCAGGTTGGAATCCGGGCGAATGGGACTGGATCAGCGGCCCGCATCTGGCGCAGGTGGACAACGGCCAGCTGGGCGAATGGGAAGCCGGCGGCCTGCCCGACGGCGAATACACGCTGCGCGTAACTGCGTATGGCAGCCGCGGTCGAGTGGAAGCGCTGGCGCGCGTCCGCGTGCAAAACAGCGCGCCCATCGTGCCCACGCCCATCCCCACCGAGATTCCGCCGCTGCCGACATCGCTGCCAACCAATACGCCGGAACCCACCGCTACAGCCGAACCCACGGCCACACCGTTTGTCAGTCCCTTACCGTTGCCGTAAGACGTGACGAGTCATACGTAACGATCTTTTCACTCGTTGCTCGTTACCGCCCCATCCCCTGCCTTTCCGATCAGCTCCACATCCGATCGGGTACAATCAACGTACATTTTGATTGGGCTGAGCCGTAGCAGTGCCAAGGGAGACGTGAGATGCCGCCGGATATTGAATGGCAGGTGACGGATCGGGATGCGCCGGAGACCATCGTCAAAACGGAAAGCGGGCCGCCGCCGCGCTGGCGCAAGTGCGTTATCATCGTCGTCATTCTGATCATCAGCGCGGGGCTGTTGGCTACTTATGCCGCGCGCCCGGCCACCACCGCGCCGGTCGTCACCCCCACGCCCACCGACGCGCCTCGACCGCCGCTGAAGACCGTAAAGAATCATGAGACGCGAGCCAGGACCGACGGCGGCCGGCCGACCAGTCTCGATCGGCCAGGCCCCGCGCTGTCCGCCAGCTGAGCGAGGCGGTCGTCATCAGTATGAGTCCTGATATCGAGTGGCAGGTCGGCGACGAACACGGGCGCGAGACCATCGTCCGCACGCCGTCGTCGCCGGCGCCGCGCTGGCGGCGAATCCTCATCACGCTGTCCATCCTCCTTGGCGCGGGGTTGGGCGTGTTGTACACGGCCGTCCCTGAGCCGCCCAAACCGCCGCCACCCACACCCACCGTCGCACCGCTACTGCCGCCACTGGAACCGGTGATCGCCGCTGAGGCCCGCGCCCTGGCCGACGGCGATCGCGCAGCGTTTATGACGCTTCAGGACCCGGTGGATGGCGAGTGGTATCGTGCACAGGCGGCCGGTTTTGTCGCGTGGGGGCGGCCTGCCAACGGCGATCGGTTGTATTCGCTGGTGTCGTCTGTAATGCAAGCCGATGGTCGCGCCTGGGCCGAGGTCAATCAGTGGGTCACCGATGAGGTGTACGTATATCAGCGGCGCTTCTATCGACTGCGCGACGGCGTGTGGAAACGCGCCCGCCCCGATCCCGCCTATTGGAGCGGCGAACGCTGGAACGGGCGCACCACGAGTTTTGAAATTGACTATCCCGTCGAGGACAACCGACCGGCCTGGCGCGTGACCCGGCGGCTGGAGCGTGTGTATGACGTGCTGTGCCGCGATCTCAACTGCAATCCGCGCGGCCGGCGCGTTTTCTCCTTCACAACGACGTTCCGCGCCGGGGCCGGGCCGTTGACGTACGACTTGGAACGTCAGAGCATGTCACTGCCGTCACCCAGCCTGATCGGACTGTACGAGCCGTTCGGCTTGCGCGCCGATCCGTATACGACTTTCGCCTACAACACGCTGCTGGAGCCGGTGGCGCGGTTAGCTACCGGCGATCACGAGCGTTGGGCGCGCAACCGCAATGGCGACTTGTTCCTTCAGGGCATCATGGCCTGGGAGCGCCTGCGCATCAACCAGATGCGCGATACTCCGCCGGAGCAGATCTTCATCGAACAACCCGGCGGCCTGTCGGCGCAGCCGTCGCAAGGTGACTGGGCCGACACGCGCCAGTTCTACCGTGACTTGCTGGCTGATCACAAGCTGATACCCCCGGCCGATCTGTGGGCGTGGCCGCCCAGCGGCGGCGCCTCCAACGATCTGAACGATCTGGCCGAAGGTGAAGTGGACGCGCTGATCGCCTTCATCGAAGAGCGCTACGGCGCGCGCAGCGTAATCCGGCTGCTCAATGCGCTCGGCCCCGCCCGATCGCTGAGCGAAGCGATCGAGACCGGGCTGGACGCAGACTATGAGGCGCTGATCGGCGAATGGCGCAGCTGGATCGGACGGTGACATGGGGCCCGACCTCGACTGGCAAATCAGTAGTGATACTGAAGAACGCCTCATCCGACAGCAGGCGCGCCCGCCGCGCTGGCACAGGTGGGGCGTGCTGGCCGCCGTGGCGCTGGGCGTGGGCCTGGGTCTCGCCTATGCGTCCATCCCCGAACCGCCGCCCGCGCCAACCCCCACACTGCCGCCGACGATACCCGCCCGGCCGGCCCTTGCCGCCAACTCGCTGGAGGCGGCTGTGGAGCGCGACGCGTTCGCACTGGGCGCGAGTGCCGGTGAAGCCAACTTCGATCTGGGGTTGAGCGGCATCGACACGCTCGCTGATGAACAGTACGCGGAGTGGTATTACGCGCTCTTATCGGCGGGCGGCCGCTGGGGCGTCTATCCCGCCGATGAGCTGTACACCATCCGCGCGCGCGGCACGGCGGGCGGCCTGAGCTGGGTGGATGTGGAACAGCGGCGCGGCGAGGGCACCTACCGGCAGACGCGGTTTTACCGGCGCGGACCGGACGGCTGGCATCTGGCGCTGCCCGCGCGCGGGCTGTGGAGCGGCGGCATGATCGCCATTGATACCGGCCAGATCGAAACCACCGGCCCCGACACATTGCTGTTCGATCTCGCTTATCCCGTCGAAGATGCCGACTACGTGCCGCTGATCGTCGAGCGTTTTTCAGCGGCATTTGCGCGGCTGTGCGGCGATCTGGAGTGCGGGCTGCAGCCGCCGTGGGATCTGCGTTGGGGCAACCCGGTAGCGCTGACGGTGGCGGTGCGCTCGGCACCGTGGCATACCTATGAGTTGAGCGGCGATGTGCGGCCGGTGAGTGTGCGACTGCCGTCACCGCGAGTGATCGGGGTGTACACGTCGGCGCCGCGCGGCGATCCGCTGATGTCAATCGCCCTGGACGCGCTGCTGGAACCGGTGGCGCGGCTGGCTTCGGGCGATGCCGAGCGTTGGGCAACGGATAAGGGCGGCCGCTTATTCCTGGACGCAGTCATCAACTGGCAGCGGCTGCGCGCGGCGTTGAGCGACGGCCTGCTGCCGTTGTTTTTTCGCGAGCCGCGGGGCGGCCTGATCCGACCGCCGTCGCCGCTGAGCAGCATCAGCGCGTCGGCCTACTTCGCCAATCGGCTGGCCGACCAGCCCCGCCTGCCGCTGGCCGCGTTGTGGAACTGGTCCGGGGAGGAGGAACCGTCGGCTTCACCGGCCAACGCCGCAGCTGTGGATCAGGCGGATGCCGTGATCGCGTTCATCGCGACGACGCGCGGTGAAGGCGCGGTGGTGGATTTTTTGAAGGCGCTGGGCAAAGCCCGATCGCTCAGAGAAGCGGTCGGGCGGGGGCTGAACGCCGATTACGATGCCTTTGAAGCAGACTGGCAACAGTGGATCAACCAGCCGTCGTCGTAAGGATCGATCGAAACAACCAGGCGTTCAGTTAAAGCGTCGGCGGCTGATGAGGCCGGCGATGATCAGCACACCGCCGACGAGCATGATCAACCTCGACGGCTGAGCGGGCGCGCCAGATACCGGTAGAAAGACAGGCGGACGATTGGGGTCACCGATGGGACGCTGGCCGTTGGGGGGCAGTGTCCTGATCGGGGCCGAGGGGCGCGCCGAGGCTGTTTGATTGGGCAGGCAGGACAAGCGCGCGGTGCCGCCTGCGAATGTCATCCCCGCGCAGTTGTTGAAGGGCGCGTCGCTGGGATAGGCGGCGACGACGACGACGTCGAGATAGATCGTCACCGATTGGCCGGGGGCCAGCGTGCCGACGCGGACGGTGATGGCCTGGTTGTAGACACTGACGTCGCCCTGCGAGGCGTAGACACCCACGATGCCCATGTTATTGGGCACGCCGTCGGTGATGACGACATTGTCGGCGTTGTCGGGCCCGGGGTTGCTGCCCACGATGGTGATGCGGGCGAGCTGGTTGACGACCAACGGCCACGGCTCGGCGGCGATGGTCAGCTGCGGGTTGGCGGCTTGCACCTCGGGCGCGAGGCTGAAACACACACTCAAGGCCAGTAGAACGATCAAGACGGTGCGCATAGGATTTGCCTGTCAGGTGATGTTGAGTTTGTAGCCGACGCCGCGCACCGTCATGAGCATGCGAGGCTGATCGGGGTCCAGTTCAATTTTACGGCGCAAATGATGAATGTGCCAGCGCACAAGGTCGCGCACTTCCCTGGGGCTGGTGGCCGGGTAGTTGAGCGCGTGATACAGAATCTCCATCGGCCCGACCACACCCGGTGCGCGCTCGGCCAGCAAGGCCAGCATCTCAAATTCGCTGGGGGTCAAATCCAGTGCCGAATCGCCCAACAGGGCTTCATGCCGCTCCCGATCGATTAGAAACGGCCCCGCGCGAATGATCTGCCCTATCGGCCGGCGGGCGGGGAACGGCGCGGCGGGCGCGGGCGCCGGCGGGGATGACGGGGCAGGCGCGGCTGCGCTTCGCCT
>CAZKBQ010000093.1:0-16668 GCA_964550855.1 uncultured Anaerolineae bacterium
GATCGGCCTGCACCAGATCGATGGCGGCGTCGCCGTACTGCTTGTAGATTTTGACGGCCAGGCCGGTGGTGATGCCGTGGCTTTGCAGAAAGACCATCACCTGCTTGATGGACTTCTGCTCGTCCCAGGCCTGCCCGATGGCGGCGGCACGTTTGGGGCCGATGCCCAGCACTTCGCGAATGCGCTGCGGCGATTGATCGAGCACGGTCAGGGTGTCTGCGCCAAACTTCTTGACGATACGCTGCGCGGTGACGGGGCCGACACCTTTGATCAAACCTGATCCCAGATATTTGCGGATCCCTTCGACGGTGGCCGGCAGCACCTGCTCACATTTTTCGGCTTTGAACTGTTTGCCATATTGCGCGCTGGTGGTCCACTGGCCCTGCAAACGCAGCGATTCGCCGGGGGTGATTTCGGGCAGGCTGCCGACGACGGTGACGAGATCGGTGCTCGGCAGGCCGCGCGCGGCCAAGCGGAGCACGGTGTAACCGTTCTCGGCATTGTAATAGGTGATGCGTTCGACTACGCCTTCGAGGAAGTCCACATGATGAATGATAGCACACCGGGGTGGCGATCGGGTAAACCCATCGAGCGATGTCGCTCAAACAGCACTCGATGACGGGACGGCGTTTTGTTACGAGGATCGAGGCCTGCGGCGACGCGCCGCCGATGCGTCATCGACTGGGTCTGACAGTCAACTTGTTGTTACGCGGATTTTCGTTAATTGGGGTGGATCACACCAGGCCGTGCTGCAGCGCGAACTGAATGAGCTGGGGCGTGTTGCGATAGCCCAGCTTGTCCATGATGTTGCGGCGGTGCACTTCGACGGTGCGGACGCTGATGCCCAGGGCGTCGTGAATCTGCTGATTGGCCAGACCGGAGGCCAGCAGCTGCAGCACCTGCCGCTCGCGCGCGGTGAGCAGATCCACCGGGGAGGTGGTGGCCGGTCGCGCTTTGAGGATGGCCCATTTTTCGGCCAGCGTGGGGCTGATAAACGTCTCGCCGCCCAGCACCGCGCGCAGCCCGGCCAGAATGACACGGCTGTGATCCGATTTGAGCAGGTAGCCGGCCGCGCCGGCCTGCATCGCCTGATCGAGATAA
The DNA here is from genome assembly GCA_964550855.1 of uncultured Anaerolineae bacterium. Taxonomy (GTDB): domain Bacteria; phylum Chloroflexota; class Anaerolineae; order Fen-1058; family Fen-1058; genus JAGOBP01. Next base: position 1,102 of record CAZKBQ010000093.1, read on the forward strand.
GTCTCGTCGTCGTGATATGTCAGCATCACCACGCGCGTGCGCGGCAACAGGCGCAGCGCCCGGCGCGCGGTGTCGATGCCGTTGCTGTCCGGCAGCTTCACATCCATGGTGATCACGTCCGGGCGCAGCTGCTCCACCAGCCGAATCGCCTCTTCGGAGGTGGACGCCTCGCCGATGCAGGCCAGATCGTCGGTGGCGGCCAACATGTCGCGCAGACCGTGCCGCATCATTTCGTGATCGTCCACGATGAGCACGCGCGCCCGCGACGGATCGGCGGCGCGCAGCGTCTGCGCCGGCAGCTGGACCACCACCATGGTGCCCGCGCCGGGCGCGCTCTCCAGCATAAGTTCGCCCTTAAGCGCCTCCACCTGCCGACGCAGCTGCGGCAGGCCCAGATCGGTGCCGCGCGGCTGGCTGAGCGGATCAAAACCGCGTCCATTGTCCTGCACGGTCAATCGCAGCGAGTCTGCGTCGAGGTGAAGCTGCGCCACAATCTCGCTGGCCTGCGCGTGGCGCAGCGCGTTGGTCAGCGCCTCCTGCAGGCCGCGAAACGCGATGCGCTCCATGTCGTGCGAGAGACGCCGGATGCTGCCCGTCACGTGCAGATCGATTTTGAGGCCGGTGGTGGCGCGCACCCGATCGATATACTGCCGCACCGCGGGCGCCAGGCCCAGATCAACCAGCACGCGCGAGTCCAGATCGGCCGCCAGATCGCGCACCAGAGCGTGTGCGCGCTGCAGTAGATCCAGATTGGCGGCCAGATACTGAGGCGCCGCCTCGCTGCCCAGGGACTGGTGGATCATTTCGGTGTTTTTCTGCAATGTCACCAGGTGCGTGCCCAGCGTGTCGTGCAGCAAGCCGGCGATGCGGGCACGCTCCTGTTCCTGCGCGTTGGACAGATGGGCGCTGAGCAGGCGCGCCTCGGTTTCGCGCGCCGCCGCGTCGGCGGCGGCGCGGCGCTGCTCCACGGCAATGGCGGCTACCGTGGCAAACAGCGACAGGGTGCGCACATCGCGCTCGTTATAGACGCGCGGCTCGCGATCATACACGCTAAGAGTTCCCACTAAGCGATCCTGCCAGATCAGGGGCAGGACGATCGCGCCGCCCAGCGGCAAGTCGCGCATCAACTCCAGCTGATCCTCAAAGGTGCGGTAATCGTGAACTTGCAGGATGCGGCGTGTCTCGGCCGCCCGACCGTTTACGCCGCTGCCCAGCGGGACACGCTCGCCCAGCTGCCGCTCGGGCAGGCCGTCCACCGCCGTCACCACCAGATGCTGATCGCCGTCGTACAGCAGCAGCGCGGCCGCCTGGCTGTTGGCCAGCCGGATGGCCGATCGGAGGAGCTGCTGGTAAAACAGCGGCAGCGTGCCGGCGCGCGCCAGATCAAGGCTGGCAGTGTACACTTCGCTCAAGCGCCGCAGATTCTGCTGCGCCGTGTCAAACAGCTGCGCGTTGCGAATGGCCGTGGCGATCTGATCGGCAAACGCCTGCAGCCGCGTCGCATGTTCGCGGGTAAAGAAGCCGGGCGTCGCGCTGTCCAGGTTCAAGAAGCCGCCCACCCGGCCGTCGATTTGAATGGGCACGCCGATGTACGATCGGATCCAGTGCGTGCCCGGATATTTCACCCAGTCGGCAGCGCGGTGCGTGTCGGGCACCACATAGACATTGCCGGCTTCGGCCATGTAGCGCAGGCCGAACGTGGCATCCAGCGCGATGACCAGCTCCGCCACCTGGGCATCGGCGTTGCGTTCCGCATAGCCCAGCTGACGCACCACCCGCGCGGTGGTGCGCCGCTCATCCAACAGCATGATGTTGATGGCGTCGTAAGGCACCACCCGGCTGGCGTTGGCCAAAATCCGATCGAGTACCTCGTCGAGATTGAGGGTGCTGTTGAGCGCGGCCGCGGTATCCCGCAGCGCTTCGGCCAGGTCGGACTGGGCGCGTTCGGCCTGGAACAGACGCACATTATCAATGGCGATGGCGACCTGCTGGGCAAACGCCTCCAGCCGCTCGGCGTGATCAACGGTGAAGAAGTCGGGTTGTGCCGACATCAGACCGATGAAGCCGATCACGGCCTGCTTGGTGCAGAGGGGCGCGCCGACATACGAGCGCACCCAGTGCAGGGCGGGCAGCCGCACCCAGCCCGGCTGTTTGCGGACATCGGCGATGATGAGCGGAGCACGAGAGTCGGCCATGCGGCGCAGGTTGGCCGTAGTGACCACCGGAAAACGGACAGCCCGCGACATGTCACCGCCGTCCAGATCGGCATAGCCGCGACGGCGCGTGATGTGGGCGACCTGATCAGCGTCGACGAGCATCACATCGGCGGCTTCGTGAGTTACCACGCGCTGCAGGTTGAACAGCACCCGATCGAGCAGCTCGTCCATGTTCAGCGTGGAGCTCAGTGCGGCGGCGGTATCGCGCAGCGCTTCGGCCAGTTCACGCTGTTCGAGTTCGGCCAATCGGGCCAGCTGCCGCTGGGTCACATCGCGGAGCAGCAGCAGGATGTCCTGGGTCGAAGTGGGAGTGAAGCGTCCTTCGTAGAAATGAGGTCGGCCGTCCAGCAGCTGCGTGAATTCCACCATTTGCAGCTGGTCGGTCTGGCAGGCGCGTTCGATCGCTTCGGCGGCGAGCAGCCATTGCGGCGCGGCCAGCAGCTCGCCGAGCGAGCGACCCGGCAGCGTCTCGCGCGGCAGCGCCAGCACCTGTTCCACCGGGCCGTGGCAGGCCAGCACGCGCGCGTCGCGGCTGAGTTGCAGCACCACGTCGGGCATGGCGTTGAGCATGGCGCGCTGATTGGCCTCGCTGCGCGCCAGCGCGGCCTGAGCCTGCCGCCATTCGGTAATGTCCTGAATCTGCGAAATCACGTATAGCGGCAAGCCGTGGCTGTCGCGCACCAGCGAGGCGCTGAGCAGCCCCCAGAGCGTGTGGCCCTGCTTGTGGAAGTAGCGCTTCTCGAGCCGGAAGGTGGAGATTTCGCCGCTGAGCAGCTGATGTCCCAGCCGCAGATTCTCGGGCAAATCGTCGGGATGGGTGATCTGCGCAAACTCCATCTGCAGCAATTCGTCTTCGGCATAGCCCACCATGTCGCAGAAGGCGCGGTTGGCAGCCAGACAGCGGCCGTCCATATCGCTCAGCACCATGCCGATGGCGGCATGTTCGAAGGCGCTGCGAAAGGGGCTGACCTCCACGTTGAGATCGCTCCAACGCTGCTGATTCAGATGGTGATCCGAGGAAATGAAATCACTCATGGGTGGTGACGCCGGGGCACAGGCCATCGTTCGGCAGGCCTGTGACTGACGTTGATTATAACTGATCCGCGTGAAGTTTTGAAGGACAAATCAAGCCGACGCTCGTTCACTGGCCGGGGCGGGCGAGGCGCGATGGCGGCGGCGCAGCACGTCCAGCAGGCGCGGCACGGCGACCGAGTAGAGCCAGTAGCCGATACGCGAGACGACGTAATCGTGCGCGCCGGCCTGTTCGGCGAAGCGGGCGCCCAGCCCGTCTTTGAACTTGTACACGCCCCACAGCGGATCGGCTTCGTTCACCTGATCGGGCGCACCCCACAGATCGTAGACGGTGCAGCCCTGCGCGCGGGCCTGGCGCATCGCTTCCCATTGCAGCAGGTAGTTGGGCATCTTGTCGCGATGAACGCTGCGCGACATGCCGTAGAAGTACCAGGCGTGATCGGCGAAGAGAAAGAGGATTAACCCGGCCACGGCTTCACCGGCCACTTCGGCGATGAGCGGCCGGGCCAGACCCGATTGGATGAAGCTGCCCCACGCGTCCCGATAATAGTCCGGCGGGCGAATGATGAAGCCGTCGCGCTGGGCGGTCTCGGCGTACATGGCGTAGAGTAAATCCAGATCGCCGCGATCGCCCGATCGGATGGTGACGCCCTTTTTTTGCGCCAGGCGCACGTTGTAGCGCGTCTTGGGTTTCATGGCGGCCAGCAGCTCGTCGTCGGAGCGGGTCAGATCGATCAGCATGGTGTTGCGGAATTGAATCTGTTCGCGGGAGTAACGCCAGCCCCGATCGAGCAGGAGCGAACGATCGGGCGCGGGCAAATCAGGATCGATCTTGATGAAGATGGCGCGTTCACGTCTGGCCAGATCGACCAGTTGCGACAGGACTTCGTCGACTAGGGCCGCGTCGCCGTAGTCGAGGGCCGGGCCTTTGGGCACGTAGAGGACATTGAGTTTGAGCGGTGACAGGCTGCGGCGCAGCACCAGTGCCGCAGCGGTGCCGGTGGCGGTCATCAGGTAGCGCGGCGTCCAGCCCCAGCGGCTTTTGAATTGACCCCATTCCCACGATTGCAGGATGTGCCGCCGGGGCAGGGTGGCCAATCGGGTGTTCCAGAGATCCGGATCGTTTATCGTCTGCAGAATCATGATCGACGAGAAAATGCGTCGTTGCGTCTGGGTTGACTTGATGGTAGAATATCGCCCGCGGATGCGCACACACACGCGGAAAAATATTCTGCCGAGATTGATTTTCAATCAGGTGTGTGTTATTATACCCCGGCATCGCTTGTGACCAACTTCACCTGTCCGCAAACCACCCGTCGGGAGGGACACTGTGCTGCAGGATTTTGCGTTTGTCGGCATCTTTGTCGTGGTTGCCGTCATGTTGCTGTCGCTGCCGCTGGTTTTGGCCGCGCTGGTGGCGCCTCGCAAACCCAACCCCATCAAGTCGGAATCATATGAGTGCGGCATGGAGACGGTGGGCGAGACGTGGGTGCAGTTTAAGGCGCAGTATTACATTTACGCGCTGGTCTTTGCCATCTTTGATATTGAAACGATCTTCTTGCTGCCCTGGGCGCTGGCTTACAAGGATTTTGCCACGATCTTTCCGCTGCTTGAAATGGTTTTGTTTATCGTGATCCTGGCCGGCGGCCTGATTTACGCGTGGCGCAAGGGAGCGCTGGAGTGGGCCTAAAGTTTCGGGCGACAGCCCAACTGCCCCGCACCTGAATTCTGGGTGTCGGGGCGTTTGTTGTGAGGGGATTGGACGATGGAAAATCTGCATCCGATCAACGACATTTTCATCATCATTGCGCTGTGGCTGCGGGCGCTCATGGAGAATCTGGGCTTCGTGCCGTGGCTGATCGATCTGATCATGGGCCTCATCCGCGCGGCGACGTTGGGCACGGTGGGGCTGTTGGTCTTTATGCTGCTGACGTGGCTGGAGCGCAAGGTGGTGGCGCGCATCCAGGATCGCATCGGCCCGAACCTGGCGGGGCCGTGGGGGCTGTTGCAGCCGATCGCGGACGGCGTGAAGGCGATTACCAAAGAGGATACGACGCCGGCCGGCGCGGATGTGCACATCTTCAACGCGGCGCCGATTGTGGCAGGGGTGGCCGCGATGTTGGTGTACGCCGTGATTCCGCTCGGGCCGAATTCGGGCTACGGGCCGCTGGCCGGCACGGATATGAGCTTGGGGTTGTTTTACATTCTGGCGGTGGGCGCGGTGTCGCTGATCGCCGTGCTGATGGCGGGCATCAGCAGCAACAACAAGTATTCGCTGCTGGGCGCGTTCCGCGCGGTGGCGGAGCTGCTGTCTTACGAAGTGCCGCAGGTGTTGAGCATTTCGACGGTGGTGATGATTGCGGGCACGATGCAGATGACGGGGCTGGTGGCGGCGCAGAACGTGCCGTTTTTGCTGCCGTTGTTTGTGACGGCCATCGTGTTCTTCATCAGCGGGCTGGCCGAATCGGGCCGCGTGCCGTTTGACCTAGTGGAAGCCGAGTCGGAGATTGTGGCCGGTTACCACATTGAGTATTCGGGCATGAAGTTCTCGCTGTTCTTTCTGGGCGAGTTCATTCACGCCTTTGCGGTGTGCGCCGTCTTTGCCACCATCTTTTTGAACGGGTGGGAAGGGCCGATCCTGCCGCCGTACCTCTGGTTCTTTATCAAGTCGTTCGGCCTGTTCTTTATCATGATGTGGATCAAGTTCACGCTGCCCCGCTTCCGCATCGATCAGCTCATGGCGTTTAACTGGAAGTTCCTGGTGCCGCTGTCGCTGGTGAATCTGCTGCTGGTGGCGGTGACGGACACCGTGCTGCGCAAGGTGGTGGGTTGGACGCCGGACGGTGCCACGGCCTGGCCATGGGGACTGGCGCTGTTTGCACTGAACCTGATTATGCTGTTCGTGGCACTGAGCCTGATGGGGCGCGCTGCGCGCCGCAAGCGGCTGGCCGAGCGGCGCATTGTGGCGCGCGTGGACGAGCCGGCTGCCGCGCCGGCGGCGGCTTCCGTCAATTAAGCCGGGCGATGGGCGATAGAATATGACCGGACAACAATTTCTATTCTTGCTGTTTGCATTGATTACGCTGTTGAGCGGCCTGCGCTGCGTGACCACGCGCAACATGTTCCATGCCGCGCTGTATCTGACCATCGCCCTGTTTGGTGTGGCGGCGATGTTCGCGCTGCTGGAGGCGGGCTTCCTGGCGCTGGCGCAGCTCATCGTGTATGTGGGCGCGATCGCCATCCTCATCATCTTCGCGGTGATGTTGACGCGCGGCGCGCTGACGATGCCGACCGGCGCGCAGTTCAACTCGCAGGCCGGGCTGGCGGCGGTGGTGGCGGCGGCCATGCTGTTCATTCTGCTGCGCGTGCTGCCCGGCTTCGCCTACCCGGTGGTTGAGGCAGCCGTGCCGGCTGACATCACCACCACCGTGGGGCGCTCGCTGGTGAACGAATTCGTGCTGCCGTTTGAAGTGGCCTCGGTGCTGCTGCTGGCGGCGCTGGTGGGCGCCATTTACATCGCGCGCGAACGTCCTCGCAAGAAACAGGACGAAGGAGAGGAATAAGCGATGATTCCGCTGAGCTGGTATCTCATCGCGGCGGCGGCATTGTTCTGCATCGGTGTGTATGGCGTGCTGGCGCGGCGCAATTCAGTGGGTATTTTGATGGGCGTGGAGCTGATGCTGAACGCCGTTAACATCAATCTGGTGGCGTTCTGGCGCTACCTCGCGCCCGACAATCCGGCCGGGCAGGTGTTTGCGCTGTTTGTGCTGGTGGTGGCCGCGGCCGAGGCGGTGGTGGGGCTGGCGCTGATCATCAGCGTGTACCGCGACCGGCGTTCGATCGATGCGGAGCAGATCGATCTGCTGCGGTGGTAAAGCCTGATGAGTAACGAGTAGTGAGCAAGGCAAATTACTCGCTAATCGTTACTCGTTGGTTACGCAACGATTTCTCACGGGAATCGATTCTATGACTGAAGAAACCCTGGCAACCCTGGTCTGGCTGATTCCGGCGCTACCGCTGGCGTCGTTCTTCATCAACTTCCTGTTCCTGCGCGGGCGCGATCGGGCGGCGCACACCGTCGCCATCGGCGCGGCGCTGGGTTCGTTCGGGCTGGCCCAGATCGTGTTCTGGACCACGGTCGGGCAGGGCGGCGAGCACCTGATGGAACATCCGATCGTGCTGTCGATCCCCTGGCTGCCCACCGGCCTGCTGACGCTGAACATGGGTGTGCTGGTCGATCCGCTGACGTCGGTCATGCTGTTCATGGTGCCCATCGCCGTGCTGATGATTTTCATCTACAGCACGGGCTACAGCAACATCAACAAGCCGCGCGATCCGCACGACGAACCGGGTTATGCGCCGCACGGTCGCGAGCCGTTGTATTCGCGCTTTTTCGGCTTTCTGTCGCTGTTTGCGGCGGGCATGCTGACGCTGGTGGTGGCCGATAATGTGCTGCTGTTGTTCATCGGCTGGGAGATCATGGGCCTGTGCTCGTATCTCCTGATCGGTTTCTGGTATGCCCGAACGTACCCGGACGCGAAGAAGATCACGCCGCGCCAGGCGGCGGTCAAGGCGTTCATGACCACGCGTGTGGCCGACGTATTCATGCTCCTGGGTATCGCTTTTCTGTACAGCCAGACCGGCTCGCTGTCGTTCCGCGAAATCTTCACCGCGGATACCACGCACCATCTGGCCGAGGCCTTGTTCCTGGGCATCCCGGCCGCGCAGGTGATCTTCATGCTGCTGTTCATCGGCACCATCGGCAAGAGCGCGCAGTTCCCGCTGCACACCTGGCTGCCCGACGCGATGGAGGGCCCCACGCCCGTCTCTGCGATGATTCACGCTGCCGCCATGGTGAGCGCCGGCGTGTACATGATCATCCGCATGTTTCCGCTGCTGGCCGGCACCGCCGAGGGAGGGCACGCGCCCGAATTTGCGCCGATGTTCATCGTGGGCGCCTTCACGGCGCTGTTTGCGTCCACCATCGCCGTGGCGCAGAACGATGTGAAGAAGGTGCTGGCGTACTCGACGATTTCGCAGCTGGGCTACATGGTGGCGGCGCTGGGCATCGGCGCGTACGTGGCCGCGGCGTTTCACCTGATCACGCACGCCTTCTTCAAGGCGCTGTTGTTCATGGGCAGCGGCTCAGTCATTCACGGGGTGGAGCACGGGTTGCACGCCGCGCACGATCGCGCTCAACTGTCGGCCAAAGCCGAACAAGTGCTGGGGCACGGCCAGCCCGCCGACGACCACGCCGAACATGATCACGACGAGCACGGCCACAGCGATCCGTTCGCGCACGAGCCGAAGATGGATCCGCAGGACATGTTCAACATGGGCGGCCTGCGCAAGAAGATGCCGGTAACGTTCTGGACCTTCTTGATCGGCGGGTTTGCCCTGTCGGGTTTTCCGTTGATCACCGCCGGTTTCTGGTCTAAGGATGAGATCCTCGCGGATGCGTTCAAGCACAATCAGCTGGTCTTTTGGGTGCTGGCGCTGTCGGCGTTTCTCACCGCGTTCTACACCATGCGGCAGATCAGCCTGACGTTCCTGGGCAAGCCGCGCACCGAGGCGGCCGAACACGCGCACGAGTCGCACTGGACGATGCTGCTGCCGCTGGTGATCCTGGCGTTCCTCTCGCTCACGGCAGGCTTCGTCGGCGTGAAGAGTGATTTCCCGGTGCTGGGGCTGATCATCAACGGCCCCTTCCACGCCGAGCCGGTCTCGCCTTTTGAGCATTTCCTGGTGCCGACGGTGGAGCAGGTGGTTCACTTTGAAGCGTTGTCCTTCAACATCGCGCCGCTGCTGGTGTCATTCGTGGTGGCGCTGGGCGGCCTGTTCGTGGGCTGGTGGGTGTATGGTCGCAAGCCGCTGGAAGCCGGGCAGCCCGACCCGCTGGCGGCGCGGCTGGGCGGCCTGTGGTACGTGCTGAAAAACAAGTATTTCATCGACGAACTGTACAACGTGGCGATTATCCAGCCGGTGAATCGCCTGTCGGCGTGGATGGGTGACGTATTCGACCGGCAGGTCATCGACGGCGTGCTGCACGGCATTGGTCGCGGCGCGCTTCGACTGGCCGAGGCGTTTCGCACGTTCGACACGAAGGTCGTCAACGGCGGCGCCGATGCGCTGGCCGAGAGCATCAAGGCCTTCGGCCGCTCACTGCGCGAGATTCAAACCGGCCGCGTGCAAAACTACCTGTTGCTGGCGCTGGTGAGCGTGGTGCTGCTGGTGGCGCTGTACATTACGCTGTTCTCCTAAGGAATTGAGCATGGATCTCACTCAAGTCATTCTTCCGCTCATTCTGTTTCTGCCGCTGATCTTCAGCGTGCTGGTGCTGGTCGTCGGCAAGTTCGCCGGCGATGAGGGCGCCAGGTGGAGCGCGCTGATCTTCAGCCTGATCGTCGCCGCCCTCACGGTCGGATTGTGGGTGATGTACCCGGCGGCCGCGGCCGATGCGAATGGCTTCAAGTTTGGTTTCAGTGTGCCGTGGTTGGCGCAGATCAAAAGCAACTTCCACCTGGGCGTGGATGGCATCAGCCTGGCGATGATCCTGCTCACCGGCATCCTAACGCCGCTGGGCGTGCTCATCTCGTTCCGCATCGCCGATCGGGTGCCACTGTTCATGGCGTTGTTCCTCTTCCTGGAAACCGGCATGCTGGGTGTGTTCATGTCGCTGGACCTGGTCATCTTCTTCATTTTCTGGGAAGTGGGCCTGGTCCCGATGTATTTCCTCATCAATCAATGGGGCAGTGCCAACCGACGCTACGCGTCGTTCAAGTTCTTCATCTACACCATGGCCGGGTCGATCGGCCTGCTGTTGTCGATTCAGCTGATCTGGTCGGCGCTGGGCACGTACAGCATTCCCGAGATCGCACAGCTGTGGCCCGCGTATCAGGGCGCGCCCGTATTGGGCATGTCATTGCAAACGGTGAAAGACATCACCTTCTGGGCCTTCGTCATCGCCTTCGCGATCAAAGTGCCGGTGTGGCCGTTCCACACCTGGCTGCCCGATGCCCACACCGAAGCGCCCACCGCCGGTTCGATGATCCTGGCGGGCGTGCTGCTGAAGCTGGGAGCCTACGGTTTCCTCCGATTGGTTCTACCGTTCTATCCCGCGCAGGCCTCGCAATTTGCAGTGGTGCTGGCGATCCTGGCGCTGCTGGGCATCGTGTTTACGGCGCTGGCGGCCTACGGCCAGAACGACTTCAAGCGGCTGGTCGCGTATTCGTCCGTTAATCACATGGGCTTTGTGGTGATGGGCGTGGCGGTGGCGGCGGCCTCCTTCGGCAGCACCGACCCGGCAGTGAAGGACAGCGCGGTGATTGCCGTGAATGGCGCGGTGCTGCAGATGTTTGCGCACGGCCTGTCGGCGGCGGCGATGTTCGCGCTGGTCGGCGTGGTGTATGACCGCGCCCACACGCGCGACCTGACGAAGTTGGGCGGCCTGTGGGCGGTGATGCCGATCTACGGCGGCATCATGATCTTCAGCGCCATGGCGAACCTGGGCCTGCCCGGGCTGGCCGGCTTCCCCGCCGAATTTCAGGTGGTGCGCGGCGCGTGGCCGGTCTTCACGCTGATCACGGCGCTGTCGATGATCGGTCTGCTGATGACGGGCGCCTACGTGCTGAAGGCCATTCAGAAAGTGCTGCACGGGCCCAAGAACGACGAGCTGCTGCACCATGTGCAGATGACTGACATTGATCGGCGCGAGGTCATCGCGCTGGCGCCGCTGCTGGTGCTGATGCTGGTCATCGGCGTGTACCCCTTCTGGCTGATGGAGCCGATCAATCAAGCGGTGATGAGGCTGATCGGCGGCTAGCTGCCAGGCGCCCGGCTCGATGTTGAGCAACCTGACCTGAGGCTCAATCCATGGACTTTTTCAACGCAAACCTGCTCACCTTCATGACCTTCGCGCCCATCGTCGGCGGCACGCTCATTCTGCTGATGCCGAAGGACAAGGCGACGGCCATCAAGACCATCGCCGCCACGGCCGCCTTTGTGTCGATGGTCCTGGCGATCGTCGCCTTCTTCAGCTACAATCAGGCCGCGGCGGCCGCCGATCCGGCGATGCAATATCAATTCGTCCAGAAGACGCCGTGGGTGGAGTCGCTGGGCATCAGCTATCACGTCGGCGCCGACGGCATCAGCCTGGTGATGATGCTGCTGACCGGCATCGTGGGCTTCATGGGCGTGCTGATCTCGTGGGGGATCAAAGAACGCCCGCGCGAATTCTTCGCCTTCTTCATGTTCCTGGTAGCCGGCGTGTTTGGCGTGTTCATGTCGCTGGATCTGTTCCTGCTGCTGTTCTTCTACGAACTGTCCATCTTCCCCATGTACTTCCTCATCGCCAACTGGGGCAGCACGCGCAAGGAATACGCGGCGATGAAGCTGACGCTGTATCTGCTGGTCGGCTCCATCGTGGCGCTGGTCGGCATTCTGGCCGTGTACTTCTCGGCCGATCCGGCCGCGATGGGACTGGCGCCGGGGCAGCGCACCTTCGACATGCTGCTGCTGATGAAGGGCAATATCCCGATCGAGGTGCAGCGCCTGTGGTTCCTGCCCATCTTCATCGGCTTTGGCGTGCTGGCCGGCATCTGGCCGTTCCATAACTGGTCGCCCGATGGTCACGTGGCCGCCCCCACCGCCGTGTCGATGATCCACGCGGGTGTGCTGATGAAGCTGGGCGCGTTCGCTGCGCTCATCGCCGTGCGCCTGCTGCCCGACGCCGCCAAAGAACAGCTGCCCTTTGTGATTTTTCTGGTCACGGTCAACGTGGTGTACGGCGCGGCCATCGCCATGGTGCAGAAGGATTTCAAGTACGTCATCGGCTTCTCGTCGGTCAGCCACATGGGGCTGGTCACCATGGGCTTCGCCACGATGAATCAGGTGGGCATGAACGGCGCGGTGCTGCAGATGTGGAGCCACGGCATCATGACGGCCTGCTTCTTCTCCGTGGTCGGCCTGATCTACGATCGGGCTCACACCCGGCAGATTCCCGAACTGGGCGGCTGGTCCAAGTATTTCCCCTTAGCCACGCTGGCCTTCATCGTGGGCGGTCTGGTCAGCATGGGCATGCCGGGCTTCAGCGGCTTTGTGGCCGAACTGCAGATCTTCCTGGGGCTGTGGACCGGCCCCTTCTTCGGGCAGATCTGGTATTACCCAATCATCGCCATCCTGGCGATCTGGGGCGTGGTGCTGACCGCCGCCTACGTGCTGCGCGTGGTGCAGCAGGTCTTCTTCGGCGAGTGGGATCCGCACAAGTGGCACGACCTGCGCCCCAGCAACTGGGGCGACAGGCTGGCGCTGGGCACCTTTACCGTGCTAATGATTCTGGTCGGCGTCTTCCCGGGCTGGATGATGAACATGATTCAGCTGGGCACCGCGCCGGTCATGAAGTTGTTGGGAGGCTAACGCTACATGACGCTAACGCCTGAGCAACTTACTCAAGGCCTGCTGGCCGTCCTGCCTGAAGTCCTGCTGCTGGCGCTGGGTTTGCTGGTCATTGCCGCCGACCTGTTCATGGGCCGGCGCACCAGTCGCCGCGTGCTGGCCTATCTGTCGCTGGGCGGTCTGCTGATCGTGCTGGCCGTGGTGGTACTCCAATCGGCCCCGCTGCTTGACCCCGGCGCGCCGCCCGTGCAGGCGGTGCTGGGCGGCATGGTGCGCGTCGATCTGGCGGCGCAAGTCTTCCGCATGATGTTCCTGGCGGCGGCCATCCTGACCGTCGTCATTTCGCTGGATTTCAAGCCGCTGAAGCACAACGGTGAATACTTCGGCCTGATCATCTTCAGCACGCTGGGCATGGGCATGATGGCGGCGGCGTCCAACATCATCATGCTCTACGTCGGTCTGGAAACCACCTCGATCGCTTTGTACATGCTCGTCGGTTTTCTCCGCGACACGCGCCCCTCGTCCGAGGCGGGCATGAAGTACTTCCTGTTTGGCGCGTTCACGTCCACCATCCTGCTGTATGGCCTGAGCCTGCTGTTTGGCTTTACGGGCCAGACCAGCTATGAGGGTATTTCCAGCGTCTTAAGCCGACTGGTCGCCAGCCAGGAGACGCTGCCGGTCATGGTGGCATTGGTGTTGGTGATGGTGGGCTTCGGCTTCAAAGTGGCGGCCGTGCCCTTCCACATGTGGACACCCGATGTGTACGAGGGTGCGCCCACGCCCATCACCGCCTTTATCTCCGTGGCGTCCAAGGCGGCGGGTTTTGCCGTGCTGGTACGCTTCTTCCTGCTGGTCTTCGGGCCGGTGCAAGAGCAGTGGATTGGCCTGGTGGCGGCGCTGGCTACGGCGACCATGATTGTCGGCAACGTGCTGGCCATCCCGCAACGCAACTTCAAGCGCATGCTGGCCTACTCGTCCATCGCGCAGGCCGGCTACGTCCTCATCGGCGTGGCCGCGGTCGGCGAACTGGGCACTTCGGCGGTGCTGTATTATCTGGCCGCGTACGTGCTGACCAACATTGCGGCGTTCGCCGTGGCCGAGATCGTATCCAACACCACCGGCAGCGAGTTGATTAAGGACATGGCCGGTTTCAGCCGGCGCTCGCCGGCCGTCTCGCTGGCGCTGCTGGCGGCCATGCTATCGCTGTCCGGCGTGCCGCCGCTGGCCGGGTTCTTCGGCAAGTTCTTCATCTTCAACGCGGCCGTCGGCTACACCGATGCAAACGGCCAGCATACGTTGATCTGGCTGGCCGTGGTCGGCGTGCTCAACAGCATCGTGGCGCTTTACTACTACCTGATCATCCTGAAGGTGGTGTACGTCGATCGGGCGGAGGGCGATGAAACGCCGGCGCGCGTGCAGGGGACGTTCAAGATCGCGCTGGCCGTCACCGTCGCCGGCATGTTGATCATGGGCATCTTCGCTGCGCCCTGGTACACCTTGACCACGGCGGCGGCCCAGGCTATTCATTGATCGGGGGCCGCGCCAGTTGTGCGATTTTTTACATTGACACATCGCGCGCCGTGTGCTAAGATTGGCGCAAGAGCGCGCCCCCTCCAACGAGGGCGCGCATCGTTGTAAAATGACCGAATCCAAGCCTGATGTACCCAACACGGCGGCCGTCGTCGGCAGGTCGCTGGCGCAGGGCAGCCTCATCGGCGTGCAGGCGGGCTGCGTCAGCGTTCTCCTGGTGATTGTGGCGCTGGTGGCGGGCTTGCTGCTCGATCGAGCGTTGGGCACCCGCTACATTTTTACGCTGGGCCTGTTGTTGCTCAGCATTCCGGTCAGCCTGACCGCGATGGTATACACCGTGTTGCGCAGCAGTCGCTCGATGCGCGCCAACACACCGACGGACAAGACCAGGAAGGAGGACAGTACCCTTGAATAAACTTGTCAAGTGGGGCATTTTCCTCGCAATGGTGATCTTTGCCTGCGTGTGGATCACCAGCCCGATCTCAAACTTTGGCCGCTATCCGGCGATCAGCCTGCCGTCGGAAACAGTTTTCTCGATCGGGCCGCTCCCCATCACGAACACTTTGATCACGACTGTCGTCGCCGACAGCGTGTTGCTGCTGTTTGTGTTTGCGGCCACCCGGCGCATCCGCCGTGGTGATCCGGACGCCGAAGTACCGCGCGGCGCGCAGGGTGTCCTTGAATTGATGATTGACGCGCTGTACGGTCTGACCAAAAACGTGGCCGGCTCCAAAGCGCTGAAGATCTTCCCGTGGATGGCGACGATTTTCTTCTTTGTGCTGTTTGCCAACTGGACCGAGCTGTCCCCCGGAATCGAGAGCATCGGCCTGCTGGAACCCGCGCACGAAGGCATCGGCTACGCCAAGGTGGAGATCATCCCCGGTTTCTTGTACACGGTGGATCAGTCCCAGCCGATTACCGTGACGGCGGCCACTGCGCACGCCGCCGCGGGTGGGCAGGTGGCTTCGGCTGAATCTGCAGCAGCTGCCCCGGCCGAAGGCGCGGCGGAAGCCTATCACGTTCTGCCGTTCTTCCGCACGCCCACCAGCGACATCAACACCACACTGGCGCTGGCGCTGATCACCATGGTGATGGTGCAAGTCTTTGGCGTGCAGGCGCTGGGCGGCAGCTACTTCTACAAGTTCGTCAATATCCCGGCGGTCAAGCAGGGCGGCCTGGGTTACATGATGTTCATCGTCGGCTTCCTGGAGCTGATTTCGGAGATCGCCCGCATTCTCTCGTTTACCTTCCGTCTATTGGGCAACATCTTTGCGGGCGGCGTGCTGCTGCTGGTCATGGCGCGCATCATCCCGTTCTTCGTGCCGATGCCGTTTCTGGGGCTGGAACTGTTCGTGGGCTTCATCCAGGCGCTGGTCTTCTCCATGCTGGCGCTGGT
>CAZKBQ010000094.1:0-16582 GCA_964550855.1 uncultured Anaerolineae bacterium
GCCCCGGCCCTGCCGGCAGCGTCATCGTCGGCGGCGACCGCGCCCACCCAGCCGCCGGCCGCCGAGGCGCTGTCACAGCCGGCCGCCGCGCCACCCTCCACGGCTGAAGCCACGATCGTGCCGCTGGTCGCCCCGGTCAACGAGCCAACCCTGCCGCCGCCGCCCACGGCCATGCCCACCGTCATGCCCGTCAATCTGGCCCAGTATGACGCCAACGGCGTGCAGTTTGTGTATGATACGACGCTGGCGCAGCAGATCACCGCTCAGATGGTGGCCGCGCAAACCGCTCCAGATGCACCCGACTTCAGCCGTTTTCCCGCTTACGAACAAATCGATCTAATCGGCTATCCGTCCAAGAATACTTATCACAAACCGCGCATTGAGATCTATTCTGTAGCCGAATTTGAGCAGCTCAACCCGTCGGCTCAGGCGCAGATCGAACGGCTGAAGCAGCTGTTGGCCGACGTGCCGGCCGCGCCGGCGTCGATGCCGTTTCTGCCGCTGTTCAACGCGGCGCAGGTGTTTTACGCGCAGCCCAAATACATGAATTTTCAGAGCGGCCAGGGCGTGCGGTATCTTACTCAGTACGACCAGGCCATGATCCCCGTCAACAATCAGGAGATCTTCTACACCTTTCAAGGCCTGACCAGCGACGGGCAGTGGTACATCGCGGCGCTGCTGCCGGTGACCAGCGGCCGCCTGCCCGACTCCGGCACGCTGAGCCAGGAACAGATGGCGACTTTGTCCACGCCCGACGGCTTCAAACAATATCTGGGCCAGATCGTCGGCGAACTCAACGCCGCGCCGCCCGGCGAATTTACGCCCAGTCTCGACCAGCTGGACGCGCTGATCCAATCACTGCAGGTGCAGAAGACGCCCTAAGCACACGTCCGGCGGTTGTCTCCGGCCCGATTGATCCTTCCGGCCACCAGGTGTTGCAACGCAGCCTGGTGGCTTGTGTTAACTGTAACCGAATTTTAACCGACAGCACCGTCGGGCTGGGGTAGAATGGGCGCACTGGCCGAAAAACCGCGTAAGCCGTGTGCTATAATCGAAAGACCGCCATATGGTCAATGAGACGACAATCAAGAAGGACATGTCCATCAAGGGCACGCGCGACGGTCTGCTGATCGATCTGGGCATCGGCGCCTGGCATAATGTGCTGGCCGGGTTGGAACACCGCATCGCATCCACGCCCGATTTCTTTCGTGGTGCGCGGGTCATTCTTAATGTCGGGCCGCGCCGCCTGTTGGACATCGACGCGCGGGCGGCGCGCGACATGCTGGCCCGCTACGATGTGATCTTGCACGGCATCGTCAGCGAAGATGAAGAAACGCAGCACATGGCCGAGCTGATGGGCCTGCACGCGGAACTGCCCAAACGCGAACCGGCCCGGCCGGCCACATCGGAAGTCGAAGCGGAGCTGTCCGCGCTCACCCCGCCGGCCATTCCGGCGGCCCTGCCCGTGTCCGATCTGGCCCGGGCGCGCCCGTCCGATGATCCCGACGCGGGCCTGATCACGCGGCGCACGCTGCGCTCCGGCCAGCAGCTGCGGCATCCGGGCAGCATCACCGTCATCGGCGATGTGAATCCCGGCGCGGAAATCGTGGCCGGCGGCGACATCGTGGTGTGGGGCAAGCTGCGCGGCACGGCGCACGCCGGCGCGATGGGTGACGCCAATGCCGTCGTGTGCGCGCTGGACATGCAGCCGACACAGCTGCGTATTGCCAGCCACATCACGCGCTCGCCCGACGAGCGCCGCCGCAAGCCGCTGCCCGAGGTGGCGCGGGTGCGCAACAACCAGATCGTCGTGGAATCATGGGAAGTCAAATAACACTGCTCAATAGATCGATCGAGACTGACGCCCAGGGCGCCGGGCACGGGTCGTTTGATCACTGGGGGATGAGATGGCTGCACGCGTAATCACAGTGACGTCCGGCAAGGGCGGAGTGGGCAAGACCACGACCACGGCCAATGTGGCCGTGGCGCTGGCGCTGTTGGGCAAGCGCGTGGTCTGCATGGATGCCGACATCGGCCTGCGCAACCTGGACGTGGTGCTGGGGCTGGAAAACCGCATCGTCTATGACATTGTCGACGTGATCGAAGGGCGCTGCAAGCTGCGCCAGGCGTTGATCAAAGACAAGCGCCTGCCGGAATTGATGCTGTTGCCCGCCTCGCAAAAGCGCGACAAGAGCGCGGTGCACGGCGCGGATATGATCCGCCTGTGCGACGAGCTGCGGCTGGAAAACGACTTCATCCTCATCGATTCAGCGGCCGGCATCGAGGAAGGTTTTCGCACGGCCGTGGCGCCCGCAGATGAAGTGGTGATCGTGACCAACCCGGAAGTCTCGGCGGTGCGGGATGCCGATCGGGTGGTGGGGTTGATCGAGGCGGCCGAAAAAGGCCCGGCGCGCCTCATCGTCAATCGCCTGAAGCCCGGTCTGGTGCAGCGCGGCGATATGCTGGACACCGAGGACGTGCTGGACATCCTGGCGATCGACCTCATTGGCATTGTCCCTGAAGACGAAAATGTGCTAATATCAACCAACCGGGGCACACCGGCCGCGCTGGAAGAGCGCTCGGCGGCCGGGCAGGCCTTTCGCAACATTGCGCGGCGTTTAACCGGCGAAGATGTGCCGTTCCAGACTTTCCGTCACGACGACAGCCTGTGGGGGCGACTGGGGCGGCTGCTGCGTCGTGACTCGTCCGGCCGCAACGGGAGAGTGGCATGAGCTTCATCCAACGCCTGTTCGGGCGCAACGGTCAATCGAGCCGGGAGACAGCCAAGCAGCGGCTGCAGCTGGTGCTGGTTCACGATCGCAATCAGATCGAGCCGGGCATGCTGGAACGCATCAAGGACGAAATCATCGCCGTGATCTCCAAGCATGTGGAAATCGATCCCGACCACGTGGAAGTATCTTTTTCCCACGGTGAACGCGAGAACCGCCTGACGGCGGACATCCCCCTGATCTCCAGCCGCGCCCGGCCGCGCCGATAGGTGCGATAATGCAGGCTGAGACCGGCCGCCGGGAGGGCGCGCCGGGCGCCGGCCGACTTGTATATGACCACCATTCGTTCGACCCTTACCACCACGGATTACAGCCGCTCGATCTGGCGGCACTTTGACATCGGCACGCTGGTGATTGTGCTGTTGCTGATGGCGTTGGGCGTGCTGATGATTGCCAGCGCCACGTTGAATTCCGCCGACCCGGATCTGGCCGGGGCGGCGCGCCGCCAGGCGCTGTACGCGCTGGCCGGGGTGGCCGGGCTGCTGATCGCGGCCGGCATCGATTATCGCATCTGGCAGAATGTCCGTTACGTGCTATACGGAGTTGCCCTAATCTTCCTGGTCATCACGCTGATCTTCGGCGGCGGCGAGATCGGCGGCGTGAGCCGCTGGTTGGACCTGCGCGCCTTCCCGGTGCAGCCGTCTGAGCTGGCCAAGGTGCTGATCATCCTGGCGCTGGCCGGCTTTCTGGCCGACCACAAAGAGACGATCACTTCGCTGCGGACGGTGCTGCTGTCGCTGGGTTTTACAGTTGTGCCGGCCGCGCTGATCTTTCTGCAGCCCAACCTCAGCACGGCAGTGGTCTTCCTGTTTGTGTGGCTGGCCATGGTCATCACGGCGGGGGTGCGCCTCCGGCATCTGCTGATGATCTTCGGGCTGGGGCTGCTCACTCTGCCGGTGGTCTGGCTGGCGATGGCGCAGTATCAGCGCGACCGCATCATCACCTTCCTGGATCCGGGTCGCAACCCGGCGGCCAAATACAACCTCGATCAGGCCTTGACCGGCATCGGCAACGGCGGCTGGTTGGGCCAGGGCTACAGCGGCGGCAGCCAGAGCCAGCTGCACTTCCTGAAGGTGCGCCACACCGACTTCATTTTCTCGGTGACGGCCGAGGAGCTGGGCTTTGTAGGCGCGGTGCTGCTCATCGGGTTGCTGGCGTTGCTCATTTATCGTCTGATCCGCATCGCCGATCGCTCGCGCGATACCTACGGCGAACTGCTGGTGGTGGGCGTGGCTGCGATGATCTTCTTTCAGGCCGCCATCAACATCAGCATGAATCTGAATCTGGGCATCGTGGCGGGGCTGCCGCTGCCGTTTGTGAGCTATGGCGGCAGTTCGCTCATCACCATGCTGCTGGCCATCGGCCTGGCACAGAGCGTGATCATGCGTCACAAACGGATCGAGTTCTGACGGAGCATGCCTCGTCTGCTACTGGCACAGCTCGCCGTCCTGGGCCTGATCGCGTCCGGCTGCGCTGCTTCGGCCGCCCCCTATCTGCCGCACACGGCCACACCGCGGCCCATCGTCCATCCGCTCACCCCCACGGTTGAAGTGATCGACAATGCGCCAGTCGAGGCCAAAGCCGACGCCACGCCCGCGCCGGCCCAAACGCGGTCACCGCGCGGCAGCACTGCCCGCTATGTCGTCTCAGGGACGATCTTCGATGTGAACGCCGACGCGTCGCACGGCCTCAGCGGTGCAGCAGTGGAATGGCGCTACCTCAGCGCCGAGCCGCCCGCGGCCGACGGCGAGCGTCTGGCCGATGACACCGGCGCCTATCGCGTGGTGCTCGATCTGAATGAGGCCGACGAAGTAGCGTTGACGGCGCGCGCGCCCGGCTACGCGCCCAGTACGGTGCGGTTGAACAGCCGTCTGTTTGGCGACTTTGGGGCCAAACTCAATTTTGCCTTGCACCGCCTGGGCGCGGAACCGACCGTGCCCGGCGATCTGGGCATGGTGGAGGTGCGCGGACTGGTGTACAATGCGGCGCGCGGCCCGCAAGCGCCCCTGGCGGCGACGATCATCGTGACGCACACCAGCGTGGTGCGGCCGACGACGCGCCTGACGATTACGGCCGGCCTGTCCGGCACGTTTGCCATCCCGATGGTGTGTCACACGGCCGATCGGCTGGAGTTTACCGTCAGTTCGCCGGGCTTTGTCACGGTCACGGTGAGCCGCCGCGCCAGCGAGCTGGTCCAGCAGCCGCAGCTGCGGCTGGCGCTGCCGCCTGCATCGCCCTAAGCGTTTTCCCTTATTCAAACCCGATTCACGGAGTGCGGTATGAGAGTTCGAGTGCGGTTTGCCCCCAGCCCGACCGGTTTTCTGCACGTCGGCGGCCTGCGCACGGCCCTGTTCAACTGGCTGTTCGCGCGCAAGACGCACGGCCAGTTTATTTTGCGGCTGGAAGACACGGATCAAAAGCGCTTTACGCCGGGCGGCGTGCGCGCCATCATGGAGGGCTTGTTGTGGCTGGGCTTGCAGTGGGACGAAGGCCCCAGCCGCGCCGAACTGCGCCGGATGCCAACCAACGAAGACTGGGACGGCGCGCCAGATGTGGGCGGGCCGTTCGGGCCATACGTTCAATCGCAGCGGCTGCCGATCTATCAGGCCGCCGTCGCAGAGTTGCTGGCGACGGGCAAAGCCTATCGCTGCGACTGCACCCCCGAGCGGCTGGAGCAAGTCCGCAAGGATCAAATGGCGCGCAAAGAGCAGACGCGCTACGATCGGCATTGCCGCGATAAACGCCCCGGCGAAGTCGATCCGAACAAGCCGCACGTGGTGCGCATCGCCGTGCCGCTGGCCGGCACGGCGACAGTGCACGATCTGATTCGCGGCGACATCACGGTTGATTACTCCAAGTTGGATGACTTCGTCATTCTCAAATCCGATGGTTTCCCCACCTACCATCTGGCCGCGATGGTGGATGATCACGCGATGCAGATTTCGCACGTGCTGCGCGGCGACGAATGGCTGCCCAGTTTGCCCCGCCACTACCTAATCTATCAGGCCTTTGGCTGGGAACCGCCGGTCTTTGCCCATCTGCCGGTGATTCTGAATCCCAGCGGCAAGGGCAAGATGAGCAAACGCAAGGCCACCTCGGCGGACAATGTGTTTGTGTCCGAGTTCCGCGACGAGGGTTACCTGCCGGAGGCGCTGCGCAACTTCCTGGCCTTTGTCGGCTGGGCGCCGGGCAGCGGCATCGAGAAAGAGATCATGCCCATCGACGAGATGATCGAGTTGTTCGATCTGGCGCACGTCAACCCCGCGCCAGCGGCGTTTCCATATGACAAACTCGATTGGATGAACGGCATGTACATCCGCGCCCTGCCCGCCGACGAACTGGCTAAACGCATCTATCCCTTCCTGATCGAGGCCGGGCTGGAAGTGGATGTCGATCGCCTGCTGAAGATTACGCCGGAGATTCAGGAGCGGCTGGAAACGCTGAAGGATGCGGTAGCGGCCACCGACTTCCTGTTTGCCGAGCATGTCTCGCCCGAGCCTGCGCAGCTGATCGGCAAGGGCCTGACGAAAGAGCAGACGCTGGCGATCTTGAAACAGTCCGAGGAGTTGATCCGCACCTTCGAGCCGTTTGAGGCGGAACCGCTGGAGCACGCCTTCCGCGCGGCGGCTGAAGCGGCGGGGCTGAAGCCCGGCCCGTTCTTCACGCCGATCCGCGTGGCGGTGACGGGCAAGACCGTCTCGCCGCCGCTGTTCGGCTCGATTGTCGCGTTGGGGCGGGAAAGAACGATCGAGCGGTTGAAGAACGCACAGCGGTTGTTGGCTGACGCATAACGTCTGTTATAATATCCACAAAGTTCACGACGCCAGGCGCGCCGCCGACCTTTCAGGTGAAGAGTCGGGTATGGCGAGATCGCGATGGAAAACTTCGCGCGGGTGCGTGGGCTTTGTGGATCATTTTTTGTCTGAGGAAATCCGTCATGCCCGATCTAGAGAACATCAAACCGACTGACTTTATCCGCGAAGCCGTCCTCGAAGACCTGAAGTCCGGCCGCTTCAACCGGGTGCACACGCGCTTTCCGCCGGAACCGAACGGCTATCTGCACATCGGCCACACCAAGGCGCTGATCATCGACTTCGGCATCGCGCAGGAATTTGGCGGGCTGTGCAATCTGCGTTACGACGATACCAACCCCACGAAAGAAGACGTGGAGTACGTCGACGCGATCAAGGAAGATATTCACTGGCTGGGTTTCGACTGGGACGATCGGGAGTATTACGCCTCCGATTACTTCGAGCAGTTGTACGAGATGGCGGTGAAGCTGATCAAGAAGGGCAAAGCCTACGTCGATGATCAGTCGCCCGAAGAAGTCAGCGCCACGCGCGGCACGCTGACCGAACCGGGCAAAGAGAGTCCGTGGCGCAATCGCTCGGTCGAGGAAAATCTCGAGCTGTTTGAACGCATGAAGAATGGCGAGTTTCCTGACGGCGCGCGCACACTGCGCGCCAAGATCGACATGGCGTCCGGCAACTTCTTGATGCGCGACCCGGTGATGTATCGCATCATTCACGAACCCGCGCACCATCGCACCGGCCGTCGATGGTGCATCTATCCGATGTACGACTTCGCCCACGGGCAGAGTGATTCGATCGAGGGGGTGACGCACTCGCTGTGTTCGCTCGAATATGAAATTCACCGGCCCTTGTACGAGTGGTTTCTGAACGAACTGGAGATCTTTGCGCCGCGCCAGATCGAGTTTGCGCGGCTCAACATGACGTACACCGTGATGAGCAAGCGCAAGCTGCGGCGGCTGGTGGAAGAAGGCTTTGTCAGCGGCTGGGACGATCCGCGCATGCCCACCCTGCGCGGTCTGCGGCGGCGCGGTTACACGGCCGAGTCGATTCACGACTTCATCCGGCGCGTGGGCGTGGCCAAGTCTGACAGCGTGGTGGACGTCGCCCTGCTGGAAGCGTGCCTGCGCGAGGACCTGAACAAGCGCGCCGCGCGCCGCATGGCGGTGCTGCGCCCGATCAAGCTGGTGCTCGATAATTATCCCGACGATCAAGTCGAGACCATGGATGTGATCAACAATCCAGAAGATGCCGGCGCGGGCAGGCGGCCGCTGCCGTTCAGCAAGGTGTTGTACATCGAACAGGAAGACTTCCAGGAAGTGCCGCCGCCTAAGTATTACCGCTTATTCCCCGGTAACGAGGTGCGCCTGCGCGCCGCGTACGTAATCAAATGCACGGGCGTGGTGAAGGACGATCAGGGCCGCGTGCTGGAAGTCCATGCCACGTACGATCCGGCCACGCGCGGCGGCGACACGCCCGACGGCCGCAAGATCAAATCGACGCTGCACTGGGTCTCGGCCGCGCATGCCGTGCCGGCCGAAGTGCGCCTGTACGATCGGCTGTTCAACCGGCCCGATCCCGAAGCGGGCGAAGAAGGGTTCCTGGGCTGTCTCAATCCGAATTCGCTGACCGTGCTGAGCGGCTGCCAGGTCGAGGGCAGCTTAAAGGACACGCAGCCCGGCGATCGGTTCCAGTTTGAACGGCAGGGTTACTTCTGCACGGATACAGATTCCACGCCCGACCATCTGGTGTTCAACCTCGCGGTCGCGTTGAAGGACACGTGGGCCAAGATCGAGCAGAAACAGAAATAGCGCGCTAGTCCAATGGCGCGCATCGTGGCACGTGGAGGCCGCTCAGTGAGCGGCCTCCACGTTGTTATTTCTCCGCTCCGGTGCCACACCCCTTGCGGTTGCACGTTTGCACGCAGCCGGGCCTACAATTCGCCGCGATGAATGATCCGATGACGGACGAGGCCCGGCGGGTGAAAACGGGCGAAACTTTCGACATCGCCCTCACCGGCGCGGCGGGGACGGGGTTCCGCTGGGAGGCGGAATTCTCGGCAGCGGCGCGGCAACACGTCGCGATTGTGGCGAGGGTGTCTTCTGCCGCTTCGACCGTGCCCGGCGGCCCGACGGTGCAAACGTTTCGCTGCCGGGCGCTGAAGCCCGGAACCGTCACGCTGGCTTTTCGACATCGGCGCAGCTGGGAAGCAGCCGATTCCGGCACGGTTCAAACGATCACCGTGCAGATCGATCCGGCCTGACCGGTCGCGCGGCTCGAAGGGGGTGATAGATCGATCGGATTAACACGCCGATTGCTCCGGGGGATGGAAGCGCGCGCCGCCAAGCCAACCAGCCAGCAAATTGAGGAGACTGCTCATGCCAGCTCAAGCTGACACATCAAAGTTGATCAAGCACCATTTTGGATGGGTACGTGATCTGCCGGATCATCGCGACTACGCCTTTGCGGCGGTGCAGCGCTTGCCCAAAGCCCTGCCGCCCGTGATCGATCTGCGGCCGGGCTGCTCGCCGGTGGAGGACCAGGGCAATCTGGGCAGCTGCACGGCCAACGCCCTGGTGGGAGCGCTGGAATTTCTGGAGTTGAAAGACGGCCTGCCGTTAACGGATCTGAGCCGGCTGTTTGTCTATTACAACGAGCGCGTGGTGGAGCACACTGTCCAGTCGGATTCGGGCGCGCAGCTTCGAGACGGCATCAAGTCGCTGGCGAAGCTGGGCGTTTGTTCCGAGGGGAAGTGGCCGTATCGCATTTCCAGGTTCAAGGCCAAACCCACGCCCGCCTGTTACACCGAAGCCCTCCAGCACCGCATCGTCGAATACCAGAGTCTGCGCTCACTGGCCGACATGCGCGCGTGCCTGGCCGACGGCTATCCGTTTGTGTTCGGCTTTTCCGTCTACGAAAGCCTGGAGTCAGAACAGGTGGCCCGGACGGGCCGCGTGTCCCTGCCCAGGAAGAATGAGCGCCTGCTGGGCGGCCATGCCGTGCTGGCCGTAGGTTACAACGATCGGCAGAAGCGCTTCATCGTGCGCAATTCGTGGGGCACAGGCTGGGGGCTGCAAGGCTATTTCACCATGCCGTATGGCTACCTGGCCGATCCGCAGCTGGCGAGCGATTTCTGGGTCGTGCGACGTTGAACAGTTGAACGCGATCGGGGTCGCTCGCTGAGCGGCCCCGATGTTTTTGTGCACGCGATGACGCCGCCCGAAACGGACGATGTTTTGCCAGGCCAATCAAACCCTCGCTAGCGACAAGTGGCGCGCTCAACCCTGTGTTACCATAGGGCCGCACCGGATCAATCGGATGCCGCCTTATGCCCAACTTTTCCCGCCGTCAATTCCTTAAACTCGGCGCGGCCTTCTCGACCGTGCTGCTCGCCCCCAGCGGCTGCCAATCGCTGCTGGAGCGCATCCTGCCGTCTACACCGTCGCCCACTTTGATCCCGCCGACCACCCCCACGGCGCTGCCGCCGACGTTGACGGCGCCGGCGACGGGCGCACCGGCCACCAGCACGCCGACCAGCGTGTCGGTCATCGCCACGCCGACCGAAGCGCCTGCCGCGCCGCTCAGCCCGGTTGCCACGCCTGCGGCCGATGGAGCGACCGCGGGCGTCTCAGCGGCCGCCGTGCCGCCGCGTCTGGTGGCGCCGCCGGGCGGCAGCAAGCTGGGGCTGCACTCCGTCTTTGGCCCGCGCCAGAATCTGGATGTCTTCCTGGCCCGCTGCGCGCAGGCCGGCACACCCGTGGCCGTGGTCAAATGCGTGGACGATTTTGAGCCGGCCTTCAAAGCCAAAGCGCTGAGCCACAAGACTCTGACGGTGGGGCGCGTCAACGGCGTGGCATTGAACAAGCACGAGTTTATGGACATGCAGGCATGGGAGCCGCCGGACTTTGCGCCGCCGGCCGGCACCAGTTACACCACGGCGGCCGAAGCGGCCGAGCAGTATTACGCGCGGGTGAAGCCCATCTGGGACCTGAACCCCGTCATCGACGTGTGGGAGACTTTCAACGAGTTCTCGTGGCACTGGGACTGGCAGGCCGATTTCTACCTGCGTCTGATGGACCTGGCCGAAGCCGATGGCTACCGGCTGGGGTTGTGGTCGAGCAGCGCCGGTAACCCGCCCGAGGAGTTTTACCCGTACATCGCGCGGACGTGCGCGCGGGCCAAAGCGCACGGCGGCCACATTTTATGCCTGCACGAGTACAACTTTGACGGGCTGCTGAAGGACGCGCCGCGTGGACTGGTGCTGCGCTATCGCCAGCTCTACCGGTATTTGCAACAGGCCGACGCCGTCATTCCGCTGGTCATCTCGGAAGCAGGCGAAAACGGCGGCGGCGGCTTTACGGGCGTGGACGTTTTTATGAACGACTTCGCGTGGTACGACGCCCGCCTCAGCCGGGACGACTACGTGATCGGCTGTGCGATGTGGACGCTGGGCGATTGGAGCGGCGCGGATTTTCAGGCCGCCCTGCCCGCGCTGGCTGATTACATCACCGGGCAGCCGCTGCCGGTTCGATCACGCCTGCCCGTGCTGATGGAGGCCGGCGGGCAACCATAAACCGATCGGGGCAGCTCAGCCCGATCGGTTTTGCAGCAACTCTGGTTTTTCTCGATCGTCCGGGAAAGATCGCTACGAAATCGGCACGCCCACGCCACCTGTGCAGACTGCGCCTCGCTCCGGCGTCTGCGGCCCCTGCTCGTAACGCGAGATGAACAGCGACAGACGCTGATCGTTCACACTGTCCAGCGGCAGCTGCAGCCCCCACGCGCTGACCACCACCGGCTTGGGCAGACCCGGATATGGCGACACTAACACATGGCTGTGACCGCGCGCCAGTGCCCGCAAGACATCCACCTGCGCTTGCGGCAAATCGGGCTGGTAGGTAATCCACACCGCACCGTGCTCCAGCGAATGTACGCCGTTCTCGTTGCGGATCGGCTGATCATACACGCCGCAGTTCTGCCACGCCGAACTGTGGACGCCGCCCACCGGCGGGTTTTGCGCGTAAGTCTGCGGTGCTTCACTGTGGTCGCGCGCCTGATTGGGATAGGACAGCACGCCGTCCAACAGGTCCACCGGCCGCGACGGCAGATAGACCACAAAGATCAAACTGATGACGGCAATGGCCCCGATCAGTCCGGCAATCCACCAGCCCGCGGAGCCAGACGAGCGGTTGGAGCGGGTGCGCGTCGACGTGCCGGCCGACGCGCGCGTAACCTTGCGTGATGATTTAGTCATGGCGGTTCTCCTCCCAAAGTTAATGATACCCGCAAAAAAAGAATTCGCCAGCCCGATCAGGTCGAGCTGGCGAACAGACTAATCACACGGCCGATGCCCCCACGGCTAGACGGCGCCGCTTTCCAACAGACCAGTGGCCCGGGCCAGCTCGGCCGCCTTGCCACGACTTGAGACGCTGAGCTTGGCCAGGATGTTGCCCACGTGCCCTTCGGCCGTCTTCTCGCTGATGGTCAAGCGCTGCGCGATCTGGCGGTTGGTCAGTCCGTTGACGACCAGCGCCAGCACTTCGCGCTCGCGCCGGGTGAGCGCGCCCGGTGTGCGGTTGGCGGCGCTGGGACGGCGCTGGCGCGGGCGCAGGCCAAACTGTTTGGCCCCGGCCTCACAGCGTTCCATGTCCGGGCGGGCATTGAGCCGCGACAGCACCGAGTGCGCCACAGACAGCCGCTCGCGGCCTTCGTTCTTGCTATCAGTATCGCCGATCTGCAATAAGGCCAGCGCCAGGCCGCTGTTGGCCCGCGCTTCGAACAGCAGATCGCGAATTTCGGCGGCGTGGTGAATCGCCGCCCGGTAGGCCCCGACGGCTGATCGCCACTCGTTGGTGGCCGCTGCCAGGGCGCCCTGCCCAACTGCCAGAGCCAGCCGCGCCTGCGGGTTGCCTGTCCGCTCGACCACGGCTTCGAGGTCGTGCTGCCAGACTCTGGCCTCATTGAGCTGTTTCACGTCGGCCAGATAGACCACCACATCGGCCATGATGACGGCGGCCACGGCGGGATCATCGGTGTTGCGCACGGTGGCGCGCCAACGCTTGAGCGCCTCCATCAAGTGGCGGGCGGGCAGATCGGCCATGGAGCGAGCTTTGCAGCCGCCCCACATCGCCATGGCGGCGAGATTGCTGTCGCGCGCGCACGCCCGCGAGGTAATGACGAGGTCGCATTCGGACTGAACTTCGGCCCACTGCCCCAGCCCCAGCAGAATCTGGCTGCGGATGGCGCGCGCGGCGGTGGCAATGTAATCGGCGCCCACCTGCTGCGCCTGCCCGATGACGCGCTCGGACAGGGTGAGGCCGTCGGTCCAGCGGCCGGTGCGGCGGCAGGCTTCAAGCAGCGGCACGCCGCCCAGCAGCAACAGGCGCTCGTCGGCTTTGGCGGCTTCGAGCATGTGGCCCAAGGGCGCCCGGCGGCCAAACAGCGCGTCGAGGAAGACGGCGTTATCGTCGGCCCAGGCGGGTGCAAAGGCGACGGCCCTGGCCGACGGCTGATTGAGCAGTGCGGTCAGTTCGGCTGGTTGAGCCTGATCGGCACGATAGGCGCACACCAGCGCAATCGGCTGCTGCACCAGCGCCGGCGCAATGGCGCCCAGCAGGTTCAGGCTGGCGCTGTCGGCGCGGTGTAAATCGTCCAGATGGATAATCAGACCCTCGTCGGTGACGAGGCGCTCGATGAGCCGGGTCACGGCCGAGGCAATCTCGCCGTCGGGCAGCGTTTCGCCATCGGGCGCGGCTTCCAGCCCGGGCACTTTGACACTGAGCGAGTGCGCGGCGGCGCGTACTGAGGCGCGCGTCTGGGGCATGGAGGCAATGGTCACCAACAGTTGAATCAGCACGCCGTAAGGGGTGGGAATGAGCGGGGCGGCAAGCCGCACGCTTGGCAGATCGTAGGAAAAAGCGGGCGCCGGCTGATTGATGCCGACCAGCAGCACCAGGCCCTGCCCGCGCCGGGTAAGCGCTTGAACACCGTCCACGAGCGCCAACTCTGCCCGACGCAAACGCCGCGGCATGGCGGCGGCGGGCAGTAAAAGGGAAGCAGCGCGTGGGGGCAGAATCGATCGTCCAATCGGCTTGGTCTGAACTGTCATTCGTGCTCCTTTCTTCTGTACTGCTACCGGTTCAACACCGTGGTCAGTATAACAAAGCAATATGAATTATAGATGAGACGGGGATAAGAGGCCCCGGCGTAATCCCTACGCGTTGGCTACAAGTCACGTACGCCGGGCAGACGCCGGCGAATGACATAAAGCAGCGGGCAGGCTCAGTGACTCATTTGAAATAGACGCAGTGGCGCGGCGTTCGGTTCCATTTGGCGGGAAACTGCCGTGTGGCATGACAGACGAAGGCTCAGCGCGACAATCTCAACGGCCGCGGGCAGGTGTGAGGTGTGCCGGCTGGAAAAGATCCCTCGTTGCCGCGCGACCCGGCATCACGCTTTGTAGGGTGTCTTAAGACGCGCGCCTAAAAGTCTGGAAAAGCCGATCGGAGGGTGGAGAGTGTGCCGCGATCGGGGGCGAGCAGCCAGACTGTGTCTTGATCGGAAGTGAGCAGGCAGGCCAGCTGAGCGTCGCCGGCCCAGCATTCGCCGCTGCCGGGCTGATCCAACGTGGAGATGTTGAAGCGCCGCTGGAGGTAGGCACGCAGCGCGGCCTGCAGGCGTCCGGCGTCGGCGGGTGTGTCACCGCGCCAGCGCACAGCCATGGCCAGTTGGCCGGTGTCGGGGCGAACGAAGACCTGGTAGCGGTCGCCGCCCCAACCGGCCGCGGCCTCGCGCGCGACAGTTTCGTCCTGACGCGCGCCCACATCGGCGCCGGTGCTCAATACCATGGCGGTCAACCATTCGCCAAGGACGTTGTCGTCGACGAGCTGCCAGCCGTTGCCCAGCGTTGACGTGAGTGAAGGCAGATCGACCGCGAGAGGAGCCTCAGCGGCGAAGTATTTGTCCGGGTGGAGAATTTGCTCGGTGCTGAGCGGCGGTTGAGCAAAGGCCTGGTTGACCTGCCCCCAGCCGCCGCGATCGTAGAGAGCCTGTACAAAATTGACGCCCGCTTCGTAGGGGAAGTTGAGGGCGCGGCGGATGTATTGCGGCGCGGCTTCGTCGGGCAACAACGTTTCGGGAAGGGTGGCGGCGGCTACCGCATCCCGATCGGCAGGGGTGGCTGACTGGCGCAACCATTGGTCGGCGGCGAGGGCGGCGTCACCTTTGACCAGCGCCCGGATGGCGGCGCAGTGCTGCGCGTCGAAGTCACAGGTGGGCAGCGCGCCAAGGAGATCAAATGGGTGCGTGCCATCGATGATGGCCTGCTCGGCTTCGAAGGCCATGGCATGCCGGGTGAGGGCGTCCAAGCGGTCGCCGACGATGAAGATCTGCTGCGTCTGCGGCACGTAGAAGCCCCCGACGGGGTCGGCCAGCTGATTGAGCCGGAAGCGGGTCAGGTCAAAGTTGGAGCGGATGAGGCCGAGGGCGGTCAACACGCGCGACTGGTTTGGCAGACCGGCCAATGCGCCGGTTTCATTGGCGATGGTTCTGAGCGTATGCTCGACGTTGGCGGCGGACAGCAGGTAAGGTCCCGGCTCGCGGGGCATGGACAGTCGGCGCAGGGCCAGCACCTGCCGCAGTACCTGATTTAGTCCGGCGCCGATGGTGGCCTGCGGTGTAGGCGGCGGCGTGGGTGTCCGCGTCGGCACCGGAGTGGGCGGCAACGTTGGCGTCCACGTGGGCGGGAAGACGGTTGGCGTCTCGGTGGGCGTGGGCGTGATGGTTGGTGCGGGAGTGGACGTAGGCGGAACGACCACGGGCACCGAAGTGGGAGGCACAGGCGCAGATGGCGGCGCCGTGCGCGTGAGAAGCAATGTGCCGCCGCCGGCAACGGCGAGAACCAATAGGAGCAGGAGAAGCACCCGGCGCGGCCGGGAGCGGCGCGCCTGAGGCACTTTGAGCCGCGTACGCAATTCGGCCAGTTCCTCCGCTTCGGGTTGAGGTGCGGCCTGAGGCGGCGGGGCGTCTTCGCCGGGAGGCTGGAGGGGCACGACAGGTTCATCGGGTGGAGCGGCCGCCGGAGGCGGTGGCGCCACTTCCGGCGCGGAGGTCGGCTGCCAGTCGGTGAACATGGACGCGGGGGCTGGTTCGGCGGGGCCAGACATGATGTCCACGAGCCGGTCCTGCGCGGGTCGGTGCATGGGATTGAGGCGCAGCACACGCTGGAGACAGTCGATCTGCTGGCGTTGATCAGTGACGACGAAGCTGAGCAGATACCAGGCGTCTTCGGAGGTGGGCTGCTGTTTGATGATTTGCACGAGCAGCGGCTGGGCGGCCTGATACTGCTTGCGCCGGACAAGTTCGGCAGCTTTGGCCAGCAGGTCGGCGGTGTCTTGAGGCATATGAGTGTCACCTGCGTCGGCGACCGCGCCACGGTCAAGCGCCGAGGCGGGGCGACAGTGATAAGGGCATGAACGACGCAACCATTGTACTCGAAGTTGGGGGCGCGAGGCAACTTGCCCTCACCCCCGATGATTCTCCCAGAAGGCGCGGGGAGTTGCCCTCACTTCAGGGATTCTGATCTGATTCTGAGCGATCCAAACTCGCCGTATCTTTCAAAGGGCGAGGGGGTCAATCCAGGGGGCTGCGTACAGCGAGGCCGCCGCACTTGAGGACGTGGGTGTAGACCATGTCTGACGACGCGTTGCAAAGCGGATGGATCAAGGTGATGGCGGCATTCCTGCCGGCGGCATTCCTCCTGTTCGCTGCGCGGATCGCGCGAACGTTTGGAGGCGGGGAAGAGGTATTGCCAGATGAATTCGCGGGCGGCGTTGGGATACTTGGTCGAAAGCACGTCGGCCAGATAGACTTCACCAGCGCCGATCACTTATCTTAACCAAACATTCGTTCTTTTGAGGCGTTCGTAGCCTCCTGGGAATAGAATGGTGGATGCCAGTCCAACCATCTCTATCCCACAGGAGGGAA
>CAZKBQ010000095.1:0-16428 GCA_964550855.1 uncultured Anaerolineae bacterium
CAGCGCCCGTTCGGCACGATCCGCGAGTGCTTCGGGATGGGTGCGGTCGCCGTCGGCGCGACCATCTACTTCGGCTCCCCCGAGTCCGGCGAGCAGATCCAGTACGTCGCCGACATGTTCGCCGAGGCCCACGACTACGGCCTCGTCACCGTGCTGTGGTGCTACACGCGCAACCCTGCGTTCAAGATCGGGGGCACGGACTACCATGCCGCCGCCGACCTGACCGGCCAGGCCAACCACCTCGGCGCCACGATCCAGGCCGACATCATCAAGCAGAAGCTGCCGACGAACAACGGCGGCTACGCGGCCTTGAACACCGGGGACTCCGCCTACGGCAAGTTCCGCAAGGAGGTCTACACCAAACTCAGCGGCTCCGATGAGTCCGGGCGCGGCGGGCACCCCATCGACCTCTGCCGGTACCAGGTCATCAACAACTACATGGGCCGCATCCCCCTGATCAACTCCGGCGGCGACAGCAAGGGCGCGAGTGATCTCGCCGACGCCGTCCGCACCGCCGTCATCAACAAGCGCGCCGGCGGCATGGGCCTCATCTCCGGGCGCAAGGCCTTCCAGAAGCCGATGAAGGACGGCGTGGCGCTGCTGAACACGATTCAGGATGTGTACTTAGACGCGAGCGTGACGATCGCGTAAGGCCGGTGGACGGCTTTGGTACCTTGAAGCGCCCCGTCGATGGTGAGATTGGCGGGGCGCTTTATCAACCGGCGGCGAAATCATGGATCGATCTTTTTTGAAGCGGTTTGCGTGGTTATCGATCGGCGCGGCGGTCGCGACGATCATGTTGAAGACGGCCGCGTATCTGCTCACCGGTTCGGTGGGCCTGTTGTCCGATGCGGCCGAATCGATCGTGAACTTGATCGGCGCGATTGTGGCGTTGATCATGCTGACGATCGCGGCGCGCCCCGCCGACGACAGTCACGCTTACGGGCACAGCAAGGCCGAGTATTTTTCCAGCGGCATCGAGGGGTTGCTGATCGTGATTGCGGCACTCAGCATCGCAGCGGCGGCCGTGGAGCGGCTGGCGAATCCGCAGCCGTTGGAACAGGCGGGCGTCGGTCTGCTGGTTGCCGTCACGGCTTCCACCGTCAACTTCAGCGTGGCGCGCGTGCTGGCGAAGGCGGGCAAACTGCACAACTCCATTACGCTGGAAGCAGATGCCAAACATTTGATGACGGATGTCTGGACATCGGTGGGCGTGATTGCGGCGGTGGCGGCGGTGGCGATCACGAACTGGCTGTGGCTGGACTCGATCATCGCGTTGGCCGTGGCGGTCAATATTTTGTGGTCGGCCTATGGCTTGCTCAAGCGCTCGGCGGCGGGTTTGATGGATGCAGCCCTGCCCGCGGAAGAACAAGCGGCGATTGCCGGGATACTGGACAATTATCGCGCCCAGGGCGTGGAATTTCACGCGGTGCGCACGCGACAGGCCGCGGCGCGGCGTTTTGTGTCGTTCCACGTCATGGTGCCCGGCGCGTGGCCGGTGCAGCGCGGGCACGATCTGGTGGAGCAGATCGAGCGTGACATTCAGGCGGCGCTGCCGAACGTGACGCTGAACACGCATGTGGAGCCGGTGGAAGATCCGGCCTCGCTGGCCGACGCGGCCCTGGATCGCATACCGACGTCGGGGAAATGACCCGTCGAGGCGGAGCGATCAGATCGTGGCAATGATCCAGCAAGCGTGATACAACCATATACAGATTCTACGACAGGCTTAGAGGCGGACATGAGCAATGAAATGCAAGGCAAGATTGTACTGATCACGGGCGCAACGAATGGTATCGGTTTGGAGGCGGCCAAAGCGCTGGCCGCGCAGGGAGCGACGATCATCGGGGTGGGGCGCAATCCGCAGAAATGTACCGATGCGGCGCAGCTGATCACTTCGGTGACGGGCAACCGCCAGGTTGAATTTCTGGTGGCCGATCTTTCGCGGCAGGCCGAAGTGCGCCGCGTCGCCGCCGAATTCAAACGCAAATATGATCGGCTGGATGTGCTGCTCAACAACGCAGGCGCGTACTTTGCCGCGCGTCAGACCAACGCCGACGGGCAGGAGATGACGTGGGCGTTGAATCACCTCAACTATTTTGTGCTGACGAATGAATTACTGGATGTGTTGAAAGCCAGCGCGCCTGCTCGCATCGTCAATGTGTCGTCAGATGCGCACCGCGTGGCGCGGGGGATCAACTTTGACGATCCAGAGTTCAAGCATGGCTATAACGGTTGGGGCGCGTACAGCCACTCGAAACTGGCCAATGTGATGTTTACCTACGAACTGGCGCGGCAGCTGGCGGGGACGAACGTCACGGCCAACGTGTTGCATCCGGGCTTTGTGGCGACGGGCTTCGGCCACAACAACGGCGGAGTATTGCGCAGCGGCATGAGCCTGCTGCAAAAAATCGTGGCCAAACGACCGGAGCAGGGCGCGGCCACCAGCGTGTATCTGGCTTCGTCGCCGGAAGTCGAAGGCGTGAGCGGCCGCTACTTCGCAGATTGCAAAGCCGTGAAGTCAAATGCGGCTTCTTACGACGTGGCCGCGCAGCAGCGGCTGTGGGCGTTGAGCGAACAGATAGTGGGTGCGAAGCTCACCCTTTGAGGCTGCTCAGTCTGGACATACAAGTGTTGGACCATCGGTCGGCGGCTCCACTCAGGAGCCGCCGGCTGCTTTGATGGTGTGCGCAGCAGACATCCCCTACGCGGCTTTGCCCAACACCAGGCAGGCATTCTGCCCGCCCAGCCCGAACGAGTTGGACAGCGTAACTTGCACGTCGGCGGGGCGCGCGACGTTGGGCACGTAATCCAGATCGCACTCGGGGTCGGGCGTGGTGTAATTGATCGTGGGGTGGATCACGCCGTGCTGCAGCGTCAGCGCGCACACGATCGCTTCCAACGCGCCCGCGCCGCCCAGCGTGTGGCCGATCATTGACTTGGTGGAACTGATCGGGATGGCGTAGGCCTGCTCGCCAAAGACCTGCTTGATGGCCTGCGTCTCGCCCGCGTCATTGATGGCCGTGCCGGTGCCGTGCGCGTTGATGTAGCCGACCTGTTCGGGCGTCAGCCCGGCGTCCGCCAGCGCCCAGCGCATCGCACGGATCGCGCCGTTGCCGGTGGGGTCGGGCTTGGCCACATCGTAGGCGTCCGACGACGAAGCATGTCCCAGCACTTCAGCGTAAATGCGCGCGCCCCGCTGCCGGGCGTGTTCCAGATCCTCCAGGATTAAAATGCCGCACCCTTCGGCATAGACAAAGCCGCTGCGATCGCGATCGAACGGGCGCGAGGCCTGTTCCGGTCGGTCGTTATACGCGGTGGGCAGGGCCCGCATGGCGCAGAACCCGCCGATCAGGTAGTCGTGAATTGCCGCCTCCACGCCGCCCGCGATCACCACGTCGGCCCGCCCGCGACGGATCAGCTCGGCGCCTTCGCCCACGGCCTGCGTGCCCGCCGCGCAGGCCGTGACCACGGTGTTGAGCGGCCCCAGTGTCTGAAAGGTTTTGCTGATGTGATGCGCCGGCAGATTGCACAGCGCGTTGGGCAACAGGAAAGGATTGATCTTGTCGTAACCGCGCTGTCGATGCACGCCCAGCATTTCCTCGACTTTTTCCACGCCGCCGATGCCGGTGCCGATCAGCACGGCCGCCCGATCGGGTTCGGCAAACCGATCGGGCAACCCGGCGTCCGCCAGCGCCTCGCGTGCGGCTGCCACCGCAAATTGCGCGCAGCGCGCCATGCGGCGCGCCTCGCGTCCGTCGATGTAATTCTTCGGATCGAAATCCTTGACTTCGCCCGCGATCTGGCACGGCAGCGCGGCCGGGTCAAACTGGGTGATGCGGGCGATGCCGCTGCGCCCGGCCAGCAGGCCGTCCCACAGCGCCGCGGCCGTGAGCCCCAGCGGCGAGATGGCGCCGAGGCCGGTGATGACGACACGCGCTTGATTAGGGTTTGTCATGAGACGCTCCTGCCGTGAGGGCGGCGCGCATGTCATAGCGCCGCCGGGTCGGATTCAGGGATTACCGATCAGTGCAAGGGTCCAATATCAATCGTGCGGCGGGGCGGCAGCCAGCAGCCTGACGCCCTGCGCAAACGTCCACGCGCCCATCAAAGTGGCGGCCAGAATTTCCGGCACGGCGATGCGGCGGTGCGGCACCAGCGTGATGGCGGCGACGGCGGCCAGCCCCGCCGCGATCGACAGGACGCCGGCCAGGCGGTCGCGGCGCAGCCAGGCGCTGCCCATCAGGATATACCCTAAGGGCGTGGCAAGGAAGTACGCGGCGGCCACGTAGTAGTGGACTCGCCCGTAGGCTTCGGTCACAAAGCCGATGAGCGGCAGCGCGAGCGCGCCCGCCAGCACGGCGGCGTAGCCCAGCTGCGCCAGCCGCCCCGGCCCGCTTATGGAGCGCAGCCCGAAGATCACAAAGATCAGATGCAGCCCGCCGCCGACGAACAGCGCCGCGTTGAAGAAATTCGGCGTGGCGCTTACGCCCAGGTCGCTGAGCGCGTTGTCGTGCCAGCTGAACCACGGCGACATCGCGATCGAGACAAAGATCAGCGTCAAGGTCAGGATGGGCGTGAGCAGGCCGCAGAGTCCGGCCAGGCGTTTAAGGCTCATGGCAGATACTGACCACAGAGGTCACGGCGTACACCGAAAAACGAGCGAATTCTCCGTGTTCTCTGTGCCCTCCGTGGTTCTAGTTTCTCGGCACACCGGTGATGCGAACGCCGGCATTCTTGATCTTAAACGCAATGTTGATGTTGATCAAGACGGCCGTCAACCCTTCGGCTACCACGGAATTCTCGATCGGTCCGGCGTCGAAGGCGGCCATGCCCGCATCCCGCGCCAGCCCGACGACGATCTTCTTCGCTTCCTTGTCGTTGCCGCAGACCAGCACATCGCAGCCCAGGTCTTCTTCGATGTTCGACAGGTGCGTATAGCTGATGTTCTGAAAGGCCGAGACCACGCGCACGTTTTCGCCCAGGAATTGCTGGGCCGCCGCGCCCGCGCTGCCTTCGGGCACGCGATAGGCTTTGCGCTTGTTGTCTGGATCGAGCGGGGCGGTGACGTCGATGAGAATCTTACCCTGCGCACCGTCGCTGATCATTTCCAGTGTGGCGCGATGGGCTTCATAAGGCACGGATAACACCACAATCTCGGCGGCCCGCGCGGCGTCGGCATTGCCCAGCCCGCGCACGCTATCTTTGTTCAATACGATATTGAGTTCATTGGCCGTGCCCTCGGCGCGGGCGGCGTCGCGCGAACCGATGATGATGTGGTGCCCGGCATGCGCCCAGCGCAGCGCCAGCCCCTTGCCTTCTTTGCCGGTGCCGCCAATCACTGCGATCGTCGTCATATTCTCTCCAGATAGGTTGCCGCGAAGGCGCACAGGCACGAAGAGAGCCACAGGCAACCTGGCGTCTTCGCGGCTGGATTTTCAGCGTCCGTACTTTTTCATCACCATCTGCAACTTGTCCAGCGGCAGCGCGTGGACGGTGTAGCCCTGATAACCGATCATGGTCTCCGCGGCGCAGAGCGCGTTGAGGATGGCTTCTTCCACGGCCTCTGCGGTGGCTTCAAAGAGCGGATCCATTTCGTCGTGCGACATCATTTTGAGATCGATCAGGCGGTCGGTGCGTTCGGGAATGTGATTGCCTGTGCTGAAGGCGAGGAAGATGTCGCCGCTGAAATTGTGACCGACGCCGCCCACGCGCGCCAGCCCCACGGTGGCGCGCTGCGCCAGCCGCTTGCACTGCGATGGGATTAATGGCGCGTCGGTGGCAATGATGATGATGATCGATCCGTCGCCCGTAGGTTTGGAGGGCAGGGGCACAACCTCGGGGCCAAGCTCGCGCCCGACCGGCACGCCATCGACTCGGAGTAGATGACGGCGACCATAATTGGCCTGCACCAGCGCGCCCACCGTCCAACGTCCGCTCTTGTTTTCGACGAGGCGCGAGGCGGTGCCGATGCCGCCCTTGAATTGATGACAGATCATGCCGGTGCCGCCGCCGACGTTGCCTTCGGTGACGGGGCCGTCGCTCGCGATTTCAATGGCCTCAAAAACGTGCTCGTCTTTGAGATGGTGCGCGTCGGCGTCGTTGAGATGACCGTCGTACGTCTCGGCGGCGACGGGCAGTGCGAACATGTGCGTGTGGCCGTGCCGCTGACCGTACTTGCCCAACGCCTCATGCGCTGTGCCGATCGAATGGGTGCAGGTGATGGCGATCGGGCTGCTGAGCATCCCCGATTCTTCGATCCAGTGGCTGCCGGTCATTTCGCCGCAGCCGTTGAACGCATGCACGCCGGCGGGCGCCTGGTCGCGCCAGATGTCGCCGCGGCGCGGCACGATCACCGTGACGCCGGTGCGCGCCACGCGAGGTTCATCATAGAGTAAGGTTGTATGGCCGACGAGCACATCAGGTACGTCGGTGATGGCGTTATGCCGGCCGACAGGATACGTGCCGATGGTGATGCCCAGATCGCGAAGTCGGGGGCGTTGTAAGTGTGAGTTGTTGCTCATGTCGGGATTCAGGGCAAGGGTGGAACGTCCAGATCGCCCAGCCAGACCATCGGCCAGGCGGCGGACGCCAGTTTACGAACCAGTTTTTCGTCGGCGGTAACGCATGGAATCTTGAGGCGCTGCGCTAAAGCGACGTAGCAGGCATCGTAAGTTGTGATCGCTTGGGCCACTGCAATCTGCAGGGCTTCGCGCGCCAGAGCGAATGTGGGTGTTGCCTGTAGCGAGAGCTTGCTTAAGTCCTGCAAATCTTGTTCGGCGCTGGCTGCTGGATAACCATAGCGGCTCACGTGTTTCCACAGGATATTGGCGCATTCAATATAAAACAGATCAGGTACAGCCAGCAGCGCGGGCGGATCCGCCGTTAAATGAGCGAATAACCGATCGGCTTTGTCGGACAACGGTTCGTTGATGAACAGTTTGATGGCAACACTGGCATCAATCACATACTCGAGGCTCATCGGGCGCGATCCTCGCGCATCAGACTGGCGCTATCAGGCACCTCGGGCCTGATGCTTTGGGCAGTGCGTCGTCGGCGAATGTTGCCCAGCGTTTTGGCCTGGGTCTGCCGCGCCTGTTCTTGTTTGACCGCTTGTTCCAGCAAGGTCACGACCTGGGCGCTTAAGGAGCGATGCTTGGCATTCGCCATGTGTTGAATCTGATCATACAGATCTTCAGGAACGTTTCGGACATGCAAAATGGACATGGCCTGCCTCCTTGTCGATCGCACCTATCTTAACATACTCGGTTGCATTCTGCAACCACGCCGGCCGCAGCGAGGCCGCCGGGGTCTTTGCCGGGCACGCAGCCGCGGCCTCGTGAGGAATGCCGGCCGGTTCAGGGGGCAACAGCGCCCGCAAGCGGCAGCGTGATGGTGAAGCGCGCGCCCCGACTGAGTTGGCTGTCCACTTCGATCCGCCCGCCGTGCGCCGTCACGATGCGCTGAACGATGGCCAGGCCCAACCCCGCGCCGCCCCGTCGCCGCGAACGCGATCGATCGCCGCGATAAAACGGCTCGAAGATGTGCGGGAGATCGTCGGGGGCGATGCCTTCGCCATTGTCGCTTACCCACAACGTCACCGTCTGCGCCCTGGATTGCCAGCCGAGTTCGAGGGCGCCGCGCGGTTCGGTATGTTGCACCGCGTTGTCGATCAAGTTGATCAGGACTTGCGTCAGCAGATCGGGGTCGGCGTGTAGTTGAACTGCCGGGCCGCGCACCACGCGCAGGTCGCGCTCGCCGATCAGGAAGCGCGTCTGTTGAACGATGTCGTCCACAAGGGCGGCCAGATCAATCGGGCGCGGCTGAAGCGCCTCGGGCGCATCCGATCGCATCAACGCCAGCAGCTGCTCGGTCAGTCGATTCAGGCGCACCACTTCATGCTGCATGCCTTGCAGCAAGGCGCGCGCTGCAACCGGATCATCTTGTGCGCCGCGCTGCAGCACTTCGACTGAGCCTTGCAGCGCCGTCAACGGCGTGCGCAGCTCGTGCGCGGCGGCCGCGACGAACCGCGACTGACTGGCAAACGCCGTCTCGAGGTTGCCCGCCATGTGATCGAAGGCGGCGGCCAGTTGGCCCACTTCGTCCCGGGTGTGCGGCAGCTGCACGCGCTGACTGAGATCGCCGGACGCCATGCGTTGGATCGTGTCGATCACGCGGCGCAGCGGCGTCAACGCTGAGCGCGTCAGCCACCATTCGCCGAGGAGGCCCAGCCCCAGCGTCAAGATCACGCCGGTCCCGATCAACCGCCGCTGCCGCGCCAGAATTTGATCGACTTGCGTCAAGGGCGTGGTCAGTTGGGCCACGCCGACAATCTCAGCCGTGGGGGTGCGGCGCAGCGGGATCAACGCCACGTGTGAGCGAGCGCGTTGATCGGGCGTGATGTACGCGAGTTCTTTTTCGCCCGTCAAGGCGCGGCGGAGGTAATCGGGACGCGGTGAGGCCGCCACGGGTTCTTCCGGCAAGCGCCGCCCATTGGCGAGCAATTCGCCCTGTCGATCGAAAATCGTGGCGGTCGTATCGCGCGAGGTGAGGGCGCGGCTTAAATCAGGAGCCAGATCGCGCACAGCCGACTGATCGTTCGAAGCGAATTGGCGCTCGATGACGGGCTTGGCCTGCGCGCGCACGCGCAGCGCCGTGCTGTCCAGCAGGAACTTGCGCAAGTTGAGATACAAGGCGCTGCCCAGCGCGCTGAGCAGCGACGCCAGCAGACTGACGGACAGCGCCGTCAGCCGCGTTCGCAAGGAGAGATTACGCCATTTATTTTGCATCGTCTGGCCTGAAACTGTAACCCACGCCATACACCGTGCGAATCAGGCGTTTGGCGCGGTCGCCGATTTTTTCACGCAGGTGGCCCACATGCACATCCACCACGTTCGTGTCGCCCACGTACTCATAGCCCCACACTCGATTGAGCAGCGTATCGCGCGTGAAGACGCGGCGCGGATGACGCATAAACAGTTCGAGCAGACCGAACTCGATCGGCGTGAGATCGAGCGCGACCTCGTTTTTGTACGCTTCGTGCGTATCCGGCTTCAACGTCAGATCGAGCGCGCGATAGATCGTCGGCTCGACGGCGTGGCCGCGCCGCCGCAGCACCGCGTGCAGCCGCGCCAGTAATTCGTCAAAACTGAACGGCTTGGTCAGGTAATCGTCCGCGCCCAGATTGAGGCCCGTCACGCGATCCGGCACGTCCTTGCGCGCCGTCAACATGATGATGGGCACGTCGTAGCCCGACTGGCGCAGTTGCCGGCAGACCTCAAAACCGTCCAGGCCGGGCAGCATCACGTCGAGGATGATCAGATCAAAGTCGTGCTGCCGGGCCAGCGCCAACCCCGACGGGCCGTCCTCGGCGATTTCGACCGATGCCTGTTCGTACGTCAAGCCGACGCGCAGGAATTCGACGATGGTCGGTTCGTCTTCGATGACGAGTATGCGCAGGCCTTCAAGGTTGATTGAATTCATGGCGATCTAATTGTATCCGATCGATCTTCTATCCGATCGCGCTTAACCAGACGACACCGACAAACAACGTGACGACTGTGATCGGGACGCCCGCTTTCAAGTATTCGCGGAACGATACTTTGAGGCCGTGCGCGCGGGCGATCTCGGCCACAATCAGGTTGGCGACAGAGCCAAGCAGCGTCAGGTTGCCGGCCAGCGTGGACGCCATCGCCAGCGTCAGCCAGGCGCGATTGGGATCGGCCAGGTGCGGCACGCTCGAGCGGAAGAGCAGCACCGCGGGCACATTCGACACGAGATTGCTGAGCGCCGCGGTCACGATGGTCAGCGCGCCGATGCCCGAGTGGGTGAACGGTTCGAGCAGCGCGAACAACCGATCGGTGAGGTGCGTGGCCTCAAGCGCGCCCGTGACGACGAACAAGCCCGCGAAGAACACCAGCAGCGCCCAATCGACGCGCGCGAAGATCGTTTCGGGCGACACGCGGCGCGAGATCAACAGCAGCGCGGCGGCGGTGATCGCGGCCAGCGGAATCGGCGCACCGGCGACGAACGCCACGATCATGGCCGTGCTGAGCGTCAGACTCTTGATGAGCAAGGGCCGATCGATCTCGAACTCAACCGTGATCGCCTGACGCGGCCACGCGCGCTCAAACTCGGCGCGATACAGGCGCACGATAATCAACCACGCCAACGCCAGCCCGATCAGCGCGATGGGGCCGAGCGCGCCCAGAAACGTCGTGAAGGATAGATGGGACGCCAGACCAATGAGCATGTTTTGCGGATTGCCCGTGATCAGCGCCACCGAGCCGATGTTGGCGGCGGTCGCCAGACCAATGAGGTACGGCAGCGGATTGCGGCGCAGCGCGCGCGTAATCTCGATGACGAGTGGCGTGAACATCACTACCACGGTGTCGTTCAGGAAGAGCGCGGCCAACACGCCCGCACTCGCGATGATCCACGCCAGCAGCCAGCGCGGCGAGCGAGTATGCGCGGCGATGAACTGGCCGATCCAGTCGAAGAAGCCGGCCAGCCGCAGATGCGCGCTGACGATCATCATGGCGAACAACAACAGCAGCGTGTTCGGATCGATCGCGGCCAGCGCGGCCGACGGCGAGATCACGTTGAGGGCGATGAGCAACACGGCGCCCACCAGTGCGATGGTGGCGCGATTCATCTTGAAGCCGGGATATTCGCCGAGCGC
Source organism: uncultured Anaerolineae bacterium (assembly GCA_964550855.1). GTDB lineage: Bacteria > Chloroflexota > Anaerolineae > Fen-1058 > Fen-1058 > JAGOBP01. Next base: position 10,682 of record CAZKBQ010000095.1, read on the forward strand.
GACGCCGACAAAGGTCAGGACAATGACGGGTAAAGCCAGATTGGCTGCAGGATTCATAACACCTCCTCGATTGACACTGTGACTTTACCTGCACAGCCTGTGATGGCGGCCAAGAAAAGGTGAAGAAATCTTGAAGATGTTAGCGGTGTGAAGGTTGACAGACAAAGCGTGGGCCGCCTGGGCCGCACAGCACAATCGGGCGGTTGAATAAATAAGATAATTTTGATAATTATTGACAGCCATTTTTCGGCGTGTTATAATCACCACCACAGGTCAAGATTCGACAACATCATCACGGAGGCGTAATACATAATGGGCGATGTGCTGGAGATTCGCGGGTTGCGAGTCAAGGTGGAAGATAAGGAAATTTTGAAGGGCGTGGACCTGACGGTGGAGCAGGGCGAGGTGCATGCCTTGATGGGGCCGAACGGCTCGGGCAAGAGCACGTTGGCGTACAGCCTGATGGGTCACCCCGGTTATACCGTGACCGAAGGCGAGGTGATCTGGAAAGGCCAGAATATTCTGGAGCTGTCGCCCGACGAACGATCGCGGCTGGGCCTGTTCCTGGCGTTTCAGTATCCCGTGTCGATTCCGGGCGTGACTGTGGCGAACTTCCTGCGGACGGCGCTCAATGCCCGCCTGAAGGCGCAGGAACCTGACGGCGATCACGGGCCGCTGGTGGCGGCGCAGGCCGCCGGCAAGACCAAGGGCATTTCGATCCCGGAGTTCCGCAAGTTGATGATGTCGAAGATGAAGATGCTGGGCATGGATCCGGCCTTTGCGGGTCGCTACCTCAACGATGGGTTCAGCGGCGGCGAGAAGAAGCGCACTGAGATCTTGCAGATGGCGCTGCTGGAGCCGCAGATCGCGATCTTGGACGAGACCGACTCCGGCCTGGACATTGATGCGATGAAGATTGTGGCCGAGGGTGTCAATCGTCTGTTGGGGCCGAGCATGGGCGCGCTGGTGATCACCCACTATCAGCGCCTGTTGAATTACATCAAGCCGAACCGCGTCAGCATTTTGTTTGAGGGGCGGGTGGTGATGACCGGCGGGCCGGAACTGGCGCTGGAATTGGAACGGTCCGGCTACGATATGATTCGCGAGCGATTTGGCGTACCGGCGGCAGCCTAAAGGGGGGACGCATGGGCAGCGACGTGATGCAAAAAGAACTGGCCGGATTGGGTGAGTATAAGTATGGGTTCAGCGATCCGGAAGTGGCGATCTATAAGTCCAAGAAGGGCTTTACGCGCGAGATCGTAGAGGAGATTTCGTATCAAAAGGGCGAACCCGACTGGATGCGCAAGATCCGTTTGAAGGCTTATGAGCACGCCATCAAGCGGCCCACGCCGACGTGGGGCGGCGACCTGTCCGGCCTGAACCTGGAGGATATGTATTACTACGTGCGGCCGTCGGAGAAGACGGGTGCGCGCTGGGAGGACGTGCCGGAAACGATCAAGAACACGTTCGACAAGCTGGGCATTCCCGAAGCGGAGCGCAAATTTCTGGCGGGCGTCGGCGCGCAGTACGAGAGCGAGATGGTCTATCACTCCATCCGCGAGAACCTGGAAAAGCAGGGCGTCATCTTCCTCAGCAGCGATGACGGCTTGAAGCAATACCCCGACATCTACAAGCAATACTTCGGCACGGTGGTGCCGTACACCGACAACAAGTTTGCGGCGATCAACACCGCCACCTGGTCGGGCGGCTCGTTTGTGTACGTGCCCAAGGGTGTGCATGTGGAGATGCCGCTGCAGGCCTATTTCCGCCTGAACAGCGAGAACATGGGCCAGTTCGAGCGGACGCTGATCATTGTGGATGAAGGGGCGCAGGTTCACTACGTGGAAGGCTGCACCGCGCCGATCTACAAATCCGATTCGTTCCACTCGGGCGTCATCGAGATCATCGTGCGCAAGGGCGCGCGCTGCCGCTACACCACCATCCAGAACTGGTCGACCAACGTTTACAATCTGGTCACGCAGCGCGCGATGGTGGAGGAAGACGGCATCATGGAATGGACCGATGCCAACCTGGGCAGCAAACTCACCATGAAGTATCCGTCCACCTATCTGATGGGCAAGGGCGCGCGCGGCGAGATTCTGTCGATGGCGTTTGCGGGGCGCGGCCAGCATCAGGATACCGGCGGCAAGGTGGTGCATGTGGCGCCGCACACCCGCAGCAAGATCACGTCCAAGTCCATCAGCAAGGACGGCGGGCGGGCGTCGTATCGCGGGCTGCTCAAGGTTTACAAGGGTGCGGAAGGCGCGTCGTCGCACGTGCAGTGCGATGCGCTGCTGCTGGACGAGACCAGCCGCACCGATACCTATCCCTACATCGAGGTTGACGAGGATCGCGTGACGCTGGGTCACGAAGCCACCGTCAGCAAGATCGGCGATGAGCAGCTGTTCTATCTGCAGAGCCGCGGCCTGAACGAAGTGGACGCCCGCGCCATGGTGGTGTCCGGGTTTATCGAGCCGCTGGTCAAGGAATTGCCGATGGAGTATGCGGTGGAGATGAATCGGTTGATTCAGCTGCAGATGGAAGGCACGGTAGGCTAACAAGTAATGAGTAACGAGTAATGAGTAATTACTCGTTGCTCGTTGGCAATTAGGAGAAGTCATCTTGGATTCGGCAACGATCATCGATAAACCCGCGGCCAAAGTCAAACGCACCGCGCGGGAAGTGGCAACCGGTTTTTCGCAGGAGACCTTCGACGCTTTGCTCGCGGCTCGATCATTTGAACCCGACTGGATGCGCGATCGACGGCGCGATGCGTTTCACGTCCTGTTGGATACGCCGCTGCCGGGCCGCACCGACGAGGCGTGGCGGCGCACCGATTTCGGCGCGTTGAAGTTGGCCGAAGTTGAGACGCTGACCTTGACGTCCAGCGGCAAGCCCGCGCTGCGCAGCGTACCGAAGTCGATCAAGGAAGCCATCAGCGGCAAGGGCGCATCGGGCGCGCTGGTATCGGCCGACGGGCAGATCGTCGCGTCGGTGTTGGATGAAGAGCTGGCACGCCAGGGCGTGATCTTCACCGACATGGACACGGCGGTTCAGCGCCATGCCGATCGGCTGGAAGCGCTGTTCATGACCGATGTCGTGAAGGCCAACGACGGCTACTTCGCGGCGCTGCATGGCGCGTTCTGGCAGGGCGGCACCTTCGTTTACGTTCCGCGCGGCGTTGATGTGGCCCTGCCGCTGCGGGCGGCCATGTGGAACAAGCGACGGCACGCCGCTTTTCCGCACACACTGATCGTTTTGGAAGCCGGGGCGCGCGCCGTGGTCATCGACGAATATGCGTCGGCCACCGACGACCGGCAGGCCTTCCACAACGGTGCGGTGGAGATTATCGTCGGCGACGGCGCGCAGTTGGATTACATCAACTGGCAGGACCTGGGCCGCAATGTTTACAACTTCACGCATGAGCGCGCCAGCATCAGGCGCGATGCGACGCTGCACTGGATTGTGGCCGGGCTGGGCACGAAGTTGACCAAGAGCTTCATCGATGCGGTGCTGGCCGGCGAGGGCGCGACGGCGCTGATGTCGGGCGTGTACTTCGTCGATCAGAATCAGCATCTGGACTACGACACCGAACAGAATCACCTGGTGCCGCACACGCGCAGCGACCTGCTGTACAAGGGCGCGCTGAAGGACGAAGCGCGCTCGGTGTGGCAGGGGAACATTCACGTGTATCCCGGCGCGCAGCGCACCGACGCCTATCAGGCCAGCCGCAACCTGTCGCTCAGCCATAACGCGCGCGCCGATTCGATTCCCGGCCTTGAAATCGAAGCCGACGATGTGCGCTGCACGCACGGCGCGGCCATCAGCCAGCTCGATCAGGAAGAAGTGTTCTACCTGATGTCGCGCGGCATCCCGGAGCTGGTGACCGAGCAGATGATTGTAAACGGCTTCTTCCAGCCTGTGCTCGATCGCATTCCGATGGACAGCGTGCGGGCGCGGCTCGAAGCCTCGTTTGCGGCCAAAATGGGGCTGTAACCATGGTCGGGTGGCGACTGATGCTGGGCTGCTCCTGTCTTAAGCGGAGCGAGATCGACTGATCTCGACTCCGCTATTTGAACATCGGTTTCAGATTCTTCTATTTTCAGCCGACAGGAGACGCTAAGATGAACGAGATGGCTTACGCCAATCCGCAGGTGCTCGTGTCCACCGATTGGGTGGCGCAGCATCTGAGCGATCCCAAAGTACGCATTGTCGAATCCGATGAGGATGTGCTGCTGTATGACATTGGTCATGTGCCGGGCGCCGTCAAGATCGACTGGCACACCGACCTGAACGATCCGATCGTGCGGGATTATCTGGACGCCGAGCGGTTTTCGGCGCTGCTGCAGGCCAAAGGCATTGCCGAAGATACCACCGTCGTGTTCTATGGCGACAAGAACAACTGGTGGGCGTGCTATGCGCTGTGGGTGTTCAAGTTGTTCGGCTTCAGCGATGCGCGCATCATGAACGGCGGGCGCAAGAAGTGGATCGACGAAGGGCGCGAGTTGAGCAAAGTCGTGCCCGACTATCCGCGGACGACCTATCGTGCGCCGGCGCGCGACGATCGCAAGATTCGAGCCTTCCGCGACGATGTGCGGGCGCACATTGAGCAGAAACTGCCGCTGGTGGACGTGCGCTCGCCGGGCGAGTACAGCGGCCAGCTGCTGCACATGGCCGACTATCCGCAAGAGGGCGCGCTGCGCGGCGGACACATCCCCGGCGCCAAGAACATCCCCTGGGCCAAAGCGGTGGCTGACGATGGGACCTTCAAACCCGCCGCCGAACTGCAGGAGCTCTACGGCTCGCAGGGCATCACGCCCGATAAAGACATCGTCGCCTACTGCCGCATCGGCGAGCGCTCGAGCCACACCTGGTTCGTGCTGACGTACTTGCTGGGCTATCCCAACGTCCGCAACTACGACGGCTCGTGGACGGAGTGGGGCAACCTGGTAGGCGCGCCGATCGAGAAGTGATACGCCATCCGTAAGGCGTAATTGACACTCATCCGTAAAGCGTAAAGCGTGACGGCTCAGGCTGATTGCGTTTTACGCTTTACGCATTATTTTCTGGTAGAATTGACGCCATGTTGACTCGACAAGAACAGATGGACTTGATTCTCGATCACTACGAAAACCCGCGCCACAAACACGCCATGGATGATGCCGAAGCCGTGGTCGAGGGCGGCAATCCGGGCTGCGGCGACATCGTGAAGATTTACCTCAAACTCGACGACCACGGCCACATTGTCGCGTCGTTTGAAGGCGAAGGCTGCACCATCAGCCAGGCGTCAGCCTCCTTTCTAATGGACGAGATCAACGGCAAGACGCTGGCCGAAGCACTGGCGATCGATCACAACGATCTGATGGAAAGCCTGGGCAAAGAGATCGTGGAACAGCGCACGCGCTGCGCAACGCTGTCGCTGGACACCTTCCGTGCCGCCGTGCGCAAGCGCGAGCGCGAGCGCATGGTGGCTGAATCAAAATGAAAACGAACCACGGAGAACACGGAGTTCACAGAGAGGCTAACAGCATTCTCCGTGATCGGTGTGTTCTCCGTGGTTAAATCCTGGAAATACTCTATGACTTCAACGTTGGATGTGGCGAAGATTCGACAGGATTTCCCGATCTTGCAGCGGCGCGTGCACGATAAGCCGTTGGTGTTTCTCGATAGCGCCGCCTCGTCCCAAAAGCCGACGTGCGTGATCGAGGCGATGAACGACTACTATCGCACCACGCACGCCAACGTGC
>CAZKBQ010000096.1:0-16312 GCA_964550855.1 uncultured Anaerolineae bacterium
GCAGGCTGCACAGTCCAATGTGGCCGCGGCCATCGCGCAGCGCGATCTGGCGCAGGCGCGGCTGGATCAACTGAAGGCCGGCGCGACGGCGGCGCAGCTCGAGGCGGCCCGGGCCGGCGTGGCGCAGGCGCAGGCGGCAGTGGATGCAGCCACGGCGGCGCAAAACGAAGCGACGCTGATCGCGCCGTTTGACGGCGTGATCGCGCAGCTGAACGTGGAGAGCGGACAAGTCGTCGGGCCGGGATCGCCGATCGTGAGTCTGGCCGATCAAAGCGCGTGGTTGGTTGAGACGGATGATCTGAGCGAAGTGGATGTGGTTCACGTGCAGATCGATCAACCGGTGACGATCACGCTGGACGCGCTGCCGGGCGTGACGCTGCGCGGCACGGTGACGGCCATCACGCCGCGGGCGCAGACCAAGCGCGGCGATGTGACGTACACGGTGACGGTGAAGCTGGCGGACGCGGAGGCGCGCCTGCGGTGGGGAATGACGGCACAGGTGGAGATCCAGGTGCGCTAGATGACCAACGCGATGGCGCGTTGATGCGCATTATTGTCTTGACAGCCCCTTGGGCAGCTATTATGATGCGCGCAATAACTTCTCAAGGGAGGGAGGATATGTGGCGTCACACTTATCGACGAGCCGCCTGGCTCAAGGCGATCAGCGTCTTATTAGCCCTGATCGCTTTCGTTTCGGCCTGTGGCGGCCAGCCGGCCGGACCGCGGGTTGTCAACGTGGAGCTGACGACGTTTGCCATCAAGCCCAATGTGAGCAGTGTGAAGGCGGGTGAGGTGATCTTTCGCGTCACCAACAGGGCGGCGGATCAGGCGCACGAGTTTTTGGTGATTAAGTCGGACAAAGCGCCGGAGGCGCTGCCTTATGACAGCGGAGAAAACATCGTGCCCGAAGACCAGATCGAGTCATTGGGTGAAGTGCCCGAGTTGGCGCCGGGCAATTCCGGCGAGTTGAAGCTGACGCTGGCCCCCGGCAAGTATCTGTTGATGTGCAACATTGCCACGCATTTCAAAGCAGGGATGGTGCTGCCGTTCACCGTGACGCCCTAGCGGCCTGCGCGGCTTCACGAGCGGCAATTACAACGGAGCAGCCCGGCCGGGCTGCTCCGTTGTGCTAAGATGATGTTTCATTGCCACGCGGGCGTGATGGTCCCCTGCTCGTCCTGCCAGTACGGCGCCCAGACCAGCGCGCACAACTGCACGTTGATGTTGGTCTTCTTGGGCTTGATGGTCAGCGTCTCAAAGACCTCGGTCTGTGGATCAACCGCCGATGCCATCTCGGCGGCCTGCGCTTCGACCTCGGCGTTGAGGTCGGCCAGCTGCTGCTGATAGGCTTTCACCGTGTCCTCGGCGCGGGCGATGTCCTGGCCTTCTTTCATTGTGCGGCTCGCGCCGCGAATGGCCGTGGTGGCCTTGCCGATGTTGCCGCTGCTGTTGATCTTGCGGCCGCCCAGTGCGCCCAGGAGTGTCGCGCCGAAGGAGATGGCCGTCTGCATCTTCTGCTGATCAGCCTGTGACTTCTCGCGATCGACGGCCGCCTGCGCCTTGCGAATGCGCTCTTGCAACGCCAGCACTTTGGGCGCGTACTTCTTGCGCAGCTGTTCCACCAGCTTATCGCGCTTCTCACGCGTGCTCTGCGTCAGCCGGATGCGAAAGTCGCGCTCATCTTCGCCGGGCTGCGAGACGTTGTTTGCGCCGGGGCTGTAGAATAGTTCAACTTGCTGACCGCCATACAGCCATGTGACGAAGTCTTTCTGCCACGCCGCGTAGTTCTTGGCTTTGCTCGCGGCGGGCGGCAGCTCCGCGAATTTCGCGCCTTCCACGGGGGTCCGCTCCAGATCGGACGCGGGCACGTCGATGGGTTGCGCGTCTTCCCAGTTCACGGGAATGGCGTTGTCGGTGATGGCCGTGGTGAACGTCGCATCCCGCGCGAAGTCGATCTTGAGTTTGGCATCCACAAAGTTGACTTTGGCCGCGCCGTACAGCCTCGGCCGATAGAGCAGGCTGCCTCCCCGGCCCCGCGCCGGGACAAAGAACTGTGGGATGTCGGGCGGCAGCGATGGACGCTGGCCGGTTGGTGCTGCAACCGTGGGCGCGGCCGATGCGGCCGCAGCAACCGACGACACCGCCGCAGCCGTCGGGGCTGAAGGAGCGATCGGGGTTGGCGTCGCAGCGCTGACGGCCGGCTGCAGCGCGGCTTTGATCGGATCCATCAACGTCTTGATCTGATTGCGCGTGAGCGGGCCGCGCAGATATGACATCACCCAGCGCGTCTGAAAGACCACCGGCGCGTCTTCGTGCGTGTTGTTCATCAAGAACACGCGATTGCCCAGGCCCGCGAGGATCTGGTCCATCTTGGCCCGATCGTAACCGCTGCCCGTCGCGGCCGCGCCTTCCAAGCCGTCGAGGACGCGCTGCTTGTCCCGATCGGTTTGCAGCCGCCCGATGAACCACGTGCCCGCGTTGCTCAGGCCCTTGTAATCCAGATCGACCGGGTTCTGTGTGGCAAGCACCACGCCCAGGCCAAAGGCGCGCGCCTGCTTGAGCAGCGTGAGCAGCGGCTGCTTCGACGGCGGGTTGGCGGTAGGCGGGAAGTAGCCAAAGATTTCGTCCATGTACAGGATGGCGCGCAAACTCGTCGTGCCGGACTGCTGCCGCATCCAGCCCAATGTTTGATTGAGCAGCAGCGACACGAAGAACATGCGCTCGGCATCGCTGAGATGCGCGATCGAGATGATGGACAACTTGGGCTTGCCGCCGGGTGAATACAACATGCGGTCGATATCCAGCGGCTCGCCTTCCAGCCAGGCGCTGAAGCCGGGCGAAGCCAGCAGATTGTTCAGCGCCATCACCAGCCCAAAGCGATCTTTGGCGGGATAGAACGCATCCAGATCGAGCACGCCGATCCGGGACATGGGCGGCGTCTGGATCAGCCCGATGAGGGCGGCCAGATCAAGGTCTTGTCCCCGCCGCCAGGCCGCGTCGAGCAGGTTGGAGATGAGGATGTGCTCGCGGCTTTGCAGCGGATCGGCGCTGATGCCCAGCAGGCCCAGCAGGCTGGTGACGGTGGTGTTGATGCGCTCACGCAGCAGTTCGGCATCGTCCAGGATGGCGGGGCCGGGCGCGGCAAACGACTTGAGGATGGAAATGGGCAGGCCCGCATTGCTGCCCGGCGTGTAGATCACCATGTCCACTTTGTCGCGCAGCATCTTAATCCGATCGGGACTCTGCCCCCAATCGGCCAGGCCGCCCAGCCAGGTGGCCGCCTGCTTGTTGGCGTAATCCTGCGGCGATAGCCCTTTTTTGGCGGCATCTTCTTCGTTGATCCACGGCAGGAAGTCTTCGCCGCGCAGGTTGGGGAAGGTGAGCAGCAGGTTGGCCAGATCGCCTTTCGGATCGATCAGGATGGCGGGCACATTGTCGATGGCGGCCTCTTCGATCAGCGCGATGCACAGGCCGGTCTTGCCGCTGCCCGTCATGCCCACGCACACGGCGTGCGTGACCAGGTCTTTGGAGTCGTACAAGATCAAATCATCGCGCAGTTGTTGGGCGGTCAGATCGTACTCTTTGCCGAGATAAAACACGCCGAGTTTTTCGTAGTCTTGCATGCTGGTTCCTCCGGGAGAAAATAAAACGCGCGCACCGGCCGACCTTTGCCCGTGCGCGCATTGTAAATCGAAAATCCGAAATCGGAAATCGGCAATCTATTGCCCCGTGCCCACCATAAACACCGCCTGCCACGGTTGATACTTGGTGAAGACGCGATCTTGCGAGATCACCTGACCGTTGCGCGTGACCGTGCGGTTGACGGTGACATCCGCGCCGTCCACGGCATAGTCCACCTGTTTGGTCACGCCCGCCGGCAGCGTGGGGTCTTCCTCGTACTTGTCGGGCGGATGCGGCACCACGTTCTCGATGATCGGCTGTGAGATCGTCACCTGCCGCCCGTCGGAAGTGCTGTAGAACTTAAACGTCAGCCGCCCGGCCGCGTCGTTGGCGTAGGCTTCGATCAACAGGTGATAGGGCGTGTCGTTGGTGAACTTGAAATCGACATACGGACTGAACACGGTCGCATCGAGACCGGGGCCGAAGCCGCGCTCGTACCAGCTCACGCGATAGGCGTGCGGCCAGCGTTCAATGATCGGGAAGCCCGCCTGAAACGCCGCGCGAAAAGCGGTGGTGCTCACCTGGCACACGCCCCCGCCCACGCCCTGCACCGTGCGCCCGTTGAAGATGATCAGCGCCTCGGCGAAGCCGGTGTCCAGGCTCACGTCGCCCAGATACTTGTTGAATGAGAACGTCTCGCCCGGCTTGATGACGATGCCCAGAAAGCGCGCGGTGGCCGCGCCGATGTTGGTCATGCGTTCCTTGCTCGATCCGGCGTAAAACGTCTGCCCTTCCGCGATCAGCTGCGTGATGCCGAGCTCGGCCGCGGTGGCCGTGTCGGGCACGTCGGGTTGTTGAACGGCCACGTCCAGTTTCACCCGATTTTCACCATTCGCCAGCGCCTGATTCATGCGCTCAAGCGTGCCGGTGATGTTCAACGTGCGGCCGATCTTGGACGGCTGGATGACTTCCAGTTGCCGGGTGTCATCGTTGAAAACAAAGCGCGCGTCTTCCGGCGCCCGATCGATCTGCGCGGCCAGATCGGCCAGCCCGGCGCGCAGGGCTTCATCGTTAAACTTGAAGCTGATCGCGCCGGTGTCGGGCGCGTGCTCCACCGCGATCAACGCCGCCAGCTGCTGCGGCGACAGATCCCAGCTGGCCGGTTCGCCGGGCCGGGCGCCGTCCAGATCGAGTGTGAAATTAGCGTTCAGCACGCGCTGCAGTTTCAACGCCACATCGCTGGCATCGGTCAGGCGCGGCTGCTCGGTGACGATGGGCAGCGTCAGGCGCGGGCTCTGTTCGATCGTCTGCGCGGCTGCGGCCAGCATCGCCACGGCGCGATCCACGTCCAGCGCGCGCCCGACCTGCGCGGGCGTGGTGATGACCCTTAGCCCGTCCAGCTGCAGGCCCGCGTCAATGGGCGGCAGATCGATCTTCTTCGCCAGGTTGGTCAGAAACGCGCGCGACGCCGACGGGTCAAACACGATGTCGGGCGGCAGGTTCAGGCCGCTCAGCGCCACATCGAACTGTCGGGTGGGATCGCCGCGCGCCAGATCGAGCGCGGCCTGCGCAGTGGCGGCCGCGTCGAGGCGCAGGCCCAGATCGGGCGGCGTGGCAATATAGACCTGCGCGCCGTCGGTGAGTTCGACGGCGGTGTTATTGAACTTGGCGGCGATCTGCGTCTCGATCAAGCGCGCGGCTTCGTCGAGCGATCGGCCGCTCAGATCGATGTTCCACACGGCGACGTTGGGCAGCACGTGCGAAGCATAAACGATCTGGAAGAAGATGAAGCCGAACAGCACGACCACGGCCAGGGTGCCCAAGCCAATGGCGGCAACGAAGACCCACGGCAGACGCGCGGTGGGTCTGATTTTGCGAGGGTGACGGGCAGAAGCAACGCTCATGGGTAGATGATACCATACGGCGCTGCGCCCCGGCAATCTGTGATGGATGGGGGCCACGTGAGCCGAGGGGCCAAATCAGGTGATCTACTTGGGACAAGCAGGCAGCCCTGGCATTGCGCCATGGGCTTCGCGTCCGCGCGGATCAGTCTGCCGCCTACTGCTTGAAGATGTCGTCCAGCAGATTGCGGATGCGCTGCTTGCTGGCTTCAGTGTCGGCGTCATCCACCTCAATCGGCGGTGCCGCGGCGGCGTCGGCAGCCCCGGCCGCAAGAGCAGCGGGGTTGAGGGCCGAGGCCGGCACGCGAATAACCGTGCCAACTTTGGCGTTGGCCGGCAGGCGCGAGATCGACCACTCCACGCGGCGCTCGTCGTCGAAGAGGATGGTGGCGATGCCCTCGTCGATTTGATCGATCACGCCGCGCAGCAGGGCGGCGGGTTGTTCGTCGGGACGGGTGGTGTGATCGGGCATGGCAACCTCCGGGTGGCCGCGCTTGGGCTAGTCAAAGAATAAGTTGTTCAGTTGTCCAGGTGCGCTTAACCAATCGCACCCAGCGCGATGTCATTCCCGCGTGTTTTCGCCATGCGCGCCCCCGCTTCGCGGACAGGGCGCAGCGGGAATCCAGCGCCCGATTTGCATAACTTGCCCATCGTCGCGGTGGCTGCCCGCCGCAAAGCGAGCATTCGGGCATGACGGGTGAATCGGCCAAGTCATTTCTTGATAAATCCTTAGCGGGCGCTGGTGACTTTCAATTGCGCGCCATCGCTGACGACGGTGATCGTGCCGTGTTCGTCCGTTCGGATATATTGTATGCCCAAACGGTTAAGCGCGTCGAGGACTTCGCGGTGGGGGTGGCCGTAGGTGTTGTCCGCGCCCACGCTGATGATGCCCAGCTGCGGCTGCACGGCCCGCAGCCAACTTTCGTCGGTGCTGGTGCGGCTGCCGTGGTGGCCCAACTTCAGCACATTGGCGCGCACGTCGGCGCCGCGGCGCAGCATGGTCTGATTGGCCGGGAATTCCGCGTCGCCGGTGAACAGGAACGAAGTCTGCCCGTAGCTCAGCTTGATCACGATGGAGGCGTCGTTGGTGTCGTCGGAGTTCACAAATTGATCGTCGGGCGACAGGACTTCGAGTTTGACGGCCTCGTCAAACGGAATGGTCGTGCCGGTGCGCGTGCGGATGGCTTTGAGGCCCAGGTTGCGCACATCGGTCAGCAGCCGCTCGTAGATCTGCGTAGCATGCACCTGCCCGGTCAGGGCGACGATTTTCACCGGGTATTGCTCCAACACACCCACCAGCCCGGAGATGTGATCGGCGTCGGGATGGGTGACGACCAGCACATCGACTTGCTGCGCGCCCCACGCGATGAGCTGCGGGATGATGACCTGCGAGGCGAGGTTGACGTTGCGGCCGCCGTCGATGAGCATGATCTGGCCGTTGGGTGATCGGATGAGCGTGGCGTCGCCCTGGCCCACGTCCAGAAAGGCCACGGTCAACGCGCCGCCGGGCCGGGGCGGCTGATCGGGGCCGGGGTTGGGCCCGGTGACGTTGCAACCGGCCAGCAGCAGACCGATCACCAGCGTGAGCAAGATTAATCGTCGGGTCATCTCCACCTCGGGCGATGTTAGTACAACTCCTTACTCGTTACTACAGCATCACCTGCTGCACATCGGTAATCGACGGCAGCTGGCGCAGCTCGCGCAGCACTTCGTCGGGCGCGGGCGTATCGATGTTGATGTACGACACCGCCTGACCGCCGGGGCCGCTGCGCCCCATCTGCCATTCGGCGATGTTGATGTTGTGCTGGCCCAGCAGGGTGCCCACTTTGCCAATGACGCCGGGCACGTCGCGATTGGAGACGATCAGCGCCGGGCCGTGCGGCAGCGCGTCGATGCGGAAATCGTCCAGCAGCACGATGCGCGACATGGTGCGCAGGAATAACGCCCCGCCGATCAGCCGTGTTTCCTTCGTCGAAATGACGCGGCACAGAATCACGTTGGAGTAGTCTTCGGCGGCCGGATGGCGCGTCTGCGCCACCGCGATGCCGCGTTCTTCGGCCAGATGCGGCGCGTTGACGTAGTTCACGGCGTCACGCAAAATCGGATACAGCATGCCTTTCAGCAGCGCCACGGTCAGCGGCTTGACGTGCGCCTCCAACTCTTCGCCGCGAAACTCAATCTCCACGCGCTCGATGCGGCCGTGGATCAACTGCATGTGCAGAGAGCCGATCTTCTCGGCCAGCGCCATGTACGGCGCCAGTGAGCGGTAGTCCACGCCCTCGGCAAACGGCAGGTTGACCACGTTGCGATAGTTCAGACCGCGCAGCGCATCGATGACCTGCTGCACGATCTGCACGGCTACATCGCGCTGGGCTTCCAGCGTGTTGGCGCCGATGTGCGGCGTGGCCACCACGTTGTCCAGCGCCAGCAGCCGTTTCAATACTTCGGACCGGGGCGGCTCCTCGCTGTACACGTCGATGGCCGCGCCCGCGATCTTGCCCGAGTGCAACCCGTCCAGCAACGCCTGTTCAGCGTAGATGCCGCCGCGCGCGCAGTTGATCAAACGCACGCCGGTCTTCATCTTCGCAATCTCGGCCGCCCCGATCATCCCTTTCGTCTCGTCGGTCAGCGGCGTGTGCACGGTGATGAGATCCGACTGCGCCAGCAGCTCGTCCAACTCGCCCACCAGCTGCACGTGCAGGCGCTCGGCCACTTCTTCGGCAATGTACGGATCGTAGGCGATGACCTTCATGCCGAAGGCCTGGCAGCGCGTGGCGACGCGCGATCCGATGCGCCCCAGCCCGATGACGCCCAGCGTCTTCTCGTGCAGCTGTGCGCCCAGAAACTGGCTGCGCGTCCATTCGCCGCGCTTGACGGAGGCATTTGCCAGCGGCAGGTGGCGGCACAGCGCCAGCATCAGCGTCAGCGTCAACTCGGTGGCGGCCAGCGTGTTGGCTTCGGGCGTGTTCATGACCAGCACGCCGCGCCGGGTGGCCGCGTCGATGTCCACGTTGTCCATGCCTACACCCGCGCGCCCGGCCACCTTCAACTTCTTGGCCGCGTCGAACACCTCGGCGGTCAGCGGCGTGCCCGATCGGGTGATCACCGCCTCATAATTCCCCACGATTTCCAGCAGTTTTTCGGGGGGCGGCAGCTTGACGATGTCGTACGTCACATCGGCGGCGGCATCCAGCACGGCCAGCCCGGCCGGGCCGATGTCGTCGGTGATCAAAATTCGGTGCATGTGTCCTCCCCTGCGGGGACGTGAATTTGGCTGATAGTTGCGGCCGGGCGGATCGTCTCTGGGGCGCAGCGAATCCGATCGGGTGGGAGGGTAAAACGGCGTCCGCCGGCGTCGGGGCGTAATCATATCACGCATCGCGGTTACTTGTCGAGTGGGCGGTAACAGGTTATACTCACAGCTGCCTCATCGCCAGTCCGTCGCACCGTTGTGACCTGCCCGGGAGCCAATCATGATCCAACTCGTCACCGATACCACGGCTGTCTTGTCCCGCGATTTTTGCCAGCAGCATGATGTGGTGCTGATTCCGCAGGTGATCCGGTTTGGCACCGACAGTTATTTGGAAGGCCTGGAGATGGACGAGCCGGAGTTTCTGCGGCGGCTGGTGTCGTCGCCGGCGATGCCGGGCACGGCTGCCCCGCCGCCGGGCCTGTTTGAGCCGACGTTCAAGCGGGCGGCGCAGACGGGCGATACGGTCATCGCCATTCACCCGTCCAAGGACGTCAGCGGTACGGTGCCATCGGCGTACACGGCCAAGAGCCTGTATCCCGACGCGGATATTCGTATCATCGACATGCGCACCATCGGCGGCTGCCTGGCCGAGGCGGTGAAGCTGGCCGTCGAGTGGCGCGATGCGGGCCGCACCGCCGACGAGATTGAGGCGGGCCTGAAGGCGTTGATTCCGCGGGCGCGCACTTATTTTGTGGTGGCGACGCTGGAGTACCTGCACCGCAACGGCCGCATCGGCGGGGCGGCGCGGCTGTTTGGCAGCATGCTGCAGATCAAGCCGATCCTGCACGTGATGGACGGGCGGGTGGATGCGTTTGACAAGGTGCGCACGCATCACAAGGCGCTGGGTCGGTTGATGGAAGTGGTGCTGAGCGAATGTCCGCGCTCGGCCGAATCGCGCCTGAACGTGATGCACGCCGACGCGCCGACCGAGGCCGCCAAGCTGCGCGACGATCTGTGCGCAGAGTTGGGCGTGTGCGATATTCCGCTGTATTCGGTGGGGCCGGCCATCACCACGCACGCCGGGCCGGGCACGCTGGCCGTGGGCTTTTACGCGGCCTGAGGCCGGGCCGGCCGGGGATCGATTTCGATCATGTCAGAAGTGCCTGATCTTCGAAAAATTCAGCACGTGCTCAAGCGGATGACGCCGGAGCAGTTCAGCGCGCTGTGCGCCGAGCTGGGCCTGGTGGAAGATGCGCTGGGCGCCAATCGCGCCGAACAGCTGGAGGCGCTGATCGACTCGCAGCGCGGCAACCCCAACCGGTTGGTCCGCGCCATTCGACACGTGTGGCCGACTGCGTTTGATGCGCCGCCGCCACGCGCCCGGCCGCAGCTCAAAATCTCGTTTGCCGTCGGGCCGATCATCGGGGGCCTGCTGCTGCTGGCGATTGTGGCGGCGGGCGTGCTGATCGTCATCAACGCCACTCGCGCCGGCGACAGCGGCACGATTGTGGATTTCCGCTCGACGGTGACACCCGTGCCGACGCAGGGCGTGCTCATCGGGCTGCGCACTGCGACGTTCACGCCCACGCCCACCGAGACGCCGACGCGCCCGCCCACATCGACCCCCGATTATGATGCGACGCTGACGGCGACCTATGCACCCTCGGCGACGCCCACGGCCACCGCCACGCGCACGCCGCGCCCCACGGCGACCGGCGGCCGGCCCACGCCGACCCCCACGCTCACCGCTTCGCCGGTGCCCACGGTGGAACAGGTTTATGCGCGCGTGATGCTGAACAGGCCGCCGTCCAACACCGTGGTGCAGCCCGCCAAGCCCGTGCAAATGCGCTGGTTTATTCCAAACGTGGCCGAGCTTAAGACCAACGAGCGCTACCGCGTGAGGGTGTGGCAGGGACAGCGAACAGCGTGGGAAACGCTGACGGCCAATAACTGGTACGACTGGGGCGGCGCACCCAACGGCCAGGCCGGCGAATACCAGTGGTCGGTGGCGGTGGTGCGCCTTGACGATGCCGGCAACGCGCTGGGCGTCATCGGGCCGGAGAGTGAGCGCTGGACGATTACGTGGCAGTAGACGGCGTCACCGACCGGGGCCGAATCTCGAACGTGCGGAGGAGCGATTTAGCGAACGAGCGATGAAGCGAATCACTCCACCTCCGATTGTCCTCCGCGCCCGGCAATTCACTCCTCACTCATCACTCGTCACTAACCACTATTCGCCAATCACCTTCCGATACAGCCGGTGCGTCTTGTAGAAATCGATGCCCAGCCCGGCGATCTCGCGCTGCATCTTGTCATTGTCCACGCCGATCTGCACCAGGTCGGCGTGACGGAAGCCGCCTTCCACCACGCTCTTCTCCATTTCCGAAAACAGGATCGCCGTGCCGCCCCCGCCGCGATACTTCTCCACAATGCCGGCGCCGTTGATGTTGACCCAGTCGGTGCGGCGCAGTTCCAGCAGCAGATCGATCCAGCCGAAGGGCCACAGCTTCCCTTTGGTGCGCTGCACCGCCGCCGAAACATCGGGATAGGCGAACAAAAACCCGACCAGTTCGTCGTCCCTCATGACGATCTTGATCAATTTGGGATCGGCAAACAGCAGCAGCTGCTGCGCGATGGCGTTTACTTCGTCGTCGGTCAGGGGCACGTTGCCTTCGGTGCCGCTGACGGTGTCGTTGTACATCTTCTTGAGCGGGCCGATAAGCTGGCGCAGATCGCGTCGCGTCTTGAAGCGCGCGATGCGCAGCCCGCGCCGCTTCTGGACCAGTGCCGACATTTGATGAATCTTATCCGGGAAGGTGAGGTTGTGCGCGTCGAGGTAACCCGACACGATGTCGGTGACTTTCTCAAAGCCTGCGTCTGCCAGCAAATCGGGATAATAGGCCGGGTTGTACGGGATGCCCAGCGCCGGGCGATGCTCAAAGCCCTTGACCAGCAGGCCAAAACCGTCGAGCGCGGAAAAGCCTTTCGGGCCGATGATGGCCGTCAGGCCGCGCGCCCGCGCCCAAGCCGTGGCCGCGTCGAATAGGCCGCGCGAGACGGCCACATCGTTTTCGCTTTCGAACAGATAGAAGAACGCCTCGCGGGTGTGATTGTAGTCGTTGTAGCGGCGATTCTCCAGCACGGCCAGCCGGCCCACCACCCGATCGGCTTCCACGGCGAGAAAGAAATCCGCCTCGGAGTGCTGATAAAACGGGTGCTTGCGTCGATCGAGCATGGCGCGCGCCTCGTGGGCGAAGGGCGGCACCCACTGCGGCACATTCCGATAAAGTTCGAATGGAAAATCGAGAAAGCGTTTGACGTCGCGGCGGTTGGCGGTGTCGATCCGGATGATGTCCATGTGCTCCTTGAGCGTGGGGCAGGCGTGGCCTGATTGTAGATCGAAAGGATATGTTTGTGAAATGAAAAAGTGCTAAGATGCAATAAAGCATGCGGGGGCCAGGTCGTTGTGCAGGAGGTCGTCATGTGCGTGCGCTTTCTCATTCGAATGGCCGCTGTCGTCGGGCCGGCGGCAGTCTTGGTCGTGCTGATTAGCCGGATGATGTGCCCGGCGGCTGTTGCCCGCCCGATCGATTCGTCTGCCCGGCCGGCTGCTGTCATCACCGACACCCGCTGGCTCAATCTGATCACCTTGATCGCGCCGTCGCGCCGATCGGATGCCGCCACGCCCACGCTGCATCTGCACCTGACCGATCAAGTCGTGGCGGGGCAGGTCGCTTCCAGCGCCGCCGTCGTCATCTCGGTCACGCGCAGCGGCCAGACGATTGAGTCGCGGCAGGTGACGCCGTTCCCGGCAGCTGGATCGTTCATGTATGTGTCGTCGATTCTGTGCTATGACGTGCTGGCCGCGCCGTCCGGCGGGGGCGGCCCGTACTGCAATGCGCTCTTCCCTGACGACGTGGTGTGGGTGAGTCAGGCCGGGGCGGTGGTCAGTCTGACCGTGCCGACACTGACGGCGCTGGCCGATGCGACTGCCGACGAAGTGTACGGCCTCGCGCCGATCAGCCAATCGGTAAGGGTTTATCTATATCCGGCCGTGACGCCCGAGATCGCGTACACGCAGACGGCCATCGTCGATGCCGATGGGCAGTATCGCGCGAGCTACACGCCGACGCTGGATGTGCGGCCGCACGACACGGGTTACGTGATGTACGCGGCCGCGAGCGATCGCGCCGCCTACGTGCGCTTTGTCGCGCCGCAGCTGCACGCGCTGGTGGGCGGACTGGAGGCGTGGGGTTACGTCGCGCCGAACGCCGCCGTGGCGATCACCATCACTCGATCGGATGACACGCCGCGCAACAATCTGATTCTGCAGAGCGGCTCGGACGGGCGCTTCCTTGCGGCGTTTGGCGGATCGGCTGTGCTGCAGCCCGGGGAGCACGTCGTGGCGATGGCTGGCGGGCAGGTGATTTCCATGACGGTAATGACGCTGACGGCGCAGATCGATCTGGCGAGCGGGCGCGTCACCGGCGAGACGCTGCCCGACCAGCCGATTGAGCTGCGGCGCTTTGCCGGCCCGGTGGACTCCGGCCAGGTTTATTGGAGCATGCAGACGCCGATCGAGCAGACGGCGATCACCTCGACGGCGGCCGGGCAATACACGGCCACGCTGTCATTGGCGCGGCCCAACTTTGGGCTGGCGACGATCACGCTGCCGGACGGCAATCAAGTTTCGGCGTACTTCGTCGTGCCGTATGTGCGCGTGCGGCTGGGTGGCGGCAATCAGGATGTGTACTCGATCGTCGGTCAGGTGAATGAGGTGCTGACCCCGCTGACGATGACGATTCAAGGCGCGAGCGGCTATCCAAAAGATGTGCGATATTCATCAGCGGGCGCTTCGGGCTATTTCTACGACGTGGCCGATCATCTGCGGCTGGAAGCCGGCGATGTGCTGACGGTAGCCTCGGCGCACGGCGCGTCTGTGGTGTTTACCGCGCCGGAACTGGCGGGGCAGATGGACCCGGAGACGGATGTGATCTCCGGCACGGCGCCGCCCGACACGCCGGTGACGCTGATCGTGAATTACTACGAAGCGCCGTCGGCGCCCGGCAGCGGTTATCCGCCGCCGCCTCTCTATGGTTACACCGTGGCGGTAACTTCCGACGCGGCAGGCCGTTATCACGTGGATTTGCACGGCGTCATCGATCTGGTATGGTATTCAACCGGCGAAGCGCAGGTCACGACGTCCGACGGGTATCTGGCGAGCCGCCCGCTGGATGCGCTGCCGATGTCGGCATGTATGGCGCGCCTGACGGACGCAGTCGTCAACGGCAACTTTCTCAGCGTAATCGTCAGCGGCAACTGCCAGAGTTACGGGCAAATTTTTATTCGGTTGTGGGCGGCCAACGGCACGCTCAAGGCTGAGCGCCAGGCGGAGTGGTATGGCTTTGGCGGCGGCTTTGGTTTTGGCGTCGAGCTGCGCGACAGCGCGGGGCGGCCCATCGGCATTGCCCCGACCGATCGGGTGGAACTGGAATGGTCAGAGTGGTCGACACTGCCCACGCCGACGCCCTGGCCGGTATTCACCCCGACCGGCGCACTCTCGCTCGCACAATCCAATACGCAGGTTCAGTCTTACACTGTGCCTACTCTGACCGCTTACCTCGATCTCAACGCGAACACAATCGTCGGCCAGGGGCCGGTCAGCCGCACGCTGGATGTGATCCTCTATGGCCGGATCACGCAATACTTCACCGTCGCGGCCGATGCGCTGGGCAATTACCAGATCGACGTGAGCGGCATCGATGTGCTGGCGGCCGGTTACCGCGCGCAGGCGGCGTGGCGCGACGGGCTGGGCGTCCGCTGGTACACCTATGACGCCGTGCCGCTGCTCAGCACCCGTCTCGGCGATAACAGCCTGAAGCTGACCCTGCCGCCGTTATCGCCGTTCACGTTGACGATTCAATCAGCATCGGGCGCAAGTTGGACGATGGCCTCGCGCATTGCGCAGGACGGGCAGGCTTATTTGTACGCGCCCAATCTGATCGGTGTCGGTGACCGATTGACGCTCACCACGCCCGAAACGGTGACAACCCTGCTGGCGCCCGATCTGGTGGCGCGGATCGATCGGGCGGCGGCGCGCGTGTACGGGCAGGCCCCGCCCAATGCGCGGCTGCGCGTCGAACTGACGCCATCCGCGCAATCGCAGTGGGTCACGGCGACGGCGAGCGGGTACTATTCGGTCACTTTTCCCGGTCTCGCGCCGCTGGCTTACGCAAATGGCACGCTCACTTACGACGCGAATGGGATGATACAAATGCAGCTGAACTTCTCCACCGGTCGGTGGTCGGTGGCGTTGGGCGAGCGCTGCATCGACGGCGTGGGCGAGATGGCGGGTAAACCGCTGACCGTGACGCTGGAATCGCCGCCGGGCACGGCGCGTGAGGTGATCACTCGACCGGCCAGCTATGGCAATCAATTTGCGGTGTGCTTCACGCGCGCGGTCGAAACCGGTGATCGGCTGGTGCTGGCCTATCAGCCGGATGTGACCAGCGCGCTGGTGCTGCCGGCGCTGACGGCGCGGCACGACTTTGCGCGGCAGCTGGTGTTGGGGCAAACCCTGGCCGATACTCCTGTTGATCTGCAGATTCCCGCGATAGCGGTGACGCGGCGCGTGTGGAGTGATGAGTACGGCGATTACGGGGCAGACGTGAGCGATCGGACGCTGCCGGTCGGCACGATCGGTTCGGTCGGCGTAACAGACACCGAGGGCAATTTGATCATCCGCCGCTTCAGCGTCATCGGCCTGGCGCGCTATCTGCCGGTGCTGCGAAAGTGACGAACAGGCCGGCCTTGCGAAGCGCGAGGCCGGGGCTTACAATGAGCGGGACATTCCTTGGGGAGGCAGACATGAACGGCGACATCGAGCGGGTGCTGATCGACGAGGCGGCGCTGCGCGCCAAGGTCAGGGAGTTGGCCGGGCAGATTTCAGAGGCCTATCGGGGCGTGGATGAGCTGGTGATGGTCTGCATCCTCAACGGCGCGTTCCGCTTCACGGCCGATCTGGAGGCGCACCTGAGCGTGCCCTATAACATCGACTTCATGTCGCTGAGCAGCTATCCTGCCGCTTCGACCAAAGCGACCGGCGAGGTGCGCGTGCTGCTGGATGTGAAGAACAGCCTGCACGGCAAACACGTACTAATCGTCGAGGACATCATCGACACGGGCTACACGCTGAATTACCTGTACCAGATGCTGGGCACCAAACACCCTGCTTCGCTGCGATCATGCGTGATGGTGAGCAAGACCGAGATGCGCGAGATCGACATTAACCCCGATTGGATCGGCTTTCATGTGCCGAACGAGTGGCTGGTGGGTTACGGGCTGGATTGGCATAACCGGTATCGCATGCTGCCGTACATCGGAGTGTTGAAGCCGGAGGTGTATAGTTAGTGACAAGTGATGAGTGACGAGTGAAATCATCAGGTATGGACGATCACTTTTCACTCTTCACTTTTCGTCATTCACTTCTGCCGCGTGACTTGAGGTACAACTTGTAGGCTTGATACAAAAGCGGATCGTACACCCGATCGTAGGCGCCGGCGAAGCGGACGATCTTGCCGCCGAAGCCGCGCTTGAA
>CAZKBQ010000097.1:0-15979 GCA_964550855.1 uncultured Anaerolineae bacterium
TTGGTCATCTTCTGATCGAGTTTCTGCAGGACTTCTTCCTTGCTCCAGTAGAAGTTCATGTCGTTCTGCACAGACTCGAAGTAGGACGTGGTGACGCCGCCGGCGTTGCACAGAAAGTCGGGGATGACGAAGATGCCGCGCGCTTTGAGCACCGCATCGCCTTCCAGCGTGGTGGGACCGTTGGCGCCCTCGGCAATCAGCTTCACGCGCTGATGGATGCGCGGCGCGGTCTCGCCGGTGATCATGTTTTCCAGCGCCGCCGGGATCAGCACGTCGGCTTCCTTGTCAATCCAGGCCATGGCGTCTTCCTGCACGTAGCCGGCCGCTTTCGCTTTGGCCGCGTCGATGGTGCCATATTGATCGGTGATCGACTGCAGGAAGACCGGATCAACGCCGTCGGGGTGCGAGTAGGTGTACGGCTTCTTGTCGCCGTTGTCCCAGCACGACACGCAGGCCACCTTGCCGCCCAGCATTTCCTTGAAGCCGATGGCCGCGTACTGCGCCACGTTGCCAAAGCCTTGAATGGCAGCGACACTGCCCTGCGGATTGATGCCCAGATGTTTCATTGCTTCGCGCACCGTATAGATGACGCCGAAACCGGTGGCCTCGGTGCGGCCCAGCGAGCCGCCCATGTCCACGGGCTTGCCGGTGAACACGCCCGGCGTGTAGTTGCCCACCAGCTTGCTGTACTCATCCATCATCCAGGCCATCATCTGCGGCGTGGTGCCCACATCGGGCGCGGGCACGTCCATGCGCGGGCCGATGTTCTTCCACATCTGATCGACCCAGCCGCGACACAGGCGTTCTTTTTCGGTGACGGACAACGTGGCCGGGTTGACGATGACGCCGCCTTTGCCGCCGCCCAGCGGAATGTCGGCCACGGCGCACTTCCACGTCATCCACGTGGCCAGCGCGCGCACCGTGTCGATGGTTTCGTTGGGGTGGAAGCGGATGCCGCCCTTGTTGGGGCCGCGCGCGTCGTTGTGCTGTACACGGAAACCGGTGAAGACGCGGGTGCTGCCGTCGTCCATCCTGACCGGGATGCGAAAGTGATATTCGCGCAGCGGCCAGCGCAGCAGGTCACGCACGTCCTCGGGCAGGCCCAGCAGATCGGCGCCCTTGTCAAACTGGGCCTGCGCAATCTCAAACGGATTTTGTGAGTCGGACATCTGGATGCTCCTTGTGAAGGTGGGGTGGGTAATGAGATCGTAACACAAAAACAGCGACCGGTTAATCGGTCGCTGTGGACTAGCTACTATTTGCCCCTTCGCGGATAACCACGCTCGTCGATTGGGCGAGTGCCTGGCAGGTCAAAGGTCGGCTCCGGTTGGGTGGGTCAAGTGATTATAGCATAGCGCAAGCCGTCCCCGGTGGCCTGTATCGAATGTGACGAGTAAACCAGATATTCGTCACATTTTGGCGGCTGATCCTTATGGGCCACTGGCCGCACTTGGGAGATTGCTTCAGGTGATGGGCAGCCAGATTGTAAACGCAGCTCCGTGTCCGGGTTCACTGATCACCGTGATGCGCCCACCCAGCCGCTGCACGATTTCGTGCGAAATGGCCAGCCCCAGGCCTGCGCCCGGGGCGTCGGTGGTGCGGCCGGCTTCGCCGCGATAAAAACGCTCGAACAGATGGGCCAGGTCTTTGGCGGCGATACCCGGCCCGGTGTCGCGCACTTGAATGGTGAGCCAGCGTCGATCGGCTGTGCGCTGCAGCGCGCTCGAAACGCTGACCTCGCCGCCGGACGGGGTATAGTTCAAGGCGTTGGTCAGCAAGTTAGAGATGACTTGTGTCAATTTCGAGCCGTCTGTGACCGCCATCGGCAGATCGGGTGCGGGCTGATACTGCAGCGTTAGGCCACGCTGGGCGGCCAGCGCCGCTCGATCAAGCACGAGCGATTCCAGCAATTGATGGACATCCGTGGAGGCTAAGCGGATCGGCATGGCCCCCCGATCGAGCTTGGAGAGATCGAGCAGGTCCTGGATCATCTTGCGAAGCCGCTCGGCCTCACGCTGCAATGTGCGCAGGTAAATATCGTGCCGCTCCGGTCGGCCGCGGGTCAGCAGGCCGATGTGCAGCATCACGTTGGCGAGCGGCGTGCGGAGTTCGTGGCTGACGTTGGAGACGAACTGATCTTTCAACCGATCCAGTTCCTTCTGGCGCGTGATGTCGCGCTGCACGCCGACATAACCGACGCTGCGCCCGTCGAGATCGGTCACGGGTGAAGCGGTTAACGCGGCGTCGTACAGGGTGCCGTCTTTGCGTCGATTGATCACCTCACCCTGCCAGGTTTCACCGCGCAGCAGAGCTTGCCACATGTGTTGATGCGTGCTTGGCGGGGTCTGATCGCTCTTCCATATTCGTGGATTACGCCCCAGGACCTCGTCGGCGCTGTAGCCGGTGAGCCGTTCCATCGCGGGATTGATGTATTCAATGGCGCCCTGTGAATCGGTGAAGACTACGCCCTCGCCGGCGGTGTCGAGGATGGCGCGCAACCGCTCGTGGGCGCGGGCCAGCTCGGCTGTCCGCTCGGCGATGCGTTGTTCAAGCTCGGCGTTGAGCCGGCTGAGCCCAACTTCGGCCCGCTGTCGTTGGGCTTCCTGCTCCAGGGCGTCGAGCGCGTACGAAATGTCCTGCCCGATTTCATCCAGCAGCTGTTCGTCTTCGATGTCAAAGCCGTGCGGTTCGGCGGCATAGACCACCAGTGCGCCCACCGGGCGACGGTTCTCCCAGATCGGCACTGCCGCCAGCGAACGATAGCCGCGCTGCAGAGCGGCGTCGCGCCACGGTTCCATAAGTGGATCTGTCGCCAAATTCTGGCAGATGACGCAGCGACCTTCACGCACGGCCGTACCGGTCGGGCCGCGCCCCTGCCGCTCGTCGCGCGCCGTAATGCGCGCTTCGGCCAGGTAGCCCAACTCTTCGCCGGCAAACGCGACGGGCACGATCTGGTCGGTGGTCTCGTCGATCAGGCCGATCCACGCCATGCGGAACTGGCCGTGCTCGACCGCGACGCGGCAGATCTGCACAAACAGCTGCGCCCGGTCGCGCACGTGCACGATGGTCTGGTTGATCTGGCTGAGCGTGGCGTACAGGCGATTGAGCCGCAGAACGCGGGCCTCAGCCTGTTTGCGCTCGGTGATGTCCTGCATCATGCCCAGCATGTAGCGGGGACGGCCTGAGGCGTCTCGCCTCACACTGGCTTCACTATGAATGAACCGCACCTCGCCGTCGGGCCGGACGACGCGATATTCCACGTTGTACGGCGGGCCGTCCCCCACGGCATCAGCGGCGGCCTGACTCGCGCGCAGTCGATCGTCCGGGTGAACCAGTTGCAGCCAACGCTGATGCCACTGGTCCAGGTTGAGCGGGACCTCTTGCGGCGACAGGCCAAAGATGCGGCAGGCTTCAGCGGAAAGCGTGATGCAGCCGGCCTCAAAGTTACGCTCCCAGTAGCCGATGTGCGCGATGCGCTGGGCCTCAGCCAATCTGCGCTCACTGTCTCGCAATTCATTTTCTGCCCGCTTGTGCGCGGTGATGTCTCGATTGCTGCCGCGATTGCCCCGATAGGTTCCCTGCTCGTCAAAGACCGGTTGGCAGACATGACCAATATAACGGACATCTCCATCGGCGCGCACAATGCGAAACTCAATTTCCTCCGGCACTTGCTGCTCCACCACATAGTGATGATGGAGTCGGTAGCGCTCGAGGTCAGCTGGATGAATGATGCGATTCAAGAGCTCGGGATTGGCTGCAAACTCATCGGGCGTATGGCCGGTGATGCGCCGGCATGAGGGCGAATTGTAAAGGAATTGTCCCTGGGGGCTGATCCAGAATTCCCAGTCATAGGTATTGTCGGCGACGATCCGATAACGTTCTTCACTGGCGCGCAGCGCCTGCTCGGCGCGTTTACGCTCGGTGACGTCGCTGGTGACCGACCCGATGCGATATCCTCGATCGGCCTTAATGGGGAAGATGATCTGCCGCACAAACCGGCGCTCGCCGGTCTGCGTCAGCACCTCGGCTTCGATGGCGTTGTCGAACAGCGGCGATTGGCCGGTGCGCAGCGCTTCCAACATCAGCTGCCGATTGTACTCGCGGCGTTCGGGCGTCCGCAATTCAAGCGGCAGCATGTCCTGTTGGACATCCCACAGTGGCCGGCTCAGGACCTGATCGGCGGCCAGGCCCGTCATCTTCTCGCGCGCGTGGTTCCATTCGATGATCAGGCCCTGCTCGTCGATGAGCGTAAACCCCTCAGAAGATTCCTGAACGAAACTGCGAAACTTCTGCTCGCTGGCTTCCAGTGCTGCCTGCGCCTGCCGGCGCCACTCGGCCTCACGCTGGAGTTCGACATTCGCGGCGGTCAGATCGCGCGTGCGCTCTTCGACCCGGCGCTCCAATTCAGCGCGGGCCTGCTCCAGGGAGCGCCTGTGCCGGCGATTCTCAAGTGTAAGGGCGAGGAAGCTCGAGAGATTTTGGATAAAGGGCCGATAGACCTCGAAAATAAGCGCATCACTGACTCGCAGGACAAATACCCCGAAATGATGGTCAACGGACTCAATGGCAACGGCTTGCAGATCGAACTCGTCGGCCAGGCTGCACTTGAAATCCACCGCGGGTGATTCGAGCGCATGGTCTTTGCCGGCCGGCCGGCGCAGCCTTTCGCAGTTGACGCAAACGTCGTCTGGCATATCGCCGGCCCGGACCGACCTGTCATCCAGACAGACCCGGCAGGCAGCGATCCCCGGTATTGACATCAGGGTCTGGGCGTAGAACTCGGCCATTCGGGCCGAATCCGGCAAGGCAAACACGACATTTTGCGCCGCCAGAATTTGGCCGAGCACGCGCACAGCCGCATGCTGCTGCGATTGATCCGATTCGGTTGGGGGACGTTCCAGTTCGTTCATGGCTACCTCGCTGGGTCATCTATTATGCGGTGACCTCCGGCCAGGGCATTTAAGCCCGACCGATGGGCTGCCGCCCGCTCACATATTCGTCTCAAGCGCTGCCAGGAATTCCTGGGGTTTGATGTAATATGGATTTCTGACGATCTGTCCCCGGGCGATCATGTATGGATGCACCTGAAGCACTTTGAACAAGGTGGCGCCGTCAAACTGACGGGCATCATACTGGCACATCCCAATGTGGGGAAAAGTATCTGTGATGAGGTTGAGCCGACTCTCGTATTCCAGCAGGCGGTTGGCGCCGGGAATGTCGCGCAGCGCCCAGGTCATTTCGCCAGCGACGCGCGAACCGTGATAGCCGGCCTGGCGGGCCATGGCGTAGCGGGCCTCTGCATTGGCAACCACTTCCCGCGGGGCGAGCCGCCCGCCGGGGCAGTAGGCGTTCTCAGCCGGAATGATGCTAAAGGCGCCAGCCGCTTCAGCCTTAGCCAGATCGATCCCCAGAGCCGCGAGCCAGTCGCGCACGTCCGCCGGCGAAGTCGTGTCCGCGAAGTAACGAACCAGGTCGCCCTGCCTGAGGCCGGCGGCCAGATAGGCCGAGACGATCTGCCGCCGCTGAACCTCGTCGTCGAAGATTAAGCACACGTGCTGACAGTCAGGAATGACCTCTGAGGTGAAGCCCAGATCCATCACCGGCAGTTGGTCGTCCACGGGGGCCTCCTTGTGTGAGCGAAACGCTTGATAGCCGCATCGGTGTTTATTACTAAACCGCCGGGAACCGCCGTTAGAAACGCAGCCGAGGAGGATTTATCTGAGGTTGAGAAGCCCCACTCGTTCACTGATGGGGCCTGACAGGCATAATCGGGCTACCCTTGACGCGACAATCCCGGCATTGCCTGACGACCATACCCCATGCACCTATTATATAGCGATTTCATCGACTGAAACACCAACTTTACTGGCAGCGAGGCGGGTCAGACAGGGGCGGGAAATTACTTTGGGCATTGTAAACAGGCCGATCGGCTTACCCAACCCGATCGGCCTTGCCGCTATCGCAGAGGGATTTCACACGTAGATGTTGGGGTGTCAGGTGTGCACTTGAGCACGCTTCGATTGGTTCAGATGCTTCTTCAAAAACTGGCCGGTGAACGAGCGCTTGTCGGCGGCGATCTGCTCCGGCGTGCCCACGGCCACGATCTCACCGCCGCGCTCGCCGCCTTCCGGCCCCAGATCGATCAGCCAGTCGGCCACTTTGAGGATGTCCGGGTGATGCTCGATGATGATAACGCTGTTGCCCTGATCGACGAGGCGGTTCAGCACGTCGATCAGCTTGTGTACGTCGGCGGCGTGCAGGCCCACCGACGGCTCGTCGAGGATGTACAGCGTGTGATCGGTGGCGCGCTTGCTCAATTCCTTGCTCAGCTTCACGCGCTGCGCCTCGCCGCCGGACATCGTGGGGGCGGGCTGACCCAATCGGATGTAGCCCAGGCCCACGTCTTCCAACGTCTGCAATTTCCGCTGCAAGGGCGGGATCGCGTCGAAGAACTGCAGCGCTTCGCTCACCGTCATGTTCAGCACTTCGGCAATGTTCTTGTCCTTGTAGCGGATCTGCAGCGTCTCGCGGTTGTAGCGCGCGCCGTGACACACGTCGCACAACACGTACATGTCGGCCATGAACTGCATCTCGATCTGAATCTCACCTTGCCCTTCGCACGCCTCGCAGCGCCCGCCCTTGACATTGAAGGAGAAGCGGCCCGGCAGGTAGCCGCGCACTTTCGATTCGGGCAGCTCGGCAAACAGATCGCGGATGTCGTTGAAGAAGCCGACGTAGGTGGCCGGGTTCGATCGGGGCGTGCGCCCGATCGGGGTCTGGTCGATGTTGATGATCTTGTCGATGTGCTCGACGCCGTCGATGCCGCCCAGCGCGCCGGCGCGTTCGTGCGCGCCGTTGAGCATCTGCGCCAGCCGCTTGTACAACGTCTCCACCACGAGCGTGGATTTGCCGGAGCCGCTGACGCCGGTGACGCATACAAACCGGCCCAGCGGAATCTCCACATCCAGATTCTTAAGATTGTTCTCCCGCGCGCCGCGAATGACGAGGCACTGGCCGTTGCCGTTGCGGCGCTGCTTGGGGATGTCGATGCGCAATCGGCCGGAGAGATAACCGCCGGTGACGCTGTGCCGGTCCTTGAGAATCTGATCGTAGGTGCCTTCAAAGATCACCTTGCCGCCGTGCTCGCCCGCGCCCGGGCCGAGATCGACGATCCAGTCGGCGGCCTGCATCGTGTCTTCGTCGTGCTCCACCACCAGCACGGTGTTGCCCAGATCGCGCATGTTTTGCAGGGTCTTGATGAGCCGGCCCTGATCGCGCGGGTGCAGGCCGATGCTGGGTTCGTCCAGCACGTACAGCACGCCCGTCAGCCGCGAACCGATCTGCGTGGCGAGGCGGATGCGCTGCGCTTCGCCGCCCGACAGGCTGCCCGTCGTCCGGTCGAGCGTGAGATAGTCCAGGCCCACGTCCACCATGAATTGCAGACGGGCGTGGATCTCTTTGAGAATCTGCCGGGCGATGGTCATCTGGCGCGGGGTCAGCGCTGCGCCCCGATCGGTCTTCTTGCCGTTGTCGCGCAGCTCCTTTACCCACTCCAGCGCGTGCAGCACCGGCTGCGCCGTGACGGACTGGATGTCGCGCCCGCCCACGGTGACGGCCAGCGCGGCGGGCTTGAGGCGCCGGCCTTTGCAGGCCGGGCAGGGCACCTGCGCCATGTAGCTTTCGATCTTGCCGCGCACGTAATCGCTGGTCGATTCCAGATAGCGGCGGCGCAAATTGTTGATGATGCCTTCAAAGGTGGTCTGGTAGATGCGCTGATCGCCGAGGCGGTTCTGATACCTCACCGGAATTTTGTCGTCGCCGCTGCCGTACAGCACGATGTCTTTTTGGGCGGCCGACAACGTCTTCCACGGCGCGTCCATGTCGATGCCGTAGTGCGCGCAGGCGGCGCGCAGCAGTTGGAAGTAGTAGGTGTCTTCGCTGTTGCGGCCCTCCACGTTCCACTCCATGGCGACGATGGCGCCGCCGTTCAGCGACCGATCGGGATTCGGCACGATCAGGTCGGGATCGATCTCCAGCTTGGTGCCCAGCCCCTGGCAGGTCTCGCAGGCGCCGTGCGGCGAGTTGAACGAGAAGGTGCGCGGCTCGATCTCCGGCAGTGAGGTGCCATCGTAGGCGCACGCGAAGCGCTCGGAATACAGATGATCGATCGGTTCCTTGTCGGTGACATCGTTGATGATGACGGTGCCATCGCCCAGCCGCAGCGCCGTTTCGATGGAGTCCGCCAGTCGGCTGCGCTCCAGATCGGGTTTGATCACCAAGCGATCGACCACAGCTTCGATGGTGTGATTCTTGTAGCGGTCGAGTTCCAGGGTGTCGTTCACATCGTGCAGTTCGCCGTCCACGCGCACGCGGACGTAGCCGGCTTTGCGGATGTCTTCAAAGACCTGCTGATGGTGGCCCTTGCGATCTTTGATCAGCGGCGCCAGAATTTGCACGCGGCGGCCGTCGCCCAGGGCCGCCACCGTATCGACGATTTGATCGGCGGTCTGCATCTGCACTTCGCGGCCGCAGACCGGGCAGTGCGGCGTGCCGACGCGCGCGTACAGCAGGCGCAGGTAGTCGTAGATTTCCGTGGTCGTGCCGACGGTCGATCGGGGGTTGCTGCTGCCGCTGCGCTGGTCGATCGACACGGCGGGGCTGAGGCCCTCGATCTGATCGACATCGGGCTTTTCCATCTGGCCCAGGAACTGGCGGGCATAGGCGCTGAGCGATTCGACGTAGCGGCGCTGCCCTTCCGCGAAGATGGTGTCGAAGGCCAGCGACGATTTGCCGCTGCCGCTCAGACCGGTGATGACGACCAGCTTGTTGCGTGGAATGTCCACGCTGATGTTCTTGAGATTGTGGGTGCGCGCGCCGCGCACGGTGATGTAGTCTTGAGTCATGGTCTATCCGGGTGCCGTACAGGGAAGTGAAGAAACCGCAACAGATCATTATAACACGCACGGGGCACGGATCAGCGATCTTTTAATGTGGCGTTCTAGCGGCGGGCGCAGTGTTATAATCGAGGGCGCGTCGCGGCCACTTCACTTGCACAGAAAGGACAATCAGATGTCAGCCTCCGAGAAAATCCCAGTCGCTGTGCGGCCCCAATACGACGAGATTATCCAGCGGCTGACGGGTGTGTGCCGCGATCACCTCGACGAGGATTATGCCACCCTTGGCCGCAAGCTGACCGGCGCGCTGGCGCGCAAGCGGCCATCGCCCATCGCGCGCGGCCGGCCGGAGATCTGGGTGGCGGGCATCCTTCACGCGCTGGGCATGGTCAACTTCCTGTTCGATTCATCGCAGACGCCGCACCTGCGCGCCGAGGAACTGGCGCGCGTTTGCGGCGTCGCGCCCAGCACCATGTCGGCCAAGTCGAAGCTGATCCGCGAGATGTTTGATATGTATCCGTTCGATCCCGACTGGTGCTTGCCCGGCAAGATCGATTCTAACCCGATGATCTGGTATTTGAGCGTCGACGGGTACATCGTTAACGTGCGAGCCGCCCCGCGCGAGCTTCAGGCGGAAGCCTATCGGCAGGGGCTGATCCCGTACATTCCGGCCGATCGGGTGCAAGCATCGCCGACGGCCGCGCCCGATCCCGATCGATCGCGCTGCGGTCTGTGCGGCGCGACGGACAAGCCGCTGATCCGGACGCAATGCTGTGGCAATTGGATTTGCGACGATGAGGATCAGTACGTGTTGTTTTCCTATGCGCGCACTTCCTGCCATCGCAACCACAGTCGCTACACGCTGTGCAGCTATCACTTCAATGAAGGCCACACGGGAAAGTGGCAGGACTGCGAGGAGTGCCGCCAGTCGTTTGAGACGGAGCTGTACGTCTATTTCGGCACGAACGAGTACAACTTCGAGAAATTGCCCAATCCGCCCGCCTTCAAGCCGACGCACTGCGCCAGCTGTGGTCGGGTCATCTCGCTGGGGCATGACGGCTACACGCTGGTGGGCGACAAATACTACTGTGTGAAATGCGCCGCGAAGCGGTTGCCTGCTGCCGAACGCCCCATTCCGCCGCGCCAACAGCGGCGGCGACGACGTTGATTCTGGAACAAGGAGTTGAATCGAAATGAAAGTGTTGTTTATCGGCGGCACCGGCATCATTAGCTCGGCCTGCTCTCAATTGGTTGTGGAGCGCGGTGATGAGTTGTATCTGCTCAATCGCGGGCAGACGACCAAGCGCCCCGTACCCGCCGGCGCGCACCTGCTGCACGGCGACATCCGCGAGGCGGCTGCGGCGCGGGCGGCGTTGAAGGATCACAAGTTCGATGCGGTGGTGGACTGGATCGCGTTCACGCCCGATCAGATCGAGAACGATCTCAGCCTGTTTCGTGATCGAACGGGTCAATTCATTTTCATCAGTTCGGCGTCGGTCTATCAGAAACCGATCGGTCAGCTGCCCATCACGGAATCCACCCCGCTGCACAATCCCTTCTGGGAATACAGCCGCAACAAGATCGCGTGCGAAGAGCGCCTGAACCGCGCCTACCGCGACGAGCAGTTTCCGATCACCATCGTGCGCCCGTCGCACACGTACGACCGCACGCTGATCCCGCTGAGCGGCGGCTACACCGCCATCGATCGGCTGCGGCGCGGCCGGCCCATCATCGTGCACGGCGACGGCACGTCGCTGTGGGTGCTGACGCATCACGTCGATTTCGCCAGAGGCTTCGTCGGCCTGCTGGGCAATCCGCACGCCATCGGCGAGGCGGTGCACATCACCGGCGACGAGGTGCTGACGTGGGATCAGATCGCCGGGCTGCTGGCGCGCGCCGCCGGCGTGGAACCGAAGATCGTGCACGTGGCCTCGGACTTCATCGCGGCGTTTGATCCGGCCTGGGGCGCGGGTCTGGTGGGCGACAAGGCCAACAGCGTGATCTTCGACAACACCAAGATCAAGCGCCTGGTGCCCGGCTTCGTGGCGACGATTCCGTTTGCGCGCGGCGCGGCCGAGATCATGGCCTGGTATGACGGCGATCCGGCGCGGCGCGAAGTGAACCACGACTTCGATCGGATGACGGATCGCATCCTGGACGCTTATCTGGCAGCCTGGCCGAAAGCGTAAAGCGCTGCAGCAGCAGACATCACCTTGATTTCCGGGTAAAAGCGAGGGAGGCGGCATGTCGATCTGGGTGACGCGACCCACCCTGACGGCGCTGGCCGATCAGGCGCGCGGGACGATGATCGAGCACCTCGGCATCGAGTTTCTGGAGGTGGGCGACGATTACTTGAAAGCGCGGATGCCGGTGGACGCGCGCACGCACCAGCCGTTTGGCCTGCTGCACGGCGGCGCGTCGGCCGCGCTGGCCGAAACGCTGGGCAGCGCCGCCGCCAACTGGTGCGTGGATTTTTCGCGGCAGATGTGCGTGGGGCTGGACATCAACGCCAATCACGTGCGCGCCGTGCGGACGGGCTGGGTGTATGGCACGGCGCGGCCGCTGCATCTGGGCGCGTCCACGCAGGTCTGGGACATTCGCCTCGAAGACGAGCGCGCGCGTCTCGTCTGCATTGCGCGACTGACGATGGCCGTGCTGAATCGGACTTCATAACACAAGGAGGTTGTGATGCGGTATCGAACGTTTGGCCGGACCGGCTGGCAGGTCAGCGAGGTCGGTTACGGCATGTGGGGCATGGGCGGCTGGACAGAATCGGATGACGCGCAGTCCATGCAGGCGCTGCACCGCGCGGTGGAATTGGGCTGCAACTTCTTCGACACGGCGTGGGCCTATGGCGCCGGCCACAGCGAAGGGCTGCTGGGGCAGCTGGTGCGCGCTCATCCCGACCAGAAGTTGTACACCGCGACGAAGATTCCGCCCAAAAATCGCACGTGGCCGTCGCGGCGCGGTTTCTTGCTGGCCGATTGCTTTCCGCCCGACTACATCCGCGAATACACGGAACGCAGCCTGAGCAATCTGGGACTGGACAGCGTCGATCTGATCCAGTTTCACGTGTGGGAGGACGATTGGGCGCAGGATGAGACCTGGCAAAAAGCCGTGGCGGATCTCAAAGCCGATGGGCTGATCAAAGCGATCGGGGTGAGCATCAACCGCTGGGAACCGGACAACGCCATCCGCACGTTGCAGACCGGCCTGATCGACGCCGTGCAGGTGATCTACAACATTTTCGATCAGAATCCTGAGGATCACTTATTCCCTGTCTGCCGCGAACTGAACGTGGCCGTCATCGCCCGCGTGCCGTTTGACGAGGGCACGCTGACCGGCACGCTGACGCTGGACAGTCGCTGGCCGGAAGGCGACTGGCGCAACACCTATTTTGTGCCGGAGAACCTGAAGGCCAGCGTGGAACACGCCGAGGCGCTGCGGCCGCTGATCCCGGCGGGCATGACCATGCCGGAGTTGGCGATGCGCTTCATCCTGTCCAACCCCGACGTGAGTACGGTGATCCCCGGCATGCGCAAGCCGCGCCATGTGGAGGCCAACATCGCCTGCAGCGACGCCGGGCCGCTGAGCGCGGACCTGATCGATCGGCTGCGCGCCCACCGCTGGGATCGCACCCCGACGGACTGGTCACAGTGATTCATGATCGATCAACGCTCAGCCATCGAACAAGTGCGCGAGGTGCTGCAGCGCCTCCAGGACGGGTACACCCGGCGCGATGTGTCGCAGCTGGATGAGTTCATGCGGCTGTTCGCCGATGACGTCGAAGTCATCGGCACCAACGGCCCGCGGCCCGGCGCCGGCGAGTGGTATATCGATCGGGCCGGGGCGCGTGAGCTGGTGGAAGGCGACTGGCAGTCGTGGGGCGATCTGCGGCTGGATGTGGCCGGCGCGCACATCGAGGCGCGCGGCGAGGTGGCGTGGCTGACGGCGTCGGCCACGGTCACGACGATCATCCGGGCCGAAGAGAGTTTTGCGGGTTATCTGCAGCGCGTCAGAGACTTGATCGATCAGGCTGATTCGCCGGCGGAAGAACTGCTGCTGGACATCCTGCGGGGCGGCACGAACACGTTGTACGAACTGCGGCGCGGCGAGCAGTTTGTGTGGCCGCTGCGCTTCACGGCGGTGCTGGTGCGGCAGGCCGGCGACTGGCGTTTTCAGCAGATGCAGTTTTCCTTTTCGACCACGCGCTTCCCGGACGAGCGGATGGTGGCGTGAAGACTGGCCGGGCCGATTGGGTTGGCGACTCCCCATCGGCCCGGCGTTTTAAGCCCTCGTTCTATTGACACGGCTGATTCTCGTGTTATCCTGAATGTCCCGACCTGCACCGAACGCCCTAATACAAAATCGGTCTTTAGTCTGATCTGCCCGAGGCCGATCGGCCTTAAACTGGATGAACCTGCGCGGCTGCCGGTGGGTATGTTCTGCGTTGCCGAGCTTTGTCCGGGAGACTCACATGTTTATCAAACGCCAACGTCGCAAGATTTCCAACATCTATCGCGAATACCGCCGCTCGTTCTGGGTGCTGGTGGGGGCCACCTTCATCGATCGGCTGGGCGGCTCGCTGCTGTTTCCGTTCTTCGGGCTGTACATCACCCGCAAGTTCAACGTCGGCATGACCGAGGTTGGTGTGCTGTTCCTGCTGTTCTCGGTTTCGGCCTTCGTCGGCAACTTCCTGGGCGGCGCACTGACCGATCGGGTCGGCCGCAAGACGATGCTGATCTTCGGGCTGCTGGCGAGTTCGTTCAGCACGCTGGCGATGGGCTTCGTGGAGTCGCTGCAGGTGTTCTACGTGCTGGCGCTGGTGTCCGGCATCTTCACCGATGTGGCCGGCCCGGCGCATCAAGCCATGGTGGCCGACCTGCTGCCGGAAGAGAAGCGCGCCGAGGGCTTTGGCATCTTGCGCGTGGGCTTCAATCTGGCGGTGACCATCGGCCCGGCTATCGGCGGTTTCCTGGCGGCGCAATCGTACCTGCTGCTGTTTGTGACGGACGCCGTCATCAGCACCATTACCGCGACCATCGTATTCCTGTTCATTCGCGAGACCAAGCCGCAAGCGCAGCCCGGCCACAAGCCGGAAACTGTGGGCGCGACGTTCAAAGGCTACGGGCGTGTCCTGCGCGATGGAACGTTCATGCTGTTCGTGTTCACCTGCATTCTGATGGGGCTGGTGTACATGAACATGAACGCCACGCTGGGCGTGTACATGCGCGATGTGGTGGGCTTCGCCGATCCGGAGCGCGCTTACGGTCTGCTGCTCAGCATCAATGCCTTCATGGTGGTGGTCATGCAGTTCCCCATCACGCGCCGCATCAGCGACAAGCCGCCGCTGCTGATGATGGCCGCCGGGACGGCGTTGTATGCCGTGGGTTTTGCCATGTACGGCTTTGTGACCGGCTATGCCATGTTTGTGCTGGCGATGGTGATCATCACCATCGGGGAGATGGTGGTGGCGCCCATGTCGCAGTCGCTCACGGCGCGCTTCGCGCCCGAGGACATGCGCGGCCGCTACATGGCGGTCTTCGGCATCTCGTGGGGCATCCCGTTTGCCATCGGGCCGCTGCTGGCCGGCCGCATCATGGACGGGCCGACGCCCCGACTGTTGTGGTACGCGGCGGGCTTCATCGGACTGCTGGCGGTGCTGGGCTTTCTGTATTTGCAGCGCCGCGCCCGCCTGCAGGAAGTTGTGCCGGAGGCCGAAGTCTGAGCCTGACGCACGATCAGGATTGCTGCGTAGATCGATCGGGCCTGGCTGGATCATCCGTCAGGCCCGATGTTGTAGTTGAACGTTAACGTGTCTCGGTGACCTTCGTCAACCCGATCGGTTGATCCACCTCAAGGCCTTTCGCCAGGGCCAGGTGCATGGCGAACAACTGGCCCGGCAGCACCGCGACCAGCGGCGATAGCCACTCCGGCACGCCATCAGGCGCGCCGTCGGGCGCGCCGCCAGGCAGCGCCAGCGGCAGCTGGGCCTGCTTCAATAATCCCGCGTCGTCGCTGATGATGATCAGTTCCGCGCCGCGCCGCTTCGCTTCCACTGCAAACGCCGACAGATCGTCAAACGCCTTGCCCGACGGCGCAACGACGATCAAGGGAAACCCGCTTTCCAACACGGCCAACGGCCCGTGGCGGAAATCGGCTGACGAATACGGCTCCGTGATCACGCGGGTGAGTTCCTTGATCTTGAGCGCGGTTTCGAAGGCCGTGGCATAGTTGAAGCCGCGCCCGATGACGGCGCTGCGCCCGGCGTAGCGATAGCGTTCGATGCGCGGCAACACCGGTTCCAGCTTCGCCAGCGTCTGCGCCATGGCGTGCGGCACGCGCGCCAGCTCGGCGTAGTGGGCCTCGTCGCCGCTGAGCGCCGTGGACAACAACGCCAGCGCCGCCAGCGAAGTGGTGTACGTCTTGGTCGCGGCCACCGCCCGTTCTTCGCCACAGTTCAGCGGCAGCACCCATTCGGCGGCGCGGGCCAGCGGCGAATCGGGCGCGTTGGTGATGGCCAAGGTGGGGCGGCCCTGCGCGCGGCCCGCCTCGATCACGCTGACGATGTCGGGCGAGCGACCCGATTGTGAGATGCCGACGACGAGCGCGCCGGACAGATCCGGCGCGACGCCGTACAGCGTGAACAACGACGGCGTCGCCAGCGCCACTTGCAAACGGTTGTGCGCGCCGAACAGATACTGGGCGTACCGCGCAGCATTGTCCGACGTGCCGCGCGCGGCGATCAGCACGTATTCGACTTGATGCCGCCGGATGGCCGCGGCCAGTTCCCTGGCGGCCGCGCGCCCGACCGTGATCAGCCGCTCGACGGCGGCGGGCTGCTCGTGAATTTCGGCGTGCAGGACAGCGTTCATCGCAGTCACCTCAAGTGGATGGTCTTCTGGCATTGAAACACGCTTGCTACGAAATTGGTGGTTGACAACGCCGATTTCCGGTGTATATTATAACTGGTTATAACCAATTATAACAACCCGGGCGGAAATCGTCAAATGACCACCATGCTGGGCAAACACAATCCCCTGCCATTGTATCAGCAGCTCAAGAGCCTCATCGAAGATCGCATC
>CAZKBQ010000098.1:0-15916 GCA_964550855.1 uncultured Anaerolineae bacterium
GGTGCGGCGCTGGCGCTGGGCGTGGCCGCGGTCGCTGCGCCGGTCATTGCCTACGGCACGCAGCGCGTGCCCGAGGTGTATGACGGTCAACAGGCGGCATCGGTTTTTAACAACCTGTTTTACGCGCGTGATCTGTATCCCGATGATCAGTTGTTCGCCGTGAGCGGGCCGCAGCAGGTGGGCGATCAGCAGGTATTCTACGAGCCGTCGATCTGGGCGGCGCTGATCGCGCGCGGCGCGCTGCGCACGGCGCTGAGCTTTCAGACTCCGGTGCTGGCTCAGGAGAATTACTTAATCGACGCGCTGGCTGCGCCGCTGGGCGGGCTGGTGTTGATCGGGCTGGGCTGGTGTCTGGGCCGGCTGCGCCGGCCGGCCGGGTCGCTGTGGGCGGGCTGGCTGCTGCTCGGCGCGTTCAGCCTGAGCGCATTGGCCACGTTTCCGCCGCGCGCCGCGCTGATGTTTCCGGTGACGGCGGCGCTGGCCGGGCTAGGGGCGCTGGGGCTGGTGGTGGTGGTCGATCTACTTGCGGGCTACATCGGGCCGGTGCCGGCGCGGGTGAAGGCGTTGGGCGCGGCGGCGTTGGCCGCGGTGCTGATGGCGTCCGGCTGGTATACGTATTTCATCGACATGCCGGCGCGTTTTCCGCCCGATCTGGAGCAGGCCATGTTCTGGCAGGCGCAGCAGCAGGGACCGGACAGCGACGTGACGCTGATCCGATCGGCGGAGGACGGCGCGGACTTTGTGCCGTGGGGGTTGCGCGAGTTCGATCTGGGTGTCAGTTATCATTCGATTGGCGTTGACGAGTTGCCCGCCGCCGACTGGGGAGCGTTGTGTCCCCGGAAGTGCGCGTTCTTCTATCGGGCCGCCGGGGCCGATCGGGTCTGGCCGATCCTCGCGCGCGCCTATGGCAACATCGAACCGACGGCATACGCCGACGCCGGGGGAACCATCCAATTCTATCGGTTTGAACCGTAGCGAGTGACCATGACAAACGAGCTGCAGCACGCCCGCGATCTGCTGTGGGCGCACCGGCGGGAACTGCCCGCCTTCCGATCGCTGATCCGCGCGATCGAGCATCGATTGATTCAAGAGCTTGGCCCGCTGCCACGGCCGCTGCTGGACATCGGCTGCGGCGATGGGCACTTTGCGCAGGTGACGATTGGTCACGGCGAGGCAGGGCTGGATGTGAACACGGCCAGCCTGCAAGAGGCGCGACGGCGCGGCGTGTACGATCACGTGGAGGCGGCCAGCGCGTGGCGCATGCCCTATCGCGACGGCGTATTTGCGTCGGTGCTGGCCAACTGCGCGGTGGAGCACATGCCCAACCTCGACGGGGTGTTTGGCGAGGTGGCGCGCGTGCTGCGGCCGGGCGGCCGGTTTGTGTTTTCGGTGCCCACCGACCGGCACAACGCCAATCTCTGGACGGCGCGGCTGTTCGATCGGGTGGGGGCCAGATCGCTGGCGCGGCGTTATCGAGCCTGGTTTACCAAAGTGCAGGTTCACTATCATATGTATTCGCCCGAAGAATGGCAGCGCCGCATCGAAGCGCACGGCTTCAAAGTGACGCTGCGGCGCGGTTATCTGTCGCCGCGCGCGACGGCCTATCTGGAACTGGGGCATTATTACGGCGCGCCCGATGTGCTGGCACGCCGGCTGACGGGCAAATGGGTGCTGTGGCCGTGGCGGCCGCGCTTTGCGCTGGAAGAGCGTGTGCTGGCGCCGCTCGTGGCCGAGACCGATGCGCCGGATTCCAGCGAGTGTTTCTTTGTTGTTGAAAAACCGATCGACGCATGAGCACGGATCAACTTTCCCCTTCGCCGACCGTTGAATCGCCTGCCGCCCGCCGCACGCTGACCGCGTGGCCGATCTGGCTGCTGCTGATCGCCGCGCTGGCGTTTGGCGCGTACTTTCGTTTTTCCGGCATCAACTGGAGTGACGGCCAACCGCTGCACCCCGACGAGAACTTCCTGACGATGGTCACCTCGGCCATCCGTCCGCCGGCGAATCTGGGCGAATACTTCGATTCGCAGAACTCGCCGTTGAACCCGTACAACAACAACTTCGGCCTGTTCGTTTACGGCGACCTGCCGATCTTCATCACGCGCTACACCGCCGACCTGCTGGACGGAGTCTGCCACGCCGCGCCCGATCTGTGTCTGCACAGCAACGGCGCCATCATCCCATTTGCCAGCTACAACGGCATTCAACTGCTGGGACGCGGCCTGTCGGCGCTGCTGGATGTGTTTGCGCTGATCCTGATGTTTTTGATGGGCCGGCGCCTGTACGACGCGCGCGCGGGTGTGCTGGCCGCGCTGCTGGGCGCGGCGACCACGCTGCAGATTCAACAGTCGCACTTTTACACCGCCGACATCTTTGCGATGTTCTTCGTGGTGGCGGCGTTTTACTTTATCCTGAGATTTGCGGATACGAACAGCTGGTTCGATGTCGTTGCCAGCGGCGCAGCCACGGGTCTGGCGATCGCCAGCCGCATCAACGTGGCGCCACTGCTGGGCATCATCGCCATCGGCGCGGGGGCGACGGTGCTGCGGCAGTCGCGCGCGGCGGCAGCGGACGCACGCCGCGTCACGTGGGAGAGCGCGATCCTGCGCGTGATCGTGGCCGTGCTGGCGGCGGCGATTGTCTTTCGGGTCTTTATGCCGTATGCCTTCGACGGGCTGTTGAAGTTCGACCCGCGCTGGTCGAACAACATGACGTACATCCGCAACCTGATCGGCGGCGAGGACCCCGGCGGGCCGCCCGGCGTGCAGTGGACGGATCGCGCGCCCATCGTGTTTCCGTGGATCAACATTGTGTTCTGGGGCATGGGCGTGCCGTTGGGGCTGGCGGCATGGCTGAGCTGGGCATGGGCGGGCTGGCAGACGTTCCTCGCGCCGTACCTCAAACGGCGGCGCGGCCGCCTCGGCGATTGGTTGATCGACGTGGCGCAGTCGCGGCATTTGCTGATCTGGGTGTGGGTCACCGCTTATTTCGTCTGGCAGGGATCGCAGTGGGTCAAATCGATCCGGTATCAACTGCCGATCTATCCGTTCCTCACACTGATGACGGCGGCAGCGTTGATCGCGTTGTGGGATTGGGCGCGGCGGCCGGCAGCCCGATCGGCCTTCAAGCGAGCCGGGGCGATGGCGGCCATGGGGGTGGTGGTCGTCGGCGCGTATGCGTGGGCGTTCGCGTTCACCGCGATCTACCGCCAGCCGACCACGCGCATCAGCTCGTCGCAGTGGATCTATGACCACGTGCCGACCGCGTTGACGCTGACGATCGATCGGGGCGGCGAAAAAAGCGCCGTGCAGCTGCCCTTTCCGAATACGATCAACTACGGATCGGATCAGTTCCCGACGTTCGCGCCATTTACCGTCGATCAAGACGGCACGGCGGTCTCGATCACGATCAACCATCTGATCGATCCGGTGGCTGATCCCGGACCGGAAACGGTGCGAGTCGCCATCGCGGATACGCCGGACGGCCAGACGCCGTTGACGCAGGCTGAGGTCACCGTCCACGCCGAACAGTGGGGCGCGCACGGCGGCGCGGTCACGATGGAGCTGCCGCCCGCGACGCTGCGCGCCGGGCAGACATACTTTGCGGTGACGCAGGCGGTGAGTGGCGCGCCGCTGGTGGCCGAAAGCAGCACCATCGCCACGGAGGCGTGGGACGAAGGCATCCCGGTGCGGCTGGGCGGCCGCGACGGGTACAGCATTTATCACGGGGTGGAAATTCAACGGCAGTGGGAAGACACGCCGGAAAAACTGGAAAACCTGATCCAGTGGCTAGATCAAAGCGATTATGTGACGCTGAGCAGCAACCGCGCCTACGGGTCGATGTCGCGCCAACCGCTGCGTTATCCGCTGACGATCGAATACTATCGCCTGTTGTTCACCGGCCAGCTGGGCTTCAAGCTGGTGGCCGCGTTTGAATCTTACCCGACGCTGGGGCCGTTCACTTTCCCTGATCAGGAAACAACGCAGTTGATGAACCTGTGGCCGGATCCCACGCGCTGTCCGCAATCCGGCGTGCCGCAGTGCCACGGTCTGATCAACGTGCCCATGCCGCCCGCCGAGGAAGCCTTCAGCGTGTACGATCATCCGCGCGTGCTGATCTTTCAGAAGCAGCCGGACTTCTCGGTGGCGGACGTGCGCGCCAAACTGAGCAAGGTGTCGCTGCGCGATGTGCTGCGCGATATGACCCCGATGGCGACGACGGCTGCGCCTAACGGCCTGATGCTGAACGCTCAAACGTGGGCAGCGCAGCAGCAGAGCGGCACGTGGGCCGATCTGTTCGATCGCAACGGGCTGTTGAACCAGGCGCCGCTGATCGGCGCGCTGGTCTGGTATCTGGTGATCGCGCTTCTGGGCTGGCTGGCGTTCCCGATCGTGTGGGCGGTGGCCCCCGGCTTGAAAGATCGCGGCTACGGAGTGGCGCGGATCGCCGGGCTGCTGCTGGTGGCGTTTGCGGTGTGGTTCGCGTCGAGTTATCACGTGGTGACGTTCTCGCGCGGGTCAATCATCGCAGCGGTGCTGCTGCTGGCCGCGGCTTCCGGCGTGATGGCGTGGCGGCAGCGTTCGGCACTGCGGGCGTTCTGGGCCGAGTCGAGGACGGTGGTGCTGTTTGAAGAAGCGCTGTTCGCGGCGGCGTTTGTTTATTTCTTGCTGGTGCGCTTTGGCAACCCCGATCTGTGGCATCCGGTGATGGGCGGCGAAAAACCGATGGACTTCGCCTATCTGAACGCCGTGCTGAAGAGCGACTATTTTCCGCCGTACGATCCGTGGTACGCGGGCGGGCAGATCACCTACTATTACTTCGGCTTTGTGCTGGTGGCCACGGTGATCAAGCTGCTGGGCATCATGCCGCAGATCGCTTACAACTTTGCCATTCCCACGTTGTTTGCCCTGACCGTGCTGGGCGCCTTCAGCGCGGGTTACAACCTGACGCGCAACGGGCAGCCCACAGGTCAGCTGAAACCATCGGGGTGGGGGTTGAAGCCGTTCAGCCTGAAGAATCCGATCGTGATTGGCCTGATCGCCGCCATCTTCGTGACCTTCATGGGCAACCTCGGCGAGGCGCAGTTGATCACGGACGAGATCGGCAAACAGGCGGCAGCCGATGTCGATTTCAAGAGCAGCATCCCCGGCCTGGAGTTGATCGTGAAGACCACGGTGGGCGCGGCGCGCCTGATCACGGAGGGCCGGTCGCTGGGCTTCCGGCCGGAGTGGTGGTACTTCACGCCCACGCGCGAGATTCCCGCGCCGCCCAGCGAGGCCGGCCCGATTAGTGAATTCCCTTATTTCACCTTCCTGTACGCCGATTTGCACGCGCACATGATCGCGCTGCCGCTGACGCTGCTGCTGCTGGCGCTGGCCATCGGCTGGGTGGCGTCGCCGCCGGGCTGGTCGATGGCGGGCGTCGGCTCGCTGGTGCTGGGGGGACTGGTGGCCGGCGCGCTGCGCGCCACCAACACCTGGGATTTCCCGACGTATTTGTTGATCGGCGGGGCGGGGCTGGTCATCGGCACGCTGGCGACAAAGCGGCTGAATCAGCTGGCAACGTGGGGCGATCTGCTCTTGCAGGCCATGTTGTTCGCGGGGGTGAGTCTGGCGCTGTGGACGCCGTTTACGCGCAACTATGCCACGGCCTATTCCAGCATCGATCTCTGGGAAGGCTCGTTGACGCCGCTGTGGGCGTATCTCAACATCCATTTGCTGTTTCTGTTCCCCATCGTCACCTTCCTGCTGTGGGAGGTGCGCCGCTGGGGGTGGCGCTGGTGGCAGTTGATGTGGCGGCGCGTGTTGGGCGACTGGCGCTGGCTGATCGGTCTGGGGTTGGCGCTGATCGCGCTGGCGAGTCTGCTGGCGTACACGAGCGGGCGCGTTGTCATTGTAGTGGCTGCGCCGGTGCTGTTGTTGTGCGCGGCGCTGATGGTGCGGAAGCGACTGGACGGCACGCAGCGCTTCTGGTACTTCATCGTGGCGGTGGCGGTGGGCCTGACCTTTGCCGTGGAAGTGATCGTGCTCAAGGGCGACATCAGCCGCATGAACACCACCTTCAAGTTTTACATTCAGGTGTGGGTGCTGCTGGGCATCGCGGCG
The DNA here is from genome assembly GCA_964550855.1 of uncultured Anaerolineae bacterium. Lineage (GTDB taxonomy): Bacteria > Chloroflexota > Anaerolineae > Fen-1058 > Fen-1058 > JAGOBP01. Next base: position 6,105 of record CAZKBQ010000098.1, read on the forward strand.
GCGGTGGCGCTGGGTTGGCTGGCCGATCGGCTGGCGGCGTGGCGGGGCCGGGACAAGATGTTGTGGCAGGGCTTTTTGTGGCTGCTGGTGGGCGCCTCGTTCCTGTATGTGCCGTTGGCCACGCGGGGCAAGATCAACGATCGGTTTGTCAACGACATGCCGCCCGGCTTCGACGGCATCGCGTACATGACGAAGGCCACCTATGACGACACCGGTAATCCCTACTCGCTCAACTGGGATCACGATCTGATCACGTGGCTGCAGGACAACGTCAAAGGGACGCCCGTCATTGCCGAGGGCAATTCGCCGCTGTATCACTGGGGCAATCGCATTGCCATCAACACGGGGCTGCCGGCCATCATCGGCTGGGACTGGCATCAGCGTCAGCAGCGTTCGATCATGCCGGGGCAAGTCATCGACAATCGGCTTCAGGATGTGCGCACGTTCTATTCGTCGCCCGTCGTCGGCGATGCGCTGCAGATCATTCACGATTACCACGTAAAGTACATCGTGGTCGGCGGGCTGGAGCGATCGTTCTATCCGGCCGAGGGGCTGGCGAAGTTCGATCAAATGGTGACCGACGGCCAGCTGCGCGTGGCCTATCGTAACGATGGCGCGGTGCTGTACGAGGTGGTGGAGTGAAACGCAGCGCATCGATGCAGGTTTCGTGAAACGTCAATCATGTCCGACGCAATCGCCGTTTTCAGTTGGTGGCTAATCAGTCAATTGTTGGGGTTGGCCGCGTGGCCGCTGGCCTCGCGCTGGCTGCGCTGGCTGCCCGATCGCGGCTATCTGCTAGCCAAGCCGATCGGTTTGCTGCTGGCGAGCTATGGGCTGTGGCTGCTGGCAACGCTGGGTGTGGTGCAAAACTCGAGGGGCGGCATCATCGCGGTGATTGCGGGCCTGGCGGCGATCAGCCTGTGGTTGTATCGCGGGGATGATCGGCGGGCGGCGCTGCGCGCGGTGGCACGCCAGCACCGATCGGTTTTTCTGGCCTACGAGGTGCTGTTCGCCGTCGCGCTGATCGGTTGGGCGCTGTTCCGTGCCAACAACCCCGATCTGTCCTCCACCGAGAAGCCGATGGAATTTGCGTTCTTCAACGCCATCGGCGGCAGCGCGCAGTTCCCGCCGCCCGATCCGTGGCTGAGCGGTTACGGCATCGCCTACTACTACTTCGGCTACGTGATGATGTCGCTGCTGCACGCGCTGTCGGGCGTGACGGCGGGCACGGCCTTCAGCCTGAGCAATGCGTTCTGGTTCGCGCTGTCGGCGGCCAGCGCCTTCGGCGTGGTGGCGAATCTCATCCTGATCGCCCGCGAAAAGGCCCGATCGGCGGCCATCGTGTTCGGCTTGATCGGCGCGCTGATGTTGGCGGTCATGGGCAACTATCAGGCCCCGCTGGAAGTGGCGCGCTTCAACGGTCAAGGTTCGACGGAGTTCTGGCAGTGGCTGGACATCCTGGAAATGAACCAGCCGCTCAATCCCGCGCCCGCCGGGTGGCCGCCGCGCTCGCTGTGGTGGTGGCGGGCCTCGCGCGTCATCCACGACTATCCGCCCAATGCCGTCAGCCCGGCGCTGGCCGCCGCCACCGGTCTGCCGCCGGCCGACAACACGGTGAGTCAGGAACTGATCGACGAGTTTCCACAGTTCAGTTTTTTGCTGGGCGACATGCACCCGCACGTGCTGGCCCTGCCGTTTGCGCTGTTGATGATGGCGCTGGCTTTGAACCTGTATTGCGGCGCGGCCGGCGGCGATCTGGCATCATTGTGGTACGGCGCGCAGCGCGCGCCGCTGTGGCCGCTGTATGCGCTGGCGGTGGGCAGCCTGGGCTTTCTCAACACGTGGGACTTTCCCATCTACGCATTTGTACTAACGGCGGCGCTGGCGCTGGGTCGCTGGCGCGCCGGGCGCCTGGCGTGGCTGGAGAGCGTCAGCGAGCTGGTGGTGTTGGGTGCGGGCGGCGTGCTGCTATATGCGCTGTTCTATCGCGGCTTCTCGTCGCAGGCCTCTGGCCTGGTGCCCAATCTATACAACGGCACGCGCGCGCCGCAGTTCTTTGTCATGTTTGGCCCGTTCATCCTGATCGGTCTGCTGCTGGGCGCAGCGCTGACCTTCGATTTGTGGCGGGCGCGCCGCCTAAGGCTGGGCGCCTTCGCGCTGCAGACGGTCGGCGGCGGACTGGCACTGGTGACGGTCGCGGCGCTGGGCATCGGCCTCGTCAGCTGGCTGTTCGTCCAGATCTCGCCGGCAGCGCGCGACGCGTTGGATGGCGTGGTCGCAGCGATGGCCCTGGCAGGAATCACCGTCACCGATCAGCTGCTGGCCCGCATCCTCAATCCGTGGGTGATGCTGGGGCTGGCAGCGGGACTGGCCGGCATCGTTGTCCTGTGGCGGGCGCGTCAGCCGCGCGAGGGGCAGATCGATCGATCGGCTACGCGCGGCACGCTTGATTTTGCCCTGCTGCTGTACGCCATCGGCCTGCTGCTGGCCTTCGGTGTCGAGTTCGCCTTCATCCGGGACAAGTTCGGCACGCGCATGAACACCGTGTTCAAGTTCTATTATCAGGCGTGGGCACTGTGGAGTGTGGCGTCGGCGTTTGCGCTGTATTACCTCATCGCGCATCAGCGGCGGCGCATCCGCAACGCGGCGGCCGGGCTTACGGGCGTGATCGCCATCGGGCTGGGGCTGTACTATCCGCTGCTGGCCATTCCGTACAAGATGGAAGAACGATCAGCCGCCATCCCGCCGATGCTGGACGCGATGGCTTATACGGGCCAGTTCGTACCCGATGAGTATGCGGCGGTTCAATGGCTGGCGACCGCTGCCCCCGCAGGCTCGATTATCCTGGAAGCGCCGGGCGAAGAGTATAATGCGGGCACATCGCGCTTCTCCACGTGGACGGGGCTGCCCACCGTGGTGGGCTGGCCGGGCCACGAGGATCAATGGCGCGGTAGTTACGAGATTCAAGGTCCGCGCATCGACCTTATCAACACGATTTACTCCACCACCGACAGCGGTCTGGCCCTGCAGCAGCTGCGCGCCTTCGACGTGCGCTACGTGATCGTCGGCCCCAACGAACGGCGCAAATACCCGTCGGCCGGCCTGGCCAAATTTGATCAGCTGCTGCCGATCGTGTATCAAAATCAGTCGGTGGTGATTTATCAGATGACGAATGATCAGTGAGAGTCGGGAGCGATGACCAAGAGCGCCCGGATGGTTGATACGAACAAGATCGAATCGGCGGCAAACCTGCGCCCGATCGGCCCGGTGCTGACGATCGAGGCGGCCTTGTACGCTCTGCTGGCGGCGCTGGGCGGGGCGCTGCGGCTGGTCAACCTGGGGGCGGCCCCCTTGAGCGCGGCTGAGGCCGGGCAGGCGCTGGCCGCCTGGCAGGGCACACCACTGCCCGCAGGCGGCAGCCCGCTGATGTACAACCTGAATCAATGGCTGGCTGCGCTGACCGGCCCGTCATTGGGCGATGCCGGCCCCCGGCTGGGGGTCGCGCTGCTGGGCACGTTGCTGGTGTTGACGCCGTGGCTCTATCGTCGGCCGTTGGGCCGTCATGGCGCGCTGGCCGCGTCGCTGCTGCTGGCCGTCTCGCCGGTCATGACGACGGCGGCGCGCTCGCTGACCGGGCCGCTGGCGGCCACGATCGCGCTGGCGGCGCTGGGCTTTGCGCTGCGCTACACAGAAACACTTAGGCCACGTCATGTCTATGCAGCGGCAGCGGCAGGCGGCCTGCTGCCGCTGTGCGGGGCCGGGCTGTGGTCGGTGCTGATCCCGATCGGGCTGGTGGGGCTGATCGGTTACCGGCAGTTGCGGCGCGAGGTTGGCGGGGTGATCGAGCAAACCCCGCCGGCAGTTCGACGCGCGGCGGCGTGGACGGGCGCGGCCGCGCTGGCGGCCGCCTCAACGGCATTGCTGCTGTCGCCGGCATCGGTGCGCTTCGTGCCCGAGTCGCTGACGGCGTGGCTGGCGGCGTGGAGCGGCTTCGACACGGTGGGCGCGCTGCAGCTGGTGCAGACGCTGGCGCTGTACGAGCCGCTGATCCTGTTGGCGGGCGTGGCCGGGCTGGTGGCGGCGTGGCAGCGGCCCACTTGGACGACCAGGCTGTTGAGCGGGTGGGCGGTGGGCGCGCTGCTGATCGTGTTCCTGCAGCCCGGCCGCCAGGTGTTTGATCTGGCGCTGGCGCTGACACCGCTGGCGATGCTGGGCGGCCTGGCCGTGCAAGCACTGGCCGAGGCCCTGGCGGCGCGCGGCCGCTGGCTGCTGGAGGGCAGCCTCTGGTTGATCCTGGCGCCGCTGATCGGCTACCTGCTGGTGACAATTAGTAGTTATGCTGCAGGACGCGGCCCGGCCAGCGCGCAGGTGCTGGGCCAGCCGCTCAGCCCGGCGGCATCGTTTTTGATACTGGCCGTTTTGTTGGCGTTGATCGTGGGCGCGGTGTTTACGCTGGCCATCGGCTTTGGGCCGGTGTGGCGGGCCGGGGCGGCGGCGCTGCTGGTGGTGCTGACGGCCGCGGGCGTGGGCAACACGTGGAGCGCAACGCAGCTGCGGGCCGGCGATCCACGCGAGTTGATGTGGCAGCCGGCGGCCACGTCGCCGGACGTGCGCGCGCTGGTGCAGGCCGCGGAGGCGGCTTCGCTGCGCGCGACGGGCCAGCAGGCGCGCGCGACGATCAACGTGGTCGGCGCGCAGATCGATCCGGTGTTGGCCTGGTATCTGCGGGAGTTTGATCACCGCCGGTTCCTGCCCGCCGACGACGGCACGGCCGACATTGTGATTACGCCGGAAGATGGCCGGCCGGCCGGGCCGACCGCGTACATTGGTGCGCTGTTCGTGCGGCAAGCGACGTGGAGTTTCACCGGGCTGAGCGAAGCAGACGCGCTGCGGTGGTGGCTGTATCGCGAAGCCGGCGAGCCGCCGGCGACCGAGCGCGTGATCGTGTGGGTCAAGCCCGCGTCATGAGTTGATAAGTACATTTGATGAGACCAGAGTCCTTATGAGCGAAATCGTATCCGATCCCAAACCGTCGTGGCTCGATCGGCCGCTGGCGCCGGTGATTAAGCTGGACGCGGAGAAGGCGCTGTATGTGCTGCTGATCGTGCTGGCGATTGCCAGCCGGTTCTGGCTGCTGGGCGAGCGCGCCATGAGCCATGACGAAAGCCTGCACACCTACTATTCGTGGAGCCTGTACAAGGGCGGCGGGTTCAGCCACACGCCGCTGATGCACGGGCCGTTGAAGTTTGTGGCCAATGCGGCGATTTACAGTCTGTTTGGCGCCGACGATTTCACCTCGCGCATCCTGACGGCGGTCTTTGGCGTGGTGCTGGTGGCGCTGCCCTACGTCCTGCGGCGCTGGCTGGGACGCACCGGCGCGTTGATTACATCGTTTATGATCCTGATCTCGCCCGCGCTGTGGTATCACGCGCGCTACATCCGCGACGAGGCGCTGATGCTGGTGTGGGTGTTTATGCTGGCGTGGGGGTTCTTTGCCTATCTGCGCGACCGGCAGGTGAAGTGGTTGATCATGCTGGCGGCCGTGCTGGCGCTGGCCTTCCTGTCGATGGAGGCCACCTTCCTGTTTGTGGCGATCTTCGGGTTTTTCCTGATTGCGGCCCTGCTGGCCGAGCTGTGGCCGCGGCCGGATTTTCTGCTGGGCATTGCGGGCCGCTTCGCGCTGGGCGTGGGCGGCGCGGTCGTGATCATGTTTGTGGCCATCTTCCTGCAGGCGCAGATTCTGGGCGCCATCGGGCTGGGGCCGGGCGACCCGTCGCCGTTTCCGCCGCCGCTGACGCCGCTGCCGGGCCAGGCGTTGGAAGCAGGCGCGCAGCTGCAGCAATCGCTGGCGCTGATCATGGCATGGCTGCGGGTGGGCGCGAGCATGCTGGTGCCGATGGTGTTGGTGGGGGTGGCGGTGTACGTTCTGTTGAAGTACACCTGGCCGCAGGCGGCCAAGACCTCGCCGCTGTTCGACCTGGTCATTGTGCTGGGCACAGTGAGCCTGTTCATGCTGTCGGCCAGCGTGCTGCCCATCTTCAATTCGATCTGGAAGGCAACGTACGGGCTGCCGTTCGTGGATGTGAAGTTCTTTGAGGGCGGTAATTTTCCGACCAATGATGTGGGGCTGGTGCTGCGGTTGGCGGCCGTGACGTTTACCTTTATCGCCGCCGCGATCGCGATCGGGTGGTGGTGGAACCGCCGCACGTGGCTGGTGCTGATCGGCGTGTTTCTCGGCATCACCATCACCTTCTTCACCACGGTGTTTACCAACGGCGTGGGGTTGGGCACGGGGTTCGTCGGTTCGCTGGGCTACTGGATGGTGCAGCAGGGCGTGCAGCGCGGCACGCAGCCCATTTATTACTACTTCATCGTAACGCCGATCTACGAGTATCTGCCGATGCTGGTGGCGACCATCGCCACGGTGGTGTATGGCGTGCGGTGGGTGCGCCGGATCCGATCGGGCCGGCCGGATACCCGCCCGCTGGATCAGCGGCTGTTCATGCCGTTTCTGCTGGTATGGATGATCGGCAGTTGGGGCGCATTTTCTTATGCCGGCGAGAAGATGCCGTGGCTGATGGTGTATCTGACGCTGCCGATGATCGTGCTGAGCGGGCGGTTTCTGGGCGGCTGGTTTGATACGATTGATTGGCGCGCGGTCTGGCGTGAGTGGCAGTGGCTGGCGGGCCTGCTGGCGGCCGGGGCGATAGTGGCGGCGGCGTGGGCGCTGGGCAACTTTCAGGCGGCGCTGTCCGGCCAGCAGCTCGATCGGTTGACGGCGTTTTCCGGCCTGATCAGCGCGGTGCTGGTGTTGGCGATCTGTGCCGGGCTGCTGTGGAAACTGCGACCGGCCTGGCGCGCGGTGACGCGCATGTTGGGCCTCATCGGCCTGCTGGCGCTGACCGTGCTGACCATTCGCACGGGCTGGATCTGGAACTTCATCAACTATGATTCCGCGCTGGAATTTGGGGTGTACGCGCACGCCGGCCCGGCGGTGAAACAGGCGGTGGCGCAGATCGACGAAGTGGCGCAGCGTACCACGGAGGGCCGGTCGATCCGCATCGGTTTTGACGCCGACGCCTCGTGGCCGTTTTACTGGTACCTGCGCGATTATCCGAATAAGTATCAATACAGCAACACGCCCTCCCGATCGGATCTGGATGCCCCGATCATCCTGTCCAGCGGCAGCACCTGGGGCACGGTGGACAATGTGCTGCGCAAGACGCACGTTGAATGGCAGGGCCATCGCATCTGGTGGCCGATGGAGGATTACAAGATCTTCGCCGAATGCCCGCTGACAGAGATTGGCGCGAACGGGGAAGCGGTGAAGGTGGCGGCCTATGACGAGAACGGCGACGGCGCCATCGACGAGGCCGAGAAGGCGCGCGGGCAGCAGCGCTGCACCCTGTACAGCCTGCGCCATCTGCCCGATTACGCCGGCACGATTCTGACGTGGCTGATCGATAAGGACAAGCGGTCGGCGCTGGTGGACATCTTCTTGAATCGCGACTACACGGCCTACGACCGCATCCGGGGCATGACGCATACGCCCGAAAACTGGCCGCTGGTGGACGATTTCAGGCTGTACATTCGCAAGGACATCGCCAGCCAGATCTGGACGCAGGCCACCACGGGGGTGACGGTCACGGAGACGACGGCTGATCCATATGCGTCGGGCTGGCGCGAGGTTTCGGCCGAGCTGGCCTGGGGCACGACGGGCTCGGCCGACGGCCAGTTCCAGTTCCCGCACGGGCTGGCCATCGGCCCGGATGGTTCGATCTACGTGGCCGACGGGAATAACCATCGAGTGCAGAAGTTCAATCGGGACGGGCAATTTATTGCGTCAATCGGCTCGCCGAGCGGCGCGATCGACAATCCGCCGGCCGGTCAATTCAACGAGCCGTGGGATGTGGCCGTGGCGAAAGACGGCACGATTTATGTGGCCGACACGTGGAATCACCGGATTCAGAAGTTCTCGCCAGACGGCAAGTTTGAGACGATGTGGGGCACGCTGGGTGATACCGGCGGGCAGGCCAGCGGCGGCGAAGGCGTGTTTTACGGGCCGCGCGGCATTGCGATCGATCCGGACGGGCGCGTGTTGGTGGCCGATACCGGCAATAAGCGCGTGCAGATCTTTGACAAGGACGGACAGTTCATCACGCAGTTTGGCGGCGGCGGTTTGGAGCCGGGGCGGTTGGACGAGCCGGTGGGCATTGCGGCCGATGCCCAGGGTCGCATTGCGGTGGCCGATACGTGGAATGGCCGGATTCAGACCTTCGATCGGAATGGCACGCCAATCGCGGCGTGGGACATCGACGGCTGGCTGGATAAGAACGTGGTGGGCAAACCGTATCTGGCGTTCGACCGCGACTCGCACGTGTATGTGACGGATGAGCCGGGCAAGCGCGTGCTGATCTTCGACATCAACGGTAAGTATCTGGGCAGCTTCGGCCAGTATGCCACCGATCTGACCGGCTTCGTCGTGCCGGGCGGCATTGCCGTCGCCGACGATGGATCGATCTACGTGTCGGACACGGGCAGCGGCCGCGTGCTGAAATATCCGCCGTTTAAGTTGCCCTGAAAGTGCTATAATACCGATGCATTCACACTTCTCCCCGGAGGCGCCTCTGTGAAACTGCACGAATACCAGTCGAAGCAGTTATTTGCGAAATACGGCATTCCCATCCCCAAAGGTGAAGTTGCCAACACGCCGGAGGATGCCTATCGCATCGCGCGTGATCTGGGCAAGCGCGTGGTGATTAAGTCGCAGGTGCTGGTGGGCGGGCGCGGCAAGGCCGGTGGCGTGAAGCTGGCGCACACCCCGGAAGAGGCCGAGCGGGTGGCCGGCCAGATTTTGGGCATGGACATCAAAGGTCTGACCGTCCGCAAGGTGCTGGTGGACGAAGCGGCCGACATCCGCAGCGAGATTTATCTGGGCATCGTGCTCGATCGGGTGCAGCGCCGTGCCGTGATGATGGCTTCGGCGGCGGGCGGCATGGACATCGAGGAAGTGGCGCGCACTCAGCCGGAGAAGATCATCCGCGTGGCGATTGATCCGTTTTTGGGGCTGCGCGAATATCAGACCCGACAAATTGCGTATGGCATCGGTCTGCCGCGCGATCTGCTGAAGGATTTCAACGTCATCGCGCAGGGGCTGTACAAGTGCTTCCTGGATGTGGACGGCAGCCTGGCGGAGATCAATCCGTTGATCATCAACGGCGACGGCAAGCTGCAGGCGGTGGATGGCAAGATTCTGATGGATGACAATGCGCTGTTCCGTCATCCCGATCTGGCGGCGCTGCGCGATCTGGACGAGGAAGCGCCATCGGAGACAGAGGCCCGCCAACGGGGTTTGTCGTACATCAAATTGGATGGCGAGATCGGCTGCATGGTCAACGGCGCCGGTCTGGCCATGGCGACGATGGACATGACGCAGTTGTTCGGCGGCAGCCCGGCCAACTTCCTGGACATTGGCGGCGGCGCGCAGGCCGATAAGGTGGCGGCCGCCCTGCGGATCATCCTGGCCGACCCGAACGTGAAGGCGGTGCTGTTCAACATCTTCGGCGGCATCACGCGCTGCGACGAAGTAGCGCGCGGAATTGTGGCGGCGCTGGACGAGGTGAAAACCGAGGTGCCGATGGTGGCGCGGCTGGTGGGCACCAACGAAGAAGAGGGTCGCCGCATTCTGGCCGCAGCCAACATGCAGACGGCCAAGACGCTGGCCGAGGCGGCGCAGAAAGCCGTGGCGCTGGTGAAGGGTGAGGCGGGCGTGGTGCAGCTGCCGCCGGTGGACGTGAAATCACTGAAGTCAA
>CAZKBQ010000099.1:0-14941 GCA_964550855.1 uncultured Anaerolineae bacterium
TGCGCCGCGCCCGCCTGCCCGCCGGCCAGACGCCGCGCCTGCGGCACGTGCCTGAGGCCGTCTATCACCACTACCAGCACGAACTTGCCGCGCCGCTGCGCAAACGCGCCACTCACTATTTCTCCGAAGTTGAGCGTGTGCGGCGCGGCGTGGCCGCGTGGCGCGCCGGCGATCTGCCCGCCCTGGGGGCGCTGATCACGCAGTCGGGTGAAAGTTCCATCAGCAACTACGAGGCCGGCTCGCCGCACCTCATCACGCTGCACCAGATTCTCAATCAATGCCCCGGCGTGTACGGTGCGCGTTTTGCGGGCGGCGGCTTCGGCGGCTGCTGCATCGGCCTGAGCGATCCCAATCGGCGGGATGATATTCTAGAGCATGTGGCGCGCCTTTACCCCCGGCAGCACCCGGACGTCGCAGACAGCTATCGCGTCTTCTTCCAAAAACCCGACGGAGCCGCGCGGCGAATCCGCTCTCTCTCGCCGGCCGAGGCGGTGACGGCATGAGCACCGTGGGACAGGCCGTCATCCTGGCGGCGGGCCGGGGCCAACGGCTGCGGCCGCTGACACAGGCCCGCTCCAAAGCGATGATGCCCATTGCCGGCAAACCCATGGTGGAGCGCGTGCTGGATACGCTGACCGCCAATGGCGTGAGCGATTTTGTGCTGGTGGTCGGCCCCGACGATCCGTCCATCGTCGATCATTTCGCGCGGCACCCATACTACCGATCGCGTATTCGCTGGGCCGAGCAGGCCGAGCGCAAGGGCATGGCGCACGCGCTGCTGCAGGCGCGACCACACCTCCACGGCGACTTCATACTTTCGGCCTGCGACAATCTGGTGCCCGAAGCACATATCGCCGGGCTGCTGCACCAGTTTGAGGCATATACCGAAGCGCGCGCCGTGCTCAGCCTGATGCGCATTCCGCGCGAGCAGGCCGCCGCCGGGGGCAGCGTGGCACTGCGCGGCAACCGCGTGACGCGCATCATTGAGAAGCCGCAGCCGCACGAAGTGCTCTCGGACATTGCCAGTCTGCCGCTGTACGTCTTCGACACGCGTGTGCTGGATTTCCTGCCGCGCGTGCCGCTCTCGCCGCGCGGCGAATACGAACTGCAGGACGCCATTCAGTTGATGATCGACGAAGGCGACGCGGTGACGGGCGTGCTCACCGATCAGCGTTTGACGGTGACCAATACGCAGGATTTGCTGGCGATCAACTTGCGCTATCTCGCCGCCCAGGCCGATCGGTTGGTGCACAGCCCGATCGATGCCGCCACCCGACTGATCGATCCCATCCTCATCGAAGCGGACGCGCAGATCGGCGCGGAATGCGAACTGGGGCCAACCGTGTTCGTCGAGCGGGGCGCCCGCATCGGGCGCGGCGCGCAACTGCGCGAGGCGGTGGTGCTGCGCGGCGGCATCGTGCCGGCGGGTGCGCGCGTGGTGCAGCAAGTCATCGGTTAGCCATGGCGCGTTGGCCCCGGGTTTCGCCGCTGGCGTGGATGGTGGGCGTGCTGCTGGCGGCCACCTTTCTGCGCTTTGTCGCGTGGCAGGCGGCCCCGCCCGGGCTGCGCTTCGACGAGATGCTGGTGTTTGACCAGACCGACCGCATCCGCGCGGGCGCGCGACCGATCTACCTCGACGATCTGGCCGAAGAGCCACTGTATCATTACGCCTTCGCCATGGCGGAGGACCTGATGGGGCCGCAGCTGTTCACGCTGCGCTGGCTGTCGGCCGCGTTCGGGCTGATCGCCGTGGCCTCGATCTACGCGCTGGGGCGGCGGCTGTTCGGTGTGCGGACAGGCATCCTGGCGGCGGCGCTGGCCGCGACGGCGTTCTGGTCGCTGTTGTACAGCCGCATCGGGCTGCGCCTCATCGCCCTGCCCGCCATTGTGACGCCGGCCATGCTGGTCATGTGGCAGGGCCTGCGCCACGCGCGCCGCCGCGAGTTGGTGGCGGCCGGCGGGCTGCTGGGCCTCAGTGCTTATACTTATTCGGCGACGCGGCTGCTGCCGGTGGTGCTGATTGCCTGGCTGGCCTATTTGTTGATCTGCCAGCGCGCGCTGTTCCGGCGGCACGCGCTGAACGTCGGACTGGCGCTGCTCGTGGGGCTGATCATGGCTGCGCCGCTGGCGATCCACATCGCCACCGTGCCCGCCGCCGAACGGCGGCTGGGCGAGGTGGAAGGCCCGCTGGCCGCGCTGCAGCGCGGTGAAATTCGGCCCCTGGCCGAGTCCGCCGCGGTCACGGCGGGCATGTTCGCCTTCACCGGCGATCCCGAGTGGCTGTACAACATTCCGAATCGGCCCGTATTCGATCTGCTGACGGGGGCGCTGTTTTACCTGGGCGTGGTGGTGTGCGTGATGCGTTTCAGGCAGCCGCCGTACGCGCTGGCGTTGATCTGGCTGCTGATCGGACTGGCGCCGGCGGTGCTGACGTGGCCGGCGGCCAGCAACAGCCACGGGATTTTGGCGCAGCCGCCGACGTTCCTCATCGCGGCGTTGGGTGTGGGCTGGCTGCTGAGCCGGCTGTCGGTCGGTCAGCGCAGGTGGGCGCCGGCCGCGTCGACCGCTCTGCTGATCGGGGTGTTGGTCGCGCACACCGCCACTTCGATCAACGACTATTTCAACCGCTGGGCCACGCAGCCGACGGTGCGCGTGGAGCATCAGGCGGGCACGGCGCAGACGGCGCGCTATTTTGCGCAGCACCCGACGGACAAGGTCGTGTTCAGCAGCGGCCACGTGACGCCGTGGAATCCGTGGACGGAGACGACGTTCCGCGTCATCGCGCCACAAGCGGCCGCGCACACGCGCTGGTTCGACGCGCGCTGGAGTTTTGTGTTTCCCAACGGGCAGACCGATCTCACGTTGATTACACCCGCGCTGGATGATGATCCCGCGCCGTTGGATGAACGACTGATTGAAGATTTATTTCCGACGGTGGAGCCTTCACCGCTGGCGACGGATTACTTCAGCGCCACGCACGTGGCGTCGTCACTTCAGACCCGATTGATCACCCTGACCCGATCGGCGGTGAGCTGGCCGCCGGGTACGAAGATCGATCGGGCGGCGCAGCTGCCGGTCGTCTTTGGCGATCAACTCAGCCTGGTCGGTTACGAGCTGCGGCGCACGGTCGTCCCGATCGGCCGTAACATCCGATTGACGACGTACTGGCGCGTGACGCGGCCGCCGGCGGAGCCGTTGTCCATCTTTGTGCATGTGCTGGACGAGGCGGGCCACATTGCTGCGCAGTGGGACGGCTTCACGGTGGCGCCGCGCTATTTGCAGGCCGGCGACGTGGTGGTGCAGGTGCACTTCATCCCGATTCCGCCTGATTTCAAGCCCGGCCGGTATGATCTGGCGCTGGGCGTGTACAAGCCGCGCACAGCGGATATGCCGCGTCTGCCGATCACGATCGACGGGCAGCCGATAACCGATCGGGTTATGCTGAACCGGGTGGACATGATCCACGAACCATGATGCTGGGAGGCCAAATGTCTGAACCGTTGGAAGTCGTCGTCGGCCGATTGTTGATGCTGCGCAAGCTGACGTTATCGCTGGGCGAAAGCTGCACGGGCGGGCTGATCGGTCATCGGCTGACAGACGTGCCGGGCAGCTCGGAGTATTTCATGGGCGGTGTGGTGGCGTATTCATACGACGCCAAGGAAAAGTTTCTGAACGTGCGCCACAATACGCTGTATGATTACGGCGCGGTCAGTCCTGAGACGGCGGTGGAGATGGCGCGCGGGGCGCGGCGCGCCTTTGGGACGGACATCGGTCTGAGCGTGACGGGCATCGCGGGGCCGGGCGGCGGCCTGCCGGGCAAGCCGGTGGGACTGGTGTATATCTGTTTGTCCACGCGCGATTATGAGCGCACGGAGAAGTTTGTGTGGCAGAAAGATCGCGCCGGCAATAAGTGGGCGTCCAGTGAGGCAGCGCTGCAGATGCTGAAGGAATATCTGGACACTCGTTGACCGCCCGTAACTTTTTGGCCTGTTTCACGACTTATCTTGACAAGACGGGCGGCTGGCCGGCTGCCGGTTGAGACGGATCATGACCATTGATGTGCCCCCAGCCCAAGCGCAATCGAGTGATGCGTCTGCTGCGCGCCGGGGCCGCCCGCTCATTCTTATCGACACACGCGCCCTGTTGACGGGCGCGTTGTTGTTTGCAGTCTGTGCCGGGCTGTTGGGCTTTGTGCAGTTTGGCACGACCGCGCTGGCCGATAACGACGGCTTCTACCATCTGCGGATGGCGGCGCTGATCCGCGAATATGGCCTGCGCGTGCCATTTACCTGGCTGCCGATGAGCATCCTCAGCCCGGCCGCGTTTTACGATCATCACTTGCTCTTTCACGTGTACCTGTCGTTGTTTGCCGGCGGCTCCGATCAGGCCATCCTGACGGCCGGCAAGTTTGCCAGTGTGTTCATGCCGGCGGCGGCCTTTGTGGCCATCTGGTGGCTGCTGCGCGGGCAGCGCGTGCGCGGGGCGGCGCTGTGGACGTTGGGCCTGTTCGCCGTGTCGGAGGCGTTTCTCTATCGCATGAGCATGCCGCGTGCCCAGTCGATGTCGCTGCTGTTTCTGGCGCTGGGGCTGCACCTGCTGCTGCAGCGCAAATTCGTGTGGCTGCTGCCGCTGGGCTTTTTGTATGTGTGGGCGTACAACGCCTTTCCGCTGCTGCTGGTGCTGGGCGGAGCGTATGCCATCGCCGCGTTGATGACCGAGCGCCGGCTCGAGTGGCAGGCCGTGGCTCTGCCGGCGGCCGGCATCGCGCTGGGACTTGTCATCAACCCTTATTTTCCGCAGGACCTTGGCTTTATCGTCAATCACCTGCTGCCCAAGATCGGCGATTCGTCGGTGGCGGTGGGCAATGAATGGTATCCGTACGAGACGTGGACGCTGATCGAAAACTCCGGTTTTGCGCTGGCCGCCTTTGTATTGGGCGCGTTGGGGCTGGGCTGGCGGGGCCAGAAGATCGATCGGGCAAGGCTGACCGCTTTTGGGCTGGCCGTCTTCTTCGGGTTTCTCCTGTTCAAAGCGCGGCGGTTTGTGGAGTATTTCCCGGCGTTTGCGTTGATCTTCGCGGCGCTGAGCCTGGATCCGATCTTGCAGCAGGCTGCGCGAAAGAGACCGGGGAGACAGCTGGTCCCGATCGGGTTGGCGGCCGCCCTGCTGATCCCCATGGCGTTGACGCTGCCGCGCGCGCGTGAGGCGTTGATCGCGCAGTCGAAACCGGCGGATACCTATGCGGCTGCTTCGTACTGGCTGGCAAGGTACGCGCCGCCGGGGGCGATGATCTTCCAGACCGACTGGGACGATTTTCCACGGCTGTTCTTCTACAATCCGGCCGACACCTACACCATCGGCCTGGATCCAACGTATATGCAGTTGTATGACGCCGATCTGTATGACACCTGGGTGTCGATCACGCAGGGCAGGATCGATCGGGCCAGCGAGATCATCCGATCGCGCTTCGGCGGCCAGTATGTGCTCACCGACCTCAATCACACTGCCTTTTTGCAGCGGGCCAAGACCGATCCCGGCCTGACCGAAGTCTTTCGCGACAAATATGCCGTTATCTTCGCCGTCAACCCCCAATAGTGCCGTTGCGCCCCGTTTGTTTGAATTCGGTTTGAAATTGTGACAAAACTCTATCCCCGCCTGTTTTAGGCCTACGTGACTTTTGTACCGGTTGCACGACTCTCATGGCAGAACCTTGCCTTACAGAACAGACTCAAAAGGAGCGTGCGATGAACAGGTTGACCCTTCCGAAGAAAGTGCTGGCTGTAGCGGGCGCCATTCTGCTGTTTGCCACTGTCAGCGGCACTGCCCTCGCCATGATGGATCCCGGCCTGCGCTCGCTTGCGGCCCCGTCTGCAACGCCACAATCGGCCCCGCAGACGATTCCGCCGGCGGCCCCCAGCGCGGCGTCCGCCTCGCCGCGCAGCAGCTCAGGCGAAGTGGAATTCACCGGCACGTTGGAAGTGATGGCCGCCACTGGCTGGGTCATCGGCGGGCGCACGGTGCAGGTCACGTCCGCCACCCAGATCGGCGCCGGCGTCCAGATTGGCAGTCAGGTCAAAGTCCACATCCGCACGCAAGCCGACGGCTCACTGGTGGCGCGAGAGATCAAACTCGCCGCCCCCGATGGGACCAATGGCAATGGCAATGAAAACGGCAACGGGAATGAGAACGGCAACGGGAACGTCAACAGCAATGAAAATGAGAACGAGAACGGCAATGGCAATTGGAACATGAACGATAACGAGAATGAGAACGACGACGATCACGGCAATGGGAATCACAACGAAAATGACGACGATCATGGCAATGGGAATCACAACGAAAACAACGATGATCATGGCGGCAATCACAACGGCGACGATTAGCTGCGACCGCACATTCGGCGGACGCTGACGAGCGCTGACGACGATCGCGACTAAATCGGCTGTTGACCGAGCGGGCACAGTCCAGCAGTGGAGGGATGATATAATCGAGGGCGCACGGCAGCGGCAGTCACGGTCTTGGCCGGCTGCCAACCCATTGAGGGAGACCTCGACTTTGTCCGAAGAACACTCGCTGCTGGCCCGCGCCCGCCGGCTGGAGCCTGACGCGTTGGCTGAAGTTCACGACACCTATTACGCGCCCATTTTTCGATACATCGCGTTTCGGGTGGGCGATCGCGACCTGGCGGACGACCTGACCAGCGAAGTCTTCACCCGGCTGTTGGCCGCGCTCAAAGACAAACGCGCGCCGCAGACCACACTGCGAGGCTGGCTGTATGGCGTGGCGGCGCGCGTGGTCAGCGACCATCACCGGCGGCACTATCGCGCGCCGGAAGTTGAACTGGACGAATCACTCATCAGCCGCGACGCCACGCCCCCGGACATCGTGGACGAAAAGCTCACCCACGACGAGCTGCGGCAGGCCATGGCTGAACTGACCGAGGAACAACAGCACGTGCTGGCGCTGCGTTTTGGTCATGAAATGCCGATTCAAGAAGTCGCCCGGACGCTGGGCAAATCCGAAGGGGCTGTCAAGCAGCTCCAGGCGCGCGCGGTGGCCGCGCTGGCGCGCAAACTGGCGCCGTTGAAGTTGGTGAAATAATGGACGCTGAATTCGAAGTCAAATTGATTGAATGTCTGGGCGCGCTCGAGGCCGGCCAGCCGCTGGAGCAGGTGCTGGCCCGCTATCCCGAAGCCGCCGACGAACTGCGTCCGATTCTGAACACCGCCGTCGGCCTGTCGGCTTTCCGCATGATGCCGTCTGAGGCCCAACGGATGAAATCGCGCCGGGCTTTTCTGGCCCAGGCCCAGGCGCTTCAACCGCCGGCCAAACGCGGATTCGCGGCGTTTGGCCCGTGGGCGCGTCTGGCCGTGACCTTTGGCGCCGTTGTGCTGGTCGTCGCCGTGTTGGGCGGCGGCATGATCGCCGCTTCCAATTCGGCCCTGCCCGGTGATCCGCTGTACGGACTGAAGCGCGCCGTCGAAGACACCCGGCTGGCCCTGACCGGCCACAACGCCACACTCTCCGCCCAATTCGAGGAAGCCCGCCGGATCGAGATCAACGCCCTGCTCGACGCCGGACGCGAAGCGCCGGTGGCCTTCCGCGGCTCGATCGAATTCATTCAGTCCGATCGGCTGATCATCGGCGGGCTGGTGGTGCGCCGCACGGCCGATACGCAGATCATCGGATCGCTCCGGCTCGATCGGGTGGCCGAGGTGCGCGCAAAGACCGGCCCCGACGGGTTGGTGGCCAGCTCGATCGTGGTGGCCGGTCCTGACGATTCAAGCCCGGCGCCCGCGCCGCAGCCAGCCTCCACGCCGCAGCCGACGATCACGGCCACGCCACGGCCAGGCCCCGTCGAACCGACCGAGCCGCGTCCCACGCGCCTGCCTCCGCCCACTGTCACGCCTGCGCCGCCGCCCACCGCCCGGCCGGTCGAGATTGAATTCACCGGCGTAATCGACGCCATGGGTGACCCGCAGTGGAGCATCGACGGCACGGCGGTGACCGTCAACGCTCAGACCGAGCTGCGTGGCAACCTCGGCGTGGGACGGCGCGTCAGCGTAAAAGCGCTGCGGATGGGCAACGGGCAGCTCGTCGCACTGTCCATTGAAGTGATCGATGATAATCCCGGCGGTAACACTAACGACAACCAGAACGGTAACGATGGCAACCGCAACGACAACGAGAATCACAACGACAACAAGAACGGCAATCACAACGAGAACGACAATCACAACGACAACGACAACCGGAACAAGAACGACAATCACAACGAGAACGACGATTAACCGCGCTGCCCCGCACCCGAAAGACCTGATTTCACCTCGAAGTCAGGTCTTTTTTTGCCATCCCGGGCCGATCGGGTATAACGCCAAACAATAGGGCACGTTCAAGGCGGACTGTCGTCCGCCGTTCCAAACCGCCGGCCTGGCACACCGCATTGTACGCAGCGGGCGCCTGTGACCGTTGGTGCATAAGTCACCAACACTCTGGCGTTATACGCGGTCTGATCACGATCATATGAGGCCCCGTGGAGGTGTGTTATAATTTCTGCGGTTGTTATAAACATCACATATCCATTTGGGAGGCTCACACGATGACATTGCGACGCATTTCGATCATGGCCGTGTTGGCCCTGGCGCTGGTTGTGGTGCTGGCGGCCTGCGGCGGGGGTGGCAACGCACCGGCGCCGGCCAGCGGCGGCAAGACCATCAACGTCACGGCGACAGAGTTTCAGTTTGCACCAAACGAGTTCACCGGCAAAGTCGGCGAGAAGATCACCTTCAAGGTGACCAACAAGGGCACCGTCGATCACAACTTCGTCATCTTGAACGCAGACGGTTCGCAGGAACTGGCCAAGATGGAGATCAAAGTCGGCGCGACCAACTCGCTGGAGTTCACGCCCACCGCCGCCGGCACTTACCAGATCGACTGCAACCTGCCCGGCCACAAAGAGGCCGGCATGGTCGGCAAGCTCACCGTTCAATAAGCGGACTGCCCAACCGCCCGGTCATTACAAGCCCCTCGCGTTCGCGGGGGGTTTTGTTTTGGCGCGGCTGATTTCGGCTGCGGCGCCCATTGTCCAGACTTCGGCGCTCATTGTATAATACGGCTCTCGCCTTGAGAGTCAGAGCCACATGACACCCTTCCTGCAACTGCTGCTCGAACTGACCATCATTATTGCGGCCGCCAAACTGGGCGGCCTGCTCAGCCAGAAGATCCGCCAGCCCGCCGTGCTGGGCGAGCTGCTGGCCGGCCTGTTGCTGGGCCCCAGCGTCATCAACCTCATGAACCTGCCGCCTTTCACCGATTACGGGGCGGAGGAAACCGTGCTGCATCTGGCCGAGCTGGGCGTGATCTGCCTGATGTTTGTCGCCGGCCTCGAAATCGAGATCGGCGAACTGCGCCACGCCGGCCGGGTGTCAACCTACGCCGGCGTCATCGGCGTGGCCGTGCCGCTGATCTTTGGCACGCTGGCCGCGCTGCCGTTTGGCTATGACGGCATCGCCGCGGCGTTCATCGGCGTCATCCTCACCGCCACCAGCGTCAGCATCTCGGCCCAGACCCTGATCGAGCTCCGCATGCTGCGCAGCCGCGAAGGCGTGGCGCTGCTCGGCGCGGCCGTCATCGACGACATTCTTGTGATCCTGATCCTGTCGCTGTTCACGGCCCTGGTGGGCGGCGAAGCCGGCCTGGGCATCATCGTCCGCACGGTTTTGACCATGGCCGGGTATTTGGCAGCCGCTTTGTTCACCAGCCTCTATTTGCTGCCGCGCATCGCCACCTGGGCACACAATCAGCCCGTCAGCGAAGGCCTTACCGCGCTGGTGTTGATTGCGGCCATGCTGTTCGCCCTTTCAGCCGAGCTGATCGGTGGGCTGGCTGCCATCACCGGCGCCTTCATCGCCGGCGTGGGCCTGTCGCGCAGCCAGCTGCGCGAAGAGATCGAGCGCGGCCTGCGTCCCATCACCTATGGCTTCCTGGTGCCGATCTTCTTCGTCAGCATCGGCCTGCGCGCCGATCTGCGCGCGCTCAGCGCCGACCTGCTGCCGTTTGCGGTCGTCATCGTCGTCGTCGCCATTGTCACCAAAATCGTCGGCTGCGGCCTGGGCGCTTACTGGGGCGGCTTCAAGCGCGTCGAGGCCCTGCGGGTGGGTGTTGGAATGGTATCACGCGGCGAAGTCGGCCTGATCGTGGCCACAGTGGGCGTGGAGTCGCACCTCGTCCCGGACGGTATTTTCGTCGTGGTCGTCATCGTGGTCCTGCTCACCACCCTGCTCACGCCGCCCATGCTGCGCTGGAGCTTTCGCCAGCCCAGTGTCCCTGCCCGGAGGTGAACCCCATGCCCAGCGTCATCTTCGTCGTCACCGCCGATCAGCACAAAGCTTACGAACTGCTCAACGAATGGAAGGCCCTGGGCGTGCCGGGAGCCACCCTGCTCGACAGCATCGGCCTGCATGAAGCCCGCCAGCGAATGGGGCGCGACGATCTACCGCTGTTTCCGTCGCTGCGCAACCTGCTGGCACAGGAATCGCCGCAGCGCACCCTGTTTGCCGTCGTCGGCGATGAGATCGACATCGAACAGCTCATCGCCGTGAGCGAACGAGTCGTGGGCGGCTTCGACAAGCCCAACTCGGGCATCTTGTTCGTCGTGCCTGTCAGCCACGTTCGGGGCCTGCGGCACTGGTAATCGAGTGATGATCCACATCCTGTATCGTCCGCCGGCGGGCGGCCTCATGGTCGATCTCCCGCCCGATCAGCTGTCGGCGGCCCTGAGCGAGCCAGACGCCCAGATCTGGGTGGACCTGGACGGCGACGATCCCGGCGCGCATCAGCCGGTCCTGACCGACATATTCCGCTTTCACCCGTTGGCCATCGAAGACGCGCTGCTGGAATCCCACGCCCCCAAGATCGATGACTGGGGCGAGTACGTGTACGTGGTGCTGCACGCTGTGGACTTCGATTCAGCGCTGCTCGACGTGGACACGCACGAAGTGGATTTCTTCATCGGCCGCAACTATCTGGTGACGCATCATACCGAGCCGGTGCGCGCCATCGAGCGGGTGCGGCGGGCCTGCCAGCGCGACGATCGACGGCTGAACCGCGGCGTGGACTTTTTGCTGTACGATCTGGCCGACACTATCATCGCCGACTTCCTGCCGTGCATCGACGCACTGGACGAGGAGATCGATCGGGTGGAGGAAGAAGTCTTCGATCGGCCGACCTCCGGCACACTCAGCCGCCTGTTCACACTCAAACGCGCCGTCATTCACCTGCGCCGCATCCTGTCGCCGCAGCGCGAAGTGCTGAACCGGCTGGCCCGCGACGATTACGATCCCATTGACGACACGGAACGGGTGTACTTCCGCGGCGCGTACGACCAGCTGGTGCGGCTGTACGACATCAACGAGTCACTGCGCGACCTGGTCAGCGGCACGCTCGATACGTATTTATCCGTTGTGTCCAACCGCCTGAATGAAGTGATGAAAGTGCTCACCATCGTCACGGTGCTGGGCATGCCGCTGACCATTCTGACCGGCTTCTTCGGCATGAATTTCTTTGGCGGCACGTACGAGCTGGCCGCGCCGGTTCAGGCGCTGGTCCTGTTCGTGTTCGCGCTCGGCCTGATGATCAGCGCGCCGCTGATCATCTACTGGTGGCTCAAGCGGCGCGGCTGGCTCTAACGTCCAACTTCCCCTCATCCAACTTCCAGAGGACCAACCATGAGCAAAACTGCCTTTGTTCTCAGCGGCGGCGCCAACCGGGGCGCGCTGGAAATCGGCGCGCTGCAGTCGCTGGTGGCGCATAACATCCACGCCGATCTGGTGGTGGGCACGTCGGCCGGCGCGCTGAACGGCCTGTACTACGCGGCCAAACCCACCGCGCCGGGCCTGGAGCATCTGGCGCAAATCTGGATAAATACTAAGCGTGAAGACGTGTTCCCCGGCAACGTCCTGACCATGGCGCTGCGTGTGCTGCTGGGCCGGGACAGTCTGGTGGACGGCGCGGCCTTTCGGTCGTATTTGCAGCGCATGATTCCACCCACCATCAGCACCTTCGGCCAGCTGCAAATTCCGTTCTACGCCGTCACCGCCGATCTGATCACGGCCACCACCATCATCTTCGGCGACGAGCCGGACACGCCGCTGTTGGAACCGGTGCTGGCGTCGGCCTCGTTCCCGATTGTGCTGCCGCCCGTGCTGTTCGACGGTGCGCAGCTGACCGACGGCGGCGTCACCGCCGTCGTGCCGATCGAAGTGGCGCTGCAGCGCGGCGCCACGGAGCTGTACGTCGTCGATCTGGAGCCGGTGGTGGCGGTCGGCGCGCCGGTGCGCGGCGTGCTGCCCATCGCCCTGCAAACGCTCAGCACGTCGCTGCGCGAACAGCTGTATGATGACCTGCGCGATGCCATGACGGCCGGGGCCACCGTGCACCACGTCAACATTACGGCCTTTGCCGATCTGCCCCTGTTTGATTTCACCAAAATGGCGGAGATGATCGCGGCCGGCCGCGCCGCCATGGACGCCTATCTCGACGCGCCGCGGCCCAATACGCTGTGGCCGCTGGGGCCGCGCGCGCAGGCTCAACTGCCGCGCCGCCTGCCCAAAGGCGGCCGGCCGCTGAAACCCGGTCAATAACGCGGGCAGTCCCAGGCCCGCGTGATAGCCTGATCTTCATATTCAGAGCGCTGGAAAGGTTGGTGTGATGCGGATCATCGACATCATCGAAAAGAAACGCGACGGCGGTGAGCTGTCCACCGAGGAGATTAATTTCTTCATCGACGGCTATACGCGCGGCAGCATTCCCGATTATCAGGCCGCCGCGTGGTGCATGGCCGTTTTTCTGCGCGGCATGACGGCGCGCGAGACCGCCGATCTGACGCTGGCGATGGCGCGCTCCGGCGATATGCTGGACCTGCACGACATCGCGCCCCTCGTGGTGGACAAGCATTCCAGCGGCGGCGTGGGTGACAAAGTCAGTCTGGTCGTCGCGCCGTTGGCCGCCGCCTCCGGCCTGCACGTCGGCAAGATGTCGGGGCGCGGGCTGTCGTTCAGCGGCGGCACCATCGATAAGCTGGAGTCCATCGCGGGCTTTCGCGTCAGCCTCAGCGAAGCGGAATTTCGCCGCCAGCTGCGCGAGCACGGCATCGTGCTGGTGGGCCAGTCGGCCGATCTGGCGCCCGCTGACGGCAAACTCTACGCGCTGCGCGACGTGACCGGCACGGTGCCCAGCCTGCCGCTGATCGCCTCCAGCATCATGAGCAAGAAGATCGCAGCCGGCGCCGACGCCATCGTGCTGGACGTGAAGTGCGGATCGGGCGCGTTCATGAAGACGCCCGACGACGCCCGCGCGCTGGCGCAAGTCATGGTGGACATCGGCCGCGAATTGAACCGCCAGGTCACCGCCCTCATCGGCGACATGGATCAACCGCTGGGCCACGCCATCGGCAATGCGCTGGAAGTGAAAGAAGCCATTGAGACGCTGCACGGCCGCGGTCCCGCCGATTTGACCGAGCATTGTCTGGTCGTCGCCTCGCACATGCTGCGGTTGGGCCAGAAAGTCCAATCGGTTGAAGCCGGCCGCCAGCTGGCCGAACGATTATTGTCAGACGGATCGGCCTGGGCCAAGTTCGTGGAATGGATCACGGCGCAGGGCGGCGATCGGAGCATGATCGAAGAACCCGATCGGCTGCCGCGTGCCTCGATCGTCCGCGAAGTGCGCTCTGATCGAGCGGGCTACGTGCGGGCCATCAACGCGCTGGAGGTGGGCCTGACCTCCGTCGATCTGGGCGCGGGCCGCGAGCAGAAGGGCGACCCCATCGATTACGCGGTGGGCATCCTCTTGCACGTCAAGGTGGCCGATCGCGTAGAGGCGGGCCGGCCGCTGTTCACCATCCACGCCAACGATCAGGCCAAAGCCAGCGCCGCCGAGGAACGCCTGCGCCGCGCGATCACCATCGGCGACGAGGCAGTGAAGCCGCTGCCGCTGTTTTATGGGACGGTGAGCTAAGCGACCTCGGAGGTTTTCAAAGATGATGCCGGGCCTGATCGACCTAGCGGTTGACCGTGGAACGCGGCCGGCCGTCAGGTAAAACCGCCGAGGTCTCTCAGCATTTGTCATGCACATCCGCCAACTGACCGAAGCCGATGTCGAAATCTATCGGGCCTTACGCTTGAGCAGCCTGCGCGAAGCGCCGCACGCCTTCACCAATTCCATCGAGGAATTCAGTCAGCGCACCACCGAAAGCCTCGCGCAGCAATTTCGCAATCGCGAGGGCTTCACGCTGGGCGCGTTTGAAGATGATCGGCTGGTGGGGATGGTGGGCTTCTATCGGGAAAGCGCGCTGAAACTGCGACACAAAGGCTATATCGTCAGCATGTACGTGCTGCCGGAATATCGATCGCGCGGCATCGCGCGGGCGCTCTTGCTCGAAGCGATCGATCGCGCCAAACGCCTGTCCGATCTGCGGCAACTGCTGCTCGGCGTCGTCGAGACGCAGACGGCAGCCAGGCGTCTGTATGAATCGCTCGGGTTCGTCGTGTATGGCCGCGAGCCGGATGCGGTGAAGATCGGCGATGCGTATTTCGCAGAAGAGTTTATGCTGTTGAAGTTGTAGCGTGAGGTGTCATCTGGGGCGGGCGCGTTGACAACGCACCTGACTGGCGTGGCGTGCTACAATTGCGCAGCGCGAGTTCATCGGCGAACGGGCGAAAAACTCTACTCACGGGGAGCAGCATGAACATCTTTGTCATCGGCGGGGCGGCGTTTCTCATTGGGACGTTGGCGTGGTATGTGTGGTACACACGCCATGAGGGTAAACCGTAGGGGCGAGGCGACCTCGCCCCACATGTGCACGGTAGGGGCGCGGTAACCGCGCCCCTACGGCGCGCCCCCACGTGCGCGCCCCCACGTGCGCGCCCCCACGTGCGCGCCCCCA
>CAZKBQ010000100.1:0-14914 GCA_964550855.1 uncultured Anaerolineae bacterium
GGCGCGGCCGGCGGCGTGGCGGCTGGGCCTCTGGATAACTGCTGATACAGCGCGCGCGTCCGATCGGACGGCTCGACGTCGAGGTCTTTGCGCAGCGCCTCGGCGCAGCGCTGATAGACGGCGGCCACGTGCGAGGCATGGCCCAGGTTGAAGTGGGCGGTCATCAGGGCGCGGTAGGCGCTTTCGGGCACCTGGCCCAGCGCGATCCAACGCTCGGCCCAGTCCACCACGTCGCGCCAGCGTTGCTCGGCCAGCAGCTGATCGATCAGCCGCTCGATCTGACGTTCAAACAAGGCCTGCAGTCGCTCGCGTTCCAGGGCGATCCAGTCGTCGTAGAAGCCGGGCAGAAATTCGCCGGCGTACACACTCACGATGTCGATGAGGGTCTGGGCGGGCGAATCGGGGCGCACGGCGCGTTCCAGCACGGTCACGTCCAGCACGTAAGGAGCTTCGGTGTTGAAGCCCACGCTGATGTCGTCGGCGTTGAGATACTCGGCGCCCAGGGTTTTGCGGATGCGCCACAGAGCATGGCGCAAGTTGCTGCGGGCGTTGGTCTCGCTGGCGTCAGGCCAGATGAGGCCGGCCAGTTTCTCACGGCGATGGGTTGTGCCCGCGTTGAGGATGAGATATGCCAGCAGGGCCTGCGCAGGGCGCGACGGCAGGTCGAGCGGTTTGCCGTCCAACTCCAGGCTGAACTGTCCCAACAATTTGACGCTGAGCATGTGAAAAGTATAGCACGCTTCCGGCGCCGAACGACCGGAGCACGGCTTTAACCGCGCGCGACGGTAAACAGGCCGATGGCGCGCGCGGCGATGAGGGCAATGACGGCCAGCGAATTCATGGTCTGCACGATGGACAGGATTTTGAACCGGCGCGAGAGGATGGACACGTCGTTGGGGCCGAGCGAGGTGCTGTTGCCAAAGGCGGCAAAGGCATAATCCATAAAACCGGGCCGCCAGTCTTCCCAGCCGGGAATGCCGTTTTCCTGCTGCTTGAATTGCATCTCCACGCGGCGCGCCTGCGGTGTGCCGCGCCGATCGGGGCCGCCGGCATCCAGCAGCCAGAACCAGATGGAAAAGACCACCCAGTTCATCAACCAGACCAGCACGGCGTCCACCAGCAGCAGGGCCGCGTCACGATTGCCTTCGCGGCGCGTGATGGAAAACACCAGATCGACCATGTAGTTAGTGACGTTGAATGTCGCTATGGCCACGGCGATGTAGAAGATGGCGCGGGTCAGGCGATCCCAGTCGAGCAGCCAGCAGAGCGCGGCCATGATGAACATGAGCCCAAACAGGCCGAAGTCCGGCAGCAGGGTGTTGGCGACGCGGTTGAAACCGCTCACATCGATGTTGAGTTCGGAGACGAGCGCGGTAAAACTCAGCACGTCGGACACGATCCAGTTGAGCACGCCCACGATGGCCAGCGCCAGCAGGCCCGGCCCGCGGCGACGACGTTCTTCGTAGAAGGCGCGCAGTCGGGTTTGCCACACGAGGCGTGCTCCTGTGCCGGCAGCGCGGCGCTTACTGGATCGTCCAGCCGCCGTCGATCAGCAGGGTGGCGCCGGTGATCAGCGACGCGGCGGGCGAAGCCAGAAACACGACCGGCCCGGCCACATCGATCGGGGAACCGATGCGGCCCAACGGAATCCGCTTTTTCACGGAAGCGCGAAAGGCCGGATCGTCCAGCCATTTGCGCGTGCCCGGCGTCTCGATAAAGGTGGGCGCGACGGCGTTGACATTGATGTGATACGGGGCCCATTCCAGCGCCAGGCATTTGGTCAGATGCGCGATGGCGGCCTTGGTCATGCAGTACACCGATTCGGTGGGCAACGCCACAAAGCCCGCCTGTGAACTGATGTTGATGATGCGTCCCCGGCGCTGCTTGATCATCACTTTGCCCACCGCCTGCGCGGTGAAGAAGGTGCCCTTCAGGTTGACGGCCAGCGTGTCGTCGAAATCGCGTTCGGTCACGCGCTCGGCGGGATTGGGCGCGCCGATGCCGGCGTTGTTCACCAGGATGTCGATGCGCTTGAAATGACGGACGCCGGCCTGCACCGCCGCGGTGATCTCCGGCAGGCGCGTCACATCCATTTGAACGGGCAGCGCCTCACGGCCCAGCTGCTGAATTTGCCGGACGAGCGCCCGACCAGAGGAAACGTCGTGCAGGCCCAGAATGATGTCGGCGCCGGCCTGCGCCAGCGCCAGCGCGCACGCCCGGCCGATGCCCTTGGACGCGGCAGTGATCAGGGCCACCTGCCCCGCCAGACTGAATGACAGTTGATCAGATTTCATCGCACCCTCTCACTCAGGCGCCGGCGGCCGGTTGAACGCGCACCCGCTGCATCAGCCCGGCGGCCAGCGCGATGAACACGGCGCTGAACAGCCACAGGACGGCGTAGTTTTTGCCGGCCAGATCGATGAGGCCGCCGGACGCAATCGGCCCCGTGATGGCGGCCGCCGACGACGCGAAGTAGTACAGTCCCGTGAACGCGCCAATCTGCCCGGCGCCGCCCAGATCGTACACCATGGGCAGCGAGTTGATATTGACCAGCGCCCAGAACGCGCCCATCACGGCCAGCACAATCAGCAGCGGCGTGGGGGTGCGGATGAAGAAGCCGATGACCAGGCCCGCAACCATGCCCGCCAGGCCAATCGTGATCGTCCGTTTGCGGCCAATCCGGGTGGCGATTAAGCCGCTGGGAATGGCGAACAAGATGAGCGTGGCCGCAAAGGCCGTCAGCATCTGAGTGCCGGTGCCTTCGGGCACGCCCAGCACGCTGCGCGCATACAACGTGAAGAACGCCTCCATCGCGTTCCAGCCCACAAACCAGCTGAAGATTGCGCTGAGCAGAAACAGCCCGCTCTTGTCGGCGTTGCGCCAGACGGCGCGAAAATTATCCAGCACGCCCGGTTGAGGCTCGCCGTCGGCAATGACGGTCACTTCGCGCGCAGGCTCTCTCACCGCCACCAGCACGATGAGGATGGCGATCAGCATAACCCCGGAGCCGACGATGAAGGGCAGCGGCGCGCCCAGCTTGTACAGTGCGCCGCCGCCGAACAACGCCGCCGCGCCGCCCAGCCCGCCCATCAGGTTGATAACACCGTTGGCCTGACTGCGCTCCGACGGCCGAAACAGATCGCCCAGATAGGCAATCGTGGGCGAGCGGAACAGCGCCATACTCACATTGGTTCCCAGAATGGCCAGCGCGATCAGGGCAAAATTCTCGCGCACAAAAGGCACCAGCATGAAGAACAACGCGGCCAGCGGCGCGCCCAGCATCAGCCACGGTTTGCGCCGCCCGAAGCGGCTCACGGTCCGATCCGACTTCGCGCCGACCCACGGTTGAAAGAACATGTTGATGATGTTGTCCCACGTCAGGATGAAGCCGATGACCGTGGCGGTCAAGCCCAGATCTTCGAGAAACGGCGGCACGAGGCTGTTGAACAGCGGCCAGATGATGGAGATGCCAAAGAAACCAAAACCCAGGATGAAGGTCTTGCGCCAGGGGAACGGCGTAGTGCTCATGCGGCCTCCAGACAGGCGGTGATGCGCCGATGGTATCACAACTGACCGCAGATGCAAATCCGGCGCGCCTTGCAACCTTACCGTAACAAAGCGGTAACCCCCGGCCCGTGCACTTTCCCGTATAACAGAAGTGGCTTGGCCGCAATCGCTACTCTTCAGGTGCAGACGCATGGCCGAACTGCTCGGCACACAACCGATATTGACGACGGCGCGCTTGCTCATCGTGGACGACGAGCGCGCCATCCGCGAATCGATGAGCGAAGTGCTGCGCCAGCACGGTTATCACGTGGATGTGGCCGCCTCCGGGCCGGAGGCGTTGCAGCAGTTGTCGGCGGCCACATATGATCTGATGCTGCTGGATATGCTGATGCCGGGCATGCACGGCGTGGAGGTGATGCGGCGCGCGCGGGCGCTGCGCGGCGATCTGCTGATCATTGTATTGACCGCACATGCCACCGTGGACAGCGCCATTGCGGCCGTCAAAGCCGATGTCGTCGATTACATGCTCAAGCCGTGCAGCGCCGACGATTTGAAAGCAACGGTGGCGCGCGCCTTGCAAGAACGCGCCCGGCAGCTGCGGCGGCAGCACATGCTCAAGCTGGTGGGCGAAGCGATGAACATGCTGAGCGAGCCGGAGACGGCCCAGCCGGCCGGCCCGATCGAACCGCCCGGGCCGATCGGGCCAGCTCAGCCGATCGGGCGGCCCCCGGCCGACATCCTGCACGTGGGGCCGGTCAGTCTCGATCGCCAGAAGCGCTACGTCACGCTGGAGCACGATCCGCTCAATCCGATCGAACTGACCGAGAATGAAGCGGCAGTGCTGGAGATCATGATGCAGCAGCCTGACCGGGTGCTGTCGCTGAGCCAGCTGGCGAGCGCGGCGTTGGGCTATCAGGGCATGGACAAGTGGACGGTGGAAAGCGTGGTGCGGTCGTGCATCTTCAGGCTGCGCCAGAAGATCGAGCCGGCGCCGGACGGGCCGCAGCTCATCTGCACGGTGCGCGGGCGCGGCTACTATTTCAAGGCATACACTGGCCGGCCATAGCGCGGCCGACGATGGAGGCCAAACATGGAACTTGAAGAGCGGGTGAGCGCGCTCGAGCGCGAGATCAAACTGCTGAAACAGGACATCCAGACGACGCTGCAGGCCATTCAACAGACGCTGCCCGAGAAGCCGGCGCCGACCGGCCGCTGGCAGCAAAAGGCCTGGGTGCTGGCGCTGCTCAACATCCTGCTGGCGGTGGCGCTGTTCACCAACATCTATCTGTATTTACCCGAAGGCTCGCCGTTCAACCTCAGCCCAACGCTGGCGGCCTGGCTGCGCGCTTTTTGGATCGCCGCGGCGTTTATGTGGTTGATGCTGCAGCTGTATCCGCTGGCGCTGCTGCTGGAACAGGATGATCGACAGTGGCAGGGCGTGGTGTGGCGCAACGCCCGATCGTACTTCCGCGCCCGGCCGGGACTGATGGTGGGCCTGACGCTGATCGTGCTGCTGATCGCCGTGGTCAACTCGATCTTCCCGGAAATGTGGTTTGTGCTGGCGTTGATCCTGCTGGTGGTGATGGCGCTGGTGGGCGCGCAGCACATCATCAGCCTGTTCAAGACGCAGTCGCACAGCTAAGTCGCCGTAAACAGCCATCGCCGCAACGACCCGGCGATGGCCTTTTTTTGCCCCGGAACAAATGAACATTTTTGACATCGCGAATATTGTTGCGATACACCTGAAACGGCACACGCGCTTGAACGGGCGTATATTCAGTCCAGAATTCAGTCAGACATGTGCAAACGCCGCCGGGAACCTTGTCCAAAGCAGGCGGCGTGGAAGGAGATTGAACGACATTCGGATCATGAATTTGCAGAACGAGTTTACGAACTGCTGACCGACCGTCCTATCGAGCAACCGCAGAACCATCTGCCATCAAACATTCATTCAAACATTTTAAGGAGAATCATGAACGCCAAACTGCATCGCAACGAGCAAGGTATCACCGCCCTGGAAACGGCCATCATCCTCATCGCCTTCGTGGTGGTCGCAGCCATCTTCGCCTTCACCGTGCTGAGCACCGGCACCTTCCTGACCGAGCGCAGCAAAGAAGCGGCCTACAGCGGCCTGCAGGAAGTGCGCGGCTCGATGGAACTGAAAGGCGGCGTCGTCCTGGAGAACAGTGGCGACGAAGTGGTCTTCAACCTGGCGACGGTCGCCGGCGGTTCGTCGGTGGATCTGAGCAAGATCAAGATGATGTATCGCGACTCCGCCCACAATACCGACCTGACCTATACCACCGGCATCACCCCCACTAATGGTCAGTGGGTCGCCACGACGGCTGCCGTCTCACCCACCGAGCTTCAGATTCTGGCCTCCGGCGCGCTGGCGAAGATCCGGGTCAAGCTGGACTCGGCCGTCAATCCCAACCAGACCTTCTCGCTGGAAATCAAGCCCCCGACGGGTGGTGTGATGCTCATCGAGCGCACGGCTCCGGCCCAGATCGACACGGTCACCGACCTGCACTAAGCCATACGCCGGGCGAGCCGCCCATCGCCAATCGCACAACAACCGGAACGACCGAGCGGGCGGCTCGGTCGTTCTCTTTGTTTGCGGCGGCCTGTCGTGCCTGCTACGCGATTGTAACCGACCTGTAAGCCCGACGCGGCGTGAACGCTTTACACTGAGGATGCGGGCTGCATCACCATCCCAGCGAGGTTCATGTGACTGAGAGCAAGTTGAGCGTCGGCTGCTCCCGCCTGATCGAAGCGGGCTGGCTGGCCGCCGTCGTCATCACACCGCTGTTTTTCAACATGTACTCCCGGCGCGGCTTCGAGGCCGACAAGACGGTGCTGCTACGCGCGCTGGTCGCCATCATGGCTGCGGCGTGGCTGATCAGGCAGCTCGATCGGCGCCGCCCCCTTCGAGGGTGGCACCTCACCCCGGCGGCCGGGTTGGCACTGGCTCTTAGCGGCGGCTATGGCCTGCTGGCGCTCACGTCCATTGCGCCGGGTATTTCAGTCGCCGGTTCGTATACGCGCCTGCAGGGCGCTGACACGTTGACGGCCTATGCGGTGCTGTTCGGCTTGATGGCGCATGAACTTCGTACGCGCGCGCAGCTGGATCGATTGATCGATGCGTTGATTCTGACCGCCTCGGTCGTGGCAGCTTATGGTTTGATCCAGTACGCTGGACTCGATCCCTTGTGGACGGGCAACCAATTCGGTGAGCGGATTACGTCCACGATCGGCAATCCCATCTATCTGGGCGCGTACTTGCTGATGACGCTGTTCGTGACCGGCGGAAAAGCGTTGAGCTGTTGGCGAGGCGATGAAGCCCATCGGCGCTGGAGAGCCAGACTTTATCTCGCTCTGGCCGGGCTGCAGTTGCTGGCCTTCATCGCGACGGGGAGCCGCGGGCCGTTCGTGGGACTGTTGGCCGGCGGCTTTTTCGTCCTCTGCCTGCTGGCAGTGCTTCAGCGGCGGCCGCGTGCGCTGAAGTTGATCGCCGTCATCGGCCTAATCGCGGGCGGCGGACTGATCTGGATCAACCTGCCCGGCTCGGCGTTGGTGACCGTGCGCGAACTGCCTGGTATTGGCCGCTTTTTCAACCTGACGGCCACCACCGGCGACAGCGGCTACGCCCGCATATTAATCTGGAGCGGCAGCGCCAGTCTGGTGTGGCCGCACCCGCCGCTGCAATTTCCCGATGGCTCGCCTGATCCCTTGAACGTCGTGCGTCCGCTGATCGGCTACGGCCCCGACACGCAGTATCTGGTTTTTCAGCAGCATTATCCTCCCGCTCTGGCCGCCGAAACCGGCTACGGCGGCGATACCTTTATCGGGCGCAGTCACAACGAGACGTGGGATGCGCTGGTTACCGGCGGCCTGATCGGGCTGATACTCTACCAGAGTGTGATGCTGTTTGTCGTGGCGGCGGGCCTGCGCGGCCTGGGCTTGCTCTCCACCACCGTCGATCGTCGGTGGTTGACCGGGTTATGGGTCGCCGGCGGTTTGATCGGCGGTGTGGCAGCCGCTTCGATTGAGGTGCGCTATCTGGGGCTGGGCCTGCCCGCCGGCACAGTGATGGGCCTGCTGGCATATCTCTGGCGCAGCATGCGGCGCTCCTCGGCCAGTGTCCTCGCGCCCGATCGGTGGCTGCTGGCCGTCGTGCTCGCCGGCGTAATCGCGCACTACGTCGAGATTCAGCTGGGCATTGCGGTGGTTACTTCCAGAACGTTGTTCTGGGTGCTGGCCGCACTCTGTGTCGCGCTCAGCCGCACCAGAGCTCTGGCCGCTGATGCGCCAACGCGGGAGTGGATGGGCCATGCCGCCGGCTATGCCGCCATCGCCGCGCTAATCGGCTGCACGCTGCTGTTTGCGTTCATTACAAACTTCGAACAGATCGTCAATCCGGTGATGATACTCTGGCGCGCCCTGACTTACAACAGCGGGCAGGCAGTCGAATCGACCGTGGTTCTATGGCTGATCGGCGGCGTGTCAATGACGGCCGCCGCCCTGGCCCAGGCTCAACTGCCGCCGTCGTCCGGCGCGCGACGCGCCGGTGCCGCCCTGCTGGTGTTGAGCCTGGCATTGGGTCTGACGATTGGGTTTGGTTTGTTATTTTCAAGCCTGCCCGGCCTGCAACTTCAGACCGCCTATTGGCAGATTTCTGATCTGGGCACGTATGCCCGGAATCGACTCGGTCTGTTCGATGCGGCGGTGGACGGCCTGGCAGTCATGTTGATCATGCTGACGCTGAGCCTGCTGGCCGCGCACCGTCCGTCATCGACCACGAACTGGCGGCGGTGGTGGACGGCGGTTGTCGCGCTGCCGATCGGGTGGCTGGCAACCTCATGGATCAGCGGCGCCAATTTTGACGCCATTCGCGCCGATATGATCTATCGACAGGGCCAGAGCTTCGCCGCCTTTTCAAACTGGGACTATGCACTGGCGCTGTATCAACGCGCCCTCACGCTCGCGCCGCTGGAAGATACCTACTGGCGCGGACTGGGGCAGGCATTGATCGCTCACGCTGCCGAAAACGCTGCGCCGGCCCGATCGGGTGGTGAGATCACCGCACAAGACATCTTGCACTTGAACGAAGTTGATCCAGCGGCTTTGGGGCGGCTCGACAGTCTTGAGGCGGCCCGCGCGGCCTTCACGCAGGCGCAGCAGCTCAATCCGCTTAATGCCGATCACACCGCCGGACTGGCCGAGACCTACTGGCAGCTGGCGGAGGCCGACGGCAACGAAAACCGGCGCGCCGACCTTCGCGCACAGGCCGCACACTGGTACCAGGCAGCACTGCGTTTGCGCCCGCAAGACGCCGGCTTGCAGCAAGCCGCGCTCCACGCCTCATACCCGTAGCCTGCTATGCTTCCGTAACGGAAGCGAAACCCCAGGCGCGCCGGGCTTGAATTACACTACCATCAACACACTCTGGAATGGATCATTTGCGAGGCCGCCATGGAACTCGATCAGCGCGTCAAGGCCCTTGAGTACGAGCTCAAAATTCTGAAGAACGAGATTCAGCGCACCCTGCTGGATATTCAAGAGCAGGTGCTGGTGCATTACTATCCCACGCTGCGCGCCGAAGACACCGCGCCGCCGGCCGAAGCGGTGGCGCAGTTAAACCGCGCTCAGACCACAACCGCCCCGGCGGCCCCGGCCACCCCACCGGCCGTCGCCACCAGGAAAGTGTCGCTGGACGAAGTGCGTTCGACGCCCGCCGCCGTCAATATCGATCAATCGGCCATGATTAAACTGGCCGAGTGGATCAACGACACCATTCATCGGCTGGGCAGCGGCCGCACCATCCGCCTAGTGGAGACGTGCGTGAGCAAAGGTCTGCTGGACGCCGGCACGCAGGTCGTGCTCCTGCGGCTGGCCTCCCTCAACAAAGAACCCGATCCAGAGAGCGTGGCGGCCAATGATGTGCTGACCTGCCTGCTGGCGCTGGACGAAGCGCTGGGCCGCACCCCCAACGTAGGCGAAGCACTGGCGTTGATGGAAGAGGCCAACCTTGGATAAGACCATTGTCACGGCGCTGCTCATCATCGCCGGCGTCGTCTCGGCCGTCTTCGTGTTCAACGCCATCTTTCCGGCGATCTCGCAGAGCAGCGACGCCATGACCAGCATGCAGCGCCGCATCGACGAGCGGATGCAGAGTCAGATCGAGATCATCCACGCCACGCGCTCGGGCAGCGATGTGCTGATCTGGGTGAAGAACGTGGGCAGCCTGCGCATCGCGCCGCCGGCGGCCTGCGATCTGTTCTTTGGGCCGGACAACAACTTCGTTCGCATCCCGTACAACAGTGGCAGCCCCAACTGGACTTATGCGCTGGAGAACGACACCGAGTGGCGGGCCGGCGCGACGCTGCGCATGACCGTGCATTTTGCCGTGCCGCCCGCCGCCGGCACCTACTTTATCAAAGTCGTGCTGCCCAACGGCATCAGCGATGAGATCTTTGTCAGTTGGTGAAGGCGCATGGAAAACGCCATTTCCGGCCTGATTATCATCGGCGTGTTAATGCTGGCCATGCTGGGCATCTCGCAGAATGCCATCACCACCCAGGCCAGCGTGGCTGAAGCCGCACGCGGCCTGCAGGCCCGGTTGGCCGAACAGGAGCGCACCAACCTGTCGACGCTGAGCACGGTCCTGTCCGGCCCCGGCGACACGCTGTACGTCACCGTGAAGAATACCGGCTCCGTCAAACTGGCCGACTTCGCGCACTGGGACGTCATCGCGCAATACACCGACACGCTGTTCAGCCCGCACATCGACTGGGTGCCCTACGGGCAGTGGACGCGTGTGATCTACGCCAGCGCACCCGCGACACTCGAACAGTGGGAGCCGGACATCCTGAA
This sequence comes from uncultured Anaerolineae bacterium, assembly GCA_964550855.1. Lineage (GTDB taxonomy): Bacteria > Chloroflexota > Anaerolineae > Fen-1058 > Fen-1058 > JAGOBP01. The sequence goes on from CAZKBQ010000100.1 coordinate 10,381, forward strand.
TCCGGGCGAAGAAATGGTGATCACCATACCGCTGATGTTCACCGTCGGCTCGCCCACCGTCAACGTCGTCACCGTGAGCACGCCCAACGGTGTGGCCGTCACGGCCGTCTTCACCCGATGAGCTGTCCCGGCCCTGCGGCCCGCCGGCCCGCATCCGCTGCGCCGCGCAGCGCGGCCGGGCTGCATACGGCGCCGGCTTGAGGTGAATCGTGCCGCAAAAGCAGAAGAAACTTCTGATCATTGAAAACGACCTGCAGCTCGTCGAGCTGATGCGCTATCCGCTCGAGGAAGAAGGCTATCTCGTCAGCGTCGCCACCGACGGCCCGGACGGCCAGCGCAAGGCCCGCCGCGAACAGCCCGATCTGGTGATGGTGGACTTCAGGCTGCCTAACGCCAAGGGCAACGACATCGCCAGGTCCATCCGGCGCGATCCCAGCACCGAGCACATCCGCATCATCATGATCGCGGATGAGACCCAGCTGGAAAACCTGGAGATTGGCCCCGGCTCCAGCGTGGATGACTTTCTGATCAAGCCGTTTGGGCCGGTGGAACTGATCACCAAGATCAAGCCGCTGCTGGTCAACGAGGACGACAAGACCACCCGACTGATCTCCACCGGCAACTACGACCTGGACAGCAAGATGGGCGGCGGCGTGCCGTTCGGTTCGCTGACCTTGATCGAAGGCGACTCCGGCGCAGGCAAATCGGTGCTGGCCCAACAGCTGATGCACGGCTCGCTGGTGGACGGATACAAGCTCTCGCTCTTCACCAGTGAAAACTCGGTGAAAAGCCTGGTCAAGCAAATGCGCAGCCTGAACCTGAACATTCTGGATTACCTGCTGCTGGACAGGCTGCGCGTCTTCCCCATCGAGACATCGCGACTGGGCAAGGATGCGCCGCTCACCCTGTTGAATGCCATGCGCCAGGAACAGGGCCGCGAGCTGATCTTCGTGGATTCGCTGACGGCGTCCATCCCGCAGTCGTCGGACAAGGAGGTGCTGGGGTTCTTTGAGGATAGCAAGCGGTTGTGCGCCGACGGCACCACCGTGCTCGTCATCGTCCACTCGCACGGCCTCACGCGCGAGCTGCTGGCGCGCATCCGGTCGCTCTGTGACGCCCACCTGCAGCTGCGCACCGAAGAAGTGGGCAACAAGCTGGTCAAGACGCTGGAAGTCACCAAGGTGCGCGGCGCCGAGCAGACCACGGGCAATATCATCAGCTTTGAAGTGGAACCGGGCTGGGGCATCCGCGTCATCCCGATCAACAAGGCGAAAGGCTAGCGCCGCCGCCGGCGCCAGACACCATGCCGCGCATCGAATTGCCTTTTACCCCGGATTATAGCCAGGCCGGCTGCGATCACGGCCCCCATTGCAGCCTGCGCGCCATCCTGCCCAAAGCGCTGATGGACGCCGCGCAAAACTCGCCCATGCTGGCCGATTATCTGCACACGCTGCCCTACGACCAGATCGGCGTGCCCGACTATTACCCCAAGCTCACCCGCGACATGGGCGAACTGGAGCACCGCAATCTCATTTATCCCACGGCCGAAGGCGGCCTGTTCATTCACATTTACCCGGACGAGCGCGGCGCGCGCGATCACTACATCCCGATCGAGCCGCACCTCACCATCGATCTGTCCGCCATCGTGCCGCAGGTGGAACAGCAGCTGCTCAACTTTGTGGAAACCATCGGGACGGCGGTCACGCCCGAAGACAAAGAAGCCGAGCTGCTCAAAGTCATCGACGCCAGCGTCACCCTCAACGGCGCCAGCCACAAGATCAAGATCACGCCGCGGCAGTATGAAGCGCTGAAGTACGTCATCGTGCGCGACAAGGTGGGTTTTGCCCTGCTGTCGCCGCTGCTGCTGGACCAGTATCTGGAGGACATCAGCTGCAGCGGCGTCGGCCACGTCTTCATCGAGCACAAGATTTTCCACAGCCTGCAGGCCGCCATCGTCTTTGACACGGAAGACGATCTGGACGAATACGTCATCTGGATGGGCGAATGGATCAAGAAACCGGTAACGGTGCGCAACCCGATCGTGGATGCCACCCTGCCCGACGGTTCCCGTATCAACATCGTCTATGGCACCGATGTCAGCAAGCGCGGCAGCAACTTCACCATCCGCAAGTTCTCGAGCGTGCCCACCAGCATCATGGAACTGATCGAGTTCGGCACGATGGACTACATGATGGCCGCCTATCTGTCGTTTGTGCTGGAAGAGGGCCTGAACATGTTTGTGGTGGGCGCCACCGCCAGCGGCAAAACCACCACCATGAACGCCATCACCACCTTCATCAAGCCCGATCGAAAGATCGTCAGCATCGAGGACACGCCCGAATTGATCGTGCCGCACCATAACTGGATCCGCGAGACCACCCGCGGCTCGGCCAAAGAAAACACCGGCGCGGAAGTGGGCATGTTCGATCTGCTGAAGGCGGCGCTGCGGCAGCGGCCCGATCGCATCATCGTCGGCGAGATCCGCGGCGAGGAAGGCGCCATCGCTTTTCAGGCCATGCAGACCGGCCACGGCGTCATGTCCACTTTTCACGCCTCCACCGTGGAGAAACTCATTCAGCGTCTCACCGGCGAGCCCATCAACATCCCCAAGACCTACGTGGACACCCTGGACTGTGTGGTGATTCAGGCGGCGGTGCGCATTACGGGCAAGGGCATGGCCCGCCGCGTCACCAGCATCAACGAGATCGTCGGCTACGATCCCATCACCGAAAGCTTCTCGTTCATCGAGACCTTTCGGTGGAACCCGGCCACCGACTCGTTTGAATTTCCGGGCTTCATGAACAGTTATTTGCTCGAAGAGAAAATCGCCATCCGGCGCGGCATCCCGCCCTTCAAAAAGAAGGTCATCTACACCGAGCTCAAACGCCGGGCGAAAATCCTGCAGAGGCTACATGTCGATCGAAAGCTCAAGAATTTCTACGACGTCTTCGCCGTCCTCGCGGAAGCGCAGCGTCAAGGACTACTTTGAAGAGATCTCCAGTTTCGATCTCTTCTACCAGCTCACCTACATGGCGGCCACGGCGGCGGCCGGCATTTCGCGCAGCCGCGTCTTCAGCCTGGCCCGCCAGCTGGCCTGCCCGCCCAGCAAATACTTCAAGAGCATCCACGAGGTGGCCGAGAACCTGCGCTACAACTATCCCGACGCCGTGCGGCTCATCGGCGAAAAGACCGCGTCGGCCGACACCAAAAAGTTTTTGCTGCGTCTCAGCGACGCGCTGCGCTCCGGCGAGCCGCTGGCCGCCTTCCTGCAGCGCGAATCGAACGTGCAGGGTGAGCAATATACCAACGACTACCTGCGCAAGCTGGAAAGCCTGAAGAAGTGGAACGACGCCTACGTCTCCATGACCGTCTCGGCGGCGCTGATCGTCATCATCAACATGGTCAGCTCCATCATCTACGACCTGGGCACCACCACCATGTTGTTGATGATCATGGTGTCCGTTTCGGCGGCTTTCGGTCTGGCCTGGGTTCTATTTCGCGCCTCGCCGCAGGAAGTGAAGATGGTGCCGCTCAAGCTGGGCAGTCGGCGCATGCGGCGCAGCCGCCAGCTGTTTTTCTGGCTGGCGCCGATCGGGACGATGACGGTGATTGGACTGGCGGCGTTGGGCCTGGACAAAGGCTGGCTGATGATCGTGGCCGGCATCTTCCTGCTGCCGGTGGGCATTGTGGCCAGCCGCGCCGACAATGAAGTCAGCCAGAAGGACGAAGAGATCAGCGCCTTCTTCCGATCGGTGGGCGGCACCGCCACCTCGCGCGGCACCACGCTCAAAGAAGCGCTGGCCTCCATCAAACTCGATTCATTTCCCACCTTGCAGGGCGACATCCGCTTGTTGGACTTGCGACTCAAATCCTTTGGCGACCCGCGCCTGTGCTGGTTTACCTTCGGCACCGAGACCGGCAGCCAGCTGGCCGATCAGAGCGTCAAAATCTTCTTTGAAGCCGTCAACCTGGGCGGCGACCCCGAAGCGGCCGGCATCTGCACCAGCGATTTTACGATGAAGACCGCCATGCTGCGCGCCCAACGGCGCGGCGTGGGCGCCACCTTCTCGTGGCTGACCGTCGTCATGCACGCCGTCATGGCCGGCCTCATGGTCTTTCTGCTGGGCGTGCTGCAGCAGTTTGCCGAACGCCTGAATGCCGCTATGACCACGCTGGGCGAAGGCACCGATGCGACAGCCGCCTCGGCCGCGCTGAACCTGGGCACCATGTTCAGCTTTGGCGCGCCCCGGCTGGAGTTTCTGGGCAACATCACGGTCGGCATGATCATCCTGCTGGCGCTGATCAACGCCTTTGCCATCGTCGCCAGCGAAGGCACGCACCTGATCAAGATGACCTATTACAGCGCGCTGCTGTTCATTGTGTCCGGCTTGTGCTACCTGATGATCCCGCCGCTCGTCAGTTCGATCCTGTGATCTGGAAACAAGCGTCATGGCCCGCGCCCCCGATCGTTCAACTCCTCTCGACGCCGAGCTCGCCGGCTGGCTGGCCGATGCGCCCGTCACTGCGCCGCGCC
>CAZKBQ010000101.1:0-14479 GCA_964550855.1 uncultured Anaerolineae bacterium
GGTCGCAGCGGCCGCGCACGTGGTGGACGCGCCCGGCCGCGCCGCCGCCCGTGTTGAATACGCGCGTCGTCGTATACACCGATCGGCCCATCTACCAGCCCGGGCAGACGGTGCACGCGCAGATCATGGCGCGCTATGACAATGACGCCATCTACAGCCGGATTCCGCTGGAGTGGGACATCAACGTCCGGCTGCGCGACGCCCGCCGCAACCTCATCGAAACTCGTACGCTGCACGTCGACGAATTTGGCACGCTGGCGGTCTCGTTCGATCTGGCCGAAGGCGGCACACTGGGCGAATATGCCATCGAAGTGCAGATCAAAGACGAAGTTCACACGCAGACCTTTCAAGTGGAGGATTACCGCAAGCCCGATTTTGCGGTGTCGGTGCGGCCCGATCGAGCCCGCGCGGTCAACAACGTCCCGCTCAGCGTCACCGTGGAATCTCGCACGTTCTTCGATGCGCCGCTGGTCGGAGCCTCGGTGACCTTGCGCTTTTACGTTCGTCAGTCCCAGTGGTGGTACGGCGAAGATGCACCGCGCATCGACTGGGTGCCGCTGAACGCCTATACGCTGCAAGGCCGTACCGACGCGCAGGGCCGCTGGCAGGGCGTCATCACGCCGCGTCTGACCGGCGATCAGTTCGACGGCGCATCCAGCGCGGCCGTTTTAATCGAAGCCACCGCAGTTGACGACGGCGGCCAGTCCATCAGCAGTTCCGCGCCGCTGGACGTGTATGACGCGCCCGCGCAGTTGTCGTTCACCTGGCTGCCGCGCCTGTATCGCATCGATCAACCGATCGAGTTTGAGGCGCTGGCCCGGGACATCTTCGATCAGCCGCTGGGGCATGTGCCGCTGACGGCCACCATCGTCAGTGAGTATCGCAACACCCAGCGGCCGGTCGCGCAGGTCGTGACACGCCTGGATGCCGCCGGCCAGGCCACGTTTAAACTCAAAGCACCTCAAGCCGGTTGGTATCGTGTGAAAATCGAAAGTGCGCAGTCGCAGCCGCGCGAAGAATGGATCTTGATCGACGATGGCTCCGGTCGGTGGGCGGCCGGCGCGGAAGAGGCGCAGACGCTGACGGTGAGCGCCGACAAGACCGAGTACGTATCCGGCGACACGGCGCTGTTGACCGTGCGCTCGGCGGTAAGCGGCCCGGCCTGGCTCACCGTGGAACGCGGCCGGGTGCGCCGCACACAGGTGATCGATCTCACCGCGCCGCTGACCACAGTGCCGGTGCACCTGCAGGACGACGACGCGCCGAACGTGCATATCATGATAAATACTTATCAGCCGGTCACGGCGCCGGACGGGCGCGACTGGCTGTCGAGGGTCGAGGCGCGTTTGCTGGTGGCGAGCGCGGAGGTGCGCGTCTCCGCCGCAGAACGGCGGCTGGCGGTGTCGCTGGCGGCCGATCGATCCGGCTACGCCCCACGGCAGCCTGCCACGCTGACGGTGCGCGTGACCGACGCGGCGGGCCGGCCGGTGCGCGCGGCGCTATCGTTGGTCGTGGTCGACGAGGCCGTGTTGAGCTTGAGCGGCGCGCAGGCCGCCGACGTGTTTACGGCGTTTTACGGGCCGCGCGCGGACAGCGTGCAGACCTACGACTCGTTGCGGCCGCAGCGGTATCTGCCGTGCGAGTGCGGCGGTGGCGGCGGCGGCGAAAATCTGGTGGGCAATCCACGCTTTAACTTCCCGGACACGGTCTTCTGGAATGGGTCGCTGCGCACCGATGCCGACGGTTACGTGACGGTGACGTTGACCTTGGCCGATGCCCTGACACGCTGGCAGGTGGTGGCGCGCGCCATCACGGCCGACGAGTTTCCGCGCGTCGGCGAGGCCCAGCTGTCTGTCACGACCACGCAAGACCTGGTGATTCGCCCGAACGTGCCGCGGACGCTGGTGCAGGGCGATCGGGTGTGGCTGGCAGCGAGCGTGCACAATAATACGACTCTGACGCGCACGGTGCTGGTGAGCGTCACGGCGGTGGGCCTGCCGCTCATCGCCGGCCCGCAGATGATCACGCTGCCGGCGCAGTCGGCGGTGACGGTCGGCTGGTGGGCCGAAGCCGCAGCGCCGGGGTCGATCACGGTGACGTTCAGCGCGAAAACCGATCGGGCCGCCGATGCCGTTCGGGTGGTTTTACCGATCGCGCCGTTGGCCGTGCCCGAAGTCGAATCGATCGTAGGTGAAGTAACCGACGTCATCGAACAGTCGGTTGTGCTGCCCGACGCGGCGCTGCCCGCGGCTTCGACGTTGCAGATCGATGTTTCGCCGTCGATCGCGGCGGCGATGTTGGATGGGTTAACGTATCTCACCGGCTATCCGCATGGCTGTGTGGAGCAGACGATGAGCAAGGCCTTGCCTAATGCGGTGGTCGGTCGGGCCTTGAAGGTGTTGGGCGTGTCACAACCCGAACTGTCGGCGCGGCTGCCCGGCCAGATCAGCGCGGGTCTGCAGCGCCTGTACGGTTATCAGCACGACGACGGCGGCTGGGGCTGGTGGTATGACGACGCCACCGACGATTACCAGACGGCCTATGTGCTGCTTGGGCTGGCGTTGACCCGACAGGCCGGTTATACCGTGGACGACGGCGTGATCGATCGGGGCGCGGTTTATCTAAAGGCGCGTCTGCCTCGATTCACCGATGCGCGCCTGTCGGCGTATGCGCTGCTGGCGCTGGCGATCAGCGGACACGGCGAGGCCGCCGCCACGCGGCAGTTTTCCGATACGAGCGATCTCGATGCGTTTTCGCGCGCCGCGCTGGCCCTGGCTGCGGCGGAAGTGGGCGATGATGCGGGCGCGCGACGCTGGCTGAACGCCGTGATCGATGGCGCCACGGTGGATCAGGCTGGCGCTTACTGGCCGACGCCCGTCGAAGACGGCGAGTATCATCGCAAGACGCTGGCCTCCACCACGCGCAGCACCGCCCTGTCACTGGCTGCGTTGGTGCGGCTGGCGCCCGATCATCCGCTGGTGCCGAAGGCAGTGCGCTGGCTGATGGCGCATCGCTCGGCGGATGGTTGGGGCACGACGCAGGAAACGGCCTATACCATCGTGGCCCTGACGGATTATCTGCGCACCGCCCACGAACTGACGGCCCAGTCGGCGTATCGCGTGTATGTGAATGATCGCCTGTTGCAGCAGGGCACGGTGTCGATGCGGGACGGGCAGCAGTCGTTGCGCGTGGCGGGGACGCAGTTGCAGGCGGGGGTCAATCGGGTGCGGATTGAGCGCGACGGGCCGGCGGCGCGGGTTTACTTCAAGATCACTTCGCAGCTCATGATCGGTGGTGTGACAGGCCGCGCCACCGGGCCGATCTCGGTGACGCGCGCCTATCTCGATCCGCGCACGCATCGGCCGATCACGCAGGCGAAAGTGGGCGATGTGATCGAGGTGCAGCTCAAGGTGACGCTGCCCGCCGACGGCTGGTACGCGGCCCTGGAGGATCCGCTGCCGGGCGGGCTGGAGGCGCTGAACGAGCGGCTGAGCACCACCAGCTTTGTGGCGCGTCGCAACGATTATGGCGATTACGACGAGTTTACCTATGCGCGCAACGGCTACAACCAGAAGGAAGTGCGCGCCGATCGGGTGGTGCTTTACGTGACGCAGCTGACGCATGGCGCGCACACGTTTACTTATCGCGCGCGGGTGACGCGGGCGGGCGTCTTCAACGCGCTGCCCGCGCGCGTGTTCCTGATGTATGAGCCGGAGCAGTGGGGTCGGTCAGACAGCCGCCTGTTGATCGTCTCGCCGGCCGATTAGGGCGCTGCCTCAGGCGGATTGTAGTTGATGCCGGTGACCCGTTCATTGGCGGTGCGGATCACCTGCGGGTCAACTTTCAACACGGCGCGATCGTAAGTCCAGAGACCGTTTAGCTCATTCTCCACGTCGTACAACTGGGTGTAAATGGCGGCGCTGGCGCCGGGCGAGATCCGATCGATCACCTCGTTGATCAGCTGGCGGTAGCGCCCCGCCAGCTGCGGGCCGGTATCCTGCCATTCCGCCGCATAGCCGCGCCAGCTCCAGTGGTGGCCGGGCACCACCAGGCCCACGCCGCCATACTCGCCCTGGGCGATCATCCTGAGTGCTTCGTACACCATATGGCACGGCGACGGATAACAGTGATAGTCGCGGATGTCGCCGACGTACTCGTAATACCAGCCGCTGGCGCTGTCGATCAGCCGCGTGGCGTCCCAACCGCGCATCATTTGCGTCAGCGCCTTGGCCTCGTACTGGCCCCACTTCTCGTTGAACAACACCCACACGATGATCGACGGCGAATTGTAGTGCTCCAGTATCATTTCACGCAGTTCGATCTGGAACTGCGCCTGTTCCTCGGCGTTCGGAAAGATGTCGTCACGCAGGGCGGGCATGTCCTGCCAGACCATCAAGCCCAGTTTGTCGGCCCAGTAATACCAGCGCGCGGGTTCCACCTTCATGTGCTTGCGGACGACGTTGAAACCCAGCGCCTTGGCCTGTTCCACATCGAAGCGCAGCGCCTCGTCCGTTGGGGCGGTGTACAGGCCGTCGGGCCAGTAGCCCTGATCCATCACGCCCTGCTGCAGGACGATGCGGCCATTCAGGAGCGGTCGCATGGTGGTTTCGCTGCGCTGCAGGCCAATGGTGCGCATGCCGAAATAACTGCCCACGGTATCCACGATGACGTCGCCGCGTTTGAGCACCACGCGCAGATCGTACAGAAACGGATCGTCGGGCGTCCACACATGTGGATTGGGCAAGCTGAGATCGAACGGCGCATTGATCGGCCCGGTGGCAAACCCGATCGGTTCTCCGGCGATCGCGGCTGTGGCTTCCACAGTCAGATCGGGCGGCCCGTCCACAAAGGCCGTCACCTGCAACCGCTGACCGGCCACATCCGGCGTCAGCGCCAGCCGCGTGATCGGCGTGGACGGCACCGGTTCCAGCCAGACCGTCTGCCAGATGCCCGACGAGGCCGTGTACCAGATCACGCGCGGATTTAGCCGCTGCTTGCCCATCGGCACGTTGGCCGAATCCGTCGGATCGTACACAAACACGATCAACTCATTGGAATCGGGCCGCAGCCAGTCGGTGATGTCAAAGCTAAACGTGTCGTAACCGCCGCGGTGCGTGCCGACCAGCTGGCCGTTGACCCACACGCGCGCTTCCCAATCCACCGCGTCGAAGTTGAGCTGCACGCGCTGCCGGGCCCATTCACGCGGCACGGTGAACAGCCGCCGATACCACATCGTCGTCTCAGACCGCATGATGCCCGACAATGCCGACTCAACCGGAAACGGCACCAGGATCGTTTCCGGCAGATTTTGACCGAACGGCGGAACGATGTAGCGTGGGCCCGACGCAAACTGCCATTCGCCATTCAAGTTGAGCCATTCATCCCGTGTAAATTGAGGACGCGGATATTCCGGGCGGGCATTGGTCGGCGAAACGTCGGCCGTCCAGCGCGTGATCAGCGGTGGAGTCTTGGGCTGCCACGGCGGCATGGGTGGTGCGGCCACCAGCGGCAGTCGCGCCGTGCAGCGCCCGTCGGCCGTGATCGTCAGGCGCAGCCGATCGGTGGTGGAGAACACTTCGCCGGCGGACGTCCGCCCGTCGAACGTGATGACCAGATCGATGTCGCGCAGTTGTTGGGATGCGGCGAGGTCGGCAACAGTCTGGGGCAGATCGGCATTCTCGGTAAGCGTGGTGGTGCCAAGGGGCGTAATGTTGACGAGGCGCGGGGCGGGGGGCAGGGCATCGGTGAGCCAGTCGCCGGATAGGGCGGCATAGCGCGCCGTGCGCGTCAGTATCTGTCCGGCGCCGCCGGCCTGTTCGACAAAGGTGTGGGTAATTGGGCGGGCCTGCCCGCCGGCCAGACACAGGCTGGCCGGCCGGGCTTGCGCGTTGACGAGGATCGTCGGATCGGGCTGGGTGGCGGGGCGCGCCCGCGTTGGTGTCGCCGCCAGCGCAAGCAGCGCCAGCGCGGCCAGCCCAAAGATCAAGACCGGGACGCGCCGCCGCATGAGGCTAAATGCAACAGCCTCGCCTCTGGCGGAGGCGAGGCTGTCGGTGGCGGGTGGGGCAGTCACTCAGGCTTCACGCGCGTCGGTGACGCGGATGACGTGCGGCTTCAGCACGCCCAGCAGTTTGGGCATGTCCATGTCGATGACTTTGAACATCACTTCGTAATTGGTGGGGTCGGTGCCGGGCACTTCCACCAGGGCCACGATATTGCCGCCGGCGGCCGCGATGTCGGCGGTGATCTTGGCCAGCTGGCCCTTGCGATCGGTGACCAGCGTGGTCACGCGCACGCCCTTTTTGCGTGCGCCCAGCGCGTCGATGAACGACTTGAAGATGTCGGTCTCGGTGATGATGCCCACCACCGCGCCCTGGGCGTTTACCACCGGCAGCCCGCCGATCTTGTTGTCCACCATGATGCGCGCAGCGTCTTCCAGCGGCGTGTCCTCGGCGATGGTGATGACCTGGCGGGTCATCACATCCGACACCTTGACTTTGGACAGCAAATACGTAATTTCCCAGACGCTCAGGCTGGTGGCCGGCGAAGGCGAGGCCCGCAGCAAGTCCTTGTCCGACACAATACCGACCAGCTTGCCGTGCTTGTCGACGACCGGCATGCGGCGGATGCGTTTTTGCTTCATCTGCTCCAGGGCCTCGGCAACGGGCAGATCGGGGGCGCACAATACCGGTTGGGTTGACATTCTTTCACGCACAAGCATAAGTGGCCTCCACGGGCTGGGGATACAGAATTTTACTCAGCGAAGGCTTTCAAGTCAAATAGTCGCCGGCCGCTCTTTGTTAGCATATTGAAACGTGGGTGTAACTTCGCGCCGGGCCGTCTTGCGGTACAGTCATAGCAGGCGGCCGCACGGCCCGGCCAACAGGAACCGACATGAGCGTAGCCCTGGTCAGTGGCGCATACCCCCGCCGCGAAGTAGTGGCGCGCGGCGTCTCGCACAAACTGAACGGCGAAACGGTGCAGCCGTTCAGCTGTGTGGAAGACGCGCTCGCCTCATCGCTGGCCTACGACGCCTACGTCGTGTACAACAACTTCGAGAAGAAAATGAACGGCCTGGACGGCGTGCGTGAAATTCGGCGGCGCGCGCCGGACGCCTACATTGTAGGCGTCAGTTCACTCCCCTACATGGAGCGGCGCTTTCTGCCCGCCGGCGCCGATGCGTTTGTGCTGCTGGCCGGCAACGAGATCGCCGAACTGAGCGATGTCCTGCTTCGTCGCCAGGCCCGATCGGGTAATGGCACGGCCCCCGCCGCCCCGATCGAGCCACCGGCCCCGGCGCATCAGCCGGAACCGGTCAACTTTGATCAACTGGTTTACACGCTGGAACGGGCGCGCCTGCTGCTGGACTACGCGCTGAACAATCCCGACCCGGACGATCTGCGGCGCTATGGTCGCCCCCTGATGTCTGAGATCGAGCGCGTGCTGGCCGACTACTACGACGCCCATCCGCATGAGCGCCGTTGATGGCGCGTGGCCGCCCGCGTCACCAGCACAGCCAGTGTGACGGGCCGCCTCTGCTACAGCCTCATCTCCAACTCGAGCTCATCGCGGATGGGAATGCCGAACTCGCCGATGAGCGGAATCTCCGGCTTGATCTGCCGCGCGCGCGTCACCGCCTCGCGGTGCAGCGTGGCCAGCGCCAGGCCCCGGCGCTGATAGAAGCGCAGCGCGTTGAGATTGTCATTGGTGGTGATCAGCCAGACGCGCGCGCAGTGCGATTGCCGCGCCCGATCGATCACCGCCTCGATCAGGGCCGTGCCCACGCCCTGCCGTTCGCGGACGCTGTCCAGGGTGGTAATCTCGCACGCGCCCGCTTCGAGGCGGTATGTAATCACCCCAATCGGTTGATCGCCCTCGAAGATCGCAAAACCGGCGTGCTGGTGCGGATGGTAAAGCGTGCCGTGCACGATCAGACGATCGGCTCCCCAGCGCTGAACGATGAAGCGCCGGAGCCAATCCCGGTCTCGATCAGTAATTTCCCGTAGATCAAAATTCACCGGCTGTTCTCCCGCCCCGATCGGCTGCGGCGGCCCAACGCTTCGATCGGCCCCGGCGGCATGCGTCGATAGTTGGCGCGCCACGCGGCGGTCTCGGCCAGCAGCACCTTTAGTTCGGCCAGCACGTCTTCGGCCTCGGCGCGGGCCTCGCCGTCATGGGCTTCGACGGTGACGTGATCGTCGCTCCATTCGACGACGCGCAGCTGGCCGTTGGCCTCCAGGCGCTCCACGCCTTTGCGCGCCGTGACCAGCCGCTGTCCCAGCGCCGCCGACAACCGCGCCAGATCGACCCGGCCGCCGCGCCGCGTCAGGTCGTGGCGCAGCAGGCCGGCCAGCCGCTTGAGAAACGCTTCGACGCCATCGTCCGCGCCGTCGGCGTCGCACAGCACGATGGTCTGGGGTTTCACGCGCTGCACGGCGTATTCCAGTTCGCGCCAGCCGCACGGCGCCGACCAGATGACGAGCGTTTCGGCCTCTGGCAAATCGTAACGGCGGACGGCCTGCTGCGGCGGCGCTGCGGGCCCGTCGGCCCAGATCAACCAATCGGGTTGAAGTTGAGCCGCCACTTGCACGGCAGGTTGAGATCGCCAGTCGATCACGTTGATTTGACGCGCGGGTGCGATCTCGATCGCCGGCGCGGCGGAAATCTGATAATCGATCCATTCGACGTTGAGGGCGATCTCGCCGTGATAGTTGCTGCTTTTGATCGCGTAGGCCACGTCGAGGCGGCTGTCGGGCAGGTCGAGGCCCGCGCCGCGCCACCACGTCAGCGCCTGGGTGCGGCCCGCCTCGTCGGCGATGACGATCTCGCGGTGTTCGGACTTGCGGCCAAAGGTGCGGCTGCGTTCCACGGTGACGGCGCGCGTGGCAAAGGTCACGCGCGGGTTGCCTTCGCCGAAGGGCGCGAGCCGCTCGACCTCGCGCGCCAGATCGAGCGTGAGCTGATCGAGCGTGAGTTCGGCGTCGATGCGCGTGCCGGTCTCGACGGTTGTGTCGCGGATCGCCTTGACGGCGTCTGACAGCGCGCGGCGAAAGACGGGCAGGTTGTCCACCGGCAGCGACAGGCCGGCTGCGCCCGGATGCCCGCCCACGTTGTTGAGATGCGCGCCGCACCGTTTGAGCGCGGCGGTGATGTCCACGCCCGCCACCGAGCGCGCCGAGCCGCGCGCCGTGCCGTCGCCGCCGTCCACCAGCAGCACGACGGGGCGCTGATATTGCTCGGCGAGCCGGTTGGCCACCGGCCCGATGACGCCGCTGTGCCAGTGCGGATTGATCAGCACAAGCGCGGCGTAGTCCAGCAGCGCGTCGTCGTCGGCGATCTGTTCCTGCGCCGCCGCGTAAATCTGATCCATGAGCAGCTTGCGCTGGTTGTTGAGGCCGTCCAGCTGTGCGGCCAGGATGCGGGCGCGGGTCAGGTCGGCAGTAGTCAGTAGTTCTACTGATAGATTGGCGTCGCCCAGGCGGCCCAGGGCGTTGAGGCGCGGCCCGATCTGAAAGCCGATGTGCTCGGCGGTGAGGTTGTCCGTATCCAGCTGGGCCTGTGCCATCAGCACCTGCAGGCCCAGCCGCGACGTGCGCTTGAGGTGCTGCAGCCCGCGCTGCAGCAGGTAGCGCGTGTCGGCGCGCTGCTCGGCCACGTCGGCGACGATGCCCAGCGCGACCAGATCGAGGTAGTCGTCGGCGCGGGTGTCTTCGCCGGCCAGGTGCAGTACCTGCTGCGCCAGTTTGAAGGCCACGCCCACGCCCGGCAGGTGGCGCAGCGCGTGATCCGGCGGCAGCCGCTGGGGGTTGACGAGCGCGTCGGCGGCGGGCAGCTCTTCGGGCAAATCATGATGGTCGGTGACGAGCACCGTCACCCCGCGCGCCCGCGCCTCATCAATGGCGGCATGTTCGCTGATGCCGGTGTCGCAGGTGAGCAGCACGTCGATGTGCTGTTCGAGCAGCCGGTGGAGCGCGGGCAATTTGATGCCGTGCGATTCGGTGAGGCGCCGGGGGATGTAATACGTCGCGTCGGCGCGCAGGTCGCGCAGCAGCGAGACGAGCAGGGTGGTGGCGGTCTGCCCGTCGGCGTCGAAGTCGCCCCACACGGCGATCTTTTCGCCGCGCGTGATGGCGCGGTAGAGCCGATCGGCGGCGAAGGCCAGATCAGGCAGTTCGACGGGCGGGGCCGGGCGGTAATGATCGGGATCGAGGAAGCCCAGCGCCTCAGCAGGTGTGTTGAGGCCGCGCTGTGCCAGCAACGTCGCAATGAGCGGCTGTCCGCCGACGGCGGCGATCAGCGCGGGGCTGGGGGTGACGGGTGGGGGCGAGAGCCAGGGCATGGAGATTTGGGATTGCAGATGGCAGATTTTAGATTTTAGATTGCAGATTTTCGATGGCCGATCGGGATTCTTGGGGTGTACGCTAATACTCGATCGGGTCGATGTCTTCCAGTCGAAAGTCGATGTCCGAGCTGAGTTCCGCCTCATCTTGATCGGGATCGATCACGCCGGCGACGATGCCGCGCCCGCACAGCGAGCGATAGGTGCAGTAGGCGCACTTGCGTTCGTGCGGCGTCTTGTCCCATTCACCGTCCTGCGCGGCGCGGTTTGCAATCTCGTCGATCAGTTCGCGCAGAAAAGCGTCATCGGCGGCGTGCTGCGCGGCGTCGTAGGGCAGCACTTCCGGTCGATCGGGATGCTGGGCGAACCAGTAGATCATCGACACCGTGCCGGGCGGGCGCTGCTGCGCTTCGGTCAGCAGATAGCGATAGACGCGCGTCTGCAGGCGATTCAACAGCTGTTCACGGGTGGGGCGGCGCTGCTCGGTTTTCCAGTCCACAATCACAGCCCGATCGGCGTCGGCGGCGATCAGATCGAAGTGTGCGACGAGACGATAACCCGCGAGCGGGATCGACAGCGCCACTTCAGCGCGGCGTGAAGTTGGCAGATCGCTCAGCGTCGTGTTGAGCGCGCGCCGATAATCCTGCCACCAGCGGACGAGCTCGGCCTCGCCCAGCGAAGCGGTCAACGCCTCGACGGGCAAGCCTGCGACGTGCTGCTGGATCAGGCGGTGAAAGCGCTGGCCCAGCGCCAGCAGCCGCTCGCGTTCCGGCAGCGGTTCGGCTTCCACAGCGGGCCAGGCCTGCTGCAGCACGTAGCGCAGTTGAAACCGGCGCGGGCAATCAACGTAGTCGCTGAGGCTGGCCTGGCTGAATTGGAAGTGCAGAGGCAGGCGGCCTTCAATCGGCGTCATCTGCGTCCTCGTCATTCTCGCTTTGCCGCGATTCCATAAACGTGTACAACGCCAGAAACGGCGCGGCCGGCTGACGCGGACTGTCATCGCGGCTGCCGGTGTTCCACGTCATGATGAGTTCGCGTTTGGCGCGCGTGATGCCCACGTACAGCAAGCGCAGGCGTTCTTCCGCGTAGTCAAGGCGCGCTTTGAGCGTGGCCGGGCCGATCACGTAGTCGGCGCGCTTGTCGATGGCCTCAACCTGTGCCACGGCTTCGGCTTCCAGGTTCAGCCCGTCGCGGATGTACCACGTCTCGCTGCGATAGGTGTCGTGCGCCTCGACCGATGGAAAGTCGTAGTTGTTGACGCCCGCCAGATAGACGCGGTCCCATTCCAATCCTTTGGCCTTGTGCATCGTGGCGACAGTGACGAGGCCGGGACGCGGCTGGTAACCCAGATCGTCCTCGCCGAAGCCGATAAAGCGCTGCTGATTATTCGCCACCCGATCGAGTTCCGCGGCGAGATCGGGCAGGCGATAGGTTGGGCGCTCGTCGGCGATCTGGCGCAGCACCACGGCCAGTTTGTGCGCCAGCGCCAAATCGCGCGCGGCCCGATCGAGATCGGCGCCCTGATACATGTCCTGCGCCACCGTGAGGATAAGTTGATCGATCGGCAGCCGGTTGGCCGCTTCCAGCCAGTGCGTGATAATCGATCGAAAATGAATCAACTCGGCGCGCACCGCCTGATCATCGCGGGCGGGCTGGTAATCGGCCAACCAGTCCAGATCGGGGCGCGGCCATAAATACGCCTCCACCTGCGGACAGCGCTTGAGGCCGGCGCTGACCTGTTCGCGCAGCGTGTCCAGCTGCTCGTCGTTTTCGGCGTCGGCGTCTTCGAAGCGCAGGCTGACGGTGCGATAAGCCCGCTCCAGCAATGAGGCGGACAACGGCGCGGCCAGATAGTGCAACACGTGGCCCAGCGCCTTGGCCGCTGTGCGCGTATCCGCACTGCTGCGTAACAACTCATCGTGTGGAATTCCGGCCGCGACCAGGGCGGCGGCAAAGCTGACGCCGCGATGGTTGTCGGGCACCAGAATGGCGCACGTTCGATCGGGATGGCCGGGCAGCCAGCGCGCGATCGACTTGATGATCAACGCCATTTCGCGATCGGGCGAGAGCGCCTGATGGTACAAGATCACGGTATCGGCGGGATCGTCGATCGGGTTGGCGGGCAGTTCGCCGGGCTGCACCGGTTTGATCGTCTGCGGCCGGAACGCATTGCGCCGAATGGACGGCGCGGGATGTTCACTCGTCGTCCACTCGACGAGGCGGTTGGCGAGATCGATGATGCGCGTGGACGACCGGCCGGATCGATCCAGCTCGATCGGGACCACGCCGGGTTCTTCGAGAAAGTCGCGCAGGAACCTGATCTGCGACGTGGTGAAGGTGGTGTTGATCGACTGATTGGGATCGCCCACCCGCACCCAGTTGCCGCGTTCGGTCAGCAACCGCAGGATTTTCTCCTGCAGTTCGCTGGAGTCCTGCGCTTCGTCTTCCAGGATGTAGGGCCAGCGGGCGCGCAGCCGCTCCAGCAGGCGCGGATCGGTCTGCAGGCCGGTGAGCGCGAGGCGGATCAGATCGTCGAAGTCGAGGCCGCCGCGAAAGCGCAGGCCGCGCTCGTACTGTTCGTAAATATCAAGGCACATGGCCGTGATCGACCACGCGCCGTCAAAGGCGGGCGCGCCATCGCGCACGGCCGCCGGCGTCAACTGCAGGTCCTTGGCGCGGCGAATGAACGATCGGGCGATGCGCTTGACCAGCTCCGGCCAGCGCTCGCGCTGCAGCGATTTGCGGCGATTGTCGTCGAGTGTGGCGTCGGCGAAGTATTCGAAGATCTGCGGATTGGCTCTGGCCCAGTTCTGCGTGATGTCGCCCAGCAGCCCGTCGGCGATGCGCTCGTCCACGATGGCGAAGTCTTCGGGCAGGCCCAACAGCGCGGGGCGTTCGCGCAGGATGTCGTGGGCCAGGCCGTGCAGCGTGCGCACGCGATAGCCCACATCGGGCAGCAGGGCCTGTGCGTCGCGCTGCAGAAACGCGCGAATACGGTGCGCAAAGGTATCGACGGCGCTGTTGGCGAAGGTGACGATGAGGACTTCTTCGTCGTCGCGGATTTTTTCGCGCACCAGGCGCGCGGCCAGATACGACAAGACGTGGGTTTTGCCGCTGCCCGGCACGGCGCTGATACCCAGATAGCCGCCGGTGTCGAGGAAGGACAGGATCGGCGCTTGATCGGTTCGGAGGGCGAATAAGTTGGTCATGGTGTTGATTGAAAGATTATACACGGATTTGACGGGCGCAGTGTTACAATAAGACCACTTCAAGTCGAGAGGGGCAACCGATGGCTTCTTCTTCCACCCGAACGCGCCCGCGTGCGCACTCACGCTCGATCAAGCGCATTGCCATCAATACGGGCGGCGGCGACGCGCCCGGCCTCAACGCCGTCATCCGCGCGGCCACGCTGGCCGCACTCAATCGCGGCTGGGAGGTGGTGGGCATCCGCGACGGCTATCAGAGCCTGTTGATGCCGGAACAGTACCCCGACGGCCAGCTCATCGCGTTGACGCGCGAGCGGGTGCGCGGCATCACACATCAGGGCGGCACCATCCTCGGCACGACCAATCGCAACAATCCGCTGAAGTTTCCGGTGACTGACAAGCGCGGCAATGTCCGCGAGGTCGATCGTTCCGATGAACTCATTCGCAAGTTGCAGCGGCACAAGATCGACGCGCTGATCGCCATCGGCGGCGACGGCTCGCTGCACATCGCCAACGTGCTGGCGCAGAAAGGGCTGCGCGTGATTGGCGTGCCCAAGACCATCGACAACGATCTCGATCGAACGGTCATCACCTTCGGTTTTGATACCGCCGTGTCGTTTGCCAACGAGTGCCTCGACCGGCTGCACACCACCACCGAATCACACCGGCGCGTGATGGTGGTGGAAGTGATGGGGCGCTATGCCGGCTGGATCGCCCTGAACGCCGGCGTAGCCGGTTCAGCCGATGTGATCTTGATCCCGGAAATTCCCTACGATATGCAGAAAGTGGCGGAGAAGATCGAGCAGCGCGATCGCG
Organism: uncultured Anaerolineae bacterium; assembly: GCA_964550855.1. Lineage (GTDB taxonomy): Bacteria > Chloroflexota > Anaerolineae > Fen-1058 > Fen-1058 > JAGOBP01. The sequence continues at coordinate 14,362 of CAZKBQ010000101.1, forward strand.
CGGGGCGGCCCTTCTCGATCGTGGTGGTGGCCGAGGGCGCGAAGCCGCTGGGCGGCGAAGCGTCGATCATCGGCACGGAGATCGGCCGCGCCGAACGGCTGGGCGGCATCGGCGAAAA
>CAZKBQ010000102.1:0-14098 GCA_964550855.1 uncultured Anaerolineae bacterium
ATGGCGTCCATGTCATAGCGCCCATTGTAAATCAATCTCGGTTAACCTGAATAATCTCTTGGACTTATCTTGACCTGCTTTGTATTGAATTTCGTAATAGAAGACACCGATTCCCACTACCGCTGCAATAGTACCAAGTAATAGAATCCCACCTATCCAGCCTGACTTATCTGCACCTGCTATGCCGAGAAGTGTAATGATAAGTACAACTGCTGGAAGCAATGCAAATGGGTTGCGGAAACGCAGCATAAGATCATTAAGCAGAAACATTCCGAACGTGTCACTGTATCCTTTCACTGACATCTGCTTTTCCCAATAAGAGTGAAGAAGTGCTATGTAAGTATAGGCAGCAAGGCACCATATTCCTAATGCGAGACCTGGCGTGATAATTGGCGGCAGACTAGAAGCGTTTTGTGAGTTGAGCGCCAAAATGATCGAGGCCAAAGTTATGGTATCGACAATAAAACCCAAGACTGTGGCAATATTCTCGAATTGAAGGACACGTTTTAGTGTTGATTTGTTCTCCGACTTGATCTCGCTCATAGCTCACCTATTACACCGCATCGCTTTATCGATAGTCGCACGGTTGCGGCTGATTGTATCGCCGTTTCATCCTCAGAGTCAAACCGTCGCATTCTCAGCAATCCGTTCGCATTCCTCGGCGATGTGTTGCAGCACTGCCTCGCACTGATTGAAGACCTCGCGGTTGGTGAACCTCACCCCGGCCCTCTCCTACGAGGAGAGGGAGCGGATTCCCTCGCCCTTTGGGAGAGGGTTAGGGTAAGGGTAATGTATCGCTGCCAACAAGCCGCTCACATTCATTCGCAATGTGCTGCAGCACGGCCTCGTACTGATTGAAGACCTCGCGGTTGGTGAAGCGAATGACGCTGTAGCCAAGTTCGTTGAGGTACGCCGTGCGGGCTTGATCGTATTCGATCTGCTCGGCGTGGGAATCGCCATCGATTTCGATGCACAGTTTGGCTTCGTCGCAATAGAAGTCTATGATGAATTTCTCTATGGGGTGTTGTCTGCGAAACTTGAAGCCATTCAGTTGTCGATTGCGCAAGCGTGACCAGAGTTTTTGTTCGGCGGGAGTTTGCGGGTGGCGTAATTCGCGGGCGTGTTGGAGCAAGATCGGCGGTGTGCGCGGATGGGGATAGTAGGACGTGGTTGAGTCTGGCTTGGGTTTCATGTGTGCCTCCTGCCCTCACCCCTAACCCCTCTCCCACTGGAGAGGGGAACGCGGCCACTCCCTTCTCCCATTGGGAGAAGGGTTGGGGATGAGGGTGATTTATCCATTCTCCCCCGCCAACCTTGCAATCTGCAACAGACAATGCCGCAGCACATCCTGCTTCTCGGCGGGCAGGGCGCTCTCCTCGATCTGCGCGAGGCGCTCCACATCGTTCATGGCGCGGATGATGGCGACGGGCACTTCGAGGTTGCCCTCGGTGAACGAGCCGAGATATTCCAGCGCGCCCAGCAGGAAGTTGCGCATCTCGTCGTCGGCGCGCGCCGTGCGGAAGAAGCCTGACAGCGCAGGCGAGAGTTTCGCTTCACGCGCGGTCGTTGGGGTCGCCGCGATCGATCGGTTGGCCGAGAACGCATACAACGCCGTGGCGAGTTCGGTGAAGCTCTGCACGCGCTGATAGATCGAATCGCCCATCACGTCCCAGATGATCGATCGCCACTGTTGGATCTGGCGGGGTTGTAAGAGCAATCGGGTTGTTTGTGATCGCCACTCATCGTCAATGCGATTCGAGACGTGATCGAGCAAGCGATCGATCGCGGTGTTGGACAGATCGCTTTGCAGCAGCACCGCGAGATCGGGCCGCAGCGTGGGAAGTAATTCGGGGATGAAGACGCCTTCGACGAAGAAGTCGTTGACGTTGACGCCGTGCCGGCGCAGCAATTCCTGCTGGAATAAGGGTAAATACCGTTGACGCGCATCCGCATCTTCGCGCAGCGCCACAAAGGCCGAATTGCCCGCCGGGAACGCGGGTTCGATGCGCTTGAGCACGTCGCCGCGCCAGTCTTGATACAGGCGCAGCGTGTTGAGGATTTCATACACGGGCAGATGTGGCAGCAGGCGTTCTGCGATCAAGCGCTCGCGCTCGGCTTCGGCAAACGATTTTTGCGCGAAGCGTTCCAGCGCGCGGAAGAGGCCGGTGGTCAATTGATTGATGCCCAGCACCACCGTCTGCGCCTGATTGTGCGCGATGGCGCGCAGCAAACTGCCCTGCTTCGACAGCGGAATGATCTCGGCGATGTTAGCGAGAATTTGTTGACTGCGATCCGTGCCGGTGCCGGGCGTGCGCCGCGACGTGGGCCGATCGCGCCACTGCGGACTCGAACGGCCGATGAAGTACGAGATGGCGTGCAGGCCGATCACGTCTTCTTCGCGGCCATACAAAATGTGCCGGAAATTTTCGGTGAGTTCTTCGAGAAAACCTTCGTAGAGAGTTTCCCGCATCCCGATCGTGAGTCGTTCTAACTCTTGCACGCTGCGGCTGTGCGCGCTGAGGCGGCTTTCGGCGATGCTCTCGGCGGCGCGGATCAGATCGCGGCGATGTTGATGCTGCGCCTCGCGCACGTGATAGAGCAGCGCGACGAAATCGCGTACAGGCAGCAAACGCAGCTGTTCCGAGATGTTGCTTTGGAACGTGCGCAGGTCTCGGCCGAGAAACACGCCTTGTAGCGGTGTGACCGCATACGCAGTGCTGCGTCGCGCGGCCGCGGGCAGATGCGCTGCGAAGCGGCGGCGGTTGTCTTCCGATCGGATGAACGCGCCTTCACCGGCCACGCGCGAATAATAGCCGCCCTGGCGCTGCATCGGTTCGCCGCTGCCCAACTTCACGCGCACCACTTCGGCCACTTGTCGTTCCGCCGCCCACGCTTGCAGATCGTATTTGGCTTTGCGATATAGGAACGCGCTGCGCGCCTGACTCACTTGCTGGCTCAAATCCGATCCGGCGATGAACACTTCCGTGATGATCTCCGCGAAGCGATCGGGCGGGGTCTGCGCTGCGCTGGTGCTTTGTGCGGCGTACTCCCACACCCGATCGAGATAGGCGCGCAAATTCGTGATCGAATTGAGGTCTTCAAACAACGGAATCAGCCAGATCCACGGCAGTTCGACGCCGGGATATTCGCGCTGCGTTTGCTCGTGTTGGATGCGCATCTTGCGGTCGAGCGCGATCAACGCTTCGGGCTTAGTCGACAAACTTACTTGCATCGCCAGCATCATGCCGGGATTGCCGTACTTCCCCGCGATGGCGTTGATCTCGTTGAGGTTGAAGACCGTGGTGTTGATGGCGAATTGATCGCGCGCGGTGATCATGCCCTGACCGATGCGCGGCGTGATGACGGTGCGCTGCAAAATATCGCGATAGCCCACCACTTCGCGCAGCAATTTCTCCGACGTGCGATTCGCCTGAATCGCGGGAATCAGCGCGTGCAGTTGCTTGCGCAGGCGCTTGTTCAGCGCGAAGTAATCTTCCAGCATTTCGCGGCGCTGTTGGCGCAGTTCCAGCATCTTGCGCTCGTAGCGATCGTTGTGCTGCCACATCACCTTGGCCGGATCGCGCTTCACGTGCAGGCGCACCGCCCAACTGTCCTCCGTCGAATACGGCAGCAAACTGCGATAGCGTTGTTCCAGTTGATGCGTCAGCGACGTGATCTCGTTCAGCACTCTGGTGAAGCGCGCTTCGCGTTTGGGTAGGCCGTCCAGTTCTTTCAACAACTCCGCATCGACATCCACATCGGGATCGGCTTCACGCAGCAGCGCGAGGATGCGACTCAAGCGGCGCACGTTCTCCATCACGACGGATGCCGCAAGGCGATGCCCTTGCCCCGATGGGCGATTGCTGCCATCCCAATCGCTCCAGAACGATAGGATCGGATTCAGCCTTGCGTCTGTGAACAAGCCCGCGTAATCTTCGCCCGCGATCAACGTGCCGAGATCGAGCAGGATTTCGTCGGCTTCGTTCTCTGATGTGATGGCCACGTTCTGCCCGAGGAATTCCTTCGCCAGTTCTTGCGCCGCCCGATCGATCCACTCCGCTTCGACGGGCTTACGCGCGACTAACGCGGCGATGATGGCATCGAGGATCATTTCGGCGGGCAGGCCGTACATCTGCGTCGGGTGTACCGTCCGATCGTAGGATCGAATCGTGAAGAGCCGCTGCCGCCGTTCCAGCGAATCTTTCATGAATTCGCGCTCGAGCCGCGCGGCCAGCCATTCGCCGTTGTCGCTCAACGCTTGCGTCATCAATTCATCGCTGATGAGGGCGCGATCGAGCAATCGGGTGCGGAAGACTTCCAGTCGCTGCGGCACGTACTCTTGCACGAACTCGCGCTGCAATTGCGCGGCATCGAGCGGCGCCAGATCCTTCGTGCGTTGCAGGGCCGGGCTGTTCGCGTCGAGCCGCAGAATCTTCGCGGTGATGTCATCCCAGGCGTGCGTGAGTTCTACTGTGCGGTGACTCTGATAGTCCAGATACTGAGCAGCGGCGGCTCCCATGCCGCCGGATTCGCGGGCGTGGGAGCCCGCGCCGCTGGATCCTTTCATTGGCAAAGGTCGCCGGTTGTAGCGCGCTTCCTCTTCGGCGATCAAGCGATTGAGATCGATCAACAAGCGCCGCGTCTTCGCCAGCAGAATCTCTGCGCCATCGACACCGCCCAACGTCAGGCGGAACGTCGTGCGTCCCGTCTCGAAGCCTTTCTCGGTGCGCGCAAAAGTTGCCAGTGGCAGCAAGCCAATGCCGGTGCGCGCCAGCGACGACGCCAGCCAATCGAGCGAGAGACCGGCGGGCAAATGCGTGACCTGCAGCAGCGGATACATACTGCCCGTCGGCGGGATGATCTTGATCCCGAACGGATTGCGATCGGGCGGCAGATTGTTCAGCGCCGTCAACAGCGCATTGGTGCGCTCGGCGAAGATGGCGTTGCGCCAGTGCCAGTACGTGCGCGCAGCCTGATTGCTGTTGCGATAGAACAAATAGCAAATGAACACCGCGGCGAGATTCGGTTGGATATTGGCGTTCAACGCTTGATAGCGTTCCCGCAATTCCGCATCGCGAATCTCTACGACTGCAAGTCGCGCACCCGCCAGACAATCCGTCTTCGACATCGAGTGCACCGTCAACACCCGCTCGGCCTGTTCGTCGGTGAGGACACCTTCGTACACCAAATCTTCGGCGTGTTGGCGCGCGGTCTTGATCACAGGCAGGCCATCGACCGGCGCGACGTTTTGATAAGCGAGATCGTCGATGACGTAGATGCCGCGTTCCAGACAGTACGCGATCAACTTGCGTACCACGTCGTCGGCGAAGATGCGGCCCGTGGCGTTGTGCGGATTGTTGACGGCCACTGCGCCGTGTTCGTGCCACGTCGGATCGGCGGCGCACAATTCTTCGATCTTCGCGATCAACCCCTCGGCGTCGAGTTCCAACGTCGGAGTCAGCGGCACCGCGTGGACGTTGGGGAAGCACTGCTCGTAGGACCAACTCAGATCGGCGATCACCACGTCAGTGATGCCGCAATGAAAGCCGACGATGCCCAGCGCCGTGCGCGATGATCCGCTGGCGATGACGCACGCTTCGGGTCGGTACTGCGGCTGATGCCGCACGAACGCGCCGAGGAAACTGCGCTGCAAACTCTGATTCCACGCGGGTTGATCGACGTTGGCAGTCATCTGCTCGAACAGTTCGCGCGCATCGACGGTGGCGAATTCATCGACGACGCCATCGCGCCAGTGGGCCTGCACGCGCTGCGACATGATCGCCGCTTTCTGCTCGACGATCGCTAAGGCGCGTTCCAATACCTGCGCGTGATCGCTTAACGCATGATCGAGATAGTGCTCGATCCGTTCGGCGATCTGCGGCAGGGCGCTTTCGCCGCTAACACCGAGCGCCAACCCTTCAAACGATGGCTGCACCTGCGGCACGATCACCGGCTCATCCTTCTTGGGATCAGGCCGATGATGTTCCAGCAGGTAACTGAGAAACTCGATCTCGGATGCGGACGGCGTGCCCTTGAGGTTGAAGTGTACGTTCTCAATGGCGTTGAGAATATCGGCGTTGCCCGCGATGAAGACCGTCGAGAGCGTGTCCCATTGCGGATTGAAGATCGCCGGCGTGAGCAGGCGGATCACGCGCTGCACCAACTTCGACTCGCGCGCCAGCGAGAGATGATTCGGCGCGTTGTTGACCTCGATGAAGAACAGCGGACGTTTGGTGCTGAGGCGGCGCAGCCAGCGCCGCGCCTCTTCGCTCATTACTTCGCCCAGCAGCAGGAACGTCGGCGTTTCTGGTTGATCGATCAAGCCTTGTTCGATCTGTTCACGGGCGGCATACTCATCGGTTGCCAGGTCTTCAAAGATCAAATTGGGTATGGGTGTCATTGCTCCCGCTGGACGAAAGTCCAGCGGTTGGAGCGGCGGATTATCATCCGCCTTGAGCGCTGCATCGCGCAGCATCGGCAGCACTTCAAAGCGATAGCACAGCACTCGCGCGGGCGTGATCGCCAGATATGACGACAACGCCCACAACAGCACGCGCAGCGCCTCGTGCACACCGCCGGAAGCGAGGATGATCTCGCGCCGCGCGGATTGCTCGCCCGTGTCGTACTTCAGCGCATCCTGTTGATTCTCCAGCCACGCCACAAACGCCTTGACCACCGCATTCGGCGTCTTGCGTGCATAGCCGCCGCGCGGCATGTAGGGCGAACTCTTCTGAATCGTGCGAATCAGAAATTCCAACTTTGGTTTATCGGCCTTGCTCCACCCCAATGCTTCGAGCAGCCCGTCGGGATCGTCATCGCGCAAATCGCCGCGCTGCACGTCGAGGCCCAGCGCGATGCGCAGAAACGCCGACGACAACCGCTGATCTTGCAGCGGATTGCCGATGTGGAAGTTGACGCGGTCCTCATTGGCAACCGGCGCGGCGGCCGTCGTCTCGCTGATCTCCGACACGCGCGCACTGCGAATCGGCTTGAGGCGGAAGTAGGTGAGTGGATCGGTTGATGAGGTCATGGCCCTGTTTCACTTTGGCGCAGGAGTGTTTCGAGAAAGCGGAGCAACGAATTGGCAACAAACACACGCCTACGGCGGGTGCAGTGCTCCCGTAAACGGATGTATGATGGAAGAGATCGTGATCTCGACACACATCCGTTTATCCGCTGTTTATCTGTTGCCTCGTCATGCCCGAATGCTTCTATCGGGCATCCATTGCGGCGATAGGCGAACTTGGCTGGCAGTAGACTGGATTCCCGCCACGCTTCGCAGGCGCGCGGGAATGACTCGGTTCGCCTCGAATGAATTCGAGGCCTGATAAAGGAAACGTGTTGAAACACGTTTTAACGTGTTTTCGCTGCCAGCCGGCGAATTCATTCGCCGCGTTGCCTTCGCCGCGCACCGCATCCTTCGACGGCGTGCCGCGCAGTTGCTGCGGCATTCCGCTCATGCCGTATCCCGACTTTCAGCGGAGCGGCGCCCCGCTCAGGATGCTTCGTCATTCTCCTTCCGGCCTTCCAGCGCTTTTTGCAGCATGTTCTGGAATAATCCGAAAAGTTCTGCCCCGGTGCCCACCTCTTGCGGCGTGAGCGAGACGATCGTGCGCGCATTCTTCAGCGTCTGGCTGGCTTCGGCCAGACGCGCGGCCTGCGGCGTCAGCATCAACAGTTCGGGGCTGCTCTTCAACACTTCGAGTTCTTCGCGCTCAAAGGCGAGGCGCAGCCGATTGCGCGCCAGATCGTCCTCCAGCCGCTTTTGCGCCAGTGCCGATTCCTGCGCCAGCAGTTCCTTTTTCAACTCGGCGCGTTTCAACTCCAGCGAGTGCTCCAGCGCCGCGATTTCTTCGTCGGCCTGATATTTCGCCCGCGCCGCCGAGATGCGCGCCTGCTGATTGAGCCGCTCGGTCTGCTCCATCAGCCGCGCTTGCTCTTGCTGACGAAGCGCGTCGGCGATCTCCGGATCGATCGGGTCCAGCGACTGCACGGCCAACGTGATTAACTCGACGCCGTATTTTTCCTCCACCAGCGTCGTGCGTTCGTTCAGGTACTTCAGCAAATCGGCTGAGGATAGCTGATGAATCTCAGCGCGCTCAGCATACTCCTTCACCAGGCCTTGCAGCAGCACCTGCACTTCGTCGGCCACGCGCGCCACCGCGTCACTGTTCCAGCCGCCCGCGCGGATCAGCGAAGAGAGATGATCGATCGAGGGGGCGATGGAGCCGATCAGCTTGACTCGCACGCCGATGTTGCCGATCGCGCTCGCTTCGACAGTCACTTGAATCGGGCTGGTCATGCGCTTGAGCGGCAGACTGAAATGGCGTGGGTACATCAGCCCTTTACGCAGGCCGATGCGGCCCTTTGATTCAGACAACACCAGCACATCCGGCTGGCGGATGCGATATTCAAATACGATCAGACCTACGCCGATCACGCAGATGGCGGCAGCGATCACTCCCACAATGTCCATGATGTGCACCTCAACCGGCAGACTTTGCAACGCTTTAACCACACTCAGCCGGCGGCTATCCGGCGAGACGAATTATACTCAAGACGGGGACGGCGGGCTATGCCGATAATCAACAAAGCCGACGGTGGTCGGCCTTGTGCAGTCTGTATGGAATTTCACCAATTGAGATCTGTCAGGCGGCGCCAGTGACGTGTGTTCGATAGGGCGCTCTGCGCTGCCCAACAGGTGTTCAGGGCCGCACGTGTCCCGCGCCCACGACCACCCACTTGTACGTCGTGAGTTCGCGCAGGCCCATCGGGCCGCGGGCGTGCAGCCGCTGCGTCGAGATCGCCACCTCCGCGCCCAGTCCCAACTGCGCGCCGTCGGTGAAGCGCGTGCTGGCGTTGACGTACACCGCCGCCGAATCCACCTCGGCGATGAAGCGCGCGGCGTGTTCGTCGTCGCGCGTGAGAATGCCATCGGAATGAGCGGTGCTGTGCGCGGCAATATGCTCGATGGCTTCGTCGAGATCATCGACCACCTTCAGGCCCAGCACCAGCGACAGCCACTCGGTGTCAAAATCGTCGGGGCCGGCGGGACTGACGCGTGCCTCGCCCTGCAAATAAGGCTGCGCGGAGACATCGGCGCGAAAGGTCACGCCCGCCGCGCCCAGCTGCTCAACGAGGCGCGGCAGAAACTCGGCGGCCACCGCGCGATGCACCAGCGCCGTATCGAGCGCATTACACACGCTGGGCCGCTGCGTCTTGGCGTTGAAAATGATCGGCAGCGCTGCGTCCAGATCGGCCGACTCGTCCACGAACAAGTGGCAGATGCCGATGCCGCCGGTGATGACGGGAATGCGGCTGTGGGCGCGGCAATACGCGTGCAGGCCCGCGCCGCCGCGCGGAATAATCATATCTACATATTGATCCATCGCCAGCAGTTCGCCCACCCGCGCCCGATCGGTGTCATCGACGAACAGGACGGCGTCGGCGGGCAGGTCCGTTGCCGACAACGCCGCTTGAATGGCGGCCACCAACGCCCGATTGGAATTCAGCGTCTCGCGGCCCCCGCGCAGGATGACGGCATTGCCGGTCTTCAGCGCCAGGCCGGCCACATCAACAGTGACATTGGGACGCGCCTCGTAGATCACGCCCAGCACGCCCAGCGGCACCCGCTGTTTGTGCACCTTCAACCCGTTGGGCAGGACGGTGGCGTCGAAGACTTCGCCCACCGGATCCGGCAAAGTGACAACGTGGCGTTGATCGGCGGCGATGCCCTGCAAACGCGCCTCCGTCAACAGCAGCCGATCGATCAGCGCCGCCGATAAACCATTGGCTCTGGCGGCCACCACGTCGGCGGCGTTGGCGGCGAGGATGTCCGCGCCGTGCGCCACCAATTGATCGGCCAGCGCCATCAACACCGCATTCTTCTGTTCGGTCGTGGCGCGCGCCAACTGTCGTGATGCCGCTTTGGCGCGTCGACCCAAGTCAATCATCGACATACTGATCCTCCCGGCTCAACTGCGATCGATTCATCACGTGATCACAAAACGCCGCGACTTAGATCGCGGCGTCTTCAGTAGATCGTTCCTTCTCCGGTAAGTCCGGTTCGCCCGGCGGTTCCACCCCCGATCGATCCACCTGGCCCGGCGGCTTGGCGTCGAGCGCCGCCAGCGACAACTGCTCACCCACGATGGGCGGCGGCGCGGGTTTAGCGGGCGCATCTCCGCCTTCATCCATCCGCCCCTCCTGCTCCGGCATCTGCGCCTCCACCACCACCGGCTCCTGCCGGGTCGTCATCGCCTCCAGCATCGCCTCTTCCACCGGCTGCAGCTGCGGCATATCCTCCAGACTGCGCAGCCCAAAATGCTGCAAAAACGCAAAGGTTGTGCCGTATTGAATGGGCCGTCCCGCCGTTTCCAGCCGGCCCACTTCTTCGATTAAGCCCTTGTTCAACAGCGTTGACAGCACGCCGTCGCAATTCACGCCGCGCACCTGCTCAATCTGCGCCCGCGTCACCGGCTGCTGATACGCGATGATCGACAGCGTCTCCAGCGCCGGCTTCGACAACCGGCTCGTCAGGTCCAGCCCCAGAAAGCGCTCAATCCATGGCGCCGCTTCCGGCTGCGTCGTCAGCTGCACGCGATCACCCTTGCGTTGCAGGCGCACGCCGCGCACCACATTATCCGCGCCATCGCGTATTTCGGCCAGGGCCTGCTCCACCACATCCAGCTTCACGCCCAGCGCCTCGGCGATCTGCAGCACCGGCACCGGCTCGCTCGACACAAACAACAACGCCTCCACCATCGCCGTCAGCGGCAGTGGCAGGTCGGTGTCAGATGGTTGAGGCTTGATTTCTGATCGGGTCATCGCCGCGGGATTATATCATAGCCGCCGTACCGCGTCACACGGATCGAGCGCGCCGCGCCGCCAGCCAGACCACCGCCAACAGCCCCCACGCCCCGATCGAGATCGCCGCCCCGATCGTGACCAACGCCGGCTCGTAACGAAATTCCACGCGATGCGTTCCCGCCGGCACCGGCACCGCGCGGAACATCACATCGGCACGTTCAATGGTGACCGGCTCGCCGTCAACCCGCGCCGTCCACCCCGGATAGTACGCATCCGCCAGGACAAGATACCCGGCTTGCGGCAAGTCGGCATCCACCACCACCCGCTCCGGTTCGTAGGTGACCAGTCGGCAAGCGGACAGGCTGACAGGCTGATCGCTCCCCGATCCCGCGTCCGGCCGCCCTGCTCCCTCAGCGCCAACCAGCACCACCTCACGCGCCGGATCGAAAGCCGGCGCTTGCATCAGCGCGATGGCTTCGTCATCGTTTGTCGCCGCCCGCGCTGAAGCGGTGCACCACGCGCGCGGCAGCGCCTCCACGTTCTCATAGATCTTCACGTCGCCGGAGAAAGCCAATCGGAAGCGCCCGCGGGCCGCCATGACAAACGACTCAAACGCACCGCTGTCCCGATCGATCAACGCCAGCCCGCGCAGCGTGAACGCCGCGCTACCGGACACGCGCACCGCCGTAACTCGACGCCGTCCCTCCCACGCCAGCCTCACCACCAACAGGCCCTCTTTCGTCTCCGCTGGTGCATGGATCAGCGTCAGCCTCTGCGAAGTGCCGTCCGCAAACATCACTTCGATCTGCGCCAGCGGCCCGGCCGCCGCCGCCGCGTAGACCACCCCCAACGCATCAGCCGTCAGGCGCGGCACCTGATCGGTTTGCAGCACCTCACCCGGCGTAATCGGCGCGCTGAACTGCAGATCGTACAACACGCTATCGTACCATTGATCGCCCGTCTTGTCGGTGAGAATGTAGCGCGCATTCATCAAATTGAGCCAGCGCGCTTCGGGGATCGACGCGAGTTGTTCGCGCAGTCGGCCATCGGTCTGGATCGCCGTCGGATCGAGCAGCAGCCGCTGAAAGGCCAGATACGAACGCAGCGGCAGCACGCCGCCGTCATAGCCGTCCACGGCGGGCACGCCATAGTACAACGGCAGATTAGGCGCCAGCACCTCTTTCGCTTTCGTCGCCACGATCAGATCGTAGAACGCCGCCTCGCCCAACTGATCGCCGAAGATCGATTTCAACTCCGGCGTATCGCCCGGATCAAATTGAAGTCGCGACAGCGACAGAAACCGATCGGGCGGTGTGGCGCCCTGCCCCCGCGCCAGCAGATAGCCGGTCGCCGGGCGCAGATCGGTCAGCGCGTCTGGAGCAGTCGCGCGGGCGTTATACGTCAATGGTCGTGTCGCCGCAAACAACTCAATGGCGCACAGCAGCAGCAGCGCGGTGATCGACGCGCGCGTGCGGATCAGCGCCGCGCCCGCGATCAGCGCCAGCAGCCAGACGGCCAGGCTGGCGGCATCCGGCCAGCCGATCGGCCCGGTGGCGCCCGCCGGGATCAGCCCCGCGCTCAGCGCCGTCAACCCGCCCAGCGCCACCACCCAACCGATCGCGATTCCGAGCGATCGCGTATCGGGCCGCCGCTCGCGCACCGCGTCGAAACCCGCCCCGGCCAGCAGCGCTGCGCCAAAGGCAAACAACGCCAGCCAGCGGGCCGGGGCGCGAAACAGATCGAAGCCGGGGACTTTGAGCAGCGCGTAATAGATCGGGTTGTAACCGCCCGCCGCCAGCAGCAGTCCCAACCCCGCCACGACCGTGATCGCGCGCAGCGCCGGCGATCCACGCCGAAATTGCCCCACCCCCAACACCATCAACAGCAGCGCGCCCACCGGCAGAAACGCGGCAAATTCACTGCCCGCCGGCAGCGCGCCCGCGTAGTCGGGCAGCAGCGCGCGCCCCAGCAAACGCGGATCGAGCGAGAATGACACGGCCGCGTTGACCGGCAGACCGCCGCTTCGCGCCGAGTGCTGCGTCAACTCCAGCGTGGGCAGCAGCTGCACGGCCGCCAGCGCGACCGCGACGAGGGCGGCGCTGATGAGTGGTAACAAGTAATGAATAAGGAGCAATACGTAAGAACGCTTCGACGCGCGCCGGGCGTCAAGCAGCTGCCACAGGGCGTAGCTGCCCAGTCCCACCAGCGAGATGAACACCGACTGCGTGTGCCCGGCCAGCAGTTGCAGCGCGATGATGACCGGCAGCAGCGCCCAGCGCCCGCCGGCCATCGGCCGCGAATCGCCCACCGTTCGATCGTAAGCCCAGAACAGCCAGCCCAGCCACGCCAACCCCTGCAGCTGATTGACGTGCTCCACCTGCGTGCCCAGATAGCCGCCCAGCCCGAAGACCATCGCCGCCAGCCACGCCGCGCCCATCGACTGGCGCAGCCGCGTACGTGCAAACACGTAAGCGCCGCCGGCCGCGATGAACACGTGCAGCACAATCGTCCAGTTGACGGCGCGGGCCGTGTCCAGCCAGGTCATCATCAGGTTCGGCGGGTAGAACACGCCGGCCTGGCTGTTGGCCAGCAGCGGCGCGCCCATAAACAGCGTGTCGTTCCACAGCGGCCACTGCCCCGCGCGCAGGGCGCGCACGGCCGCCTCGCGATACGGGTCGGTGTAGAGATACACGTCGCCGCGCGCGATGATCAGGTTGGTCAGCGCCAGCCGCCAGAAGAACAACCCCACCAGCACCAGCAGCGCGACCAGGGCCAAGCCGTCGCGGCGGAAACGGATTTGATCAAGAGACATACTGATACGCGCTCCCCGCCGCCGGGATGATTTCGTACACGGCAAATGACAGCTGTCCAAACCGGTCGTGAGTCTCAAAAACCGAACGCAGCGTGTAGCCCAGCGGCTGCAAGACGGTCTGCACGGCTTGCGGCGGCTGGTGCGCCGCAAAAATGACGTAGCGGCCCTGGCCGCCGAAGACGTGCACATCGCCGGCCAGGGCCGCGGGCGTGTCAAAATACGACAAATACGCAAAACCTTCGCCCAGATAAAAGCCCAATTCCCAGGTCTGCCCGTGCTCGTACACCACCGTGCCCGACGGCAGCGTCTTCAGGAACGCCGCCACTTGATCGATGCCGTCGTTGGCGCCGTGATCGCCGCCGATGGGGTACTGCGAGCCGGCCGCAGCCGCGCTGTACGGCAGCGCCCCAGCGATCATCAGTAGCAATCCTAATGGCAGCGCCCGGCGCGCCGGCCGGACGCGCGCCGCCAGCGCCT
>CAZKBQ010000103.1:0-13291 GCA_964550855.1 uncultured Anaerolineae bacterium
GCACCAGATCGTAACTCAGCGCGTACAGGCCCAGGATGAAGACCTCGATGAGCAGACCCTGATAGAACTTGGAATTGCCCGCGCTGTTGGTCAGCACGTCGGCCGGCGATTCGCCGCTGAGCACGGCCACGATGAACGGCAGCCCGATCAGGCCGAGGAGGGTGAACCAGTACGATCGGGTGCGGGACAACCGTGCGCGCCACACGCTGGCGGAAGCGTTGATCGTCGCCATCGATCACTCCTTCCGCCCGAAGAGACCCTGCGGCAGAATCAGCAGGATCACCACCATCAGTAGAACTGTTGAGGCGGGCACCAGCGGCGGCGACGGCTTGAACGGCTCCGCCAGAAACGGCAGGTGAATGCCGATCTGCCCGTATTTGATGATGAACTGCTGCACCAGTCCCACGATGACGGCGCCCACGGCCGCGCCGGGGAAACTGGTGAGGCCGCCGATGACCAGTGCGATGAGCGCGCCCAGCAGCACCACTTCGCCCATCTCGGCGGTGAGACCCAGCGACGGCCCGGCCACGGCGCCGCCAAACGCGGCCAGCCCCACGCCCAGGCCAAAGACCAGCGTAAACACGCGCCGCACGTTAATGCCCAGCGCCTCCACCATCTCGCGGTCTTGCACGCCCGCGCGGATGATCAGGCCCAGCCGCGAGCGCTGCAGCAGCAGCCACACGCCGATCAGCACCACCAGCCCCACGACGATGACGAAGATTTCGTTATACGTGCGGATGCGTCCGTCCATGAAGCGGATCGTGGAGCAGCCATTCGCCAGCCAATCGCTCACGCTGGCGGCCGGACACGCGCCACCCGAGGCGCTGAACAACGCCGGGCGCGGCATGTCGATCTGGCTGCGTCCCCACCAGGCGCGCGCCACCTCCACGCCGATGACGCCGATGCCCAGCGTCAGCATCAGCTGGTACATCGGGCGCGTGTACAACGGGCGAATCAACGTGGCTTCCATGGCGCTGCCCAGCCCCAGCCCCACCAGAAAAGCCGTGATCAGGCCGATGAGAAACAGCCAGTTGGTATCGAGCGCCAACAACCAATCGGTCAACGGTTGATTGATCAGGAAGACGATCAGGCCGACGATGATCAGGCCGGCGGATAAAATCAGGGGCTTTACTAAACCCCGATCGATCTTCGCGCCCGGCGAGCGGCCCCGCGCGACGCCCGCCCAGCCCAGCGCCAGCAGTGCGCCGCCCGCGAGCAGGCTTGCCAGTCCGATCAGCGGTGAGATGGTGTAGGCGGCCGCCGTGACCGGCGGGCGCTGCCCCTGCTGCAACAAGATCGTCAGCGCGATGGGGCTTTGCTGGTAATCGGCTGCGTTCCAGATCGCCACCGGCGCATTGCTCAACCCGTACAGCGTCACGCCCGCCCCGGCGATCAGCGCCGCCCACGGCCAGACGCGCCCGAGCGGGCCGCCGCTCGATCGGCGGGCGAGCAGCACGTCCCACAGCGGTTTCAACAGCACGCCCGCGGCGATCAGCGCCAGCGGCGTCGCCAGATCGATCACCGTGTCGGGGCGCACAAACACCGTCCAGCCGATGTACGCGCCGAACATGAAGAACGCGCCGTGCGCCAGATTCAGCACGTCCATCAGGCCGAAGATCAGCGACAACCCCGCCGCCGTCAAAAACGTGACCGCGCCCACCGACAGGCCGCGCAGCGTGGTGATGACCCAGTCCTGCGTGCTCATGCCCTGCGTCGTCAGCAGGAATACTAATGCCAGCGCGAACAGCACGCTCGCCTGCAGGCGATTCTTGCGAAGGAGTTCCCCCAGCGTCGTCATGATTGGTCAGTGTGCGGCCGGCGTAAGGCGTAATACGTATTACGTAATACGTATTACGCCGCGCCCAGATAGCGTTGAATCGTCTCCGGCTCGTTCAGCAGCTCGGTCATGCGGCCCGCCCGTACCGAGCGGCCTTCTTCGATGATGACGTAGTGTTCGGCCAGCTGGCTGGCGACGGTGAAGTTCTGTTCCACCAGCAGCACGGTTGATTCCGCGGACAGGTGGCGAATGGCGTCCATCAGCTGCTCGATGATGACGGGCGCCAGCCCTTCGCTCGGTTCGTCGATGAGCAGCAGGTGATTGTCGGCCACCAGCGCGCGGGCAATGGCCAGCATCTGCTGCTGCCCGCCGGACAGCTGGCTGCCGCGCAGCCGGCTCAACCGCTTCAGATCGGGAAACAGCCTGAAAATCAGCTCGCTTTTGCGGGCGAGATCGCCGGGCCGGCGTTCGGCAATCTGCAGGTTTTCGGCCACGCTCAGATCGCGGAAGATGGCGCGATGCTCCGGCACGTAGCCCAGGCCCAGCGCCGCGATGTCGAAGCTGCGCCGCCCGTGAATGGCCTGCCCGTTGAAGATCACTTCGCCATGGTGCGGCGGCGTCAGCCCCAGAATCGATTTGAGCGTGGTGGTCTTGCCCGCGCCATTGCGGCCCAGCAGCGTGGTGATGCTGCCCCTGGGCACGGCCACGCTCACGCCCTGCAAAATGTGGAACTGGCCGATGTAGGTGTGAATGTCGCGGACTTCAAGCAAGTTGTCGCTCATGATAGTGGTTGGTGGCGAGTAGTGAGTAGTGAGTGATCGGTTCGTGCGTCGGTCACTCATCACTCGTTACTCGTTACTCATCACGTTCCACTCCTCACCAGCTTGGCCACATCGTACAGGCCGCCCAGGTAGGCGGTCTGTACGGTCGGGTTGGCGGCGATCTCGGCGGGCGCGCCTTCGGCCAGTACCCGCCCCTGATGCATCACCGTGATGGTGTTGGAGACGCTCATCACCACGTTCATGTTGTGCTCGACCATGACGACGGTCTTTTGCCCGCTCGACTGAATCTCTTTGATCAACTCGATCAATTCGGGCACCTGCTCATTGGCCATGCCGGCGGTCGGCTCGTCGAGCAGCAGCACTTCCGGATCGGGCGCGAGGATCATGCCCAGTTCCAACTTGCGTTTATCGCCGTGCGGCAGGGCTTTGGCGGGCAGGTGAGCGCGCTCGGTCAAGCCTACTTTACGGATGACATCCCACGCGCGATCTTCGTAGTGCTTGAAGGCGCGGTGCGATTGAAACACGCGGAAGTTGTCGCCGCCCAGCGCCTGGCAGGCCAGCCGCACGTTTTCAAACGCGGTGAGATTGGGGAAGACGTTGGTGATCTGAAACGAGCGGCCGATGCCCAGGTGCGCGGTGCGATGCAGCGGAATGTGCGTGATGTCGCGGCCCTTGAAGAAGACGCGCCCGCTCGTCGGCGGCAGATAGCCGCTGAGCAGATTGAAGAAGGTGGTCTTGCCCGCGCCGTTCGGCCCGATGATGGAGTGGAACGATCGGGCGGTGATCTGCACGCTGACGTCGTCCACCGCCACCAGCGCGCCGAATTCTTTGCGAATCTGCTGCGTTTCCAGGATGATGTCGCCGGGCATCCACCGCTCCGCTTGGCTGTGCGCTGGAAACCCGGCTTCACGTCGAAGCCGGGTTTTCTGTCGCCGCCGAAATCGATCGGGGTTTTACTGGCCGCTCAGGCTGCCGTAGGGCAGGCTGCCGCAGCGCGCTTTCAACGCTTCGGGCAGCAGGCACGGCGGCTCGGGCCGTGTGGTGCTGACCAGCTCAAAGAACTTGAACTCCGGATCGTCCACATTCAGAATCTTGACGATGTACATGTCCTGGATCGCCACGTGATCTTCGGGGCGGATGTAAACCTTGCCCTTGGGGCCGTCAAACTCCAGACCCTCGAAGGCTTTGATCAGCTGATCGGCCGCGGTACTGCCGCCGGTCTTCTTCAGGCCTTCGATGATCATGATGGCCGCGTTCATGCCATCGGCGTCGAACAGATCGGGCGGCTCATTGTAACGCGCCTTCACTTCCTTGACGAGCCAGTCGTTGATGGGGTTGTTGGGCAGCGTGTAATGGTAGAGGATGCCGCTGTTCTGGCCGATCATCGGCGCGTAAAACACGGGCACGGTGGCGTTGTTGGCGATGGACGAACCCATGCCCATCTTCTCGGTCACGCCCACGTCTTGCGCGGCCTTGAACATCGGCACGAAGCCGCCGCCGGCCCAGGTGGCGATCCAGGCCTGTGCGCCGGAGTTCAAAATCTGCTCCATGTAGGGCGTAAAC
This sequence comes from uncultured Anaerolineae bacterium, assembly GCA_964550855.1. GTDB lineage: Bacteria > Chloroflexota > Anaerolineae > Fen-1058 > Fen-1058 > JAGOBP01. The sequence continues at coordinate 4,123 of CAZKBQ010000103.1, forward strand.
TCCGTGGTCTCCAACGGCGCGTAGATGTCGTCGGCCACAAACTCGCCGCCGAACTTGGTGCAGGCATCGCGCGCCGAGGTCGCTCCGCCGCGCCCGAAGATGTTGTCCGGCGCGATCTGCACAAAGGTCTTGTACTTCGTCGTCAGATACTGGCACAGGTTGATGAAGTCTTGATAGTTGTTGCGGCTGGTGCGGAAGGTGTACTCGTTGAAGTTGACGCCGGTGATGTCGTTGGCCGCGGCCGGGTTGACCACCAGCACTTTCTTGTTGTCCTTGGCCAGCCCCTGCAGCGTGGCCGTGGAGGGCGAGCTCACCGAGCCGACGAGCATATCGACCTTCTGCACCTCGATCAGCTCTTTGGCGACGGCGGCGGTCGTGTCCGGCACGCCCTTGTCATCGGCGAAGAACACCTGCACATTGCAGTCGCCGAATTTGAAGACGTTGTCGGCGGTGCCGGCCGCGCCTGCCATGTATTCCATGCCCAGCAGGAAGCTGCGTTTTTGCATCGCGCCGTATACGGCCAGCGGCCCGCTGTAGTCGCCCACCACGCCGATCTTGATGGGGGCCTCGCACTTAAACGGCCCCGTCGCAGCGGGTGGTTCAGTGGGCGCGGGAGCGGTGGTCGGTTCTGGTGCTTGAGTGGGTTCGGGGGCCTTGGTCGGCTCTGCAGGCGGCGGCGCGACCGGGGCGGTTGTAGGCGTGGTGGCCGCCGGCGCGCACGCCGCCAGCAGCAGACTGGAAACGACGATCAGACTGAGCACGATCCAGCTGATGCGAAATCGTTGGTTCATCTTGCTCTCCTCCAAGAGTGGTGATGGATGGTCGTCGGAATGGTGGACGGATGCAGGCGTGTTAGCGGCAGCTGACCTCCTTGGACAGGTTGCAGGACAAGCGCCAGCGTAACATGCCGCAGTTACAGGTGAGTTACACGCTCACGCCACCCGAAAAGCCAGCAGCGTCTGTCTGAGATCGCCCTCGCCGCGCTCAATGAACTCGATCGATACCGGCTGTCCGATCAGATCGGCGGCGGGATTGTTCGCGTCCACGCCCAACAAGCGCGCGCTGATCTTCACGCCTTCGTCCAGTTCGACGATGCCGGTGCAGTACGGGTGGTTGCGATCGAAGCCGTCCGCGATCATCACGCTCGGCGCGATGTAGATCGAAGTAAAAGCGGCCAACCGCCCCCGACCGGTCAGCTCGGCCCATTCGAGTTGATCGCTGTGGCAGCTCGGGCAGATGGCGCGGGGCGGCAGATACAGGCCGCCGCATTGCGTGCAGCGCGCGCCCATCAAGCGGTGCTCGCTCACATACCGGTTGAAAGTCGCGCTGGTGAAATCGTCGTTCATGAATCACCTCAGTTCACCACGGCGATCACAGAGGACACAGAGGCGCACTGCCTTGCCCGCTGCCCTCCGCAACCCCGGCGGTTGATCTACCTTCGCTCGAAGATGTGCACGGCGCAGGTCTGGCCGGTGCCGCCCACGTTGTGCGTCAGCGCCAGCGTCACATCCTGCTTCACCTGCCGCTCGCCGGCTTCGCCGCGCGCCTGCTTCCAGACCTCGATCACCTGCGCCACACCTGATGCGCCGACGGGGTGTCCCTTCGACTTCAGCCCGCCGGATGTATTGATCGGCTTGGTGCCGTTGCGCGCCGTCACGCCATCCTCGGCCATGCCGTAGCCGTATCCCGGCGCAAAGAAGCCCAGGTCCTCCGTCGCCACGATCTCGGCGATGGTGAAGCAATCATGAACTTCGGCGAGGCGGATGTCAGCAGCCGTGACGTTCGCCATGTCATACGCCTGCCGCGCCGCCATCTGCGCCGCGTCGATCGAGGTGAGATCGGCTCGATCGTGCAGCGGCATACCGGACGCCTGCCCCGAGCCGATGACGTACAGCGGCGCATCGGTGAAGTCGCGCGCGCGTTCCTCGGCGACCAGCAGCACGCACGCTGCCCCGTCGGTGATAGGCGAGCAATCGAACAGCCGCAGCGGCCACGCCACCATGGGATTGGCCGCCTCATCGTGCAAAAAGTCGAATTCGTTCTGCCACGTGGGAACGGGCTTGTTCTTCTTCTTCGCCGCTTCGATGCGGCCCTGCATCCAGGCCAGGATGGTCACGCCGAACTGCGCCTTGGGATTGAGCGCGCCGTTGGCGTGATTTTTGATCGCCACGTGCATCAGGTGTTCGGGCGTCAGGCCATACTTGTGCATGTAGGCCGACGCGATGGCGGCGTAGAAGCCCGGAAACGTAAAGCCCGCCGGGATCTCATACAGCCCATCGGCGGCGGCGGCCAGCGTGTCCGTCACTTCGGCGGTGGGCAGCGCCGTCATCCGCTCGAAGCCGCCCACCAGCACCATGTCGGCCAGCCCGGACGCGATCGCCATGAGGCCTTGCCGCAGCGCCACGCCGCCGGACGCACAGGCGTCTTCGACGCGGGTGGCCGATCGGGGCGTGAGACCCACGGCATCGGCCATGATGGGCGCATTGTGCGCCTGTTTCTCGAACAGATCGCTGGAGAAGTTGCCCACGTAGATCGCATCGATCTCGCGGGGATCGAAGCCTTTGTCGATGCCGTGCACCATCTCCCGATAGGCTTCCACGAAGAGATCGCGTCCCGTTTTGTCCGGGAACGCGCCGAATTTGCTCATGCCTGCGCCGACGACGGCGACGCCCCGGCCGAGTCTGCGGGTCATATCGCTATCCTCCAATCTCAACTTACAAACTTCTCGCGCAGTTCGCGCTTTAGAATCTTGCCCATGCCCGACAGCGGCAGCGCGTCCATAAAGGTTACGCTGCGCGGCACTTTGTACCTGGCCAGCTGCTGCTGCAAATGCGCGAGGAGCTCCGCTTCGGTGGCCGTGGCGCCGGGCTTCAGCACCACGCACGCCTTGCCCACCTCGCCCCACTTCGGGTCGGGCACGCCGATCACGGCGCACATGTGCACGGCGGGATGCCGGTACAGCGCCTGTTCGATCTCGACCGGATAGACGTTTTCGCCGCCGCTGATGAACATGTCTTTCTTGCGATCGACGATGAAGAAGTGCCAGTCGGCGTCGTAACGCACGATGTCGCCGGTGTGGAACCAGCCGTCGGCGTCGATGACGGCGGCGCTCGCCTCAGGGTTGTTCCAGTAACCCGAAAAGCGGCTCGGCCCTTTCAGGACCAGCTCGCCGGCTTCGCCCGGCCCCAGCGGATGATTATCTTCGTCCACCACGCGCACGTCGATGAAGAAGTTGGGGCGGCCAAAGCTGCCGGCCTTGCGGATGGCGTCTTCGGGCGCAAGCGCGAACAGGCCGGGGCCGTACTCGGTCATGCCGAAGCCCTGCTTGAAGCGCACGTTTTTCTCGCGCGCGTACTGTTCCACCAGCGGCACGGGCAGCGGAGCGCCGCCGCTGGTGCAGAAGCGCAGGCTGCTCAGATCGGCGCTGGCCCAGTTGGGCGCCTGCGTCAGCAGCTGGTACATCGTGGGCACGCCCGCGAAGACCGTCACTCGCTCGCGCTCGATCAGCTCCAGCACCGTCGTGGGATCAAACTGCTTCGTCAACACGGTGGTGTTGCCAAAGACGATCTGCGACGACAGATACGCAAACAGGCCGCCCGCGTGAAAGAGCGGATAGACGTTGAGGTAGATGTCGTCGTGGTGCAGATCGTGGATGACGGTGTTGAGCACGTTCCAGCAGATCATGCGATGGCTGATCATCGCGCCTTTGGGCAGGCCGGTGGTGCCGCCCGTGAACAGCAGGCAGGCAATGTCTTCGGCTTCCAGCGTCTCGCACGTGAGGGGCGCATCCGAGGAAGCGTGCAGCACGCTCTCAAAGTGTTGGCTGCCGGGCAGGCCGTCGCCGTCAAGGTGGAGGTAATGCGATATGGCGTACGGCGTAGCGCGGATAGCCGACTGGATCTCGGCGACCTGCGCTTTGAAATCGTCGGAGTAGATCAGCACTTTGGGCGTGGTCAATTCAATCAGGCCGGCGGTTTCGCGCCAGTGCAGCCGCCAGTTGAACGGCGTGTGGATGGCGCCCAGCTTGCCGCAGGCATACAGCGTGTCCAGCTGCTCGATACCGTCGCGCGCCAGGATCGCCACCCGATCGCCCTTGTTCACCCCTGCCGCATCGCGCAGCCAGTTGGCCAGCCGCTTCGCGCGCGTGTTCCATTCGCGGTAGGTCAATCGCCACGCCGGGGACTTGCTCGTGTCGATGACGGCCAGCTTGTCGGGCGAGTAAATTTCACGCCGCCCCAGATAATCGCCGATGTACATGGTGGCCTCCAAATTAACCGCAAAGGCGCCAAGATTTCTTGTCAAGTTTTGACGCTGCCGGCAGCCGGCCGATCATGCGTTCAATGCCATGCTTCATGCGCGTGACGCGCCAGTTCAGCAAAAAGCCAAGTGGTTCAAATCCAGCGCCACACGCTCGCCGCCATGGCCATGCCGCCGCCGGTGGCGCAGAAGACGACGCGATCGCCAGGCTTTGGCCCGCGGCCCTGCTCGATCGCGTCGTCCAGCGCGGCCGGGATGCAGGCCGAGCCTAAGTACCCCCACTTATCCATGATGGTGTGCGTCTTGCTCATCGGCTGCTGCAAATTCGCCATCACGTATTCGATGGTGCGCAGGTTCAACTGCGTGAAGAGGAAGAAGTCGATGTCGTCCAGCGTCAGCCCCGCCTTGCCCACCACCTCGCGCACCAGCGGCGGCCAGTGATCGCTGTTGAACGTCGCCGGAAACTTGCGCACAAATTCCACGCGCGGCTTGCCCCACTGCGCGATCGCTTCGGGCGTGGCCGGGCGGAACGTGCCGCCGGTGTAGATGCCCAGCGCGTCGTGATACTCGCCGTGCGCCACCAGCTTGCCTGCCAGCCAGCCCGGCGCGTTGCCCGCCCGCACAATGACGGCGCCGGCCCCGTCGGCGAAGAGTGTGCACGTGTACTTGTCCGTCCAGTCCACAAACTTCGTCATGCCGTAGCCGCCCGCCACCAGCACTGTGTTGATGTCAGCGTCGGTCATGATGTAGCGCGCCGCCGCGTCGAGGCCGGTGACCCACGCCGCGCACGCGCAGTTGATGTCATACGTGCCGGCCCTTATCGCGCCCAGCTTGTGCTGCACAACGGACGCCGTCGCGGGCGACAAATAATCGGGCGTATCCGTGGCTACGATGATCAGATCGAGCGCGGCTGCCGTCAATCCCGATCGATCCAGCGCGGCCCGCGCGGCCGCCGTCAGCAGATCGGACGTCGTTTCGTCGTCGGCCATCACATGCCGCTCGCGAATGCCGACGTTCTCCACCAGCCAGTCGCCCACGTTCTGTCCCAGCAGCCGATCGAGATCGGCGTTGGTGATCACCTTCTCAGGAATGTAACGTCCGGTCGAAACGATCTGCGCGAAACGGGCCATGCTAACCTTTCAGGAAATTGACGATCACCTCGTTGGCGGCGTCGGGTACTTCAAACGGGAAAAAGTGCCCCGCGTCGGGCAGCAGCGCGATGGTGCTGTGAGGGATCTGTCGTGCCAGCAGTTCCGCATTGCCGGGCGGCACTACCTTGTCCTGCGCGCCGAACAGGATCAGCGTGGGCGCGGTGATCCTGGGCAGCTGGTGCTCGAAGCACGCCGCCTCGGCCAGCAGCCCCAGCCCGATCGCCAGCTGCGCCTGATAGCCGGCCGGATCGATCGGGTGCGCGAGGCGATAATCCACCCACAGCTGCACAAGGTCGGGGTGCGCCTCGGCGAAACCATCGGCGCAGCTGATGGCGATGCCGCGCCGCAACCGCTCGATGGGATCGGAGGTGGTGTCGGACAGCACAGCCATCGCCTCCGGCGTAATCGGGATGTGACGCGGCCCGCCGAAGTTGGTGGCCGACAGGATCAGCTTCGACAGCCGATCGGCGTGTTCCAGTGCAAAGGCCTGCGCCACAAAGCCGCCCATCGAATGGCCCATCACCGCCGCGCGCTCTACGTGCAGCGCGTCCAGCAGCGCAGCCACATCGGCGGCCAGCAGCGAGGCGGTGTACGGCCCGGCCGGTTTGTCGCTGTTCCCCACACCGCGATTGTCCAGCGTGATCACGGTGAAGTGCTGCGCCAGGCCGGGCACCATCATGTGCCACTGCCACTTGTCGTAGCCCAGCCCGGAGATCAGCACCAGCGCATCGCCGAAACCTTGAACGTCGTAGTCGATCTGAATGTCGTTGAGGGCTGCGCGGGGCATGAGAGGCTCCTGGAAGCGTGATACGATACCGCGGCCGTTAAAGCCGCCGGCGGTGGTCAACTATCGCGCACTATCGCACTATCCTACTGCCTGCCATACTCTTCTCGAAGTTTGGCTTTCTCAATCTTGCCATACGGCGTATAAGGGAAATCACTGACAAACTTCACTTGCTTCGGAATCTTGTAGCGCGCGAGTTTGCCGTCGCAGAATGTCAGCAGCTCGTCGTCGGTCGCGGATCGATCGGGTTTGAGGATGACCAGCATCAGGCCGACTTCGCCCCACTTTTCATCGGGCACGCCGATCAAGGCCGCATCAGCCACGGCGGGATGATCGCGGAAGACGTTCTCCACTTCGGCGGCATAGACGTTCTCGCCGCCCGATTTGATCATGTCCTTGAAACGGCCCACGATGGTGTAGCAGCCGTCGGCGTCGCAGGTCGCCATGTCGCCGGTGTGGAACCAGCCGTCGGTGATGGCCTCAGCCGTCGCCTGTGGATTGCGCCAGTAGCCGCTGCACACGTGCGGCCCGCGGATCAGCAGCTCGCCCGGCTGCCCGACCGGCGCTTCATCACCCGTCACCGGATCGATCAGCTTCATCTGGCTGTGAAAGACGGGCTTGCCCACTGCGCCGATCTTGCGCACCGATTCGGCGTCGGTCATGCTGAAGCAGTTGGGGCCGACTTCGGTGAGGCCGTAGCCCTGCCGAAACACGCCGCCTTTCGCGTCGAGCCACGCACGCATCAGCGGCACCGGAATCTTGGCCCCGCCGTTGATGAAGAAGCGCACGTGCCGAAAATCCGCGGTCTTGAAATACGGGGTGTTGATCCACATCTGGAACAGCGTGGGCACGCCCAGCACCACCGTGCATTTCTCCTCGACGATGGTGCGCAGCGACTGTTCGGCGTCGAAGCCGCGCGCCAACACGATGCGGCCGCCGATGTACAACAGCGGCGTGAGGAACGCAAACAGTCCACCCGCGTGAAAGAGCGGCGTCAGCACCGGCGAAACGTCGTCTTCGCGCAGGCCCCAGCTAATCACCGTGTTGATGCAGTTCCACAAAATCTGGCGGTGCGGCAGCATGGCGCCTTTGGGGCGGCCCGTCGTGCCCGAGGTGTACAGCAGGCAGTAGGGATCGTCGTCGTCGAGCGGAGGCCGATCGGGTTCTGCATCAGCCGCCAGCGCCGCGCCGTCTTCGTAAGACATCGCGCCTTCGATCGACGCACCTTCGACGCTGATGAGGTGATCGATCTGCACGCTCGATCGCATCTCATTGAACGTCGAGACGAATTCCGGCCCGACGATCAACACCCTGGGCGCACAGTCGTTGACGATGTAGGTCAATTCGCGCGCCGTCAGCCGCCAGTTCAGCGGCGCGAAGATCGCGCCGAGTTTGGCGAGACCGTAAAACAGATCGAGATAGACGATGCTGTTGTGCGCGTAGATCGAGACCCGATCGCCCTTCTGCACCCCGCAGCGCTCCTGCAAAAAATGCGCGGCGCGATTGGCGCGGGCGTTGAGTTGGGCGTAGGTGTAACGCCGCCCCGTCTCCAGTTCCAGCAGCGCCTCGCGATCAGGGGTGAGGTGCGCCCGCCTGCTGAGCAGATCAGCCGCGTGCATGTTGGCCTCCAGCTACGTGCCGACGACGATGCCGCCGTCCACGCGCAGGACATCGCCGGTGATGAAGCTCGCTTCGTCCGATGCCAGAAACAGATAGGCGTTGGCGATGTCGCGCGGTTCGCCCAGACGACCCAGCGGCGTGCGCGCCTTCATGCCCTCGATGATCTTCTCCGGCATCGACGTGATCATCTCAGTGGCGGTGAAGCCCGGCGCCACGGCGTTGACGCGGATGTTGAGCTTGCCCAGTTCACGCGCCCACACCTTGGTCATGCCGATCACACCGGCCTTGCTGGCGACGTAGTTGGTCTGCCCGAAGTTGCCGTCCAGCCCGACGATGGACGTGGCGTTCAAGATCACGCCGCCGCCCTGCCGCGCCATGATCGGCGCGACGGCCTGCGTGCAGTTGAACACGCCTTTGAGATTGACACTGATCACGGCGTCGAACTCGGCTTCGCTCATCTGCCTGACCAGCTCGCCGTCCTTCATCTTGATCAGCTGCCCGTCGCGCAGGATGCCGGCGTTGTTCACCAGCACGTCGATGCGGCCATACTTTGCCGCCACGGCCTCGACCCAGCGCTGCACGTCCTGCCGATCGGTCACGTTGACCTGGTAGAAGGCGGCGTCCGGCCCCAGCTGTTTCACGGTCTCCTGCCCGGCCGCTTCGTTCACGTCGCAGATGATCACCTTTGCGCCTTCTTCCGCAAAACGCAGCGCCGTGGCCCGGCCGATGCCCGCCGCCCCGCCGGTGATAAGCACCACTCGATCTTTCAGTCGCATGCTGGTCTCCTGTTCAGTGCACGTGAATCGTGATTGGGGTTAGGGTTAGTGCTGAACGCCTCACTAACCACTCGCCACTAACTGCTCGCCACTATTCACTCTCCACTTCTTTCGCCCCACTGCACGATGCCGGCCGCCCACACGTAGCCGATGCCGGCCGCGACGATCGCCATCAGATCGCCGTCTTTCAGGCGGCCCTGCTTCAGCCCTTCCTTGATCACAAACATCGCGTCCTGTTCGCCGGTGTGACCGTAGTCGCTCAGATAGACCGATTGATCTTCGTGCAGGCCCAGCCGATCGAGCATCTCGCGGTGCCCCGACGGCTTGATCAGCACCATGTTGAGGAAGTCCAGATCCGATCGGCTATACGGCGTCCCATCGGCTTTGCGGCCGCTCTTACGCAGCGCCTCGTCCACGCACCTGGTCCAGTTGTCCATCGATACTTCGTTCAGCCGGTTCTTCATCGCTTCCGGCTCCACCAGATCGAAGTAGAACAGGCCCTTCGCCACGTTCTCGTCAGTGGGAAACTGCACCGTGCCGCTGGCCGGCACGATGACGTGATTGCTCATCGAGCCGTCGCA
>CAZKBQ010000104.1:0-12836 GCA_964550855.1 uncultured Anaerolineae bacterium
AGTTTCTTTCACGCCGCCGGTCTGCGTGTCAAGCAACTTTGGTTAACCTGAATAAGTCTTGACCACAGAGGATACGGAGGACACAGAGACTTTCTAGAAACTCCGTGATCTCCGTGCCCTCCGTGGTGTACGACAGGATTGAGTGGTCACCGCCTTGCACTAAGTCTTGACCACAGAGGACACGGAGGACACAGAGACTTTCTAGAAACTCCGTGATCTCCGTGCCCTCCGTGGTGTACGAGAGGATTGATATGAGCAACGAAACGACGCAGCAACCTAAGAGCATCAGCCGCCGCGATTTCACCAAACTGGCATTAGGCGCGCTGGGCGCGGCACTGGCACTCGAAGCCGGCGCAATCGGCCTGAGTTACGCTTCGCCGCGCGTGGCCGCAGGCGCCTTCGGCAGTGTGATGGTGTGCGGCAAAGTCGAAGACTTCCCTAACGGATCGGTCACGCCCTTTAACGAAGGCCGCTTCTATCTGGTGCGCCTGGCCGATGGCGGCTTTCTGGCGCTGTACCGCAAATGCACGCATCTGGGCTGCGCCGTGCCGTGGGATCAAACGAAGAACGCCTTTGTCTGCCCGTGCCACGCCTCCGAGTTCGACACCGCCGGCACGGTCAAGAATCCGCCGGCCCCGCGCCCGCTCGATCGGTTTGCGGTGCTGATCGAAAACGGTGAAGTCAAAGTCGATACGAGCACGCCGTTGCAACGCGATAAGTTTGAGCCGTCGCAAGTGGTGTATGCCTAATTGCGTAAAACGTGATGCGTAAAACGTAAAGGTATCTATCACGTTTTACGTTTTACGTCTTACGTTTTACGCTTTACGTCTTACGTTTCACTCATCAGGAGAATTTCCATGAAAACTCACCTTCGTCTCACCCTCCTCGGCGCATCACTGTTCGCCATCGCGTTGGGCCTCTACATTCTGATCGAGCCGCAGCGCATGACGCAGGCCGCCGCCGATCTGCTCGACGCGCAGATCGCCGAAGGGCAGATCGTTTACGCCGAGAACTGCGCGGTTTGTCACAACGCCGCCGGCGAGGGTCTGGGCGCGAATCCGGCGCTGAACACCGAGGCCGTGAAGTTGATGGACTACGACACGCTGTACAAGACCATCGCGCGCGGACGCTACAACACGGCCATGCCCGCGTGGAGCGTGACTGATGGCGGCCCGCTGAACGACGCGCAGATCAATGCCGTGATCGCGCTGATCCAGTATGGCGATTGGCGCGAGACCCAAATCGTGGTGGCGGACATGGGTCTGGCCCCGCGCGTGCCGTTCAGCGTCACCGTGCCGATTACGACGCTGGAGACCATCGCCGCGCTGCCTGATGGCGCGGCGTTGGCGAAAGGCATCGAACTGTACGCCGCCAACTGCATCGCCTGTCACGGCACAAATGGCGAAGGCTCATCGCTGGCGCCCGCGTTGAACGATCCTGTGATCCGGACGGAACGCACTGCCGATCAGCTGAGCAAAACGATCGGGTTGGGGTCACCCGGCACGGTGATGGCGGGTTGGAATCAACGGTTGCCGTCCGAAGAAATCAATGCGCTTGTGATGCTGATCCAGCGTTGGGACGAGATCCCGCCGGAGGCCATTCCGCAGCCGCCCGCGCAGCCCATCATCGTAACGGAGCAGCTGCTGGCGACGGGGCAAACGCTGTACGCGCAGACGTGCGCGCGCTGCCACGGCACCGATGGGCAAGGCACGCGCCGCGCGCCCGCGCTGAACGTGCAGAGTTTCTTCGACAAGGTCACCACCGATCAAGCGATGATCCAGATCGTCACGTCGGGCGTGCCCGGCACCGCGATGCCCGCCTGGGGCGATCGCCTGAGCGTCAGTGAGATCGAAGCGATTGTAGCCTATGTGCGATCGTGGGAGGCGACGGCGCCCGCTATGGCGACGCCGCAGACGACGGGCGGCGGCGGCCCGCCGTGGCAGCGCAATGGCGCGGTGACTCAGCCGCAGGCGCCAACGCAAACCGGCGCCGCCGGGGCGACGATCACTCCATCGGCGGCAGGGACGACCGACTGGCGCGCGATCTCGTTATTGGCCGTGCCCGGTGTCGTCATCGGCGGCGTGCTGCTGGCGTCGAGTTGGGAGTTGGTGAAGATGAGGCAGAATAGCGGCTAAATTAGTGCATTGACAGATTCGGGGGCGATCCCGTGGGATCGCCCCCGACACGGCCAGAAGATGATCCTTCGGGCCGCATAAAACCGATCGGCTTCAGTTCACCCGCGCCAGAATGTCGTTGTGATCCATCAGCAGGTAATCCACGCCGCTGAATTTGACCTCGGTGCCGGTGTACTTGGCGAACAGCACTTTATCGTCCACTTTCACCTTGATGCTCTCGTCGTCGCCCACCGCGATCACCAGTCCGGTCTGCGGCTTCTCTTTGGACGTTTCCGGCAAAATGATGCCGGACGCCGTGCGGCTTTCCTGCTCCAGCGGGCGGATGAGCACCCGCGCGCCCAGCGGCTGTAAATTGGGATTGGTTTGATCGGCCATGACAGTTCTCCTTGAAAAGTTATTTGAGGCCCAGCAGTTGATTGATCTTCGGCTTGTCGAAACCCACGATGATTTTGCCGCCGATGTCGATGACGGGCACGCCCTGCTGCCCCGAGCGGCGCACCATGTCCCGCGCGGCGGCGGCGTCGCGGCTCACGTCCACATCGGTGAAACGCACGCCCCGCTGCCGAAAGTACGACTTGGCGGCATTGCAGAAACCGCAGGTCGGCGTGCTGAACACAATCACCCGCGGCTGTGGTCTGGCTGAATCGGCCATCAGCATACGCTCCTTGCATTAAAGTTCATGCTCTTAGATGCGCCGGCCGCGCCGGGGTGACAGACCGCTGTGACGCTTCATCTCCGCCGGCATCTAACCCCTTAGACACTCTGCCGCATCCTTGACGCGGCGCGTATAATGGAATTAGCCTCATCACACTTTTCACAAGGAGTTCCCCATGAAAGGCAATCCGCAACTCATCGAGGTCCTCAACCAGCTGCTGGCCGACGAACTGACCGCCATCAGCCAGTACATGGTCCACTCGGAGATGTGCGACCAGTGGGGCTATGACAAGCTCCACAAGGCCATCGAAGGGCAGGCCATGGATGAAATGCACCACGCCGAATGGCTGATCCAGCGCATCCTGTTCCTGGAAGGCCAGCCCGTCGTGTCGAGCCTCAACCCCATGAAGATCGGCGCCAGCGTCCGGGACATGATCTTCAACGATCAAGAAGCCGAAATCGGCGCGGTGCGCGCCTACAACGCCGGCATCCAGCTGGCCCACAGTGTGCAGGATCAGGCCACGGCCGAACTGCTCACCAAGATCCTGGGCATGGAAGAAGGTCACGTCGATTGGGCGGAGAAACAGCGCGCCCAGATCAACCAGATGGGCCTGGAAAGCTACCTGGCCAATCAGGTTTAAGTTCCGCGCGTCCCCGCAGTAGCCCGGCGGCCTGTCATCTGACAGGCCGCTTTTTTGTCACACCGCCTCCATCACCCCTCCACACGCCGCTGCTACATTAAGCCTGCGCGGCAGATTGCGCTGTTTCGCATCAGACTTATTTGATCGGCCGTACCCTTTATCACTCGCATCCGTCTTACAAGATAGATTATGAAATCCGTCGACCAGTGGCTCACTCAGGCGGCGCAACTCGATCAGCAGGCGCTGACGCACATCTACGAAGCGCTCAGCCCCGCGCTCTATCGCTACGCTTACCGACTTTTGGGCAATGCGCGCGACGCCGAGGATATTGTGGCCGAGACCTTTCACCGCTGGCTGCTGGCCCTGCAGCACGGGCGCGGCCCCGACCGGCATCTCTCGGCCTATTTGTATCGCGTCGCGCACAACCTCATCACCGATCGTTACCGGCGCCGGCCGCCCGCCGATGTCGAACTGGACGAGACGCTGGAAGCCGCCGATGACGATCCGGCAGAAACGGCCGCGCACCGCATCGCGCAGGCCCGCGCCCGATCGGCTTTGTGGCTCCTCACCGCCGATCAGCGTCAGGTGATTTTGTTGAAGTACTTTGAAGGCCTGAGCAACGAAGAAGTTGCCGCCACGCTCGACAAGCCGGTGGGCGCCGTCAAATCCTTGCAGCACCGCGCCCTCGACGCCATGCGTCGGGCTTTGTCGCTGGAACAGATCGGGGACACGCTATGACTGATCCTTACGCCGACATTCTCAAGGAATTGGAACCACTGCGCGCCGTCCCGGCCCGATCGGCTGAAGCGGCCCGATCGGGTCTGCAAGCCTTTCTGGCCGAAGCCGCGCAAATGCGCGCGCCACAGGCCGTATCCCCCGTCGCGCCGTCACGTCTTACTGGGTGGACGTCCGCACTCAACCGCTTCAACCTGGAGGGTTCACCCATGTTAGTTCTGGCGAAAGTCATACTGATTGCCACGCTGATCTTCGGCGGCGCCGGCGGCACAGTGCTGGCCGCGCAGGGCAGCCTGCCCGGCGACGCCCTGTATCCGATCAAACTCTTCACTGAAGAAGTCCGGCTTGGCGCCGCAACCGATCCGCAGGCGCAGATCGATCTTCATTTGGAACTGGCGCAAGCTCGCGTCCGAGAGATGCAACAGCTGGCCGTACAGCAGCGTGCCGTACCTGACAGCGCGCCCGTTCAGCTTCAGACGCAGCTGCAAGCCGCGTTACAGGCGGCCGCGCGCCTCGACGACGCGCCGTTGCAGGCCGCGCTCAATCAAATCCAGACGCAGCTCATGACACAGGCGCAGCTCATGACACAGGCCCGCGTCAACGCGCCCAATGATGGCGGTCTGCATGCCGCCGAACAGGTGATGGCGCAGATGCGTCAACTGGCGCAGCTCGGTCAGAGCGATCCGCAGCAGTTCCGCGCTCGCGTGGGCACGGGCCGCCCGATCGATGCGCCGCCGCAGCCCGTCAACCCGCCGGCCGAGCCACCGTCGCGACAACCGTCGCAACAACCGTCGCGCACGCCTCAACCATCGCAGACGCCGATTCACACGCCTGTCATTACGCACACGCCCGCGCTGACGCACACCGTCACGCCGACGCGCACACAGTCCGGCACGCCCGTGGGCAGCCCGGTGCGCACCGTCCAGCCATCGGCCACGCCGCAGGGCAATCAATATGGCCCCGGCACCGGGCCACAGCCCACGCCCAATCAAGGCAGCCAGCCGCAGCCCGTAGCCACGCCTGTGGGCAGCGGTGACGGCCACGAGTATGGGCCGGGCGAGCCGCAGAGCACGCCGCAAAATCCCGGCGGACCGCAAAGCACACCGTCGGGCTCCGGCGGCGGAGGCGGCGGCAAACCTTAATCAAAACGTCATCGCTCAATTCGCATCACTCAATCGAGCGTGAAACAACCCACACCTGGCAAAAGGAGTCCTGACATGAAGAAACTGTTGATTTCGCTATTGGTCGTTACGCTGCTACTGACGGCGGCCGCGCCCGCCCTGGCGGCCCGAGGCCCACAGCCGCCCTTCAAGAACCGGGGCGGGTTGTTCAACCTGACGGGCTTCATCACCGCGATCGACGGCGCCACCGTCACGGTGCAAGTAGTGGCGGGCAACCCCATCGTCAAGCCCTTCATCGGGCAAACGGTCAACATCCAGACCACCGCGCAGACCCGCTTCCTGCTGCAGAATGAGAGCGGGACAGCCACACCCATCACCTTCGATTATCTCGAAGTCGGCCAGGGCATCAGCGTGCAGGGTATGCTGGTCAATGAGATGTGGACGGCCAATCGGATAACGGTGGGCGCCAAACTGGAGCACGTCCCTTAGAAGTCGCAGTCCGCATAACCGCCTAACGTCAACGCGCCGATCGGCTGCCATGCTGATCGGCGCGTTGGTTGACTATGCCCGGCAGCAAAAAAGGCCGATGAACTCTGACGAGTCATCGGCCTTTAGAGCGGGAGACGGGATTCGAACCCGCGAACTTCTCCTTGGCAAGGAGACGCTGTACCACTCAGCTACTCCCGCGAGAGTGTGCCGCACCCCTGCTCGGCACCGTAGTGCCGAGGCGCAGGATCGAACTGCGGACACCGCGATTTTCAGTCGCGTGCTCTACCAACTGAGCTACCTCGGCGATAGGCGAGCGAGATTTTACAACAGGGGCAGTGACTTGTCAAGCAACCGGCCGTGCTGGCACGCGCGTCATTGTCTTGCCGACCGACTTCTCCGGCGAATGAATTCGCGTCTGGCGGGCGTGCCGCCGACCGTCCACATGGGTGGACGTTCAGCCCACGGCTCCGAAGGTGCGATTTCAATCGCCAGCATGCCGCCGCCAAACTTTGACGCGCACTCGCCGCGCTGGAACGCGGTATAATCGCGGCATGTCCTCCGCTGCCTGGCCCATCATCGGCCACGAGTGGGCCGTGGCTCAACTGGCTCGCGCTGTCGCCGACGATCGCGTGGCTCACGCTTATTTGATCAGCGGCGCGGCGCGCATCGGCAAGCACACGCTGGCCCGGGCGCTGGCGCTGGCGCTCAACTGCACGGCCGCAGAGGTGCGCCCCTGCGGCCGCTGCCGCGCCTGCACCCTCATCAACGCCAGCAAACATCCTGACGTGCAGTTCATCGCGCCGGACGGTCGCAGCCTCAAGATCGATCAGGTGCGCGCGCTGGAACATGATCTGGCGCTGCGACCGGTGGAAGGGCGTTATCGCGTGGCGGTGCTCGATCAATTTGAAACGGCCACGCTCGAAGCGCAGAACGCGCTGCTGAAGACGTTGGAAGAGCCACCCGATTACGCCGTTTTGATCCTGGTGGCCGCCGATCCCGAATTGCTCCTGCCCACGATTGTCTCGCGCTGCCAGCAGATCCCGCTGCGCCCCCTGACCGTGGCCCAGGTTCGAGACGCCCTGCTTGCCAGGTGGCGCGTCGAAGCCGGGCGCGCCGAGCTGCTGGCACATCTCTCTGGCGGACGGCTGGGCTGGGCGGTGCAGGCCGCCGCCGACCCGTCGCTGCTGGCGGCGCGGGCGCAGGCCCTGGATGATCTGATCGAACTGTCGGGCAGTGATCGAGTACGGCGTTTTGCGTATGCGGAGGCGCTGACGAAAAACCCGGAGCGCACGCGCGAGGTGCTGGACGTGTGGCGCACATGGTGGCGCGATGTAATGCTGACGGGCAGCGGCAGCGAGGCCGCGCTCGTCAACGTTGATCGCGCCGACCAACTGCAGCAGCTGGCCCGGCAGGTTGACCTCGGCCAGGCCAAAGCTGCCGTGGAAGCCTGCGGCCGTGCTCTGTGGCAGCTCGATCGCAATGCCACCGCCCGATTAGTGATGGAAGTTCTTTTGCTCGATCTGCCTGTGGTGCGTACACCCTCCCCTTAATCACCTCACTCCTCACTCCTTACTTCTCCCCTTCATCCCTCTCCCAACTCCGGATCATTTGCCGAATCTGGGCCGCCGCTTCCGGCCAGTCCCGCTCAAAAGTGCGCGGTGTCAGACCGTCGATGATGCGCTGCACTTCGGCTCGCAGGCGATCTTCACCGCGCGGCACGACGATTATGCGCACCGGTGCGCGCTCGCCAAAGTCCTCCTGCCCGCGCCACGACATTTGCCACGTTGATTCGTACACGCCCGGCCGGTTGCCCGCATGGACGTTCAAGAACATGCGGCTGATCTCTCCCGGTTCAGTGGCGAGCGGCAGCACCTTGAAGTTGCGATCGATCAGCGAGCCGCCTTCGATGCGGCGCAGGCCGTAACCCAGCTCCGGCCGCCAGTCGAGGAAACCCGTGTTACTCGCCGTCATTTCGATGGCAGTGGTTGACTGCGCCTCGACGATTTGAAGCGTCGGAGGCAGCGTGATCGCCGCATCATGTCGCGCGCGATCTTCCACGAACACGGCCAGCGCATTGGCCACGCCGCGATCGCTGTCAAGCAGCGCACGGCCGTTGTACCACAGCTGGCTGGAGCCGCCCGCATCGAGTTTAAGCGCGTCGGCCGCACCGTAATCGCGCAGCAGTTCGGCCAGTGCCCGGGTGGATCGTGTGGTGCTCACCGACAAATAGAGCGTGCGGCGCGAGGCATCCAGACCCACCGCTGTTTGTCGATCGCGTCGGCAGGTGGCCGCCGGGATGCGATCCATCAGGCAGGCCAGCGCTTCGGCTTGAGGCTGGCCGTTGCGCAAAATGATCGGGCCGCCGCTGATTACGTTGAACATCGTATCGGCATAGACCGCTGGAGGCAGTGAACCGATCGGGGGCAGATAACCGATCGCGGCCGCGCCGAAGCGCGCAAGCGCCAGGGTGCTCCGCCGGTAACGGCTGGGGTTCGATCGGATCGTCTCCGCCGTATCGAGTCGCCGGCCCTGCACTACTGTCGGCCCTTCCGGCCCGCGATCGATGCCAAAGTAGTCGCCGTTGATGAGAATGACGGCGCCCTGCGCGCGGTAGCGCCGCGCCATCTCAGCCACGCGTTCGCGCTGCACTTCGGTCGGGCGCACGTCCAGCACGTCGTTCGCCATCACCGTCTGTACGCGCAAATTCGGCTGGGTCAGATCGACGATGAGCACGTGCGTCCGGCCGCCGTCTGCCAGGCAGTAAGTGAGGCCGGCAAGAGTCGAGCGGCAGTTGGCGCCATCCTGCGCGCGCGCCACGGGCGCGGCCATCCCCCACAGTCCGAACAAGATCAGCCAGAACCCGATCGATCTCATTGCGATCTCAGTGCCAAACCAAACGGGCGCACTCTGCGATGTCGTCATCGTGAATGCGCCCGCCACTGCTCGTCGATTTCGATCAACGCAGGCCCAGACGGGCCTTGAGGTTGATCGCCACGTCATCGGGCACGGGCACCGCGCCGAGTTCGGCGTGCGTGCCGTCGCCGTGAAAGTCGCTGCCGCCGGTGACCAGTAGCTTGTGCTGCCCGGCCAACGCCAGCAGCTCGGCCTTCTGCGCATCGGTGTGGTCGAAGTAATACACCTCCACGCCGTCCAGGCCAAACGCGGCCAGCTGTGGGATCAGATGTGTGGTGCCGGCGTGCGCGGGATGCGCCAGCACGATGACGCCACCCGCCTGATGGATCACGTCGATCACTTCTTTGGGCTTCAGTTCCAGGCGGTGCACGTAGGCCGGGCCGTCGTCGTTGAGGTAACGGTCAAACGCTTCCTGCGTTGAGGCGACGTGTCCCGCTTCCACCAGCGCGCGCGCCACATGCGGCCGCGCGATCGATTTGGCGTCGCCGGCATAGTGCAGCACGCGCTCCCACGCCACCGGCGCGCCCAGCTCGGCCAGCTTGCGCACCATGCCTTTGGCGCGACCCACACGCGCGTCGCGGATTTCCAGCAGTTGATTTTGCAGCGCGGCATTGGCCGGATCGCAGCCGTAGGCCAGGAAATCCAGATGACCCAGATCGGTTTCGCTGTTGATCTCGAACCCGCCGATCACTTCCAACCCGATCTGTCGCCCCGTCTCGATCGCTTCACTCAGCCCATCGGTCGTGTCGTGATCGGTCAGCGCGATGGTGCGCAGGCCGCGCGCCTGGGCCAGCCGCACCACTTCGGCGGGGCGCAGGACGCCGTCGGAGGCGGTGCTGTGCATATGGAGATCTACGTAGTTGGTCATGCGCTCTCTTTTCGGATAGGTTGACAGTCCGGGCGGAAGCGGATCTGCCGTGCGGCGGATTTTACCTTAGCCCGATGATCGACGCCACCGGCTCCCAGGTCAGTAACCACAAAACGGACGATCGGGCCGAAGATACCAATCGGGGATAAGACCGAACACCGGGAAGCTAACCGAATCGGATCAAGAAAATACGGCGGCCGCCTCAGCTAGCGTACCTGTCGGAAGATCAGATAAGCCAGGTTGCTCAAGGGATCGCCCTGCATCTCGATCTCGACGACGTCGGATAGCGGCGCGCCGTCGACATCGACCAGCTGGACGCGCCACTTGCCAAAGGCGGGCCGGTTGCCCAGCTTGAACTCAAAGCCGGACGGTCCGTATTGCGGCGCAGTGCCCGACGGCCAGGTCTGGCCGTCGGCCCCCAGGGGGGCATCGCCCCAGGCGTGCACATCGATATTGGGTTGATAGGCCTTGTCCAGGCCAAACACCACCCCGGCGATGCCGGCCCAGTTGACGCCATATAGCTGCGCACGCTGATAAATCAACTCGTATTCATAGGCGAACGGCGCCGGGGTGACAACGGCTGTGCTGGTCGGCGTCGGCACCGGCGCCGACGTGCCGGATGGCTCAACCGTTTCAGTGGCGGCAGGCGTGCGAGTGGGCGCGCGAGTAACCGTCGGCGTGTTGGTGGGGCGCGACGTGCTGGTTGGGGTGGGCGTTTCGGTCGGTGTGCTGGTGGGCAGCGGCGTGATGGCTACCGCTTCAGTGACTGGCGGCAGCGGGTTCAGCGGGTGATTCGGCGAAATCAAGGTCACCCCGATGTACACGATCAATACCAGGGTGAGCGCCACGAACAGCAGGGCCAGTTGATTGTATAGCTGCGATCGATCGTGCGCGACGGTCGCCTCGTCGGCGCGGGCTTCGTCGGTGCCATCGACGGTATGCGGCTGGTTGAACAGGCGGACGCGTCTGCGAGCCATCATCCACTCACTTGAGCATTAGTGATTGCGCTGAAAGTTGATCAGAGCCAGATCGCGCGCGCAATTGTTGGTCATGCTGACCTTGACAACTGGCGAGGCCGGCCGACCATTCTCGTAGATTACCACAAAGAAGTCAAAATCGCCGGGAGCGCCGATGTACAACTCGTAGGCGCCGTCACCGTTATAGAATCGATTGATGCGGGCATCGCTGCCTGACACAAAGACCTTCTTGTCCTGCTCGGAAATCGGCCCGCCCCAGCCGACCACGCTGACGCCCTTCAGCGGCGAGCCGTCGATGTCGATCACCTGCCCGCCGATGCCGCCCCAGTTGCCGCAGGCCGCGCCATACGGATCCGCCTGGAAGACCGGCGTGGTGGCAGTGAACTTGAACGGCGACCGCGTGGGAAGGCGTGGATCGGTGGTGGGTGATGGGATGCCGGTGGGCGTGCGGGTGGGACGCGGCGTCGGCGTGAATTCGGGCGTGGCCGTGCTGCGCGGCGTAGGCGTCAGTGGTGGTGGTGTCCACGTCCAGGTGGGCGGCACGGTGGCGGTTTGCGTGGCGGTGGGTGGCAGCTGATACGCCTGGGCCGTGGGCTCTGGCCGTAACGGATTGAAAGGCACATCGGGCGCAATGAAGATCACCACAAAGCAGGCTGCCATTCCGATGGTGGCAACCAGCACCCCGATCGTCAGTTGATCCAGCCGTCGATTCTTCATGCCCGCTCGCCCGCCGGCCTTGCTGTGGCCCGCGTTAATGTTCGAAGAAATAGGGATCGGGCGGCGGGCAAACCTGCCCGATTACTTTGCCGTCCTTGTCGGAGCGAACCACCGCCACAGTCCACAGGAAGCGGCCACCCGGATACACCCCCCACACGCCAAATTGAAACTCGCAATACGCGCCGCAATTCTTATTCTTGGGATCCGCCTGATCGGCCCAGCCGATGGACTGCATGCCGCTGCCCGGCGGATCGAGCAGCACGTCGAAGTGTTCGTTGGGGCCCAATGCCCGCCCGAACGTCCACGTCAGCGACACGGGATCGTACTGGGCGTAATGCTGACCCGGCGGCGGCCCCAGCAGCTTCAATGATTTGCACACATCTTCGGTGGGCGTGGGCGTAATGGTGGGCGTGGAGGTCTCGGTGGGCAGCGGCGTACGCGTCGGCCGCGGCGTGCGCGTGGCGGTGGGCGTCTGCGTGACTCGCGTCGGCGACGGCGGGATGGTGCGCTGTGGTGTGACCGTCCACGTGGGCGGCAGCGTGGGCACCTGCGTGGGCGTGGGTATCAGGGCCACGATGGAGGTATCGTAGGGCCGCAGGGGATTGAAGGGCAGATCGGGATTGATGAAGATCGCCAGATAGCACAGCACAACGAAGATGGTCAGGCCCAACACCAGCAGCGTCAGCCGATCCAGCCCGCTTGATCGCCTACGATTGGCGTCCATGTTCAACCCCGATTATCCCCGCTACTGAGGAGCGAGCCGTTGAACCTGGGCGGCTGCCCGCAACCGGTTCAACCACTGCTCGATGGCCTGCTGCTGCAAACGCAGCAAAGTGTCTGGATCGACTGTCCGCGCCGGATCACGCTCCAGGGTCTGCACCAGGTGATAGCCGAACTCGCTCTTGATCACCGGGCTGACCTGCTCGGGCTGCAGCGCAAACGCCGCGTCTTCAACTTCTTTGGAGACCAGCACGCCGCGCGGGAACCAGCCCAAATCGCCGCCGCTGGCTTTGGTCAACGTATCCATCGAAGATTGTCGGGCCACGTCGCCAAAATCGGCGCCGGCCTGAATCTGCGCCAGCAGTGCCTCGGCGGTGGCGGGCGAGTCCACCAGGATATGGCGCGCGTGCACCTGCTCCGACTGGCTGCCCACCGATTGCAGCACGCGATCACGCATCAGGTTGTTGAGCATCTGCGTGCGTTGCAGCTGGCGGGCGTCGTCCAGCGTCTGGCCGGACGCGGCCAGTGTTTGCTCAAACGCCGCCTGCCCGCCCGCTGCGTCAATGAGCTGCTGCATCGCGGCGTCCAGATCGGCGTCGGACACACTGACACCTTCTTTGGCCGCTTCCTGCGCGATGAGCTGATCGTCGATCATGTTGTCCAGCAGCAGCTGACGCAGCTGCGTCAGCTGCGCCTGCGCGTCCGGTGAATTGAGGTTCATCCCCTGCTGAACGAGCGCAGCCTGATACTGGTCGACCTGGCGCTGATAAGCGGCCAGCGGAATGGGCACACCGTTGACAATGGCCGCAACATCCGGCGCCGACGGCAGCGACTGCACCGGATTCTGCGCGGGCGGCTGGGGCTGC
>CAZKBQ010000105.1:0-12542 GCA_964550855.1 uncultured Anaerolineae bacterium
GTTCATCGCATCATACGTCTGCAGCGCGATCGGCCCGGCGCGTGTACCATCGATCGGGATGGCGTTGTAGCTCTCCACGAAATCCCGGGCAACCGATAACCCATTCGGATCAGGCACGTTGCCGACGAAGATCAGCCGATCATCCGGCCAGCGATCGCGCGGCGCACTTCCCAGGACAACGGCATCCTCACACGACTGCGCCGCACTTTCGACGATGATCACCGGCAGGCCGACCTCGCAGTAGATCTTCAACGCCGCGTCAGAACTATCGGGTCGAAAATGGCCGATCACGGCCACCACCTGCGGATCGATGATCAACTGCTGCGCCGCCTCAAGCGCGCGATCCGTTTCACCGCGATCGTCCAGCGCCGTCAACTCCACGCGATGCCCGTTGATGCCGCCGGCGGCGTTGATCTCACGCACTGCCAATCGCGCCGCGTAGATCGCCTCATAGCCGATCAGGCGGAAGCGTCCTTCAAACGGCGCAACCAGCCCGATTTTGATCACGGGCTGCGTGGCCGCGCAGGCCGCGAGCATCAGAGGAAGCCCCAGAGCGAGAATGAGGGAAAGCGCGAAAGAGAGAAAGCGCGACGAAGCGGCAGAGAGAATTTTGTCTGGTCGTTCGTCCCGCCAATCTCCCCTCTCGCTGGCTCTCGGTCTCGCCATCGCTCGGCCCTCAGGGGCAGGCGTTGGCGATCTGCTCTTCCAGCGTGCGGGCAAAGACATGGGTGCCGTCTTGCGCGCACGACGCGCGGAAGTAGTAGAAATCGTGCGCTTCAGGGTAGATGGCCGCCTTGATGGAATCCAGCGCGGGGTTGTCGATGGGGCCGGGCGGCAGGCCGGGGTTGCGATACAGGTTCCACGGTGAATCCACGCCCTGATAATCTTCCTGCGTGATCTGCGGCCACCACGTGTCGGGATCGCGCGTGTTGCCCAGCGCGTACTGCACGGTGGGATCGGCGTCCAGCGCCATGCCGTCGCGCAGACGATTGAAGTACACACCCGCGATCGCAGGCCGCTCGGCGGCCACGGCAGCCTCGCGCTCCACGATGGATGCCAGCCGGATCGCGTCGAACAGCGTGCGGCCCTGCGCCTGCAGATCGGTGCGCATCTGCGGCGTCACCCGCCGGTCAAAGTTGCGCAGCGCCGTGGCAATGATCTCGCGCGCCGAGACTTTATCTTGCGCGATGCCATACGTGTCGGGAAAGACATAGCCTTCCAGCGTGGCGCCCGCCGGCAGATCGTTCAAGAACGAAAATTGCGTTTTCCACTGATCGGCATTTTGCATGAGCGTCAGAAACTCGGTGGCGCTGACCGGCACCTGCGCGGCCAGGATGTCGGCCAGTTCCTCGATGCGGCGTCCCTGCGGAATGCGGACTTGAATTTCGGCGATGCGGCCTTCCTGCAGCGCCGCGCCCAGTTCGGTGATGTCCATGGTCTGGTTCAGCATAAAGTCGCCCGCTTCGATGCCGGCGTCCAGGCCGTTGTACTGCAAATAGCGCTTGAACAGATCAGGGTCTTTGAGCAGGCCCGCCGATTGCAGCCGATTGGCGATGGAGGTCAGGCTCTCGCCCGGCTCGATCTTGAAATCGATCGGCGTGTTGTCTGTGCCGGGCGCGGTGGTCAGATCGCTCGAGCGGGTGTTCAGATAGATCGACAGGATCAGGCCCTGCAAATCCTTGGGCGCGGCCAGTCGGATGCCGCCGGCCAGGTTGACGCCGCGCCCGAACGTCAGCGTGACGACGGTGGCGATTGCGCCGCAGACCAGCGTGATGGTAATGAGAAAGATGACAAGGCGTTGACGGGTTCGTCGTTTCATAGGGAAGTTGACTGGTTGATTAGTTGATTGATTGATTGGTTAGTTGGCCGACTGGTGGTGCGCGTCGATGTATTCTTGCAGGATGATGGCGGCGGCGGCCGAATCGATATCGCCTTTGGCCCGGGGCTTGCGGCCGGCCGCGGTCAGGCGGTCCTGCGCGTCCACCGATGAAAACCGCTCGTCCCAAAAATCGATCGGCAGGTGGATGGCCGCGCCCAGCGCCTCGGCATAGCGGCGCACGCGGCGCGCCTGCGGGCCTTCTTCGTTGCGCAGCGTTTTGGGCAGGCCCGCCACAATCAGATCGATCTGGTGCGCGTGGCACAGCGCCTGCAGGCGCGCAAAGTCTTCGCGCCGGGACGCGCGCGTCAGCGTCAACAGCGGCCGCGCCAGTGTGCGAGTGTCGTCGCTCAGCGCCACGCCGATGCGCCGCTCGCCGATGTCCAACCCCAGCCAGCGTCCCATGGCCCGGCCTAGCCCGTGGGGTTCACTTCCGACTTGATGCGGAAACTCAGCCACGGCAGCACAGGAAACCAATCAGGATATATCCTGATTTTTGGATCGCTCTTCAGCGGCAGCGCCTGCTTTAACAGCGCGATGGCCTCGTCAACCGGCTTGCCCGTCACCTGACGGGTGGCCCGGTTGATGTCCAGCGCCGCGGCCGCGTAGCCCACCCCCTGCACCGGGAAGCGGTACAGGTTATCGGCGTTCTCCACCGGGCTGGCCGCGCCGCGCTGAAAGCCCAGCCCCTGCGGGATCAATTCGTAGCCGGGCGGCGCTTGGTGGGCCAGCGCCGCGTAAGCCAGACCGTTGGCATCCTCGCTGGCGATCTTGAGCACGGAATACTGCACGCGCATCAACAGCGTCAGCGTATCGGCCTGCTCGGTCACTTCGCGATCGAACGTGGCTTCCAGAATCGTGCCGCTCAATGATTCAGGAATCAGGAATTCGCCCGGCCCCAGTTGGGCCTGGAACTGCTCGACGGCTTTTTCTCGCAATTTCGGCGCCAGCTGCTCACGTGCCGTCTCACGATCGGCGGCGTCCACCGAGCGGACTTCGCGCTCGCCGCCGCCCGTCAGCGGCTCGGGATTGCTGACGCGCACCGCCAGCGCGGCTACGCCTTCGATCTCGTTGATGAAGTTGGCGGGCACATTGCCGGCAGTGCCCGGCTCCACCGCTTCCACGCGACCCTGGGCCTGCATGCCGATGCCGGCCGGTACCTGCACATCGTCGGTCAGGATGAAGCGCACGGCTTGCCCCGTGGCCGAGGTGCGCACGGCGGTGCCTTTGCCCACCGTCACCGGCGTGTTGAGCTGGTTGACGAAGATCACCGGGCCACTGGCGCGCGTGTCAGGGATGCCGCGCTTGCCGGTGGTGGGCACGGTGACCAGATCACGCACGATGGTGGTGATTTCGGCGGCGGGCACGTGCCCTGTCAGCGGATCGACGCTTTCGGCCGCCGGGTCGGCGATCACTTCGACGTTAGCGATGAGCTGCGTGGAGCGCGGCACAAATTCGATATCGGCCTGCGGAATGATGGCCAGCGCGGTGCCGGCCAGCGTCACGATGACGATGATCAGCAGCGCCACTTTGACGATGCGCCAGGCGGGATGCCGGCGACGGGCCTGGGCATCGGCCTGATCGCGCTCGACGGCGGCGCGGCGGGCTTCGCGCGCCTTGCGTGGTGAGGGCTGCCACGCGGTGAGTTCGTCTTCTTCGTCCAGCGGCGTGCGCCACGGTGTTTTGTGTTGGGCCGCCGAGACCGATCGGAAAGCGGGCAGGCCGACTTCGCGCGCGGCTGTGCGGACTTCACTTTCACTCGATACGATTGCCACGTCCAGCCGGTTGGTTTCGGCGAAGCGCTGCACAATCTGCAGATCGACCGGTCGGCGCAGCACGGGTGAGTCCCACGGCACGACGAGGATCAGACGCTCGCCGGTCGCCGTCGCCAGCCGATCGCGGATGGTGTGGATGTCGTCGATGTCTTCGAGTTCGATGATTTGATCCATAAGGTCACGGACAGAACCTCGGGGCGACCCGGTGGTGCGGTCGCCCCGATGGAGACTGCGGCTATTTTACCAGCAAGGGTGATTCTGGCAACCGGCCTACGCGGGTTGAAGCGCCTTTCCCACAATCCCCTTCACGCTCTCCAGCGCCTCGCCCAGCCGGGACGCGTCTTTGCCGCCGGCCTGCGCCAGCGTGGGCCGACCGCCGCCTCCGCCGCCGATGAGCTGCGCGGCCTGTCGCACGATCTGGCCGGCATCCAGCCCCCGTCCGACGAGATCGGGTGTCACCGCCACCAGCAGGCTGGGCTTGCCGTCGAAGGCGGCGCCCAACGCCACCACGCCTGAGCCGAGCCGCGCGCGCGCCCAATCACTCATCTCGCGCAGCAGATCGACATCGGTGGCGTCCACCAGCGCGGTGAGCACCGGCACGCCGTTGATGGTCTCTGCTCGATCGAGCTGTGCTTCGAACTCGCGTCGAGCCTGATCGCGGCGCGCCCGGGCCAGTTCCTTTTCCATCGATTGCGTCTGCGCCAGCACGTCCAGCACTTTGCGATCGAGTTCGTCGGGCGACGCCTTGAGATAGGCCGCCGCCGTGGACAGTTTCTTCAAACGCGATTGCACGTATTGCTGCGCGCCGCGCCCCGTCAGCGCCTCGATGCGGCGCACGCCCGCGCCCACGCTGCCTTCAGACACGATGAGCAGCTGCCCAATCTCGGCGGTTTGCGTGACGTGCGTGCCGCCGCACAATTCCATGCTCACCGGCTTTTCCTCGGGATAGCCAGTGCGGACGACGCGCACCACGTCGCCGTACTTTTCGCCAAACAACGCCATGGCGCCTTCGGCCACGGCGTCTTTGTAGCTCTTTTGCAGCACGCGCACAGGATAGTTGGCCAGGATCAAGTTGTTGACGTTCTGGCTGATCAGGTCGATCTCGTCCTGCGTCAGCATTGCGCCATGCGTGAAGTCAAAGCGCAGGCGGTCGGGCGCGACCAGCGAGCCGGCCTGCTGCACGTGCTGGCCCAGCACCTGCCGCAGCTGCGCGTGCAGCAGGTGTGTGGCGGTATGGTTGCGCATGATGTCCCAGCGCCGATCGTAATCGACCAGCGCCCAGCACATATCGCCCACCGTCGGTTTGCCGGCGCGGACTTTGCCCACGTGCACAATCAGCCCCGGCACCGGTCGGCGCATATCGGTCACGTCGATCGCCCAGTCGGGTTCGCTGCCCGCGCCGGAATAGTGCGTGATGACGCCGGTATCGCTGATCTGGCCGCCGGATTCCACGTAAAACGGCGTAGCGGGCAAAATCACTTCCACTTCATCGCCGGGTCGGGCCTGCTCGATGATCTGCCCACCCATGATCAGGCCGGCCAGTTCCGTCTCCATCTCAGGCGCCGTGTACGGATCGTGGCGCACGCCGTCCTCGTCGAAGACGCCCTGCTCGATCAGCTTCTGCTTGAGCTGCTGATAGACTTCTAATGAAGCGGCCTCGCCTTCGAATTTGGCGGCGGCGGCGGCTTTCTCGCGCTGCTCGGCCATGGCCGCCTGAAAGCCCGCTTCATCCACCGTGTAGCCGCGCTCCAAAGCCACGTCTTTGGTGATTTCCACCGACAGGCCGAAGGTATCGTACAGTTTGAACGCTTCCGCGCCGGGAACAACCCGCGTGTCCCGATTGGCCGCCAGCACCTCGTCGAGTTTGTTCAGGCCCAGATCGAGCGTGCGATGGAAGCGCTTCTCTTCGTCGGTGATGGTGTACAGAATGTGCTCGCGCCGATCGCGCAGCTCGCGATAATGATCGCCCATGGTCGCAATCACCACGTCGGCGATCTCGGCCATAAACGGCCGGTCGAAGCCGATCTGCCGGCCAAAGCGCGCCGCCCGCCGCAAAATCATCCGCAGCACGTAATTGCGGCCCACATTGCCGGGCAACGCCCCATCGGCAATGAGGAAAGCCGCCGCCCGCGCATGATCGGCGATGACGCGGTAGGCGACCAGGTGCTCAGTCACCTGCGCATCGGTGTGGCCCGTCAACTGCTGCGTGCGCTGAATCAGCGGCATGAACAGATCGGTCTTGTAGTTAGAATCGACGCCCTGCAGCACCGAGACGATGCGCTCGAAGCCCAGGCCGGTATCGACGTGTTTGGCCGGCAGCGGATGCAGTTCGGTCGGCCCGGTGCGATTGTACTGGATGAAGACCAGGTTCCAGATTTCCAGAAAGCGCGCGCAGTCGCCGTTGACGCGGCAGACGTGGCCGGGCACGTGCTGCTTGTTACAAAAATCAGGGCCGCGATCGTAGTGAATCTCGCTGTCAGGGCCGCACGGCCCGATCTCGGCCATTTCCCAGAAGTTTTCCTTGCGCCCAAAGAACAACACATGCGATGGATCAAAGCCCGGCTGCTTCTTCCAATAGTTCGCGGCTTCGTCATCGCGCGGAATGATCCCTTGCTCGTCTTCAAAACAGGCCGCCCACAGGCGGCTCTTCTCCAACCCCCATACTTCGGTCAGCAGTTGCCACGCCCACGCGATGGCTTCCTTTTTGTAGTAGTCGCCAAACGACCAGTTGCCCAGCATCTCGAAGAACGTGTGGTGATAGGTATCACGCCCCACGTCGTCCAGATCGTTGTGCTTGCCGGCCACGCGCATGCACTTCTGCGAGTCGGCTACGCGCGTATAGGGGCGCGTGCCCAGCCCCAGAAACACATCCTTGAACTGCACCATGCCGGAGTTGGTGAACAGCAGCGTGTTGTCGCCGGCCGGGATCAACGGCATCGATGGCACGATGGTGTGGCCGCGATCCGCAAAAAACTGCAGGAATTGAGCGCGGATCTCGTTTCCGGTCAGAACCCGATCGGGCTTCGCCGGCCCGATCGGTTTGGCGGCGCTTGTGGGCGCGGCGCGCCTGGTTGTGGCGCCCTTGGGCGCGGCGCCCTTTCTCGGCGCGGCGGACTTCTTCGCCGCGAGGGGTTTTTTCGCCGCGGTCGGCTTTTTCACCGGTTGAGATGGTTTCCTGGGGGTTGTGGCTTTGTTCGCCATACGGGCCTCTTATTCTCCACGGATAGGGAGAGACGTTCCGAAGAACGTCTCTCGCTGGCCGAATTGTACTATAAAAGCGGCGAAGGGATCAACGCGCGCTTGTGCTATAATTCAGGCGCAAAGACGCCAAGCACACAAAGTTCACGCGGGTTTCTTCGCGGCCTTTGCGTCTTGGCGGTTTAGTTTGGTGGAGACGCCCATGATGTCGATTGACGAACAGGTGGCCCTGTTGATGCAGGGCACCGATTACGGCGACGCGCAGCTGCAGCAAGCCATGGCCCGCGAGTTGAAGGAGCGGCTCATCGAGTCGGAGAAGACCGGTCGGCCGTTGAAGGTCTACTGCGGCTTCGACCCCACTTCGAGCGACCTGCACCTGGGGCACACCATTCCCATGCGCAAGCTGCGCCAGTTTCAGGAACTGGGTCACGACATCACCTTCCTGATCGGCAACTACACGTCGCTCATCGGCGATCCGTCCGACAAGGACAAGCTGCGTCCGCAGCTGACACCCGAGCAGGTGGCGGAGAACGGCCAGACCTATGCCGAGCAGTCGTACAAGATTCTGGATCGCGCCAAAACGCGGGTGCGCTACAACGCGGAGTGGTTGAGCCGGCTGACGTTTGCCGACTTGATCAAACTCGGTTCCAACTTCACCATCCAGCAGTTTATGACGCGCGAGAACTTTAGACTGCGGCTGGAGCGCAACGATCCGGTCTATTTGCACGAGACGTTTTACGCGCTGATGCAGGGCTACGATGCCGTGGCACAGGAAGCCGATGTGCAGGTGGGCGGCAGCGACCAGCTGTTCAACATCATCGTGGCAGGCCGCAAAATGCAGGAAGCCGTCGGGCAGAAGCCGCAGGTCGGCATCCTCATGGGCATCCTGCCCGGCACCGATGGGGTGGTGCGCATGTCCAAGAGCCTGGGCAATCACATCCCCATCCTGGCGACGCCCGAAGACATGTACGGCAAGATTATGAGCCTGCCCGACTCGGCCATGCCCATCTTCTTCAAGCTGGTCTCGCGCTACACGCCCGCGCAGATCGCCGCCATTGAGCGGGGCCTGGCCGACGGCTCGCGCCATCCACGCGATGTAAAAATGGAACTGGCGCGCGAGATCGTGACCATCTTCCACGACGAGGCCGCCGCGCAGGCCGGCGAGCAGCACTTCATCAGCGTCTTCCAGCAGCACGCCCTGCCCGACGAGATGGACGAGATCAAGATTGCACAGCCGATGACGCTGACCGATCTGCTGATCTTCACGCAGGCTGCCAAAAGCAAAAATGAAGCCCGCCGCCTGATCGATCAGGGCGGCGTGAAGCTCGACGGCGAAGTGATCGCCGGCGCGACGACGCTGGTTGAAGTAAACGCGCCCCGGGTGCTGCAAGTGGGCAAGCGGAAGTTTGTGCGGCTCATGCCGCCATAAGAGCGCGCAAAATGTGAAACGTAAAGAACCGATGGCGCTTTGCGCATCCCGCCTTACGTTTCACCCGTCACTCACCACTTTTCATTCATGACCACACTCCCGGATTTCACCGATCCCGAACCGACCGCGTCCGCCGGCTTCAAGTCCGGCTACGTCGCCATCGTGGGCCGGCCCAGCACCGGCAAATCCACGCTGCTCAACGCCCTGCTGGGGCAGAAGATCTCCATCGTCACGCCCAAGCCGCAGACCACGCGCGACCGCATCCTGGGCATCCTCACCCAGCCCGGCGCGCAGGTCATCTTCATCGACACACCCGGCATGCACCGCCCCGAGCACAAACTGGGCGAGTACATGGTGGAAGCCATCCACAGCGCCATCGCCGACGCCGACGTGATCGTCTTCATGTGCGATGTGACCGCCATGCCCGGCGAGGATGACCGCCGCATTGCACACGCCATCCAGTCACTGCCCCGGACCCGACCGGTGATCCTGGCCCTCAACAAAATGGATCACGTCATTCCGCCGCTGGAACTGAAGGCGCGCGTCGAGGCCTACTGGGCGCTGGCGCCCACGCCCGAAGACGCCCAACCGCCTGCGCCGTGGGACTGGATCATGCTCTCGGCCACGCGCGGCGACAACCGCGCCAAACTGCTGGAGAAGATCATCGCCGCGCTGCCCGAAGGTCCTCAGTATTACCCCGAAGATCAGATCACCGATCGGCAGGAGCGCGACATCGCCGCCGAACTGATCCGCGAGCAGGTGCTGCTGCGCATCAAGCAGGAAGTGCCGCACGGGGTGGCCGTCGTCATCGACCAGTACCTGGAGCGCGCCAGCGGCAGCGTCCACATCGGCGCCACCATCTTCGTAGACAAAGACTCACACAAGGGCATCCTGGTGGGCAGCGGCGGCGGCATGCTCAAGCAGATCGGCGCCGACGCCCGCCGCGAGATCGAGCGCCTGATCGACCGCAAGGTCTTCCTGGAATTGTGGGTGAAGGTGCGGCGAAACTGGCGGCAGGACGAGCGTGAAGTGCGGCGGATGGGGTATCGTAATGAGTAACGAGTGAGGCGTAAAACGTGAGGCGCGGGGAACGCAACTGGCACCCGACAGAGTTACAGCAGTACGCTGAGATCGGTCAACGGAGCGCGATAGTTGGCCCTGGCAATCATCAATTGCAGCAACGCATTGGCCTCGGCCAGCGGCAACCAACCCGCTTGAAGGCCTCCACCTCCACGTGGGCGTCTTCGATGGTTTCCGGCCTCAGGCGCAATGGGACATTGCGCGCTGCCAGAATTTCTTTCATGCGATCGAAGCTGACGCCCGCCAGCGCTGCCGCCTTCGCCACAGACAGGTCTTCAGTCCGATAACGATGAACTGCGACATCAATGCGCACTTGCGGACGCTCCTGCCAGAGGACCCGCAGCGCTTCCTGTACCGCGGTCTCAGCGTCGGGATAAACGCCAGCCTGGATTAAATCTTCCAATTGAATAGCCATGGTGCACCTCGTATTCAAGTATAATCCCAACCCACAGGAGAAGCAATGTCCATTTCTACCGATCTGTTGAGCGTCCGCGAGCGCATCGTGGGCATCAACACGCGTGTGCCGCTGCTCAACGGCGAGGCGCGCCCTTACATCAACTTTGACAATGCGGCCAGCACGCCCGCGCTCAGGGACGTGCTGGACACTGTGGATGAGTTTATGCTGTGGTACTCGTCCGTGCATCGCGGCACGGGCTTCAAGAGCAAGATCGCCACGCAGGCCTACGATGACGCGCACCGCATCGTGGCCGATTTCGTCGGCGCGAATCTGCGCGATCACGCCGTGATCTTCGGCAAGAACACCACGGACGCGGTCAACAAGCTGTCTTACCGCCTGCCGCTGACCAAAGACGACGTGGTGCTGGTCTCGCTGCTGGAGCATCACAGCAACGATCTGCCGTGGCGGGCGCGCGCGCAGGTGGAACACATCCGCGCCGATGAGCTGGGCCGGCTGGACGAAGCCGATCTCGATCGGCTGCTGACCAGGCACGCCGGCCGCGTGAAGCTGGTCGCCATCACGGGGGCCTCCAACGTCACCGGCCACCTGCCCGATGTGCATCGCATCGCCGAGAAGGCGCATCGCGCGGGTGCACAGATACTGGTGGATGCGGCCCAACTGGCGCCGCACCGCCCCATCTCGATGGGCGCGCTGGACGATCCGGCCCACCTGGACTATGTGGCGATTTCAGCGCACAAGATGTATGCGCCTTTCGGCACCGGCGCGTTAATCGGTCGCAAGGACACTTTTGAGCGCGGCGAGCCGGAGTATCGCGGCGGCGGCACCATCGAGATCGTCACTGTCGATCACGTCGAATGGGCCGGCGCGCCCGATCGGGATGAAGCCGGCTCGCCCAACGTGGTGGGCGCGGTGGCGCTGGCCGCCGCCATCAAGGCGCTCAACAAGATCGGCATGAACGCCATCGCCGATCACGAAGCGGAATTGACGGCCTACACGCTGGAGCGGCTGGCGGGTATTGCGGGCGTGTCCATCTACGGCGACCCGAACCCGCGCACGGCCGCGCAGCGGCTGGGCGTCATCCCGTTCAACATCGACGGGTTGTCGCACTTTCTGGTGGCGGCCATTCTGGGCGCGGAGTGGGGCATCGGCGTGCGCAACGGCTGCTTCTGTGCGCACCCGTACCTGCTGCACCTGCTGGGCCTGTCGGCCGAGGAGTCTCATCGGGTGCGGCGCGACATCCTCAACGATGATCGGCGCGACATGCCCGGCCTGACGCGGATTTCCTTCGGCCTGTACAATACCGCCGAGGAAGTGGATGTGTTAATTCAGGCCATCAGCAACATCGCGCGCGGCAAGTATTATGGCCGTTACGAGCAGGATCCGCGATCGGGCGAATATCACGCGGTGGATTGGAACCCGGATTTAGGGCGATATTTCAGGTTGTAGCGAAATGCGTGAAACGTAAGGGCTCATTACGCATTACGTTTTACGGAGGCGGCATGGCCAAAGCGACAATGTACTTTCCACCGGATTTTAAGTGGGGTGCGGCCACGGCAGCGCATCAGGTGGAGGGCAACAATACCAACAACGATTGGTGGGCGTGGGAACACGGCGACGGCCACATCGCGGGCGGGCAGAAATCCGGGCTGGCCTGCGACTGGTGGGGCGACGGCTTTGAGCGCGATCTGGATTATGCCGCGCAGATGGGTCACACCACACATCGGTTGTCCATTGAGTGGAGCCGCATCGAGCCGCGCGAAGGCGTATGGGACAGCGCCGCCCTCGATCGCTATCGTTACATGCTGACGGCGCTGCGGCGGCGCGGCATCGAGCCGATGGTGACGCTGCACCACTTCAGCAATCCACTGTGGGTGGCCGAGCAGCACGGCTGGGAGACCAACGCCATTGTGCCGTGGTTCGAGCGCTTCGCCGCCAAAGCCGTGGAGTCGCTGAAAGATCTGTGCGATCTGTGGGTGACCATCAACGAGCCAAACGTGTACGCGCTGGGCGGCTATGTGCAGGCGCAGGACGAGATGGCCGATTACGACGCGCCGGCCGGCAGTTTTCCGCCGGGCAAAGACAGCCTGATGCTGGCCTTCACCGTCGTGGAAAACATGCTGCGCGGGCACGCCGCGGCCTATCACGCCATACACCGCGCCCAGCCCGAAGCGCGCGTGGGCGTGGCGCACAACATGCGCATCTTCGATCCGGCCCGCCCGGGCAGCCCGCTCGATCGGTTTTGCGCGGCCAACCGGGATCAGGTGTTCAATCAGACTGTGCTGACGGGCCTGTTCACCGGCCGCTATGATCGGCCGCTGGGCGTGCCGCGTTACATTCGCGGCCTGAAAGACACACTCGATTTCATCGGCCTGAATTACTATTCCCGCGACCTGGTCCGGTTCGATCGCGGCCAGGCTGTAACGATGCTGTTTGGCCGCAACGCCGACAACCCGCATACGACGATGAGCGACGGCAACTATGGCGAACTGTATCCGCGCGGCCTGTTCCGCCTGCTCAAACGGCTGGAGCGCAGCGGCAAACCCATCTTTATCACCGAGAACGGTCTGCCCGACGACGACGACGATCAGCGGCCGGTGTACCTGCTGACGCACCTGCGCGAAGTGTGGCGGGCCATCAATCAGAACGTGCCGGTGATGGGCTATTATCACTGGACGCTGACCGACAACTTCGAGTGGGCCGAAGCGTGGAACCTGCGCTTTGGGCTGGTGGAACTGAATCCCCAGACGCAGGAGCGGCGGCTGCGCC
>CAZKBQ010000106.1:0-12530 GCA_964550855.1 uncultured Anaerolineae bacterium
GCCGCCCGCCCAGCGCGCCGCCCAGCAGTGCGCCGGCCGCCATCACGACGGCCGCCGGCCACACCACCTGCCCGGAAAACAGGAAGAAGATGGCGGCGGTGATATTGACGCTGAAAGCAATGGCCTGCTTCAGCGCATTCAGCCGCGTCAGATTGTCGTCCAGCACCAGCCCCAGCACCGCCAGCACGATCACGCTGAGGCCCGCGCCGAAATAGCCGCCATAGATGGCGGCCAGAAACACCGGCCCGGCCGCCCACGCTTCGTTGACGTGGCCGCGCCCGGACTTGTCCAGGCGGCGCACCAGCCACGCCCGCACCCGATCCTGCACGGCCAGCAGACCGGCTGCCAGCAGAATCAGGAACGGCACTAATTCACGGAAGAGCCGTTCGGAGGTGTTAAGCAGCAGCAGGCCGCCGACGAGGCCGCCCAGCGCGCCGGCCGGCATCAACCAGCGCAACCGGCGCTGCTGTCCACGGAGATCAGTTATCTGCGCGAAGGTGGCGCTGAGATAACCCGGCGACAACGCGACGGTGTTGGTCACGTTGGCGGCCACTGCCGGAATACCCACCGCCGTCAACATGGGAAAGGTGATCAGCGTGCCGCCGCCGGCCAGCGCGTTCACCGCGCCGCCCGCCAGCCCCGCCAGGGCGATCAAGAGGAAGTGGATAATTGTCAGGGAATCCAGCATGGTGCACCAAATTTGGGGTTAAGGCCTCTCCGCCGGCAACACGTTCTCAGTCATGCTCAGCCCTTTCGCCCGCGATAGTGAAGGTCGCTCAGGCCGCGCAGCCGATCGGCGGCCTGTTCGGCGGTGAGGTCGCGCTGCGCCTCGGCTAGCAGCTCGTAGCCCACCATGAATTTGCGCACCGTGGCTGATCGGAGCAGTGGCGGGTAAAAGTGCGCGTGCAAGTGCCATTCGTCGTGCGGGTGGCTGTCGGTGGGGCGCTGGTGAAAGCCCATCGAGTAGGGAAATGAGATCTCAAACAGATTGTCGTAGCGGGCTGTGACGCGGCGCAGGATGTCGGCCAGGGCTGCGATCTCCATCGGATATAGATCGGTCAGCGCGCCGCAATGCCGG
Source organism: uncultured Anaerolineae bacterium (assembly GCA_964550855.1). Lineage (GTDB taxonomy): Bacteria > Chloroflexota > Anaerolineae > Fen-1058 > Fen-1058 > JAGOBP01. Next base: position 1,079 of record CAZKBQ010000106.1, read on the forward strand.
TGAGCGATGAGCAAGATCTCAAACGGCCATACCGCCCAGAACGGCACCAGCGCGGTGAAATCTTCATTCTGGGCCACGATGCGCTGGCCGCTGTGCAGTTCTTCGCCCAGGTAGTCGCACAGCAAACAGGTCTGCTCATTGAGCCAGTGCCGTTGTTGGGCGTGGTATTCCTTGGCCGCTTCATTGGGCAGATGTTCCACCGCCCACACCTGGCTGTGCGGATGCGGATTGGAGGCGCCCATCATGGCGCCTTTGTTTTCAAACACCTGCACATAGTTCACAAAGTCCAACGCGCCCAGCTGGCGCGTTTGATCGGCCCAGGTGCGGATGACGGCTTCCACTTCGGCCGGCGGCAGTTCCGGCAGCGATAGATCGTGCCGCGGCGAAAAGCACACCACGCGGCACGTGCCGCGTTCCGGCTCGGCGACGAACAGCGAACCCCGACCGGCAGTGGCGGCTGGTCGGGAGGCGTCGGGCAGCAGCGCGGCGAAGTCGTTGTCAAACACGAAGGTCGAATCATAAGCAGGATTCCTGATGCCGCCGGCGCGCGCGTTGCCGGGGCACAAGTAGCAGTTGGGATCATAGGCAGGCAAATCTTCGGCGGGGGCCTTTTCTATCTGGCCCAACCACGGGCGGCTGGCGCGGTGTGGCGAGACCAGCACCCATTCGCGGGTGAGCTGATTGAAGCGGCGATGCGGTTGATCGAGCATGTCCGTTACTCTGTGAGATGAATTCAGACGGATGGCGGCTGGTGCACCGATCAAGGCCGGAGTGATCATGCACGTTGCCGGCTCAGGTCGAAACGTTGAGCGATGACGGCGAAAGCCCGCCCGGGGCGTATCAACGGTCGGGCAGCAATTCCCCCAAATTGTCGATGACGTACATCGGCTTGATGGAGGACGCTTCCGCATCCGATCGGCTGGTGGCGCCCGTCAGGGTCAGCGCGGTTGCCATGCCCGCGTTGAGGCCCATTTGCACGTCGGTCTCCAGGCGATCACCGGTCATCAGACAACGGGCGGGTGCGAGGCGCAGCGCGCTCTGCACGGCGTCCATCATGTAAGTTGACGGTTTGCCGACGACGGCTTCGCAGGGGGTGTTGGTGCAGGCTTCGATGGCGGCGATGATGGCCGCCGCGTCGGGCTGGCCGCCGCCCGGCACGGGACAGAAGCGATCGCCGTTGGTGGCGAAGAAGCGCGCGCCGGCGCGGATGGCGTCAAACGCGATCTGTAATTTGGCGTAAGTGAAAGTGCGGTCGAACGAGGCGATGACGGCGTCGATCTCGCCGACATTGCCCGCGAAGTGAAAGCCCGCGTCACGCAGATCGTTGTACAGCGCCTGCTCGCCCACCACAAACAGGCGCGCCGTGGGCAGGCGGCGCTTGAGGAAATCCACCATGACCACCGACGACGTGATGATGTCGCCGGGGGGCGTGGGCAACCCCAGCTTTGTCAATTTCTGGGCGCACTCGGCCCGCGAACGCGTGGGGTTGTTGGACAAGAAGAGGGTGCGATGGCCGCGCGTGCGCAACGCGCCGACGACGTGCCGGGCATGGGGCAGCAGCTCGTCGCCCAGATAGATCGTGCCGTCCAGATCGAAGACATAGGCGTCGTAGTACTGAGTGGGGCGTGTCGTCATATCGCACAGTCTCGCAGGAGCCGGATGAGCTGGATTGTACCACTACTGTCCCATCGGCGGTGCTGACCGAGCGCGCCGCAAAATGAAAGGCGGATCGAAGACGACCCAGCGTCTTCGATCCGCCCTGGCAGACTCGTCGGCTGCTGTCAGCCGATCGGGTGGGCTACGGCCCGACGATGCGGCCTTCCACCACCGGACCCACCGGTGAATGGGCCGCGATGTAGTCGATGGCGACTTGCAGCAGATCGTCGCCCGGCTGCAAGACATTGGTGCCCTGTGCGAAGACCGTGTAACCGTCGCCGCCCGTGTACATGAAGTCGTTGGTGACGAAGCGGACGGGATCACTCGGCCCGATCGGGATCTGCGGCCCACCGATGCCCTGCGGCGTCTTCCACATGCCGGTGACCACCGGCGTGGTGCCATTACAGGCAAAGGTGACCTTGAGGCCGGAGACCTGCGGGAAGCGGCCGGTGCCGCCGGCGAACGCCGGATCGCAGAAGGGCGTGAAGCCGTTGCGGAAGGCCTGCTCCAGCTGCGCGCCGGTCAGCGTCAGGATGACGGTGCGGTTGCCGAAGGGCAACACGCTGAACATCTCGCCCCAGGTAATCTCGCAAGGCTGCTCGCCCGCACTGGGCGGTGCACAGTTCAGGTCGGCGCGCAGGCCGCCAGAGTTGGTGTACGCCCCGTCCAGGCCCGGATACTTCTCGCGCATCGCATCAGTGACCAGATTGCCCATCGCCGACTCAAAGAGCCGCGTCGGCGCGCGCTTGATGTCGAACTGCTGCGTGCCGATGACCTGATTGCGCAGCACGGCCGTTTGGGCATTGGCATCGTCGACGATGGCCTTGACGTCGGCCCGCTGCGGCACGCCCAGGTTCTTCGCGATGCGCGTGGCCGCCCCCGCCCACTCCACGTCGTTGTTGTGGATGATCATCTGCACCACGGAGTAGCTGGCGCCCGCGTTGATGCCCTCGGCCACCAGGATGCGGCCCACCATCAGGTTGGACACGCGGTGCGTGTGTCCGGCCAGCACCACGTCCACCGCGGTGTCCTGGATGCCGTTGACGATGTCCATGATCGGTCCCGCCCACGGTACGGCCGGTGTGCCGTCCACGGCGTTAGTCCCGACATTCGTGCCCTGATGGATCAGCACGATCTGAATCTTGACGCCCTGCTTGCGCAATTTCTCGGATTCGGCGCGGATGGTGGCGACTTCATCCCGGAATTGCAGACCGGCCGTCGCGCCCGCGCTTACCAGCTGGGGCGTTTCCTTCAACTCGATGCCGATCACGCCGATCCGCAGTTTGCCGTAGTTGAAGACGTGCGTGCCCTGCACCCAATCCGGGTTGCGGCCGGTGTTGGCGTCCACGATGTTGGCCCCCAGGAAGGGGAAGTTGGCGCGGGCCTGATGCTGCAGCAGGCGGGCCACACCGTAGTCAAACTCGTGGTTGCCATACGACGTGGCGTGCAGGCCCCAGGCGTTTTCCACGTCGATGGCGGGCATGTCTTGCAGCAGGCCGGAATTGGCCGGCGACGCGCCGACGTTGTCGCCCGAGGCGAACAGGAACGACGGGCTGCCAAACTGCGCCGCTTCTTGATCAAACATCGTCGCCAGGTAGGCGGCGCCGCCCACCGAGGTGTTGCGGCCGTCGATGGAGTAGCTGGACGGCTCCAGCTGTCCGTGAAAGTCCGTAAGACCGATCACCGGCACCAGCGTGCGGCTCTCGTGACCGCGCAGCAGATCCAGCCGTACCACACCCTGCGCGTGCTGCGGCTCGGGAACGTCCAACAGATACGCGATGGTCGGCGCCAGATCGATCGTGCGCAGGCCGCGCGCCACCACGTTGGGCTGGATGTCCTTGCCGCCGGCGATGAACGTGGCGCGCATGTTGACGCTGGCGCTCAGGTTCTGCACATCGGGCACGTAGCCGTGCTGGCCGAAGAAAGCCGATCGGGCCACGAGCGTGCCGGGCGTGGCCGCGTCAAATTGATACGGCGGATAGGCAAACACGACCAGATCGCCCGTGCGAGTGGGATGCGCCATGTCGGCCGTGCTGTTCGGGCCGTTGGGGATGTAACGCGCTTCGGCTTTGGTGTAAGCCCGATCGATCATCGTCCACCCTTCGGGCTGCCCGTCCCCCGTCCAGTCGTTGGGATCGCTCAGCGCGAGGAAGGCGGCTTTGATCTGGGCCACCGTTGCGGCTTCTTGATTGGCGGGCACCTGAGTGAGGCCGCCGCCCGCCGGATCGCGTCCGGCCAGGTTCAGATAAATCTGTACCGTGCCGCCCGCCCAGCAGGCCTTGGCTTTGCCGATGGTCTCACCGGCAGCCGGCCGGCAGTTGCTGGTTTGCGGTTGCGACAGCAGGCCCAGATTCACCAGCACCTTGCTGGCGTCGATGGCCAGGAATTGCGGCGCAAAACCGTGATCGGACGAGACGAAGGTGGTGGTGTTCTTGGACATCAGCGACTGCACGAGCGCCAGCGTGGTGTCGGCGCCTTTGTACGCGCGCTGAATGAAGGCGGTGCGCTGCGCGACGCGGCCGTCGGGTGTGCCGTTGACCTGCACGTCGTCATAGGCGGGGTTGGGCGCGCCGTTGGGCAGCGTGGGCACGATCAGGCCCAGGAACTGGTGTTGAAACTCGTCGGTGCCGGGATAGCCGACCATCGCCAGATCGGGTTGGTATTTCTTGAGGATGTACTTGATCAACGGGAAGTAACCGGTCTCCCAGTACAATCCCTGCTCGACGTAGGTTTCTTCGCTGATGATGCCCGCTTCCAGCGGCGCGAAGTCGGCGCCCATAGAGACGGGGAACTTCTGCGCCACGTATTCGGCGAAGTCGCCGGTGAAGCCCGGTTCGCCGGGCCAGTTGGTCCACGTGGCGTTGGCGCGCGTGACCGAGGTGTGATACAGCCGCACGCGCGACAGATCGCCGGTGAGCTCTTCCACTTTGAGCAGCAGGCCGGCAGTCAGGCCGTTCAAGGCGCCGCCGACGATCGTCACTTTCACATCGGCCCATTCGCCGCGGCCCAGCGCGGCTACGGCATGGTTGCCGTCCTTGTCGGGCGAGAACAGCACGCGGTTGTAGTTGGTCTTGCCATCATTGCTGGTGTCGTAGAGATAGGCGTTAAAGCCGTATTTGTCCGTGCCAAAGTCGATGACGCGCAGCCGCATCTCTTTGGCCGGGCTGTACGAGGCAGGCACATTGGTCCAGCCGACCGCATCGGCCGGTGCCGCGCCGGGATAAGGCGGCTGGCCGGCAAAGCCGGCGGGATGATCGAATTGCAGGCCAAACGAGGCGACGAAATTCGCATCATCGCTGGCACTGATGTAGTTGGTGGCCACGCCGCGGCCGGAGAAGAAGCTGCGATAGTCCACGGTGGGGCCGTTGATCACGCCGCTGCGCCCGCCCGCCCACTCGATCTGGGCCACTTTCTTGCCGCCGCGCTCGGCTGCCTGCGCCAGCGTTTCGGCCTGCAAGACGCCATTGTCGAAGGAACCGGTGCGGTTGGCAAAGGGCGCGCCGTTGATGTGGAAGGTGTTGTTGGTGGAGCCGTGTACGCCCGACCACGCGCCGGTGGCCAGGCTGAACCAGCCGGCGCCGGTGTTGGGCGGCGCTTCGGTGAGCAGGCCGCCATCGGCCGCTTTGGCGCCGGTGCGCAGCAATTTGGCCATGGTGGGCAGCAAGCCCTTGGCGGCATACGCTTCCACCAGGTCTTGCCGCAGGCCGTCGGAGACAAAGAAAATGACGCTGTCTTTGTTGTCTTTGTCCAGGCTATCAGCCTGAGCCGCGGTTTGGGTGGGACCGCCCGCCGCATAGTTTGGCGCGGCCAGCGCTGGGACGGCGGCTGCGCTCAACAGCAAACAGCTGATCATCACGAGATGCAGTAATTTGGTCTTCATGTTTTATCCTTGGCTGAGAGTTGTGGTCAGGCGCGGGCGCGCCTCAAGGGGTCGGGAATGAAACGGTCGGTTATGGCTGCATCGTCTGCGTCGCACACCTCCTGTCAGACTGATCCTGGCGCAAAATAAGATCAGCCGATGATGCACCCCCGCAGGCGTCATCGGCTGATCCGTCTGGATGTGAACAACCTTGAACTACATTCACGCTTTTACTTTTAACACAAGTGATCAATGCTTGTCAATTTTGGGATTTTTTTAACGCACTTGTCTAGTGCGAGTTAGAGGGTTGTTGCGTGATTGTGGCAGAACGCAGTGCTATAATGCCATCACTTTATTCCAGGGAGGAGGCGATGAGCAAAATTCCTTTCAGCGGGCGCGTGCTGATCCTGGGCTGTGGATCCGTTTCGCGCTGCGTGCAGCCGTTGATCTTGCGTCATGTCGAAATGGATTTCTCGCGGCTGACGATCATGGACTTGGCCGATCTGCGTCACACCATCCCGGACACGCTGGCCGCGGGCGCTCACTACGTGCAAGACCGGATTACGCCCGACAATCTGGCGACGCTGCTCGGCGCGCACGTCGGCCCCGGCGATCTGCTCATCGATCTGGCGTGGAATATCGATGCGGGTGAGATCATTCAGTGGTGCCACGATCACGATGTGCTGTATCTGAATACGTCCGTGGAGCTGTGGGATCCGTATGAAGACGCCGGATCGATCCCGCCGGCGCAGCGCACGTTGTATGTGCGCCATATGAATCTGCGCCGGCTCGTAAAGCAGTGGTCGGCGCCGGGCGCGACGGCCGTTGTCGAGCACGGCGCCAATCCCGGTTTGGTCAGTCACTGGACCAAAGTGGCGTTGGAGGACATCGCCGCGGCGCTGCTGCCGGCTCTGCCGGGCACGGATCGCCGATCGGGTTTGGAGCAGGCGCTGGCCGATGGCGACTATGCGCGTCTGGCCATGCTCACCGGCACAAAGGTGATTCACATTTCTGAGCGCGACACACAAATCAGTAATCGGCCCAAAGCAGTGGGTGAATTCGTCAACACCTGGTCAATTCCGGGTTTGCACGAAGAAGGCGTGGCTCCCGCTGAGATGGGCTGGGGCACGCATGAAAAGCGTCTGCCTCCGCACGCACATGCTCACAACTACGGGCCGTGTCATCAGATCTGTCTGGCGCAGATGGGGTTGAACACGCTGGTGCGCTCGTGGGTGCCGATGGGCGAAATCATCGGGATGGTCATCCGCCACGGCGAAGCGCTCACCATCAGCGAACACCTGACGGTGTGGGACGGCGAGGTGCCGATCTACCGGCCCACGGTGTACTACGCCTATTTGCCCTGCGACGCGGCCATCGCCTCGGTGTGGGAACTCAAGATGAATGGTTATCAGATGCAGCCGCGCCAGCGCATCATGAACGACGACATCATCGACGGCAAAGACGAATTGGGTGTGCTGCTGCTGGGGCACGATCTCAACGGCTGGTGGACGGGGTCGCAGCTGGACATCCACGAAGCGCGGCGGCTGGTGCCGCATCAAAACGCCACTACGCTGCAGGTGGCCGCCTCGATCCTGGGCGCGCTGTTCTGGATGATCCGTCATCCGCGGCGCGGCCTCAACGTCCCCGATGATCTGCCGCATCGCGAGGTGCTGGCCGTGGCCAATCCCTATCTTGGCCCGTGCCCGTCGCTTCAGACGGACTGGACGCCGCTGCACAACCGCTTCGATCCGTTTGAGCGCTTTGCGCGGCCGCGACCGGCCGATGACGAGGTGTGGCAGTTTGAGACGTTTCTGGCGTGATCGATCGGCGGGGCCGACGCGGTCACTCCTCTTTCCACGGAACGTTAAAGCGGCGGAACAACTCGATCAATCTCGGCAGCCCGACGATCTGATTCGGCTCACGGCGCTGTGGCCCGCGCTGCGCCAGCTGCCAGGCGCGTTCGGCGATGTCATACGCGGCGCGCGGGCGGCCCAGCCGGGCCGCGTTGGCCGATCGGATCTTGAGCAACCGCGCCTCGTCCATCAGCCAGTGGCCCAGCGTCTCCAGCGCGCCGATCGGATCGTCGGCCATGTCGCCCGCTCCGCCTTCAATCACGTATGCGGCGTTGCCCGTCTCCTGGCCCGGAATCACATCCGTTAACAGCATGGGCAGGCCCGCGGCCAGCGACTCGGTGACGATCAGCCCGCCGGCTTTGCACAGGATGCAGTCGGCGGCGCGCAGCAGCACGGGCATGTTGTCGACGAAGTTATAGCGATGCGTGGGCCGGTGCCACTCGGTGCGCGACCACGCTTCAAAGCGCGCGTCATCGCCGCCGGCCACCAGCGCCAGCTGCAGCGGCCAGCCGGCGTGGTTGAGCACATTGAGCACGCCGTCCAACCCGGTGACCCGCTTGCTGCCCACCGCCAGCAGTGTGATGAGCGTTGGATCCCAGCCCAATTCTGCGCGGATTTCGGCTTTGGAGCGTTGCTCCTGCACCAGGCGCGGATGCACCGGAATCCCGATGATCTCCAGCTGTTCCGGCGGCAGACCGGCCTCAACGGCCAGGGCGTGCACCTGCGGCGTGGGCACCACCGTCAGATCGGCGTCTTCGCTGAACCACAACCGGTGCACGGTGACCAGATCGGTGACCACGCAGATCAGCGGCACGTAGCTCCCCGTGAGGGCAAACACCGCCCCCAGCGCGGCCTGGTAGAGCGGATAAGTGGAAATGATAACATCCGGGCGGCTGCGCTCGAGCGTCTCGCGCAGGGCGCGATAGAGCAGGGTGCGCAGCGCGTTTTCCACCATGCGCGCCAGCAGTGTGCCGTCGCTGAGATCGTAGCCGGTGCGGTACAGGTCTGGCAGGTCACGCGCCAGGCGATCGTAATCACTCTGGCTGTCGCGCAGCCAACCGGGGGTGTGCGCGCTGGATAGCACGTTGACGGTTTCGACGGTGCAGGCTGCCCCGAAGCGATCGCGCAGAGCCGCTTCGATGGCGGCAGCGGCACTGCGATGACCGAAGCCGGCATCGGCAGTGAGGATTAGGATGCGTTTGGACGCGCTCATGGCGGCACCCTCCCGTCTCAGATCGTCGATAGCCTGACCGAGATTTTACCCGGTCTGCGGGCGCGCAGCAAGACAGGAGCGGCGTCAATCAGGCGGCAGCTCTGGACAACAAGCGCTGCATCAGGTCACGCTCGGCGGCTGACAGCAAGTCGATGGCGCGGCCGGCCAGCACCGCCTGCCCCAGCTCTGAGCGGGCCAGCATCTTTAGGTCTTCGGTGTACGTATCACCCACGATATCCTCCTGCACAATCTGTCCGTCGCGCATCATCAAAATACGATGCGTGCGTCGCGCGACGTTGGAGTCGTGCGTCACGATCAGGATGGTCGTAGCGTGCTCGCTGTGCAACGTCTCGAACACGCTCAAGACCTCGTCGCCGCTGGCGCTGTCCAGATTGCCGGTCGGTTCGTCGGCCAGGAGGATGGCCGGTTGATTCGCCAGCGCGCGCGCAATCGCCACTTTCTGTCGCTGCCCGCCCGACAGCTGCGACGGCAGATGGGCGCCGCGATCTTTCAAGCCGACCAGCTCCAGCAGCTCGGCCGCCCGCGCCCGGCAGGCGCGTTCGCTGCGGCCCTGTCCCCGCATCGGCACTTCCACATTTTCCGCCGAAGTGAGCGTGGGGATCAGGTTGTGCATCTGGAACACAAAGCCCACGGTTCGCGCGCGGAACCGATCGAGATCGCGCAGCGAACTCAGCTCCTGCCCGTTGATGTACACCGTACCTGATGTCGGCCGATCGAGCGCGCCGATCAGGTTGAGCAGCGTTGATTTGCCGCAGCCGCTCGGCCCCATCACCGCCACAAACTCGGCGGCGTGAATCTGAAAACTCACATCATTCAGCGCATACACTTTCTCGCCGTCGCCGTAAATCCTGGTCAGATTGACGGCTTCGACAACTGCTTTTCGATCAGTCATGTTGCACCTCAAGCCATGACGGGCGACAAGTTGATCTCTCGCCTGAAGATACTTGTCACCGCTTCATCCCATTACGCTGTCGCTCTCTGGCTATTGCCCAATCTGAATGTCCACAAATGCCGTCATGCCCCAGCGCAGCGCCGGATCGCTCTGCTCCAGTTCGACGATCACCGTGTAGTTCACCGCGCTCTGACCGGGCGTGCTCATCGGTGCGAGGCGTGTGACCGTGCCGGTCAACGTTCGGCCGGGCAGGGCATCAAACGTCACGCGGGCCGATGCGCCCCGGGGCACGCGGGCGATGTCGGTTTCGCTGAGGTCGGTTGTTTCGATGCGCAGCGAGGCCAGATCACCCAGCGTCACGATCGACTGGCCCGGCAGTATCAACTCGCCCGATCGGGCGTACACCGTCCCGATGGTGCCGTCGAACGGCGCGGCGATCTGGAGTTTGTCCAACGCCGCTTGCGCTGCCTCCAGCGCCGTCTGGGCCTGCTTTACCTGCGCCTCGGCCACGGCGATCTGCTCTGCAGTTGCGCCGGCTTTCAGCCGCGCCAGTTGAGCCTGGGCTGAAGCTTGCTGCGCCCGGGCGGCCTCGACGCCGGCCTGCGCGGCCGACAACTCATGCCGCGTCGCGCCCGCTTTCACCTGGGCCAGGCGTTTCACGGCAACGTCGTGTTGCGTCTTAATCGCCTCCAGCTGCGCGCGCATCTGTTCTTCGGCGCGGCCCAGGCCGGTGCCCGCGACGCCATATTGTTTGGCCTCGGCGCGCCCTGCCACAACGTCGTTGTACGTCTGCTGCGCAAACACCACCTCGGCCTCGGTGCGCGAGACCTCGGCTTCCGCCGCCGCGATCTCGGCCGGGCGCGCGCCGGCCTGCAGCTGTGCCAGCTGCGCCGCCGCATTGAGCGCATTGGCTTCCGCTGCTTTGACGGCCTGCTCGGCCACGGCGATCTCTTCCGGGCGTGGGCCGGCCTTGAGCTGCGCCAGCTGCGCCTGAGCAATCGCCAGCGCCGCTTCGGCTTGCGCCACTGCCAGCCGCGCATCGGTGTCATCCAGCTGCGCGATAACGTCGCCGGCCTTGACTTGATCGCCGGGCTGCACCTTTAACTCGATCAGCCGGCCGCCCGTCTGCGTACCGAGGTTGGCCCAGCGGGTCGGCAGCACTTTGCCCGTGGCAGACACCATCGGCGGCGGCGGCGCCGCGACAGCCGCCGGTGTAGGTGTGGGTTGAGTGATACTGCACGCGGCTGACAAAACAACCGCAAGTGACAAGATAAAAACGCCGGCCTGTCTCATGGCCCACCTCCGTCTGATACAGGATTCAGCGTGCAAAATGCTGGATACGACCTGCAGGATACGAGATACAGGATGCTGTCAGGAACAGCGCCACGCCCATTAGCGCCATGGAGAACAACACTTGCACGATCCGGTTGACGCCCGATCGTTCCAGTCGCGGCTTTTCGGTTTTAGGCTGCGCCTGTTGCAGCGTCGTCATCGCACACCTCCTGATTCTGAGCTGTATGTCATTCCCGCAGTTGTTGGCAGAAATCCAGCGCTCAATTGCCGTGAAGTCCCCGTCGGCGCTCTGAATGCGCGACTACCGCGCTGGAGTATGATCTCGCCCCTCTACACATCACGCCTTACTCGTACCGCAGCGCTTCCACCGGGCTGAGATTCGCCGCGCGCCACGCCGGATACACGCCGCCGATCGCGCCCAACGCCAGAGCGATGATCAGCGTTTGCAGCAGCAGCTCTGCCGACACGACCACGATCAGCATCTCGCCCCACAACGGGATGAGCTGCATCAGCCAGCCAAAGGCCAGCGCGCCGGCAAAGCCCAGCGCCGCGCCGAGCAGGCTCAGGACGATCGATTCCTTGAGCACCAGCCACAGCACGCGCCGCCGCCGCCAGCCCACCGCGCGCAGCGTGCCGATCTCGCGCGTGCGCTCGTACACGCTCAT
>CAZKBQ010000107.1:0-12319 GCA_964550855.1 uncultured Anaerolineae bacterium
CCGGCCACGGCCACCCCGCGCCCAACCGTCACTCCGCGCCCGACGTTGACGCCGACGCCGACGCGTGTGCGGCGCTGCCCCGCGCCCAATCCGCAGGCCGGCTGGATCGCGCCGGCGACGTTTGCCGGTTATCCTGATGCGATCCGCGCTTTTCTGGACGCGGGCGGTCTGCCCGTCACGCTGGCCAAAATTCTGCGGGATGCCAGCTCGATCAACGATCAATTTGGCAGCGTGCAGTCGCTGGATTTGACGGGCGACGGCGAGCGTGAGACCATCGTCTCGATCCTCGATCCGCCCACGCTCGATCGATCTCCCGCGCCCAACGGCCGGCTGTTGATCTATGGCTGCGCCGCTCAACACAGCGTATTGTTGTACGATTACGCTGCGCCGCCTTACGAGACCATGCCGCGCATCGTGCAGGCCGGCGACATCGTGGGCGGGTCGCGCGGCGCCCAGCTGGCCACGGTCACCTCGACGTGCGGGGCCAGCACCTGCATTGACCGCTTCGACGTGCTGGGCTGGGACGGCCAGGCGTTTGTCAGTCTCATGGCCGAGCGGCTGGAAATGCCGTCGGGCAAGTTTGCGCTGGTGCAGACCGATGCCAGCCCGGCGCTGGAGATTGTGGCGCAGGGCGGCCTGATCCAATCGGTGGGCGCGGGGCCGCAGCGCGCCGAGAAACAGGTGTGGACGTGGAACGGCGCGCAGTACGTGCAGACGAGTGTCGAAAAAGCGCCGGTGGAATATCGCATCCACGCGGTGTATGAAGGCGACGACGCCTTTCGGGCGGGCGAGTTCGATCGGGCGGTGGACTGGTACAGCCGCGTCATCCTCGACGACAGCCTGAAGGACTGGCACAAAGAGATCGGCTATCGCACGCAGAATGATCGCATCGATCTGACGGCCTACGCGCGCTTTCGGCTGCTGCTCATCGGCGTGCGGCGCGGCAACGCCAACGCCCGCGATCAGCTGGACGCGCTGCTGGCCGAGAATCCGCCGGGGTCGCCCGCGTTTGAGACGGCCAACATGGCGCAGGTGTTCTGGGACAAGTATCAGGCCACACAGAGTTGGGCCGATGCCTGCACCGCCGCCGACAACTATGCCAACGATCAGTACCAGATTTTTGAGGATATGAATTTGTTCGGATATGCCAATCGCGCCTACATCCCCGCCGATCTGTGCCCGGTGAATATGCCATGACCCGCACGCCACCCGTCATCGACTACGAAGGCTCGACGTACAGCACCGAGTTCTGGAATCCGTCGCGCGAGTACGAAGACCGCGCCGAACGGATCGCCCTGCACGCGCTGCTGCCGCCGCGCGGCCGGCGGCTGATCGACATCGGCGCGGGGGCCGGTCGGTTGGGCGACCTGTACGCGGGTTACGACGAAGTGATCCTGATGGACTATGCGCGTTCCACCGTGATCGAAGCGCGCGAGCGCTGGGCGCACGATGCGCGCTTCAAGTTTGTGGCGGCCGATCTGTACGCGCTGCCCTTTGCCGACGGCGCTTTTGATACGGTGGTGATGGTGCGCGTCATCCACCACATCGTGGACGTGTCGCGCGCGCTGGGCAACGTGGCCGCCGCGCTGAGGCCGGGCGGTTCGTTCGTGTTTGAGTTTGCCAACAAGCGTCATCTCAAATCGCTGCTGCGCCATGCCCTGCGGCGGCAGCGCTGGTCGCCGTTTGATCGATCGCCGGTGGAGTTTGCCGAGTTGAACTTTGACTTTCATCCTGATTGGATGAAGACCCAGCTGCGCCACGCGGGCTTTGCGATTCGATCGATGCGGGCCGTGTCCACGTTTCGACTGGGCGCGTTAAAGCGGCTGATCGGCGCGCGGCGGCTGGCCGCGCTCGACGGCGCGCTGCAGCGCCCGCTGGCCGCGCTGGCGATCTCGCCCAGCCTGTTTGCGCTGTGCCAGACACCGGGTGACGCCGCGGCCGTCAACGAGGTGCTGTTTGTTTGCCCGCAATGCCGCCGGCCGCTGTCTGCCGTCAATGACGAGCTGCACTGCGCCAACGGCCACCGCTGGTCGGCGCGCAACGGCGTGTACGACCTCAAATCACCCCTTTAGGGCCGCGCCTGTTTACGCCGCTGCTCGTGGTACAATTCCAGACAGGCGAGGCTGAGTCCTCGCCGATTTTTCGCGTGGAGCGCCATGTGAAACGCTGGCAATTCTGGATCGGCATCGCGGTGAGCGCCTTCTTTCTGGCGTTGGCGCTGCCCGGTCTCAAGCCCGCCGAAGTGTGGAACGACCTGCGCACGGCCAATTACCTGTGGCTCATCCCCAGCGTGGCCGTGTATTTTGTGGCCGTGGTCGTGCGCACCTGGCGCTGGCACTATCTGTTGAAGCCGCTGAAAGCCGTGACCGTGCGGCGCTTGTTCCCGGTGGTCGTCATCGGCTACATGGGCAACAACATCTTTCCGTTCCGCATCGGCGAGCTGCTGCGCGCCTACGTCCTCAAGCGCAACGAGGCGGTCAGCGTCAGCGCCTCGCTGGCGACGGTCATCGTGGAGCGCATCTTCGACGGCCTGACGATGCTGCTGTTCGTGTTTGTGGCGCTGCCGACGGTGCCGTCGCTGCCGGCCGAACTGCGGGTGATTGTGCTGGCGGGCGGCGTGCTGTTCTTCGGCGCGCTCATCGTCTTTCTGTTCCTGGCCGCCCGACCGGCCCTGGCGGCTCGCCTGTACGTCCCGCTGATCGATCGCGCTGCCCCGGCGCGCTTCCGCCGGCCGCTGCACGGCTTCATCGATCGCTTCATGACGGGCCTCGCCTCACTGCGCGACTTCCGCCACATCGTGATGATCTTTTTCACCTCGGTGCTGATTTGGCTGCTGGAAACCGTGAAATACTGGTTTGTCATGCACGCCTTCAACTTTGAGGTGAGCTTCTTTGCGTTAATGCTGATGAACGGCATCGTCAACCTGGCGACGACGCTGCCGGCCGCGCCCGGCTATCTGGGCACGTTTGACACGCCCGGCATCGCCGTGCTGGGGGCCTTTGGCGTGGGCAAAGACACCGCCACCGCCTATACCCTGGTGCTGCATGCCGCGTTGTGGCTGCCCATCACGCTGCTGGGCTTCTACTACATGGCGCGCGAAAGCCTGCGCTGGAGCGATTTCCAGCGGGCGGCCAGCCTGAAAGAATCGGAAGCAATGACGCCGTGAGGCAGGGCGCGAAACGCAACCCGCCCTCGGCCGTGGCGTTACTCATTACGTTTTACTCGTTACTCATTACGTTTCACTCGTTACTCATCACCTATCAGGACATCTCATGAACATCGCCATCATCGGTGCGGGCGCCGCCGGACTCAGCGCCGCCTACGATCTGGCCGGGCTGGGCCATCAAGTGACGGTGTACGAAGCCGCCGCGCACACCGGCGGACTGGCCGCCGGCTTCAAGGAGCCGCACTGGGACTGGTCGATGGAGAAGTTCTACCACCACTGGTTCCAGTCCGATCGGCACGTGCTGGGCCTCATCGACGAGCTCGGCGCGCGCGACAAGGTGCTGTTTCCGCGCCCGACCACGGTCATTTACTACGACGGGCAGTTCTATCCTTTCGATTCGATGTTTACGAATATGCCGCTGTTTTTGCTGCGGCATTTTCCATTGACCGACGTGGTCAAGTTCGGGCTGGCGGGCGCGCGCCTGAAGTTCAGCGCCGACTGGAAGCCGCTGGAAGCCGTTACCGCCGAAGAATGGATGATCCGCCACATGGGATCGCGCGTGTACGAGACGCTGTGGAAACCCCTGCTGGTGGGCAAATTCGGCGACTATTATCAAGAAGTCAACATGGCGTGGATGTGGGCGCGCATTCACGCCCGCACCACCCGGCTGGGCACATTCGTCGGCGGGTTTCAGGCCTTTTTCGACGTGCTGGCCGACGCCGTCCGCAGGCGCGGCGCGACGATCCATTTGAGCACGGCCGTGCGCGAGATCGCGCCGACGGCGGCCGGCGCCTTTACACTGCACACCCCCGACGGGGCTGCTGAGTTCGATCGGGTGCTGGTGACGACGTCGCCGCGTTTGCTCAGCCGCCTGGCGCCCGCGCTTCCGCCCGATTACCTCTCGCAGCTCAACGCGCTCAAGTCGATGGGGGCCGTGGTGCTGATTCTGGCGTTGAAGCAGCCGCTCAGCAGGCAGGGTTACTACTGGCATAATCTGCCCAAAGACGCGGGCTTCCCGTTTCTGGCGATGTGCGAGCATACCAACTTCGTCTCGCCCGAACACTTCGGCGGCGATCACCTGATCTACTGCGGCGACTATCTGCAGCC
The DNA here is from genome assembly GCA_964550855.1 of uncultured Anaerolineae bacterium. GTDB lineage: Bacteria > Chloroflexota > Anaerolineae > Fen-1058 > Fen-1058 > JAGOBP01. Next base: position 4,274 of record CAZKBQ010000107.1, read on the forward strand.
CGATCACGAATACTTCAAACTGACGGAAGGTGAACTGCTCGATCGGTTTGTGCCGGCCCTCTCGCGCTTCAACCCGCAGTTTGATCGAGCGTGGATCAGGAAGACGTGGCTGTTCCGCGAAACGTACGCGCAGCCCGTGCCGCCGGTCAATCATTCGCGCGCCATCCCGGACATTCGCACGCCGCTCCACGGGTTGTACTTCGCGTCGATGTCGCAGGTGTACCCGTGGGATCGCGGCACCAACTTTGCAGTGGAGATCGGCCGCCGCACGGCGCGGCTGATTGCGGCCGACATCGATCACGGGTAGAATCAAGACAGCGGGCCGCCGGGAATCATCGGGCCGGCCGCCTTCTCCGCATCGACTTTATCCTAATGGAAAGGAAGCGTTCATGAAAAACATCGCCGTCATCGGCGTCGGTTACGTGGGTCTGGTCACGGGCACCTGTCTGGCCGATCTGGGCCATCGAGTGGTGTGCCTGGATGTGAACGCCGAACGCATCGAGAATTTGCGTAAATCGATCCTGCCCATCTTTGAGCCCGGGCTGGAAGAAGTGGTGCGCCGCAACGTGCAGGCCGGGCGGCTGTCGTTTACGACCAATTACGCCGAAGCGGTGAACGGCGCCACGCCCGACACCGCCGCCGAGTTCGTCTTCATTGCGGTGGGCACGCCCAGCGCGGTGGACGGCGCAGCCGATCTGGATTACGTGCGGCAGGCCGCCGAATCGATCGCCGAGGTGATGGATCACCCGTTGATCGTCGTCAACAAGTCCACCGTGCCGGTGGGCACCGGCGACTGGACGGCCGACATCATCCGCCACAAGCAGACGCGCCCGATCAAGTTCAGCGTCGTGTCTAACCCCGAATTTTTGCGCGAGGGCAACGCCATTTACGATTTCATGCAGCCCGATCGCATCATCCTCGGCTCGCTGGAACGCGAAGCGGCCGAGAAAGTGGCGCAGCTGTATCTGCCGCTGCGCGCCACGATCATGATCACCGACCTGCGCACCGCCGAGATGATCAAGTACGCCAGCAACGCCTTTCTGGCGACGAAGATCAGCTTCATCAACGAGATCGCCAACATCTGCGAAGAGCTGGGCGCGGACGTGAAGGAAGTGGCGGCGGGCATGGGCTACGACAAGCGCATCGGCCGCGCCTTTCTGGATGCCGGCATCGGCTACGGGGGCAGTTGCTTTCCCAAAGACGTGCTGGCGCTGGCGCACATGGCCAAGGAACGCGGCCGGCACCCGCAGCTGCTGCGAGCCGTCATGGACATCAACGCCGATCGGCGCAAGCAGACGGTGGACAAGCTGCGCGAGCTGGTGGGCGGCGACCTGCACGGCAAGCGCATCGGCATCCTGGGGCTGGCCTTCAAGCCCAACACCGACGACATGCGCGACGCGCCGTCGATCGAGGTGATCAAACTGATCGAGGCGGAAGGCGGCGTGGTGCAGGCTTACGATCCGGTGGCGATGAACGTCGCCAGACAGATCATGCCCGATCTCCAGCTGGCGGTGAACCCGTACGAGTGCGCGGCCGGCTGCGACGCCGTGGTGCTGATGACGGAGTGGAACGAGTTCAAGCAGCTCGATCTGCGGCGCATGAAGCACCTGATGAAAAGCCCGACGATGGTGGACGCCCGCAACGTGTACGAGCCGGACATGATGGCGGATATGGGTTTCAGCTATCGGGGCATCGGGCGGGGTTACGGGAATAAACAGTGACGAGTGCTGAGTGACGATTGACTTGCGACCGGTCAAAGGAGAGACCATGCCAAAGACTACCGCCCGGAAACCGGTGACCGCCGGGCCGCGGATCCTGGCGCGCCCGCGCCACGGCCACGGCGTGCTAAAGGCTGTGCTGCCCAACGGCCTCACCGTTGTTTTGAAAGAGAATCACAACGCGCCCGTCGTCACCTTCTGGGCGTGGTATCGCGTCGGCTCGCGCCACGAACATACCGGCATCACCGGCATCAGCCACTGGGTGGAACACATGCTGTTCAAGGGCACGCCCAAATTTCCCGCCGGCTCAGCCGATCGTTATGTGTCGCGCGAGGGCGGCGTGTGGAACGGCGGCACGTGGCTGGACTTCACGTATTACTTCGAGACGCTGCCCGCTGAAAAATTCGATGTGGCGCTGGAACTGGAGTCCGATCGCATGGCGAACGGGCAGTTCAAGCCGCGCGAAGTCGCCTCAGAGCGCACTGTCATCATCTCGGAAAAGCAGGGCAGCGAGAACCATCCGCGTCACCTGCTGAGTGAAGAAGTGCAGGCAGCGGCCTTCAAGGCGCACGGCTACGGCCACGAAACGATCGGCCATCTGTGCGATCTGCAATCGATGACGCGCGACGATCTGTACAACCACTATCGCACCTATTACGCGCCCAACAACGCCGTGCTGGTGGCGGTGGGCGCCTTCAAAGCCGACGAGGCGCTGGCGCAGATCAACCGCCGCTTCGGCAAGATCAAGCGGGGGCCGGCCATGCCGCCCTACACCGCAGCGGAACCGGAGCAAAAGGGCGAACGGCGCGTGATGGTGGAAGGCCCGGGACAGACCGCGTACGTGGAACTGGCCTATCACGCGCCGTCGGCCAAGGACCCGGACTTCCCGGCGTTGGTGGCGCTGGATGCGATCCTGGCGGGCGCGTCGGGCCTGTCGATCTTCGGCAGCGGCGTGACCAATGCGTCGTCGCGCTTGTACAAGGCCCTGGTCGATACCGAACTGGCGACGGATGTAAGCGGCTCGGTCATCCCGACGGCTGATCCTTTCCTTTACAGCTTGAGCGCCACCGTGCGCAGCGGCCACACGCCGGCCGAAGTGGAGGCCGCGTTCGATCGGGAGATCGATCGGGCGGTGAACGAACCGGTGCAGCCGGCCGAGTTGGCGAAAGCGATCAAGCAGGCCAGAGCGCAGTTTGCTTACGGCAGCGAATCGGTCACCAATCAAGGTTTCTGGTACGGCTGGAGCGAAGTCTTCGCCGATTACCGCTGGTTTGAGACGTATCTCGATCGGCTGGCGGCCGTCACCGTGGACGACGTGCAGCGCGTGGCTCAAAAATATCTGCGGCGCAGCAATCGCGTGGTGGGGCACTATTTGCCCAAGTAGAGGATATCATGCCCTTAAATCCTGAATCTGTCCCCAACTCCCGGAACATCGCGCGCCGGGTATACGCCAACGGCATGACGGTGTTGGTGAAAGAAAACTTCTCCAGCCCCTCCGTGGTGATCGACGGGCTGGTGCGCGCCGGCGCGGCCGATGATGCGCCGGACAAAGCCGGCCTGAGCGCCTTCACCGCCGACATGCTGATGCGCGGCACGGCCAAACGCTCGTTTGCCGAGATTTACGAAGCGATTGAGGCGGTGGGCGCGACGGTGGACATTTCGTCGGGCATCAACGTCACCTCTTTCAACGCCAAATCGCTGGCCGAGGATTTTGCGCTGGTGGTGGACATCCTGGCCGAAGCCCTGCAGCGCCCGACGTTTCCCGACGCCGAGGTGGAGAAAGATCGCGGCGAGATTTTGACCAGCCTGCAGGAACGCGCCAACGACACGCGTCGCATGGCGGGCCTGACTTTCCGCGAGCTGCTGTATCCGCCGGGACATCCGTACGGGCGCAGCGTGGAAGGTTATCTGGAGACCATCCAGTCGATCACGCGCGACGAGCTGGCGCAGTATCACCGATCGGCCTACGGTGCGCACGGGCTGATCGTGGCGATCGCGGGCGCGATCAAGGCTGAAGAGGCGTTCAAGATGTGGGAGGATGCGTTCGGTCCCTGGATTGGGGCGACAGTCGATCGCGGGCCGATCCCCGTCGCGCCGCGCCTGACCGAGCGGCGTGAGAAACGCGTGGACATTCCGGGCAAGATGCAGAGCGACATCGTGCTGGGCTTCGTCGGTCCCAATCGCGCCGCGCCCGATTATCTGGACGCGCGGCTGGGCAATTCGATCCTGGGCACGTTTGGGCTGGGCGGCCGGCTGGGTGAGAAGGTGCGCGAGAAGGGCGGCATGGCCTACTACTGCTACAGCCAGATCGAAGGCGGGCTGGGGCCGGGCGCGTGGCGCGCCATCGCCGGCGTCGATCCGCGCAATGTGGACAAGGCGCTGCCGCTGATCCAGGCCGAGATCAAGCGCATGCTCGACACGAAGGTCACGGCGCGCGAGTTGAAGGAAAACAAGTCATACGCCATCGGGTCGATGCCGATCGGGCTGGAGACCAACGACGGCGTGGCCGGCATCATTCTGGATATGGAGCTGTACGGCCTGGGCCTTGATTATCTGGTGGAGTATCCCGACAAGATCAACGCCATCACGGCGGCGTCGATTCAGGCAGCCGTGCAAAAGTATCTCGATGCGGACAACTTCGCCCTGGCCGTCGCCGGGCCACTGGGCAGCTAGAAGTTGGCGGATCGGTGTGGTTCATGGTGCAGTGAAAATGGTGAATTGAGAATCGCTTATGCTTTCCACCGGCGTTGACATCCTCCACGTGCCGCGCATGGAACAGGCCGTCGCGCGCTACGGCCAACGGCTGCTCGATCGGTGCTTTAGCCAGGCCGAGATCGCCTCGTGCTACGGTCACGCCTCCGAATTCGCCGTGCGCTACGCGGCCAAGGAAGCGGTGAGCAAGGCGCTGGGCGTGGGCCTGCGCGTCATGGCGCGCAACGGCATCAAATTTCACGAGGTTGAGATTTTGCCCGATCGCTACGGCAAGCCGCACGTCCACCTGCACGGCTGGGCCGCCCAGCGCGCGCAGGAACTGGGCCTGAAGGAATGGGCCGTCAGCCTGACGCACGAAAAGGAATATGCGGTGGCCTTTGTGGTGGCGCAGGGTTGATTGTCCCGTTCTTCACGTAAACCTTAAATAATCCGGTTATCCGCCCCCGATTGTCGATCTGCGCCCTCGCGGCCCGACGTTTGGGTAGAAACAGCGGAACAGCGCTGAATACCATCTCTCAGGGGAGGACTCTCATGCAATATCTGTTGATGATCTACGGCGACGAGCAGGCGCACGCGCAGTGGAGCAAAGATCAGCTGGATCAAGAGATGCGGGAGTATTACGCCTACACCGAAGAAGTGCGCCAGCGCGGGGCCTACCTGGCCGGTGAAGCACTGCACCCCACCAGCACCGCCACCACCGTGCGCGTGCGAAACGGCAAGACGCTGACCACCGACGGCCCCTTCGCCGAAACCAAGGAGCAGCTGGGCGGCTTCTATCTGGTCGACTGCAAAGACCTAGACGAAGCCATCGCGTGGGCGGCCAAGATTCCCGGCGCGCGCGACGGTTCCATCGAGGTGAGGCCCATTGTCGTCTTTGAGTGACACGCCCCATCGAGCGCGGTAATGACCGGGACGGCCGCCGCGCTCATCGAGCACACTTTCCGGCAGGAATACGGCCGCGTCCTGGCAGCGCTCATCAGCCGGCTGCACGACTTCGATCTGGCTGAAGATGCGCTGCAGGACGCGCTGTTGATCGCGCTGGAGCAGTGGCCCGGCAACGGCCTGCCCGACAATCCCGGCGCGTGGCTCACCACCATCGCCAGACGCCGCGCCATCGACCGGCTGCGGCGCGATCAGACGGCGGCCCGCCATCAGCCCGATCTCCTCGCGGCCGCCGATCGATCGGATGACGCTGACGAGATGAACCCCGTCCCCGACGATCGCCTCAAACTCATGTTCACCTGCTGCCACCCGGCGCTCTCGCTCGACGCGCAGGTGGCGCTGACGCTGCGCACGCTGGGCGGCCTGTCCACCGCCGAGATCGCGCGCGCCTTCCTCGTCGCGGAAACGACGATGGCCCAGCGCCTGACCCGCGCCAAAGGCAAGATTCGGGACGCCGGCATCCCCTACGCCGTGCCGTCCGCCGAGCAGCTGCCCCGGCGCCTCGACGCGCTGCTGGCCGTGATCTACCTGATCTTCAACGAAGGCTACGTGGCGACCAGCGGTGAATCGCTCATCCGGCCGGAGCTGTGCACCGAAGCGATCCGGCTGGGGCAGGTGCTGGTGGAATTGCTGCCCGAAGACGCAACCAGCGCCGAGGCGCGCGGCCTGTTGGCCCTGATGCTGCTGCACGATTCGCGCCGCAACGCCCGCGTAAACGACGCCGGCGAGCTGGTGCTGCTGGAAGATCAGGATCGATCCCGGTGGGATCAACGTGAAATTCGCGCCGGGCTCGCCGTGTTGCACAATGCGTTGAATCTGCATCGCCCCGGCCCCTATCAGGTGCAGGCTGCCATCAGCGCCCTGCACGCCGAAGCCGCCGACGCCGCGCACACCGACTGGCCGCAGATCGCCGCGCTGTACGAAGTGCTGCAGACCCTGTCACCTTCGCCCGTCGTCGATGTGAATCACGCAGTGGCCGTGGCAATGGTCCACGGGCCGCTCGCCGGGCTGCAACTGCTCGATCGGCTGTGGGATAAGATGCGCGACTACTATCCGTTTCACGCCGCCCGCGCCGATCTGCTGCGCCGCAACGGCGAGCATGAAGCCGCCGCCGAAGCGTATCAGCAGGCGCTCGATCACTGCCCGAACGCGCTGGAACGCGCTTATCTGCAAGCCCGATTGATCGAGCAGGCCGCCTGAGCGCAGCTGAACTTCCGCTAACCGCGCGCGGGAGTGACGGGCGTACAGGGCCGTTTTCTTGGCTGCCGTTGACTCAAACGCAAAGAGGTTTCCATGTCCACCCCCATCACCTTCCGTTTCGCCCGATCTACCGATTGGCCCGCGATATCGAACTTGCTGTCGGCGGCGAACCTGCCGCTCGACGGCGCACACGAACATCTGGCCGACTTCGCGCTGGCCGCGCGCGATGAAGAACTGATCGGCGCCGCCGCGCTTGAGCGCTACGGCGATTATGGCCTGCTGCGCTCGGTGGCTGTCGTCGCCGCCGAGCACGGTCGCGGGTTGGGCGCAGCCCTGACGCAGCAGCTCATCGATCGGGCGCGGAGCGACGGCTTGCGCGGCATCGTGCTCCTCACGACCACCGCGTCTGACTACTTTCCACGCTTCGGGTTCACGCGGATCGATCGGGCCGCTGTGCCGCCGCCCGTGCAAGAATCCGTCGAATTCAAAAGCGCCTGCCCGCAATCAGCCGTGACGATGTTGTTGGATTTGTCGGCATAAAAATCGCCTCACGCGATTGCAACGGCGTGAGGCGACGATCGGTTATCGGTCGGACGGCTGGATGCCCGCCTGCGACCTGCGGGCATGACCTGACCCCGCGACGATCAATTCAGGCTGTCGATCGACACAAAAGCCGCATCCGACGGATGGGTCACCTGCAAATGCGCGCTCGCGGGCGCGCCGTCGGCCGCTTCGATCAGCTCAAACTTCAACGGCGAGCAGCACCCGGCCGCGCGCTGCAGTTCCGCCACTTTGGCGCGTATCTCAGCCAGATCGCCCTCCAGCCGCAGATCGTAACCATTCTCGATCGAATCCATGTCCACCACGCGGCCAATCAGATCGTCCAGCCCGTCGATCTTGAACGGCGCCAACCCCGCCGTCATTACTGCTGTTACGTCCGGCATCTCGCCGGCCGTTCGCTCGTCGGCGCGCGGCTTGCGCGCCGTGATCGTCGCCGAGAACGGCACCCCAATCGGCAGCGCCGCCAGCCACTTGTCCGTCGTATCCTTCGGTTGCACGCGCACGTCCACCAGACCCGCTTCGATCAACCCGCGCGCGTAATCCTCCACTGTCAGCGCGCCTGCCACGCACGCCCCCCACGCCGCCATGCTCTTCTGAACCGCCTCGGGCAGCTCGCCGTTCGTCACAATGTCCGACACGGCCACACGCCCGTTCGGCTTGAGTACGCGCGCGATCTCGCGGAAGACCTGCGGCTTGTCGGGCGACAGGTTGATGACGCAGTTGGAAATGATCACGTCCACCGTCGCATCGTCCACCGGCAGCGCCTCCAGATAACCTTCGCGGAACTCGACGTTGGGATAGCCGAGTCGCTGCGCGTTGCCGCGCGCCTTCGCCAGCATGTCCGGCGTCATGTCCACGCCGATGACGCGCCCCGTCTCACCGACCGCCTTCGCCGCCAGAAAACAATCGAGAC
>CAZKBQ010000108.1:0-11667 GCA_964550855.1 uncultured Anaerolineae bacterium
GTGGTCACGCCGCCGCCCAAGCCGCCGGCCGCCAACGCCACTCTCGCGCCGACGCCCGCCAAAGGCTCGTGCGGGCCGTATCCCTGCACCGACGACATCGCCGGCTGGGAAGCGCGGCTGCGCGTGCCGTCCGGCTTCAGCGGCCGGCACCTCGTCACGGTCAACGGGCACCCCACATCGCTGACCTATGCGCCCGATGGCCGACTCGTCGTCGCCACCATGGAAGGCACGATCTTTGCCTATGATGCCGCCGGCCACGCGGCCGTCATCGCGTCGGGCTTCCACCTGCCGATCGGGCTGGCGTACCGGCCCGGCACGAGCGATCTATACGTGGCTTCGCGTACTTTCCCGCGCGACGCCTTCCCCAACGAGGGCAAAGTGACCATCGTGCGCGCCGACGGCTCGCAGCAGGATATCGTCACGGGGCTGCCGTGCTGTTATACCTCGGACATGCACCAACCCAACAGCCTGGCTTTTGGGCCGGACGGCAAAGTGTACCTGAGCATCGGCGCGTTGAGCGATCACGGCGAGCAGCGCGACCAGCCGGCTGTCTTTGGCGAAATTCAACCGTTGGAAGCCGGCATTCTGCGCTTCAATGCCGACGGCAGCGGTGTGGAGCGTTACGCCGCCGGGCTGCGCAATCCGTACGATCTGGCGTTTGATGCCGCCGGCCGCTTGTACGCGACGGATAACGGGCCGGACTTCGGCGCGCCCGATCGGTTGGTGCGCGTCGTTCAGGGCGCCCACTACGGTTTTCCGTATTACGCCGACTGTGCCCTGTGTCCGCCCGCCCCGGCCGATCTGCAGATCACGCCGCCGCTGGCGACCTTCATCTCGCACAGTGCGGCGACAGGCATCACCGCTTACACGGGCAATCAGTTTCCGGCCGATTACGCCGACAATCTGTTTGTGACGTTGTGGAGCAGTTTTCCCGGCGCGCAGAAAGTGCTGCGGATTCAGTTGTCGCCGTTCAGGATGAGCGACTTTGTGTTGGGGTTGGCCGATCCGATCGATGTGGCCGTCTCGCCGGACGGGGCACTGGTCGTGGCCGACTGGGCCACGGGCCACGTGTTCAAGATCAGCTATGCGCGGCAATGATGACGAGTGATCAGTGAAGAGTCAATGTCATTAAGTTAGCGTGCTGAGTCCGTCATTCCCGCGTGCAGTTGGCGGGAATCCAGCCGCCCCGCCGACATAAGCGCCTATCTCTAAACCTCGCAGCGCCCGCATCCCTATGCGGCGCGGGCGGGCATGGGGATGCCCGCTCTACGGTTTAGAGATAAGTTCTAAGTCGCCAATCGTCACTCTGGATGCCCGACACGAAGCGAGCATTCAGGCATGACATGTTCGGGAAAGTATATTCCACGAACTTAATGACATTGAGTAAAGAGTGACGAAGCAGCCGTTTATCCGTTTTTCATCCGCTGCCGCAAAATCTCGTACAGCACGATTGAGCCGGCCACGGCCGCATTCAGCGAATCGACCTGACCCCGCATGGGCAGCTTCACCAGAAAATCGCAGCTCTCGCGCACCAGCCGCCGCATCCCCTCGCCTTCATTGCCCACCACCAACGCCACGGCGCCGCGTAGATCGGCCTGATCCAGCGGGCGTGCTTCGGGCAGGTTATCCAGTCCGGTCACCCACACGTCGCGCGCCTTTAAATCGGTCAGGGCCACTACTAAGTTCACCACCAGCGCGATGAGCAGATGTTCGCTGGCCCCGGACGAGGCGTTGACCACCGCCTGGGTCACTTCCACACCGCGCCGCGCCGGCAGGATGACGCCGTGCGCGCCCACGGCCTCGGCGGTGCGCAGCAAAGTGCCCAAATTCTGGGGGTTCTGAATCACATCGAGCACCAGGATCAGCGGCGGCTCGCCGCGCTGCGCCGCCCGTTCCAGGATGTCGTCGATCTCGACGTAGGGGTACGGATCGACTTCGGCGACGAGGCCCTGATGGCTGTCCGTGATCCGATCGAGTTGATCGCGCTTCACGCGCTGCACGGGGATGGAACGCTGCTGCGCGATGTTCAGCGCGTCGGTCAGATGGCCGCGTGCCTGCACGCCTTCGGCCACGAGGAGCCGGTGGACGCGCCGCCGATTGGCCCGGAGCATTTCATAGACTGCATTGCGGCCGTAGATCGTCTCTTTCATCATGGAGAAAATTATGGGGTGCGTAGCAGGGGCGAGGTATGGGGGCGAGGGGTGCGTAGGGGCGAGGTAACCTCGCCCCTACGCTCACAACGCCTTCTACGCGCCTCTATTTCATCAGGCGATAGGTTGTGCCGCCGCGACCGTCTTCCAGCACCACGCCCAGCGCCGCCAGCTGATCGCGGATCTGATCGCTGCGTTTGAAGTCTTTGGCCGCCCGCGCCTCTTTGCGCATCTCAATCAACAATCGCACCAGGCCATCCACCAGCTCAAAGTTGGATTCCTGGGTAAAGGTGTCGGGGATGATGCCCAGCACCTGTCCGCCGAAGTCGCGATACAACTGATCGATCGCTTCGAGGGTGGATCGGCCGATCGGGCGGCCCGAGTTTAGCAACGTGTTCACATCGGTCGTAACCTGGTTAAGAACCCCCAGCGCGGCCGGCGCGTTAAAATCCTCGTCCAGCGCTTCGATCAGCGCCGCGCGATGTGCGGTCAGGGCGGCCGCAAATTCCGCATCGTCGCCGGCTGCACCGTCGGGTGTGCTTCGCAGTCGGTCGCGCACGGCGCGCACCGGCACCAGCACGCGCTCCAGCCCCTTGCTGGCGGCTTCCACTGCGGCGTCGCTGAAATCGATCGGGTTGGAATAATGGCTGCTCAGGATGAAATAGCGGATCGCCTGTGCCGAGTACTTCTTCAGCGCATCCGCCACGTTGAGGACGTTGCCCAGGCTCTTGCTCATCTTGACGCCGTCCAGCGTCAGCGAGCCGGTCAGCAGCCAGTAGCGCGCAAACGGTTTGCCCGTGGCCGCTTCGGCCTGCGCGATCTCGCATTCGTTATGCGGAAAGATGTTGTCCACGCCGCCGCCGTGGATGTCGAACGTTTCGCCCAGATACTTGGTGGACATGGCCGAGCACTCGATGTGCCAGCCGGGATACCCCCAGCTCCACGGGCTGGGCCAGCGCAGAATGTGTTCCGGTTCGGCTTTCTTCCACAGCGCGAAGTCCGCGGGGTGCCGCTTTTCATCGCGCACGGCAATGCGCGCGCCTTCTTCCAATTCTTCCACGTGGCGGCCGGACAATTTGCCGTATTCGGGGAATTTCTCCACTGAGAAGTACACCGAGCCGTCCACCTCGTAGGCGTAGCCGTCAGCGATGAGCTGCTTGATCATCTCGATCTGTTCGGGAATGTGCGCCGAGGCGCGCGGCGAGATGTCGGGGCGGGTAACGCCCAGCGCATCCATCGCCTCAAAGTAGGCGCGTGTGTAGCGTTCCACGACTTCCATCGGCTCGATGCGCTCGCGGCGCGCGCCCTTGAGGATGCGATCTTCGCCGGTATCCAGGATGTGGCCCACGTCGGTGATGTTTTGCACGTAGCGCACGCGGTAACCGCGAAACCGCAGGTAGCGCACGACCACATCGAACGACACATAGGTCTTGGCATGGCCGATGTGGGGCACATCGTACACGGTGGGGCCGCAGACGTACATCGTCACCAGCTCAGGATTGAGCGGGCTGAATTCCTCTTTTCGGCGGGTCAGCACGTTATAAACTTGGATGGACATCCCTTCACAACCTTTTGATGAAGTGGGCAGGCACAACTCGCCCGCGGCGCCGGTGGCGTATCGCGGGCGAAGGTTGGCTGTTAGCCGTTGGTGTTCGAATCGGGCTTGGCAAAGATCATGCGGCCGGCGGCCGTCTGCAGCACCTTGGTCACCGTCACGTTGATGGTGCTGCCAATGTACCGGCGGCCGTCTTCGATGACGATCATGGTGCCATCATCCAGATAGCCCACGCCCTGCCCGATCTCTTTGCCTTCCTGAATGACCTCCACGCGCATGGCCTCACCGGGCAGAAAGACCATGCGCACGGCGTTGGCCAGCTCGTTGACGTTGAGCACGGTCACGCCCTGAATCTCGGCCACGCGGTTGAGATTGTAATCGTTGGTCAGCACCGGGCATTTGAGGCGCTTGGCCAGCGCCACCAGTTTGTCATCCACTTCGCGGACGTCATCCACGGTCATATCGGTGATGCGCAGCCGCGCCATGGCGTCCTTCTGCATCCGATTGAGGATGTCCAGCCCGCGGCGGCCGCGGTTGCGGCGCAGCGCGTCGGACGAATCGGCGATGTGCTGCAGTTCGTTTAGCACGAAGCGCGGCACCAGCATGGTGCTGTTGATGAAACCCGTGCGGCTGATGTCGGCGATGCGGCCGTCGATGATGACCGAAGTGTCCAGCAGCACGAAGCGCTCGTCGGCCGCCGCCGCGCCGATCGGGCCGGCATCAACCGATCGGGCCGCCTGGCCGCGCACAGCAAACAGGGCCGCCAGGTCGCGCCGCCGCGCGATCAAAGTGGTCATGCCCAACAGGCTGAAGATCAGCGCGCTGGCGAACGGCAGGACTTCACGAAAGGGCGACGGCAGCAGCGACAACGGCAGCGCCAGCAGCGCAGCCACCAGCAGACCCAGCGCCAGGCCGGTCACGCCCGCCACCAGATCGATGGCCGGGATTTGCTTGAGGCGGCGCTCCAGACCGATATACGGGCGCGTACTGATGAAGGGCGCAATGATGAAGCCGATCAGACCGCCCACGAGTGTAATCACCAGCAGGGCCGGCACCGCGTTGCCGGGCGCAACGCCGCCCGCACCAACGATTTGCTGCCCGACGAGGAACCCGCCCGTGCCAAACAGCAGCATGCCGAGTAATCGAAAAATAAATTCGATGCTCATAAAGCTACCCCCCTGAGCCGGCTGGCGCAATCGAAAAAAAAGTGCACCGCCAGCGGCACACTCCAGACTTGCCATGAAATGAATTTGGAAAGAAGCCGCCGCCCCGCTAGCCTCTGGTCGGGATGGTAACATACGTAATGTCAAAAGTCAACCAACACGGTGGAAATGGCCCGCAAAACCAGCCGCCAGCCGCTCGGTTGACGGGCGAAGCGACCCTACAGCCGTTCCAACAGGGCCGTTAATTCCTGGGCTTCGGTCCCTTCCAGCGACTGAAGCAGGTGCTCGTAGTGATGGTCAGTCACATCTTCGATGGCCTGCCGCGCCGCCCGGCCGGTCGTGGTCAGCTGATACCGACCGTCGTCGCGCGCAACTTCATCCACGGCTTCCAGGGCGGTCAGCGCCGTCTCAAAATCCCGATCGTCGAGGCGCGCCGCCGCCTCGCGCAGCTGCCCGGCGGTCAGCGGCTCAGCCGCCTTGAACAGGGCCGTGCTCACCGCAATGCGCGGCCCGCTCCAACCGTTTTCGCGCCAGGCCGTCACATGCGCATCATCGTGAAACACGGCCATCGCCACCACGCGCCGCTCGGCATAGACCCAGGGTTGATCGCTGGCTGGAAAGGTGCTGCGCGCCGCGCTGGTGATGGGGGTGGGCACTTCGCGCTGGCGTAGCACGCCGGCCACCGCCCGATCGGCCAGTGCGCCCAGCTGGCGCACGCTGTCTTCGGGCAGCCGATCGTGCCGCGCGATGGCGCCGAAATAGTCGCGATAGAGGTTATCGATCAATCGGCGGCCGGCCTCGTTCGATCGATAACGGCCGCCCTCCAGCGCTTCGGCAAATTTCTTGGCGGCCAGCGAATCGAGCAGGCGGGCGTAGGTGCTGACCGATGCGTAGGGGCCGAAGGTGAGGAAATCGTTGGGCGCAACCGAGCCGGGAAAGTAGCGAAAGCGGTTCAGCAGCCAGAACTCGTCACTTGCCAGGCCCGCCTTCTCATAGCCGCGCTGGAATTGGCCGCCGTCGTCCTGCAGATAGGTCAGCGCCGACAACACCAGCCGATAGATTTCGGCGCCTGATAAAATCATCGGATGCTCCCAGCCCAGGGTGTGCCGCTGGCTCCACTATAACCCAGAGTGGGTGGTTTGGCAAAGCACGCGATCTGGATCGGCGGCGCCGTTCAGGCCGGCCGGCGAGCCGCCGCCTCCATGAGCTGCTGAATGCGCGGCACCATCGCCGCCGGGTTGGGCAGCAGCCCCTCCAGCAACAACGCCGATTCATAAAGCTGGTGAATGCAGGCGTCCAGCAGCGCGTCGTCGGCGCCGCTCTGAACCAGCGCAGTCAGATCGGCGATCAGCGCGTGGCCGCGATTGATCTCCATGATCTTCCGGGGAATCTCGTAATCCTGGCCCAGCATCCGCTTCACCCGCTGCATGTCGCGGTCGGGTTCGCCGTCGGGCGACACCAGCCGGCACGGGCTGTCGGTCAGCAGTTTGGATTCGCGCACTTCGGTGATCTTGTCACCCAACACGGTCTTGACGCGCGCCGCCAGCCGGGCAAAACCCTCGTTGTCCACTTTGGACTCGACCGGCTGATCGTCTTTGGGGAGTTCGAGCGCCGCATCGTCGACGTTTTGCAGCTTCTTGCCCGCGAATTCCTTGAGGGTCAGCACCAGGAAACTGTCCAGCGGTTCCGTGAGGAACAACACTTCCAGATCGTGCCGGCGAAAATAATCCAGGTGCGGACTGCGCGCCGCCGACGTCAGGTCTTCGCCCAGCAGATAATAGATCGCCGTTTGATCGGGTTTCATCCGATCGACATACTGCGGCAGCGACACCCACTCGTCGCCACCGCGATTGGTCTTGAAGCGCAGCAATTTGGTCAGGTCGGCGTGATTGGCCGGGTCGGTGGCTACGCCCTCCTTGATGAACGGACCGAATTCCTGCCAGAACACGGCATATTTGGCCGGGTCTTTCTCGCCCAGTTCGGCCAGCTCGCCGCACAGCTTGTGCGCCAGCGTCGATTTGAGTTTGGCCGCCGCCCGATTGGTCTGAATTGCCTCGCGGCTGACGTTCAGCGGCAGGTCTTCTGAATCGACCACGCCCTGCACAAACCGGAAGTAGTTGGGCAGCAGATCCTTGAAATACTCGCTGATAAGAACCTTGCGCGAATACAGCTTCAAGCCATCGTCTTTGCGCAGGCTAAAGATGCCGCGCTCGCGTTTGGCCGGCACGTACAGAATGGCATGAACGTCCACTGGCACATCGGTCACCATGTGCACGTGCAGCAGCGGCGCTTCAAAATCCAGCGTCAGATGTTTGTAGAACTCATCATACTGCTCGGCCGTCACCTCGCGCGGGTTCTGCCGCCACAGCGCCGTCTGCCGGTTGACAACCTTGTCTTTCACGTAGATGGGAAACGACACGAAATCGCTGTGCTTCTTGACGATCTGCTCGATCTTCCAATCTTGCACGTAATCGGCGGCATCTTCTTTCAACTTGATGGTAATCTCCGTGCCCCGATCGGCTTTCTCGGCGTCGGCCAGTGTGTAAGTATTGTCGCCCCGCGACGTCCACTGTACCGCCGTTGCCTCCGGCCGGTACGAGCGCGAAGTCACGGTCACCTCATCGGCCACCATGTAAACCGAATAGAAGCCCACGCCGAACTGGCCGATCACATCGGCCGGCTTCTTCTCGGCCTCCAGTCGTTTCAGAAACTCAGCCGCACCCGAATGCGCGATGGTGCCCAGGTTGTCCACGATCTCGTCGCGTGTCAGGCCGATGCCGGTGTCGCGGATGGTCAGCGTTCGCTTATCGGGATCGCCGCTCACCACAATCTTCAATTCCGCGTCCGGGTCCAGCACGTCGCGGTTGGTCAGCAGTTCAAACTGCAGGCGGCTCAGCGCGTCGGACGCATTGGAGATCAGCTCGCGCAGAAAGACATCGCGATCGGTGTACAGCGAATGGACAAGGATGTTCAGCAGCTGCTGAATTTCAGCCTTGAATTCATGCGATTCCGTGGACATGGCCAACTCCCCAGAAAGTATGCGTGGAAAATGTTAGCAAAGGAGTGTTAGAAGAACGCAAGAGGCAGGAAGCCAAAGGCCGGCCGCGGGCCCCGCAGGGCAGCTGACCGCCGGCTTCATTTCAGGCTCTTTTTCAACCCGATGATCTCCTGCTCTGTGACCGACGGCCCCTCACGCGGCTCGATCGAGAGCGCCTGCTCCACGGCCCGACGCCAGCGGGCCAGCCGCTCGGCCACCTCCGGCTCGTAGCCCTGATCGCTCGGCTCGTAGAAGCGCATGCCTTTGATGGCTTCCGGCAAATAGTTCTGCGGCACATGGTGGCCGTCGAATTCGTGCGGATACTGATAGCCGGCGCCGTGCCCCAGCGCCTGCGCATCGCGGTTGGCGTCCTGCAGGTGCGTGGGCACCTCGACCTGGCCCTCGGCCTCCACCTGCTTGAGCGCGCGGAAATACGCCCCCGCCGAGTTGCTCTTGGGCGCAGTCGCGAGGTAGAGCGTCGCTTCCACGATCGGGTAGATGCCCTCCGGCAGACCCATCCACTGAAAGGCTTGCGCAGCCGCGTTCGCCACTACGAGACCATTCGGATCGGCCAGGCCGATGTCTTCACCGGCCAGGATCAACAAGCGGCGCAAGATGAAGCGCGGATCTTCACCCGCGTACAGCATCTTGGCCAGCCAGTACAGCGCGGCGTCGGGATCGGAGCCGCGCACCGATTTGATGAAGGCGCTGATCGTGTCGTAGTGGGCGTCGCCGTCCTTGTCGTACAGGATGGCGCGCCGTTGAATGGACTCCTGCGCCACCGCCAGCGTAATATGAATCTGGTTGTCGGCCGTCAGCGGCGTCGATTCGACCGCCAGTTCCAGCGCGTTTAATGCGTTGCGCGCATCGCCGCCCGCCACATGCACCAGATGCTCCAGCGCATCTTCGTCGATGTCGATAATCAAACCACCGTAGCCGCGCTCGACATCCGTCAGCGCGCGATTGAGCAGATCGCGCACGTTATCGTCGCTGAGCGGCTTGAGCTGAAACACACGCGAACGGCTGACCAGCGGCCCGATGACTTCAAAATATGGATTCTCCGTCGTCGCGCCGATAAGGATGATGGTGCCGTTTTCGACGTGCGGCAGCAGCGCGTCTTGCTGCGCCTTGTTGAAGCGGTGGATCTCGTCGATGAGCAGAATGGTGCGCTGGCGGTACATCTTCAACCGGTCGCGCGCCTCGTCGACGATGCGGCGGATGTCGGCCACGCCCGACATGACGGCGTTGATCTGCTCAAAGTGACTGCGCGTGGTGTGGGCGATGATCATCGCCAGCGTGGTTTTGCCGGTGCCGGGCGGCCCCCACAACAGGATCGACGAGAAGAGCTTATCGGCCTCGATGGCGCGGCGGAGCAGCCGCCCCGGCCCGACGATCTCCTCCTGCCCCACGTACTCGTCCAGCGAGCGGGCGCGCATCCGCGCTGCCAGCGGCTGGCTGCGCTGGATGACTTCCTGGGCAGCCGCGTCAAAGAGATCGGGCGCAGTTGATGAGGCGCGTTTCATGGAGGGAATTATACCGCAGGCAGACACACTAATCGGCGATCAACCGCGCACGGCGCTAATCCACCGCGCACAGGCGAAAGCCGTAGTCGGATCACGGGCATGGGGATGCCCGTGCTGCTATTTCTGATAAGGTTCAATATTGTACTGTGATCACAGTCTGTTATCTACAAGTTTGGTTAAACCGGATCAACTTCCACCTATCGTAATCAGGCTGATAGGCCAGTTCCACCAGGCCGCCAAAGTCGATGCGAAAGTCCCAACGTCGGTACACCGGCAGGCCCAGGATGGCGCACATCAATAGCCGGATTAGTCCATCGTGCGCGACCGCGATGATCGACTCACCGGCGTGCTGCCGTCGTTTTTCGTCGAGGAAGGCGGCAACGCGCTGGCGGACTTCTTCGCCGGTTTCGCCACCGGGAAAACGAAAATCACGCTGGCGCTTGACGAAGGCTTGCCACACTTCGGGGTATGTCTGCCGGATGGCTTCGTCGGACAACCCGTCGAGCAGGCCGTTGTCCACTTCGTTCAGGCGCGGATCGATCACCGGCTCGATCTGCAGGCGCCGCGCCGTCGGCTCGATGGTCTGCCGCGTGCGTTGATACTGGCTGACGTAGATGGCCGCAATGGGCTTGTCCGTGAAGGTGGCCACCAACCGATCGGCTGTCTGCCGACCGATCGGGCTGAGCGGCTCGTCCTGATGCCGCAGCCGTTCGTTGAAATAATCGCCCGCTGTCTTCTCGGCATGTCGCAGACAATAGATCGTCGTCATCAGCCACTCAGCGTTTCACTCGCCACTCATCATTCCGGCGTCGTAATCCACTGCGCCAGCAGCCGATCGATCGTCGCGCGATCCAACTGTGTCTCGGCCGCCTTCAGCAGATCGTCCACGTAGGCCACGCCGTAACGGTGCGCGTTGAAATACGTCTGCATGAATGCATCGAACTTCGCGTCGCCCAGCGCCTCATACAGACCGTCGAAGAACAACGCGGCTTTGCCGTACACGATCGCGCCGTACTGTCGCTCGGAGTAGGCCGCCACCGGCCGATCGCTGCGTTTGTCGTCGGCCGTGCCCTTGACGCGATTATAGCGGGCCCGCAATCCCTGATCCACATAGGCTGTGAAGCCGGACGGGCCGTGCACGTCCAGGTAATACAGCGCCGTCGTGAACTGGGTGAAGGCTTCGTCCAGCCAGGGGTCGTCCACCTGATCGTTGCCCACCAGACTGTACCACCACTGATGCGCCACTTCGTGAGCCGTGGCGCTTTCGCGGAACATCTCGTTGCCGTGATACAACTCGGCCGCGATGACGACCAGCCCCGGATATTCGATGCCGCCCGCCGTCGTCGGCGTTTCCACCAGATCGAGCTCGTTGAAGGGATAGGCCCCGATGCGGCGGCTGTATGATTTGACGGCGTCCACCACATTCTGCAGGCCGAGTTGCCCGTCCGCCTCGTCTTTGGACAGGTAATACGAGTTGACGCGGATGCTGTCCACCGCCTCGGTCGCCACCTCAAAGTCGGCGCTCATGGCCAGCATGAAGTCGCGCATGGGGCCGCTGACGCAGCGCTGAGCTTGCCGGCCGGCTGGCGCCGCCTGTGACTGGCACACGCCCGACGTGACAATGACCTGATCGGCGGGCGCCAGAATGTTCACCGTGTACAGCGCCGAATCGCTGAAGACCGCGTCGCCCTGACCCGGCGCGATCTCCACGTTCCAGCCTTCGCCATCATATACGGGAATCTGCGGATAGAAATTCGGCAGGGTCAGCACGCCGTCGTGCAGGCCGAATTGATCGTAGCCGGCGGCAACCGATCGGGTGGGCACCGTGCCGGCATAGGCCATCTCGAACTGCACCACGCCGCCGGGCGCCAGCGGCGCAGGCAGCGGCACGCGCAGCGCCGAGTTGCCCAGCTCGCTGATCGGCCGCACGTCTGCGCCGTTGAGCTGCAGCGACTGCACCGTCACCTTGCCGCCGTATGAAGCCGTGTTCGGAAACAGCCTGAAATACACGTCGTTCAGCGCCACGTTCTCTTGATTGGTGTAACGCACGCGCTGCGTGCCGGTATAGACCGACAGATCATCCGAGAGTTCCAGGGTGATCTGATATTCGGTGGCCTGCGCCATCCGATCGAGGTCGGCGGCAAATTCGGGCCGCATGGCCGCGCGGTACGGCGCCAGATCGATCGGCGCCATGGCTGGGGCCGGCGTGGCCGTCGGCGACGGCGTGGGCGACGGCGCG
>CAZKBQ010000109.1:0-10948 GCA_964550855.1 uncultured Anaerolineae bacterium
CGATCATCGGCACGGAGATCGGCCGCGCCGAACGGCTGGGCGGCATCGGCGAAAAAGTGGCGGGTGAAATTCAGGCGTTGACGGGCAAGGAGACGCGGTATGTGGTGCTGGGCCATCTGCTGCGCGGCGGCTCGCCCACATCGTTTGACCGCTTGTTGTCCCTGCGTTTCGGCGCGGCGGCGGTGCGCGCCCTGGCTGAAGGACAGGCGGGCGTGATGGTGGCGCTCGATCCACCCACGGTGCGCTATGTGCCACTGGCGCTGGCGACACGCCGCATGAGGACGGTGCCGCCGGACTGCGACACAATCTTGACCGCGCGCGAGTTGGGGATTTGCTTAGGGGATTGAGAAGACGCAGGGCCAAGATCATGGAATGAATTCGATGTCTGATGGCGGAAACATGTTGAAACACGTTTTGACGTGTTGAGGTGTGATTATGGAAGTGTCATGCCCGCATGCTTCTAGCGGGCATCCAGGCTGCTGATGGGCGACGTTTGCCGTTGGCGCTCTGGGTTCCCGCTTAAAGCGTGTGGGAACGACTGCGTCGGCCGCAGCCGGCGAATTCACTCGTCGATTGCGCGTAGCCAGATCGCTACGCCGATCTCATTCGCCGGAATTCTCCTGAGAAATGATGAGACTCGCTCTCTCACTTGTGGCGCAGTCGATCGATCTGACGATTCCTCCGCAGGATATTAATGCACCGCCCCACTGATGGTAAAATTACCCCCATGTGTCGCACGGGCTACGTTCCATTCATCGGCAACTGGCGCAGCAAGCTGCTGGGCGCGGTGAGCGGGCGCGTGCTGGAAGTGGGCGCGGGCAGTGGACCGAATCTCGATCATTATCCGCCCGAAGCGCACATCACGGCGACGGAGTTCAACTACGAGGCGATCGCGTACGCGCGCCCCCGGATGAACGGTCGCATTCAACTGGCCGCCGCCGATATTGAACACCTGGCGTTCCCCGACGAGACCTTCGATGCGGCGGTGGCGACCCTGGTCTTTTGCAGCGTGGAACGGCCAGTGGTGGGCTTTCGCGAGGTGCGCCGCGTGCTGAAACCGGGCGGCAAGTTGTATCTGATCGAGCACGTGCGCAGCCGCCATGAATGGTTGGGGCGTCTGCAGGATCGGTTGAATCCGCGCTGGCACGCCTATTCGGAAGGGTGCAATCTCAATCGGGATACGGAAGGCAACGTCAAGGCCGCCGACTTTGAGCTGCTTCACGTCGATGCGAACTATCTGGGCTTGATCAAGACGATGGTGGCCGTGAGAAGGTCATGACCGATCAGGTCCTGCGGTGTTGGCATGTTCTTTGGATTGGGCGACCGCCTGAAACTGACTGAAATAGCCCCGGGGTTATTGCTGCCGGAAAACCGGCGTGTCGCCGCGGCATTTGATCTGTTGTTCATGCTGGTCTTCTTCGGGGTGTGGTATGCGTCCTTCGGCGGAGGGGCGACCGATGTGCGCGGCTGGTTTGAGGCGGTGCGCGGCCTGATAACCCGCACGCCGATCGTGATCCTGTTCCTGGCGGTGCCGCTCACCTTCGTGCCGCATATGGGGCGCAAAGTTCAGGTGATCTTCAAAGGAAGCCGGCTCTTTTTCGACGGCGCCGAGCAGCGCATCCACCTGAACGATCGCGAAGTGGCGCGCTTCAAAGATAAAGATCGGCGCTGGATTGAAGTGGACAAATCAGGTCATTCCACCGAGTATTTGCTGGCCGCCAACGCCATTGCGCGTGTCGTCCATGCTGAGGTGGTCGAAGATGAACGGTGAGGGCTTGTGGCTGAATTGATCGTCGTCGGCGGCGGGCTGGCAGGCAGTGAGGCGGCGTGGCAGGCGGCGGAACGTGGCGTTGAGGTGACGCTGTTCGAGATGCGGCCCGTCCGCAACACGCCCGCCCACACGACCGACAAACTGGGCGAATTGATCTGCTCCAATTCGTTGGGCAGCAACTTGCCGGACAGGGCAGGGGGCCTGCTCAAAGCCGAATTGCGCCTGCTCGATTCGTTCATTCTGCGCTGTGCCGACGAGACGGCGGTGCCGGCCGGCGGCGCGCTGGCCGTTGATCGCGAGCGCTTTGCGGCGCTGATCACCGCGCGTCTCGCCGCTCATCCGCGCATCCGCGTGGTGCGCGAGGAGGTGCGCGCCATCCCCGACGGGCCGTGCATCATCGCCAGCGGGCCGTTGACCGCCGACGATCTGGCGGCCGACATCGCGCGGCTGGCCGGCCGGCAGCACCTGTATTTTTACGACGCCATCGCGCCCATCGTGGAGGCGGATTCGATCGACATGACGATCGCCTTTCGGCAGTCGCGGTACGATCGGGGCGGGGAAGAGGCCGTCGAGGGCGACTATATCAACTGCCCGTTCAATCAGGAGGAATACGAAGTCTTCGTTGAAGCGCTGATCAACGCTGAGCGGATCGAACTGCGTGAGTTTGAGCGCGAGGACGCGAAGTTCTTTGAAGGCTGTCTGCCGATTGAGGTGCTGGCGAAGCGCGGCCGGGAAGCGCTGGCCTTTGGGCCGATGAAGCCGATCGGGCTGCGCGATCCGCGCACGGGCCAGCGTCCGCATGCAGTGGTGCAGCTGCGGCAGGACAACCTCGCCGGGACGTTGTACAACATCGTCGGCTTCCAGACAAATCTCAAGTGGCCGGAGCAGAAGCGGGTGCTGCGGCTGATTCCGGGTCTGGCCAACGCCGAATTTGTGCGGTACGGGATGATGCACCGCAATACGTTTATCAATGCGCCCGTCCTGCTGGAGCCGACGCTACAGTTTCGCGCCCGCGCGGATCTGTTCTTTGCCGGGCAGATTACGGGCGTGGAAGGTTACGTGGGCAATGCGGCCACGGGCTGGCTGGCGGGCGTCAACGCGGCGCGCTTGCTGCACGGCGAAGCGCTGCTGACGCTGCCCGCGACGACGATGCTTGGCGCTCTGTGCCATTACATTACGCACGCTGAACCGACTGAATTTCAGCCGATGAAGGCGAACTTTGGCATTCTGCCTGCGCTGGAGGCTGTGCCGCGCGGCCGACGTGACAGGGCGCGGGCTTATTCGCAACGCGCCTTGCGCGACCTGCAAGAGTATTGGAAAATGCACGCGAACAGCAGATTATTCGCGTAGGCACGGCGCTATCACACTAGGCATCCCTTTTGACTTTCTTTAGAAGAAGATACGCTATGCGAACTCGACTTCGGATTGTGGTTCTGGGGCTTTTCCTCGTCTGCTCGATCGCGGCCTGCAGCCCGATCGGCCCGGTTGCAACGCCGGGCGTATCGCCGCTTCAGTCGGTGGCGCCCACGCCCTCGCCCGAATTTTCGGGTGAACGGGCCTATCAGGATGTGCTGGCGCAGGTGGCGTTTGGGCCGCGTCCTACCGGCAGTGAGGCGTTGCGGCAGACCGGCGATTACATCATCGCGCAGTTGAAGCAGGCCGGCTGGCAGGTGGAAGAGCAGCCGTTTGAGTACATGGGCGTTCAGGCCCGGAATATCATCGGCAAACGGGGCAGTGGGAACGGAAAACCGATCGTGATCCTGGGCGCGCACTACGATACCCGCCGTCAGGCCGACAACGATCCCGATCCCGCCAAACGCACGCAGCCCGTCATCGGCGCCAATGACGGCGCCAGCGGGGCGGCCGTGCTGTTGGAAATGGCGCGCACGCTGGATGTGGCCGCCACCGGCCGTGAGATCTGGCTGGCGTTTTTCGACGCCGAGGATAATGGCCGGCTGGACGGCTGGGACTGGATTCAGGGTTCAACCTACATGGCGGCCAATTTGACGGTGACGCCCACGGCCATGATCCTGTTTGACATGATCGGCGATGCCGATCAACAGCTCTACTGGGATCGCAATTCCGATCAGGCGCTCAACGCAAGCATCTGGCAGACGGCCGCCTCGTTGGGCTACGGGCAGGTGTTCATCCCGCAGGTCAAGTGGACGATGATCGACGATCATATCCCGTTTGCACAGCGCGGCATCCCATCGGTCGATCTGATCGACTTCGACTATCGGTACTGGCACACGGTGGACGACACGGCCGACAAGGTCAGCGCCCTCAGCCTCGAGCGGATCGGCCGCACCATCACGGCCTGGCTCAAACAGGGGACGCCATGACCACCACGCCGCTTCGGCCGGATGTCGCGCATCGCGCCACGCTGGGCCGCTGGCTGCGCGTCCAGCAGGCAGCCGTCTCCACGGCGTGGATCGCGTCGATGCAGGCGCGCCGCGTCTATACCGAGGATCACGCGGCGCCCGCCATCAGCACGACCGAGTTTGAACAACTGTATCAGAGCCTGTGTCTGGCGCTGGAAACCGGTCGTTATGCCGCGCTGGACGACAGCATCTCGACGCTGACGCGCGCCGGCCGCGAGCATGGTTATCCGCTCAACGATCTGCTGTTGATCCTGCATTCGCTGAAGAACGAGATCTGGCAGGCCATTATCGCCGCATTTGCCGCGGAGGAAGCGCTGAACTATCTGCGCTCCATCGACGCGCTGTTCCAGACCGCGCTGTCCTACCAGGCGCGCGTCTATGCCGACTTGGCGCAGCGCGAACTGTCCAGCGAGCTGGCGCAGACGCGCCGGCGTCTGGAACAACTCGATCAAACCAAGAGCCGCTTCATCAGCATTGCCGCGCACGAGTTGAAAACGCCGTTGACGCTGATCCAGGGCTATTCCGACATGCTGATCCGCGAGCTGGGCGGCACGGCCAACACGCAAGTCCATCAGGCGCTGCAGGGGTTGTCGGCCGGGGCGCGCCGTCTGCTGGGCACCGTCAATGACATGATCGCCGTATCGCTGATTGACGCGCAATCGCTGCAGCTGAACTATCAGCTGGTCTCGCTGCCGCATATCCTGCAGATCGTCCTGAACGATTTGCGCGCCAATCTCGACGAGCGCGTGCTGACGTTCAATCTGAAGACGCCCCCGCCGGATCTGCGCTCATTCTATGCCGACCCGCAGCGGTTGTATCAGGTCTTTGAATACGTGGTGAGCAACGCCGTCAAGTACACACCCGACGGCGGCACCATCACCCTGTCGGCCCACCTGCTGGACGCGCCCGAAGACGCCGATCGCTTTGTGGAAGTGCGGATCGCCGACACCGGCATCGGCATCGCGGCCGACGATTTGCCGCGCATCTTTGAAAAGTTCTACAGCAAAACCGATCTGGCGCGTCATTCCAGCAGCCGCGTCAAATTCAAAGGCGGCGGCTCCGGGTTGGGCCTGTCGGTGGTCAAAGGGCTGGTCGAGGCGCACGGCGGCAAGATCATCGTGGAAAGCCCCGGCCACGACGAAGCGGCGCTGCCCGGCACCACCGTTCGCATTTTTCTGCCGGTGCGCTACGAGCCGCCCGATGACGGCGTCATCAAGCGGCTGGGCCTGGCCGACTCCAGCGTGCCGGCCCAATCCGCTGGCAGCACCTGACGCCGGCGTGCTATAATCCGCTTGAATCCCGTGCCCCAAGGAGGCCTCATGTTCGCTCTGTACGACGCCGAATCCGGCGCAAAAGTCGGCCGCATCTCCGACAAGCAACTGCAGGCCCTCATCGGCTGGATGGAAGAGGAAAGCAGCGAGGATCGCGAGTATTACCTGACCGCCGAAGATTGTGATCTGATGGCGGAGCAGGGGATCGATCCCAGCTTGATCGAAGCGCTGCGCGGCGCGCTCAGGGGCCGCGACGACATGGACATCCGTTACGCGCCTGAGGATTAACCGCCGCCGGGCCGCGCGCCGCCCAGCGGCGGCCGGAACGAGAGGTACGCTATTAGCAAGAATCGTGAGACCCTGACAACCGCCGCGCCCCGCCTGCGCGCCTTTATGGTGGGAGTGGAGGTGCGCGATGCGCCCGCGCTGCTGCCGTTGGAAGACTCGTTGGAAGAACTGCGCGCGCTGGCGTTGACGGCGGGGCTGGACGTGGTGGGCGAGCTGACGCAGCGGCTCGATCGCATCGAACCGGCCACCTTTATCGGCTCCGGCAAAGTCGAAGAACTCAAGACCTGGCGTGACGAACTCGGCGTGGAAGTGGTGCTGTTTGACGAGGAACTGTCGCCGCGCCACCAGCGCAATCTGGAGAAGGCGCTGGGCGAGGAGGTGCGCATCCTCGATCGGACGGCGCTCATCCTGGACATCTTCGCGCAGCATGCGCACACCCGCGAGGGCGCGCTGCAGGTGGAACTGGCTCAGTATGAATACCGCTTGCCGCGCCTGACCCGGCAGTGGACGCACCTGGTGCGGCAGGCCGGCGGCGGCGCGGGCCGGTCGGGCACGGCGGGCGTGGGTCTGCGCGGCCCCGGCGAGACGCAGCTCGAGGTTGATCGCCGCCACATCCGCGAGCGCATCACGTTCTTGAAGAAAGAGTTGGAAGGCGTGCGGCAGCACCGCCAGCAGCACCGCATCCAGCGCAAGCGGGCGCAGGTGCCGGTGGTGTCCATCGTGGGCTACACCAACGCGGGCAAGTCGTCGCTGCTTAACGCGCTGGTGGAGGTGGGCGGCGCCCGGCAAACACAGCCTGTGCTGGCCGAGGATAAACTCTTCGCCACGCTCGATCCCACGACGCGGCGCGTGCGGCTGCCGGGCGGCAAGCAGGCGCTGTTTACGGACACGGTGGGCTTCATCCAGAAACTGCCCACGCAGCTGGTGGCGGCCTTTCGCGCCACGCTCGAAGAAATCGAAGAGGCCGATCTGCTGCTGCACGTGGTGGACATCACGCATCCCAACGCGGTGGAACAGGCCCGAGCGGTGGAGCAGACGCTGAAAGAGCTGGACGTGACGGACATCCCGATGATCGTGGGGCTGAACAAAATCGATCGGCTGGCCGACGACCAGCAGGCGGCCGTGCTGGCGGAGCAGTTTCCGCACAGTGTGCCCATCTCGGCGTTGAAGCAGCTCAATCTCGATCACCTGCTGGCGCGGGTGGAACACGAACTGTTCGAGCATCTGACGCCGGTGCGGGTGCGGCTGCCGTATCGCCGCTCTGATCTGGTGGCGCTGTTTCACGACAACGGGCGGGTGGATAAGGAAGAATACGTAGAAAACGCCGTGGTGGTGACGGGCCGCCTGCCGACGCGATACCTGGCGGCGTTCCGCCCGTTTCTGATCCGCGCCGGCGCGTGAGGGGGATTATGCTGCACAAGTTGGATGCCGCCGCTTCGCGCGTGCTCGACCGCATCTCCGATTACGTGGCCAATCATCGCGGCGCGCCACTGCTGCTGGCACTGCTGTTGGTGGTGCTGAACTATGTGCTGCGCGTGATTCCCGGTGTGCAGCTGGGCTTTGTGGAAACGACCGATCTGCTGCTGCATCTGGGCGTCGTGGTGGGGCTGGTGGGGGTGCTGCTGGGCGATGCATTATAAGGGTGGCCCATTATCACGATAAACGTCGAGCCGGGCAGATGTCTGCCCGGCTCGACGTTTATTTTAACTGGTGTCGCGATCAGCGGCTCCGCTGCAGGTCGATGTTGCCGTTGCTGGCGTGCACTTCCAGCACGGTGGCCGGATCATTGCCCACCGAGCCGCGCAGTTCGGTATCGCTGGCCCGATCGGCTGTCACGGCGAAGTCGCTCCTGATTTTGCCGTTGCTGGTATCCGCGTTGATGCGGAAGGCCGCGTTCGCGGGCAGGGTGACGACGACGCCGGCGTTGCTGGTGCTCAGCAGGCTGCGGCTGCCGGCGGCCAGCGAGCCGGTGAAGCTGATGGTGCCGTTGCTGGTGCGCCCGTCAAGGGTGACGTTGTCGGCCGTGATGTCCAGTCCGCCGTTGCTGCTCTCCAGCCGCAGCAGGCCGCTGCCGCCATCCACGGTGATCTGGCCGTTGCTGGTGCGCAGGTCCAACTGGCCCAGCGCGCTCTTGACAGTGATGGCGCCGTTGGAGGTCTTGGCCGCTACGTCGCCCACCGGCCCGGACGACGTGATGGCGCCGTTGCTGGTGCGCAGGTCGAGGACGGCGCCGTTGGGCACGGTCAGTTTGGCCGACGCGCCGCTGTTGCCGATGTCCACGCGCGAATCCGTGCGGCGCGCCGTCACCCGGATGGCGCCGCCGTCCTGCGCAATCTGCACATCCACATTCTTCAGATCGTCCTCGGCCTCCTGCTGACTGTTGCCGCCGCCGCGTTTGGTCACTTTGACGTCAACGGTTGTGCCGCTGCCGGTGATCACGTCGATGCTGCCGTTGAACGTCTCCACGATGATGCGCGGCTGGCCGCCGGTGTTGAGCGACTGCGCCACCACTTCTTCGGCAGTGAACAGGTTGATGTTGATGCGGGCGGTGCAGGCCGAGGCCAACACGGCGATGACGACGAGCAACAGGGCGAAGCGTTTCATGATTCTCCTTGCGTGAAAGATGGTGAAGGGTTGGTTTATCGGCTGTAGTGTACGCCGGGGCGGAGCCGGGGACAAGGGACTAAAGTTGGAGAGTGTGATAGTGACTTAGTGCAATAGTCAGCGGGTTGTCATTATTACCGCCCTATTGCACTATCTCACCCACCTCAAGTATAATCCGTGCATCCCCGTAAGCAGGCGAGCGCACATGACCCACATCCACGGCGACTCCATCGGCGGCGACAAGGTAGGCGGCGACAAGGTAGGCGGCGACAAAGTCGCCGGCGACAAGCTCATCATCAACAACTATTACGGCGGCGCGGATGGCCTGAGCCACGAGTTGATGCGCGCGCCCTCGCCGCAGCCGCTGCGCGTGCTGGCCGTCATCGCCTCGCCGGTGGCCGGCCGACACGACGACGAGCCGCCGCCCGCCCACCTGTCCGGCCGGGCCGAGTGGGCGCGCCTGCGCGAAGCGGCCAAAGTCGCGCCGATGCTGCTGGCGCGGCTACGCCCGCCCACCATCGATCAACTGCGCGTGATGGCCGCGCCCAACACCGCCGGCGCCTTCAACGTCGTCCACTTCATCTGTCACGGCCGGCCGGGCGCGCTGGCGCTGGAAGACGAGCGCGGCCTGACGGCCGTCGTCCCCGCCGCCGAGATCGCCCGCGCCGTGCGCGACGGGCAAATCGATCTGGTGGTCGTCAACGCCTGCTACTCGGCTGCGGGCGAGGCCCGGTCCATCGCGCAAGCCTTGATCGCCGCCGGCGTCCGATCGGTTGTTGCCCACCACTGGCCGCTGATCGATCGGGCCGCCGTCGTGTTCTCGCAGGCGCTCTATCGCGAACTGGCCGCCGGTCGATCGCTGCGCGCGGCCTTCGACGAAGCGGTGCGGCATACGACCGATCGATTTGATGCGGAGCGCGGCAATGCCGTGCTGCTGGGCGACGAGACGCTGACCTTTCCGCGCCCGAGCGGCCCGGTGCAGCCCTCGCGCGTCATCGAAGGTCCGCCGCTGCCCGACGAGACCGCGCGCTTCTTTGGCCGCCGGCGCGAACTGTTGAAACTGGCCGACATCTTTGCCAGTGACGACCTGCGCGCCGCGGCGCTGACCGGCATCGGCGGCATCGGCAAGAGCGCGCTGGCCTTTGAGGCGGCCGATCGGCACGCGTGGCGCTTTCCGGGCGGCGTAGCCCACGTGCGCGCCAGTGAGTTTGGCTTCAGCCTGGACGCCGCGCTGATCGATCTGGCGCGATCGCTGGGCGTGGATGTGTCGGGCAATCCCGCCCGCAGCCTGCTGGACTATCTCAACGCCACGCCATGCCTGCTGGTGCTGGACAATCTGGAACGCGCCGAGCGCGAATTGCCCCGGCTGGCCGACTTCGTCAACGCCCTCAACTTTGACGGCGGCAGCAAGGTGCTGCTGACGCTGCGCCCGCGGCTGTCCGATCGCTTCCGCGGCCTGCACGAGATCAACCTGCACAACGGGCTGGACGCCGACAACGCGCTGGCCTACGTGCAGTTCATCGCCGCCAACGAGGGCGCGCCCGCCCAGTGGCAGAATCCCACCGAGGCCGGAGCGCTGGCCGACCGGGTGAAAGGGCACCCGGAACTGATGCGGCTCACCGTCTTCCGCAGCAAACAGACGCCGTGGGCGCGCATGAAGCAGGAACTGGCGAATCTGTCCGGCCGATTGGACGAAGCGCTGCAAGAGTTGATCGGCAAGCAGGTGGAGCAGGCCGGCGAGATGGGCCGGACCGCGCTGGCCCGATTGGCCCTCTTTCCCCAGCCGCGCGTGCTGTGCGAAGCCGCGCAGGCCGCCTGCGGCGAGGCCGCCGACGGGCTGGACGCTCTGGTGCGGACCGGCGTGATTGCGTTTGAGTCCGACGACGTGGAACGCTACGCCCTGCACGCCACGGCGGTGGACTGGGTGCGCGCACACTACCGGATGCAGGATGCGGAGATGCAGGATGCAAAACGACGCGCCGTTGACGCCTATGCCGAATGGGGCAGGGCGCACAGCAGCGATTACGACCTGCTGCAGGCCGAACACGATAATATGCTGGCCGCGCTCGATTGGGCGTGGGCAACAAAAGAGCGCGAAGAAAGCCGCAAGGCCGTCATCGACGATGCGTTGGGCTTGCGCGAATTTTGGGGTGTGCGCGGTTATTGGAATGAACGAACGACCTGGCTTAGACGGGCATGTGAAATAGGTTCCGCATCACAGTCAGATGACGACTTGAAACAGTACTCAACGAATCTACACAACCTCGCTGTTACGCTGGTAAATCAGGGCGATCTGGACGGCGCGCTCGACCTGTACCGCCAGAGCCTCGACCTCAAGGAACGGCTGGGCGACGCCCAGGGCAAGGCCGCCACGCTGCACGAGATCGCACGCATCGCCGTGACGCGCGGCGATCTGGACGGCGCGCTCGACCTGTACCGCCAGAGCCTCGACATCAAGGAACGGCTGGGCGACGCCCAGGGCAAGGCCGCCACGCTGCACGCCATGGCCAATGTCGCCGTGACGCGCGGCGATCTGGACGGCGCGCTCGACCTGTACCGCCAGAGCCTCGACCTCAAGGAACGGCTGGGCGACGCAAAGGGCAAGGCCGCCACGCTGCACGCCATGGCCAATG
>CAZKBQ010000110.1:0-10883 GCA_964550855.1 uncultured Anaerolineae bacterium
TCTGCACGCCTTCCCACGCCGACTGGTTGAACGACTTGTCGTCCACCTTGCCCACATCCGTCACCAGACCAATCCGCAGCGGCTTGGTCGCGGGCTGAGCGGGCTGAGCGGGCTGGGCCGGCTGGGCAGGTTGTGCCGGCTGCGCAGGTGCAGGCGTCGCCGGTGCGGCCGGCGGCGTGCAAGCCGACATCAGCAAGCCGGCAATGACCATCAAGGTCAAACTGAGCGAAAACAGCTTACGCATTTTGCTTCTCCTCGTGTTTAGGGTTTAGAAGACGGCATACTCGTGTTGGGAGTCGACGATTTGGACAGGTATTGCGGGAGTAGCACCTCCTTTCGTCGAAGACGAAATTGATAGGTGGCGTCGTCGGTTAAGGATACCAGGGGAAAAATAGGATGCCCGCATTATAAAGCAGATCATAGGGAGTGGCAAGAAATCAAGTGTAACGGCCGGGCCCGAGAACCTTATTACACGTCCGGCCGGGCTGGCGTGACAACCGTCTTTGATCATCGGTTTGACCGCCGATTGTCACTTCTGGCGATGCGGTGCAAATGAAAACTTCCGAAGCCGCTTTGACTTCGGAAGTTTTGTCTGCTCAATGATCAATTTCCAGTAGCACTTCACGCCACCGGCTGTCCGGCGTGGCCGGGCCGACGATGCCCTTCTCCTCCATCTGATCGATCAGCCGGGCAGCGCGCGTATAACCGATGCGCAGCTGCCGCTGCAATAGCGAGATGCTGGCCTTGCGCTGGGCGCGCACCACCTCAATGGCCCGCTGCAACAGATCGTCCTCGCCGTTGGCGTTGGCCTGCTCAATCTCAGCCTGGATGGAGCCGGGAAACAGCGGTGCCTGGGTGGCTGGTTCATCTTCCGGCAGCGGTGTGGCCGCGACGGCGGCTTCTGCGCCGCGCAGGCCCTTCCAGTAGCGCACCATGCGCTCGATCTCCCGACCGCTGACGAAACACCCCTGCAGCCGCTGCGGCGCGCCCACCTCCGGCGCGACATAAAGCATGTCGCCGCGGCCCAGCAGCCGCTCCGCGCCGGTCGTGTCCAAGATCACGCGCGAGTCCACCGATGACGCCACCGAGAAGGCGATGCGCGCCGGGAAGTTGGCCTTGATCAGGCCCGTCACCACATCCACGCTGGGACGCTGCGTGGCAATGATCAGGTGGATGCCGGTGGCGCGCGCCATCTGGGCCAGGCGGCACAGCGTCTTCTCCGTCTCGTCCGGCGCCAGCATCATCAAGTCGGCCAGCTCGTCGATGACGACAATGATGTACGGCAGTCTGGGTTCCTTAACGGCGCCTTCTCTGGCGTTGTTTTCGTCAATCTTGCGATTGTGGTCGTCGATGTTGCGCGAGCCGCTCTTGGCAAAGCGCCGGTAGCGATCGTCCATCTCGCGCGTCACCCAGTTCAGCACGCCGGTTACCTTCTCCAGATCGACGATGACGGGCGTCAGCAGATGAGGGACGCCGTTATAGGTGGTCAATTCCACCCGCTTGGGATCGACCATCAGGAATTTTAGATCGTCGGGCGTATTGTGCGCCATCAGGCAGGTGATGATGGCGTTGACGCACACGCTCTTGCCCGAACCGGTGGTGCCCGCGATAAGCAGGTGCGGCATATTGCCCAGATCGGCGGCTACGGCCTGGCCGGACACATTTTGCCCCAGCGCGATGCGCAGCGAAGACTTGATCTTGGCGAACTGCTCGCTCTCGATCACGTCACGCACCGACACCATGCTCACTTCGCTGTTGGGCACTTCGATGCCCACGATGTTGCGGCCCGGCACCGGCGCTTCGATGCGGATCGAGCGGGCCGCCAGGGCCAGCGCCAGATCATCGGCCAGCGCCGTGATGCGGCTGACTTTGACTTTGGTGCGCGACACTTCCTCGCGCCGCACCCTGGCCGCGCCAAACTCGTCGTACACGATGTTGCCTTCGTCGTCGCGTTCCTTCACTTCCTTGGTCTTGACGATCCAGCCCGGTTCCACGCCAAATTGCGTAATGGTGGGACCGCGGTTGACTTCCACCACCTTGCCTTCCACGCCCAGTTCGCGCAGCGTGCTTTCGATGATCTTGGCTTTCTTGCGCAGTTCTTCCTCGGCCACCGCGCTCTCTTCGCCGCTGTCAAAGACCTGATCGATCTTGGGCAGTTCCCAGGCGATGGACGTGCCGATGATGCGCGGATAGATGGGGCCGGTAGCCGGCTCACCGGGCGCGGTTTCAACCCGATCGGCTGGTGCCGGCCCTTTCGGCGAATTGGCCAGCGGTTTGCTCATCGTCGCGTCGCCCAGCATGCCGGACGGCGGCGCGTCGGGCCGCGCCCGCGCCGAGACGCGCGCCGCTTTGCCGACGGGCAGCGCCGGTTCATCGGGCGGGAGATCGACCGCCGGGGCCGGTGAAGCCGATCGGGTGGGGGCCGACCGCGCACCGTTGCCATTGGCGGCGGACTTGCTGCCGGCGTTGATCACCATGTCGATCGGCTTGCCGGGCGTGATCGTCCCGGTCTGCGTGATCTCTGGCGTGCGCTTGAAGCGAACAAACAGGCGGCCGATGGCGGTGGCGAGGTCGCTGGGCGAGACATCGAACAGCAGCACAATGGCGATGAGCCAGCCCACCACCATCAACACGGCCGCGCCGATTTCGCCGACGGCGCTGATGAGCCAGCTCAACAGACCCACGCCCAGGCTGCCGCCCAGCTCGGCCTGAATCCAGGCCAGCGTCATCAGCGCGATGAGGAAGAAGACCGCAAAGCCTGCAATCTGCTCGCCCGACAGCCGCGGCGTGCGCTCAAACGTGCGCAGCAGCAGCCACAGCCCGATGAGGCCGACGACGACCGGCACGACATACATGCCCAGCCCAAAGGTGACGCGCAGCCAGCCCAGCAGCTGGCCGGTGATGGCGCCCTGCGAACTGGAGATCAGGCTGAGGATGGTCACGGCGGCCAGCCCCACCAGAAACACGCCCAGAATATCCAGCTTCTGATTGGTGTCCAGCTGAATCAGCGCGGGCCTTGGCTGCTTCTTGGTGGTCTTGCCGGCGGCTTTGGCGCTGCTCTTGCCGGCGGCTCTGCCGCCGCCTTTTTTGGATTTTGAACTGCCTGCTTTTGCCTTGGTCATGACTCACTAAAACGCATGTTCGATCTGAGGCGATTATAGCATAGGGCCGATCAAAAATCTATAGAACAACGGGCGAGCGGTGAGGGGTGATGAGTGAAAAGTGAGGAGTGAGGAGTGACGAGTAATGAGTAACGAGTAACGAGTAAGGCGCCTGGAGCGAATTCCAATTTGGTGGCGGGCTTTGTCATTCCCGCACGCTTTTGCCCGGCGCGTCGTCGGTGCATTACGCCGGGCACGACGAAACGGGCAGCCGGAAACCCGTCAAACGGGGTGACGATTCAGAGGATCTTCAAGAATGTGCTTAGCTGCTGCGCGGGCGTTCCTTGATGACGGGTGTGCGGACTTCGGCCAGGTACTCGTCCCACCCCGAACGATCGGCCGTGGGGCCGTCCAGCTGCGTGCTCCAGAAGTAATCGCGCACGATGTCGCCCTGCTGTTCGCGGTTGAAGTCGCGGAACTTCTTGCCCGCTTTGGAGAAACCCTTAAGCGAAGTGTTGGGCGTCTCGCCCGGGTTCACATACACGTACGTCGGCGAGAAGATCGCCTCGATCAAATAGCGGAAGCCGTCATGCTGATATTGCCAGGCGTGCGTCAACTCGTGCATCAGCCAACCCATATCGCGCAGCCAGTTGGCGTCCATTGGATCATCGGTCTTGAGCGTGATGGGAAAGTAGCAGGTGTTGCCCACCGTGATGGCGTTGTGCTCCGGCGGTTTGGCGCCGCGAAAGAACGCGCCCACCCGGCCGATAAAGTTGGGAAAATCGCTGCCTTCGTTAATCCGAACTTTGTCAACATCCAGTCCGTCGCCAAAGACCTTCTTCACCTGCTCGAGTTCCTCAGGCCGAAGCAATCGAACGGTCATGGTCATCCCCCCTCAAGGCTAGTTCTGCCGCCGCGGCCGATACTGAATCGCTTCGGCCAGATGCGCGGCTTGAATCTGATCGGCCCCGGCCAGATCGGCGATGGTGCGCGCCAGTTTCAACACCCGATGAAACGCCCGCGCGCTCATGCCCAGCTGCGACATCGCCGCGCGCATCAGCGCTTTGCCCGCGTCATCCAGCGCGCAGTATTCGCGGATGTGGGCGGGCGTCATATCGGCGTTGCAAATCAGGGTCGTGCCCGCAAACCGATCGGCCTGCCGCGCCCGCGCGGCAATGACACGCGCGCGCACCGTCTCGCTGCGCTCACCCAACCGGTCGCCGGCCAGCTTCTCAAAGTTGACGCGCGGCACGTCCACGTGGATGTCGAAGCGATCGAGCAGCGGGCCGCTGATGCGCTTCTGATAGCGCGTGACCATGGCCGCGTTGCAGGTGCAGGCGTGCGTCGGATCGCCGTAGTAGCCGCAGGGACAGGGATTCATCGCCGCGATCAGCATAAACGACGCCGGAAACGTCAGCGTGCCGCTGGCCCGGCTGATGGTGACGATGTGATCCTCCAGCGGCTGGCGCAGCGTTTCGAGCGAGCGCTGATCGAATTCGGGCAGCTCGTCCAGAAACAGCACGCCGCGATGCGCCAGGCTGATCTCGCCGGGGCGCGGCAGCTTGCCGCCGCCGACGAGTCCGGCGTGGCTGATGGTGTGGTGCGGCGCGCGGAAGGGCCGCTGGCGGATCATCGGCGTATCGCCGGGCAACAAATCGGCCACGGAGTAAATGCGCGTGACTTCGAGCGCCTCGTCCAGCGACAGCTCAGGCAGAATGCCGGGCACGGCCCGCGCAATGAGGGTCTTGCCCGCGCCCGGCGGGCCGGCCATGATGACATTATGCCCGCCCGCCGCGGCCACTTCCATGGCGCGCTTGACGTGCTCCTGCCCGCGAATTTCCGCAAAATCGGTGAAGAGCTGCTCGGGCGTGATCACCTGATCGGGCAGCAGAGGGCGCTGCGGCTCGATCACGCCGACGCCGTGAAAATGATTGACCAGATCGGCCAGCGTAGCCACCGGGATGATCGTCAGATCGGGGATCAACGCGGCCTCAGCGGCGTCCTCGGCGGGTACGTACAAAGTCATAAAACCCTGCTGCCGCGCAAAAGCCGCCACGGGCAACACGCCCCGCACATGCCGCACCGAACCGTCAAGGTTGAGTTCGCCGATCACCAGCGACTTGTCCAGACCGTCCAGCGGAATCTGATCGGAGGCGGCCAGGATGCCCACGGCGATGGGCAGATCGTAGCCGGGGCCGGCCTTGCGCAGATCGGCCGGGGCGAGGTTGACGGTGAGCCGGTGGCCGGGTAAATGCAGGCCGGAGTTCTTGATGGCCGCGCGGACGCGCTCGCCGGACTCTTTCACGGCGGCGTCGGGCAGGCCCACCAGCATGAACGACGGCATGCCGCGATTGGTATGATCGACTTCCACTTCGACGATCTGGCCGTCCAGCCCGATCACCGCGCACGAGTAGACTTTGGCGAGCATGACACCCTCATTGAGCAGTGACGGAGAGTGTAACATAGTCGCGGAATTGATTCAACTGCCGTGCTATAATCGGCCTGTCGGCGCGGCCCGTTACCGGCTGCGCCGGTGACAGAAGGGAGTAACGAATGGCCACTTGCCCCAGCTGCGGACGTGACCCCGGTCTGAACACCATTTGCCCGCACTGCGGCGCCGACTTGAAACGCCGCGCCAATCTCCGCACCTACGGCCTCATCGCCGTCGTCGTGGCCGTCGTCGGGTTGGGTGTGCTGTGGTTCTTCGCCACGCGTTCGCCGATTGCCACCGTCAAGATCGCCGATATTCAGGCGACTTCAAACTACGCCTACGTGCAGATCGACGGCCTTGTGTCGCGCGGTCCCAACTACAACCCGACCGCTCAATCGCTGACCTTCTGGGTGCGTGATGATTCCGGCGAGATCATGGTCTCGTCGTTTCGAGAGGTGACGCAGGAGTTGATCGCCGCCGATCAGGTGCCCGCGCCCGGCGATGTCGTGTCGTTGCAGGGCACGCTGCGAGTACGTGAAGATCAGCCGTCGTTGACGCTGGACTCGGCCGGCGCGTTGAGTCTTGAGCCGGGCACGATCAATGCCCCGCTGCGCGATATCGGCTCCATCCAGTTGAGCGATACGCTGCACGGCGTGGCTGTGCACGGCGCGGTGCGCAGCATCAACGCGCCGTTTGACGGCCTGCAGCTGGTCACGCTGCGCGACGCCACCGGCGCGATCGATCTGGCCCTTCCGATCGATCTGGCGCCCCTCATCGGCGCGACGCCGCCGCTAACCGTCGGCCAGTCCATCGAAGTCGTCGGCGTGGTCACGGCTTACGATACCAGCCCGCAGTTGTCCATCCGCCGCGGCCGCGATGTGCGCGTCCTGCCGGAAAGCGTGGAATTTGCCCGGCCCATGCGGGTGGCCGCGGTCAATGACAGCCTGACCGGACGCTGGGTGCACGTCCAGGCCGAGATCGGCGATGTAACCCAATTTACGGCGGGCAGACGGATCACGCTGATCGACGGCGATGCCCGTCTGACAGTCGTCGTCTGGCAGGACGTGTGGGATCAATTACCGGCCCAGGCGCGCCTCATCCCCGGCGCAACGCTGGCGGTGTCCGGCGAGGTCAATGTCTTCCGCGGCGAATTGGAGATCATCCCGGAACAGGTTATCGATCTGGCGGTGGTCAAACCGGCGGCCGTCGCCCCAACGCCGACGGCGACGCCCACGGCCGAACCGACGCTCTTAGTGCGCCTACTGAGACGCCGGCCGCGCCAGTCGAGTCAGTCACGCCGGAGGCCACACGCGCGCCGGCCGTCACCGCCGCGCCTACGACGCCGCCCACGCGCGCTGCTGCCGCTTCGCCCACGCCGGGCAGCACACCCGCCGCTGTGGTGCCCATCGGTTCGCTCACCAACGACCACGTCGGTCAGGTATTTGCGGTGCGCGCCAAAGTCGTGGAAACCTCCAGTTTTTCGGCCGGCTTCAAGTTCCTGCTGGGCGACGGCACCGGCCGCATCTCGCTGGCGATCTTCGAGAGCGACTATCGGTTTGTGCCCAATCGGGCCGGCTTGAATCTGGGCGCCGAAGTGCTGGCTCAGGGCAAGGTGGCCGTGTTCCAGGGCGTGCTGGAATTGCAGCCGAACGCCGGTCGGGATGTGACGATCCTGTCGGCGGGCAGCAGCGCGAGTGTGCCCGTCAGTCCAATCAATCAGCTGACCAAACCGGGGCTGTTTGTCGCCGTGGAAGGGACAATCACCGAAGTGCGGCCGTTTTCGTCGGGTACCAATCTGACCGTGGACGACGGCACGGGCACGATCCGCGTGACGCTCTTCGACAATGTGCTGGCTTACGTGCCCAATCGCAGCGGACTGGCGACGGGCGCGAAGGTGCGCGTGGTGGGCAAGACCGATTTCTTCGGGCGGATGCAGGTCGTGCCCGCGCTGGGCTACGACGTGACGATCCGGTGAACACCACCCGTGACAGGTGACGACGAGCGATGAGTGAAGGGCTGGGCTTGATCGGCGTGGCGCTGGCGGGCACGCTGCTGTCTTCTGTATTGGCCCTGATTCCGGCCCTGCATCTGTACAACGTCGTCGGCTTGTTGATCGTATCGTCGGCGGCGCTGGCCGGCGCGCTCACGCCCGATCAGCTGGCGATGCTGCTGCTGGGCATGGTGGTCGGTTACGCGATGCTATCCACCGTGCCCGCCGTGTTTCTGGCGGCGCCTGACGAATCACTGGCCTTCATCGTGCTGCCGGCGCAGAAATACCTGCTGCAGCGGCGCGGCTTCGAGGCGGCCGTCCTCACCGGCGTCGGCGCGCTGTGCGGCGCAGCGGCGCTGGTGGTCGTCAGCCCCGTCGCCATCGAAGCGGCGCGCGGCCTGCAATTGATCGTCGCGCCGCATCTGGGCTGGCTGCTGGCGGCCATCATCGCGTTCATGCTCATGTCGGAATGGCCCAAAGGCGGCGATCGTGGTGCGACCGGTTGGGCGCGTTTTCGATCGGCGTGGACGGGGCTGGGCGCGGGGCTGCTTACTTTTGTGTTGTCGGGCGTGCTGGGCTTCATCATCGTGTATCGCAGCCCGCTACCCGTGGAAGCGGCGTATCAGAATCTGCTGCCCGCTTTTGTGGGTCTGTTTGCCGTACCGATGGTGCTGACGAATCTGATCATGGGGACGACCGTGCCCGAACAGCATGCGGGCGCATCGATCGATCTGCCGCCGGCGGCGCTGTTTCGCGGCGCGGCGGCCGGCGTGATGGGCGGCTTGTTTGCGGCGTTCTTTCCGGTGGTCACCGGCGGCGTGGGGGCGTTCTTGGCCGGACACGCCACGGCGCAGCGCGACGATCGATCGTTCATCGTATCGCAGGGCGCGTCGAAGTTTGTGTACTACGTGGGCGGCTTCTTGCTGTTCTTTCTGCCGGGGCTGCACCTGGCGCGCGGCGGCCTGGCCAGCATGACGCGCACCATCCTCACGCCTGCCACGCCGGAACTATACTTCACCGCCGTCGCGGCCATCGCGCTGTCGGGCGCAGTGGCCTTCGGGCTGTTGATCGTCTTCAGCCGTGTGGCGATTCGACTGGTGAAACGTGTCAATTATCGGACGCTAAGCATGATTACTTTGATCGTACTGGTCGGACTGGTGGCGCTCACGACCGGCCTCGGCGGCCTGCTGATCCTCGTGCCCGCAGCGGCCATCGGTCTGATCCCGGTGCTGTTCGGCTCGCGGCGGATGAACTGCCTGGGCGTGCTGCTGATCCCCATCACGCTGAACATGGCCGGCGTGGGGGCGAACGTGGCGCGATGGCTGGGGTTGATTTAGGGAGCGAAGACGAGTATGAGTCGAGCAGCCGCTTACCAACCTTCTTTCTTTCCTGATCTGACGGCCGAGTTTCCGTCAACTCGTTATCAGGGCAGCAAGTCCAAACTGGTCGATTGGATTTGGGAACAGATCGCCGATCTGGATTTCACCACCTGTCTGGATGTCTTTGGTGGCACGGGCGCAGTGGCTTATCGACTGAAGCAGGCCGGCAAACAAGTGACCTATAACGACTTGTTGCGCTTCAATTACCAGTTCGGTCTGGCTCTCGTTGAGAACTCGTCTGTGCGCCTGACTGCGGACGAGATCGAGTGGCTGCTTCAGCGACATGCTTCGATAACCTATCCGCAGTTTGTGCAGGACAATTTTCACGACATCTATTTTACTGATGAGGAGAACGTCTGGATCGATCAAACCATTACCAATATCCGGGAGCTTGATGATCCTTACAAGTTTGCGCTAGCCTTTTTCGCGCTGTGTCAGGCGTGCATCATCAAACGGCCTTACAATCTGTTTCACCGCAAGAATCTGTATCTCCGGCTGGCCGAAGTTGAACGATCGTTTGGGAACAAGATCACGTGGGATCGGCCTTTTGAGGAGTGGTTCCGGGTTTTTGCGGCCGAGGCCAATCGCGCCGTATTTGACAATGGCCAGGCGAATGTGGCACTCAACCTGGACGCCATCGAAGTACCCGGTGAATATGACCTGGTCTACATCGATCCGCCCTACATGCCTCAAAGCGGCACAGCCGTTGACTACCTGGGTTTCTATCACTTTCTGGAAGGGCTGTTGATGTATGATGATTGGGAGCGGCAGATCGATCACCGCTCGAAGCACCGGCGATTGAAATTGCAGCCTAACCGGTGGACAGACAAGAACCAGATTTACGCTGCTTTTGAGCAGTTGTTTGCCCGTTTTCAGCACAGCGTGCTGGTCGTGTCCTACCGCAGTGATGGCCTCCCGTCGGCTGAGGAGTTGACTGCCCTGCTCAAGCGTTACAAACCAACGGTGCGCGTCGCCCACTACGGGCAGTACAAGTACGTCTTGTCCACCAACGGCGAATCTCAGGAAATTCTCCTGGTGGGCACATCGTCTTGACTCACCGAGGACCGTATGGACATAGTAAACTTTCGCGACAACCTTCTGGCTCATTTTGAGACGTTCAAGCACACGTTGGCGACCGAGGCAGGTGATTGGGTGGTCAAGGGCTTTATCGATGTCTATCACAACATTTACACCATTTCGATCGATACCAAAGTTGTCTCAAAAATCATCGAGCTGATGCTGTTCCCCGTCCTGGCGCGCTTCGCCGCCGAGCATCGCTATCGTATGGTGCTGAGTGAATACCAGAATCACTACCCGGATATCAGTTTCATTACGCC
Source organism: uncultured Anaerolineae bacterium (assembly GCA_964550855.1). Taxonomy (GTDB): domain Bacteria; phylum Chloroflexota; class Anaerolineae; order Fen-1058; family Fen-1058; genus JAGOBP01. The sequence goes on from CAZKBQ010000110.1 coordinate 10,239, forward strand.
CGATGACACCAAAATTGCCCTTGACCTCAAAAGCACTTATCGTCTTGACGACGCGACTGTGAATGGCTTTACCCTGGGCGCATTTACAGGCTATTTTCGCCAGCGCCGGTCGACGAAGAACATCACTTATCCGTACGAACAATACGCCGCTCACTTCGTTCTGGGTGTGATTTACAGCCGAAGTGCAGACATCGATGAACGACGGGTGTATGCATTGGCCGATTTGCAAGACATCATTTCAGTGGTGAAAGACTTCACCTTCTTATTGCATGAGAAATGGCGGATCGCGGCTGATCGGCCAGGGAGCGGAAACACGAAGAACATCGGTTCCGTACGCGACGTTCAAGCGCTGATCGATGGCTCCGGCCCATTTGCTCCGCATGGTCTACAAATATTCGACGACTACTGGATGAACTACCTCACTGACGATATGGCGCGGGCGATTGACTCCAATGTGCCCTATCACAATCTTGAAGAATACTGGCAGTGGCGGAACCGCTGACATGAAAGGCATTTCTCACTTCCTGGCCGGCCTGGCGGCCGCGACGTTCGTCCCCGGCGTGGTGGAGAGTGCGGCGCAGGGTTCGTTTCTCATCGTGCTGGGCGGCGTCTTCGGCCTGCTGCCGGACACGCTCGATTTCAAGT
>CAZKBQ010000111.1:0-10697 GCA_964550855.1 uncultured Anaerolineae bacterium
TGGAACTGTTCGTGGGCTTCATCCAGGCGCTGGTCTTCTCCATGCTGGCGCTGGTGTTCATGAACATGGCCATGGCCGGCCACGGCGATCACGAAGAAGCGCATCACTAAACCGACCAACCAACCAATCAACTTCACCACCCCCTTGAGGAGGAAGGCAGAACATGGAAAAGGCTCTTGTTGACGCGATTCGGTTCTTGGGCGCCGGCTTGGCGATCGGCCTGGGCGCGATCGGCCCGGGCATCGGCATCGGCATCCTGATGCAGGGCGCGCTGCAGGCCATGGGCCGCAACCCCGATGCGTCGTCCAACATTCAGACCAACATGATCTTGGGCGTCGCCTTTGCGGAAGCCATCGCGATTTACGCGCTGGTCGTCGCGCTGATTCTCATGTTCGTCGTTGGCGCATAACGGGAGGTGACGCGTGGAAGGGTTAGGCATCAACCTCACGCTGCTCGTTGCGCAGATCTTCAACTTTTTCCTGTTGTTTTTGATCCTGCGCGCGGTGGCTTACAAACCAATGATCAAGTTCCTCGACAACCGGCGCGAGAAGATCGCCAAGGGGCTCGAGGACGCTCGCAAAGCTGAGGCGCGGCTGGCCAACATCGAAGCCGATTATGCCAAGCGGATGGATGAGGCGCGCATCGAAGGCCAGAAAGCCGTGGCCGAAGCGGCCGCCAATGCCGAGAAACAAGCCGCCGGGATCATCGCCAAGGCCAACGAAGACGCCGCCCGCATCAAGGCCCAGGCGCAGGAAGAGGCCGTGCTGGAGCGCAACAAGGCGCTGGCCGATCTCCGTTCGCAGGTGGTGGCGCTGGCCATGGCCGCCGCCAACAAGCTGGTGGGCGAAGCGATGGACGAGAAGCGCCAGCGCGCACTGGTGGATGAGTTTTTCAGCGGCGTCAAAGCCGGCAAGGTGGTGCTGCTTGAACCCGGTACCAGCGCAGCCGGCGCCAAGGCCGAAGTGACCTCAGCGCTGCCGCTGTCTGCCGAAGAGCAATCTTCCATCAAGTCCGATCTCACTGGCCGTGGCGCGGCCGAGGTGGAGTTCAAGGTCGATCCGCGCATTCTGGGCGGCCTGGTGGTCCGGCTGGGCGATCGGGTGGTGGACGCCTCCGTATCGGGCCGCATGGAAGCGATGAAGCAGAGCCTGGGCTGAGTGCGGTTTAACGGCCACCGATTGGGCGTCGAGATCGAGCGATCGATCTCGACGCTTTTTGATCTGCGCGCTGACACGTGTCTGCTTAAAGAGGAGGCCCGTCATGGAGATTCGTCCGATTGAGGCGGCTGACTTTGACGAGTGGCTGCGGCTGCGCCTGGCATTGTGGCCTGATCACACAGCCGACGAGCATCGCGCCGAAATGCAGCAGATCGCCGGCGACAGTCTGTCGCCGGTGTTTGTCGCCGACCGCAGCAATGGCCGGCTGGGCGGCTTTTTGGAGGCCGGCCTTCGCAAATACGCGGACGGCTGCGACACCTCACCGGTGGGTTACATCGAGGGCTGGTACGTGGATGCGGACGTTCGGCAGCAGGGGGTCGGTCGGGCGTTGATGCAGGCCGCCGAGCAATGGGCCATCACACAAGGCTGCGCCGAGATCGCGTCTGATTGCTTGATCGACAACGACGTCAGCTATCGCGCGCATCTCGCCATCGGCTATCTGGAAACGGAGCGGCTGATCCACTTCAAGAAGGACCTGCGCCGGCCTTAGCCGCCCGGTTGGATCGCTCAAACCGCCGCGGGGGACGTGAGTGGTAAAATGTGCGCGCAGCGAGAGTACACCATGAAGCGCATCCCCGTGATCGTTTTATCATGCCTGGCAGGGCTGTTGTCGGCGTGTACGCGCGCCGAGCTGGTACCGCGTGTAGTCACGCCGTCGCCGGTTCCGGAGTTGCTGGTGACTCACGTCGTGCCCACCTTTGATCCGGCCTGGCTGCCCACGCCGACGCCTGCTGACACGCCCACGCCCTGGCCCTCACCCACACTGCCGGCGCGAACCGTCGCCGCCCCCACGGATACGCCGCCTCCGCCGTTGCCACCGCTATCGCCCACAGCTGTGCCGACGAGCGCCGGACCATTGTCGGTCAATGCGTATTTGGTGGAATGCCGGCTGGCGCCCACGCCCGATAAGCCGGGCAACATCGTTGTGCGGTTGTCCATTGAGGCGACCGGCGGTGGCGGCGGTTATCGCTACTTTGTGCAGGGGGCGGAGATCAACAGCAAGTTCGCCGATGTTCAATGGGCGTTTGGCGCGCGCCTGATTGTGCCCTACCGCGTGACTTCAGGCGACGGCCAGACGGTGACGCGTGAATTCAATGCGTCGCCGGCCGAGCTGAATTGCCGTTGACAACCACACCGCCCGATCGGCCAGTATCCACCGATCGGGCGGCGTATTTTGCGCGCCATCCTCACACCTGCGCGAAGAATTCGCGCTCGATCTCCTTCGACGAGGGGTATTTGTCGCAGCGCATAAACGGCGCGAAGACCGGATATATCTGCCGGGCGATTTCGTAGGTTTTCATGGCGATGCGTCGATAGGCAAAGTGCCCGCCAGGCCCGCCGCGCAGCTGCGCAAAGTGAAACAGCTCGCGCAGGTTCAACGACATCAGCACGCGGCGGTTGAAGCCGTTGGGCACGACGTACGACGCTTCGTGCGGGAACTGCGCCGCCAGCGTGCGATAGACCGCCGCCGCGGCCTCCATGGCGCGGCGATACGCGTCGGCGAAGCCGGCCTCCACCATGGCCCGCGGCACAGCATAGCCCAGCTCGGTGCCCAGGGCCTGCGGCGTCTGCGTCATCAATCGATGCCGCTTCACGTCGAAGTACGCGCCCTGATCCATCACGCAATCGAAGGTGAGGGTGGTGTATTCCAGCTCACGCAGCGGCACATCAAAGTCGCCGCGCTCGTGAAGCGCCGCCTGGATGATGGCAGCCTGTTCGTCAGGCGGCAGCGTGCGCACATGTTCAAGCAGGCGTGAGTAGTCGGTTTGAGCCAGCCCGTACAGGAGGGCGGCCGCCACGCGCGTCACGGCGTCCCGATCGTAATCGATCAGCGTGACGGCCTGGGCGGCCCCGGTCGGCGTAACGGGGGGCGGCAGCAGGCGTGACGCCGGCCCCAGATCGCGAATGCGCCGCGCGGCCTGCGCCAGGTATTCGCTGCGGTCGGCGTACTTGACCAGGGTGGGCACCTCGGTCTGCGCCACGCGCTTCACCTCGGCGCCGATGTCGCGCACTTCTTCCAACGGATGGGACAGCAGCTTGGTGATGGCGTGTTCCAGCACGCGGGCGTTGGCCGTCATACCCACGTTGGCCAGCGTGGCGGCGGGCAGCAAATAGCGGCAGTTGTCGATCCATTTGCTGCGGATGCGGCCTTCGTAGCGTTTTTCCGACTCGTCGGGCTGGCGCGGATACTGACGCGCGATCACGGCGCGCACCGGCTCGATACTGGCAAAGTACGTGTCAAACAGGTGCCGGATCGTGTCGGCGTACAGCGTGGCGTGGCGCGAGCCGGCAATGGCCGGCGGCGTATAAAAGCCCTCGCGATCAAAGATCTGGTAGCGCGTGGATTTTTCGGTGTACGACGCCAGCCGATTGCTCTCGATCGCTTCGATCGCCAGTCGGGATACATTCTCAAACGCCAGGTGCAGCACTGCGTGTTCGGCCACGCTGGCGTGCCCGTAGCCCACCACCCACTTCTCGTGAAACTCGGCCGATTTTTCGTCGGTCAGTTCGGCGGCGATGTCGCGGAACGACTCCGGCGAGCGGCTGGTCTTGGCAAAGGCCACGGCAATGACTTCCGGGCTGAGGTCTTTGGGATTGAGCAGGTAGATGTCGCGTGGTTTCATGCCGACTTCGCCTCGCCAAATGCCGCCATAATGTCGCGGGTGTGTGCCACATCGCTTGTGATCTGCGCCACCAGCTCCGGCACGCCGGCAAACTTCTGCTCGCCGCGCAGCCGCGCCACAAAATCAAGCGCCAGATTCAATCCGTATATATCCTTATCAAAGTCCAGCAGGTGGGCTTCCACCGTGCGCCGCGTCTGATCGGTGACGGTGGGCCGCGTGCCGATGTTGACGGCGGCCGCGTGCGGCAGGTGGCCCACCCACGCGCGGCAGGCGTACACGCCGTCGGCGGGCAGGGCATGTTCCGGCCACACGTCCAGATTGGCAGTGGGCACGCCGATGGTCTTGCCGCGCCCGTCGCCGGCCACCACGCGCCCACTCACGCGGAACGGCCGGCCCAGCAGCCGCGCCGCGTGCGCCACGTCGCCGGCGCGCAGCGCGGCCCGGATGGCGCTGCTGCTGATCACTTCGCCGTCGTTGGTCAGCGGCGCCAGCGTGTGCACGCTAAAGCCGCGCGTCTGGCCCAGCTGCGCCAGATATTCCGGCGTGCCTTCGCGCTGGTAGCCCAGCGCAAAATCGTGGCCGATCCACAGCTCGCGCAGCCTGAGATGCGCCACCAGCTGATCGACAAACGCCGCCGCGCGCGTGGCCGCCGTCTCGCGCGTAAACGGCAGCTCGATCAGCAGATCCACGCCCGTCTGGTTGATCTGCACCAGTTTCTCTTCGGGCGAGGTCAGGTAAAACGGCTGCGCCCGGCCCAACACCACGCTGGGGTGTGGAAAAAACGTGATCACCACGCTGGCCGCCTGCAGCCGGCCGGCCGACTGCCGCACCTGCTCGATCAGGTGCCGGTGGCCGCGATGCACGCCGTCAAACGAGCCGATGGTCGCCACAGCGTCTTCAGTCAGTTGAGCATCTGCCAAGTTGTGAATCAGTCGCATGAGTCAGGACAGTATGAATGGATATAAGGAAGCTGGTCGTTCAGGCTACAGGCCAACCGGCCGGCACGCCGCGTTGTCGATGATCAGCGCTCAGGGCTAAAGACTTTATCTGCGCGCCACCATTGCTTCTTGCGATCGAACACCAACAGGGCGATCAGCCGGCCATGTTCGTCGTAAGCGCGGGCGTGGACACCGCTCAGCGTGACGCCTTCGATTCGCCCGCCAGTCACCGCCCGCTGCTGTTGCGCGGCGCTTAATGTGATCGACGGCCAATCGCGCAGCGCCGCGTCAATCGGCTGCAAATAAGATCGCTCGTCGCCCGATTGAACAGCCGCTTCAAATTCGGCCAGCCCGATCGCTTGATCCAGCCCAAACGGCCCGGCCGCTGTGCGGCGCAGCGCCGCCACATGAGCACCCGTGCCCAATGCCGCGCCCAGATCGTGCGCCAGCGATCGAATGTACGTGCCGGCCGAGCACTGCACATCAATGATAACGTCGGGCGCGACAAAGTCGATGACTTCGATCGCGTAGATCGTGATCGCTCGGGCCGGTCGCTCAACCTCCCGCCCGGCGCGGGCCAGATCATACAACTTCTCGCCGCCGACCTTGATCGCCGAGTGCATCGGCGGCACTTGCTCGATGGCGCCGACAAACCGATCGAGCGCGCGGTCGATGTCCGATCGCGTCACCGTCACCGGCCGCGTCGCCGTCACCCGGCCGTCGGCATCGTACGTATCGGTCTCCGTGCCGAGGCGAATTGTAGCATGATAGCGTTTGTCGTGGCCCAGCAGATATTCGCTCAGGCGCGTGGCCTGCCCCGCACACACGACCAGCAGACCGGTTGCCAGCGGATCAAGCGTGCCGGCATGCCCCACCTGCCGCGTCTGCAAAGCGCGGCGCACACGCTGCACCACGTCGTGCGACGTGATGCCGCGCGGCTTGTCGATGAGCAGCAAACCGTCACAGGCGGCCATGGACACGGTTCGGGATCTTACGGATTCTGGCGGAGGGCGTTTAACAGGCGCCGCACGGCAGCGGACAGCGGCCCCGGCACGGTGGCGCCCGCGGCCAGCGGATGTCCGCCGCCGCCCAACGCCAGCGCCGCTTTGGATACGTCGAAGCCGGGCTTGGCGCGCAGGCTTAATTCAATCTGGCCGTCGTCTTTCTCCACCAGCACCGCGGCGCGATCGGCTTCGTTGGCGCTGATCAAAAAACTGGACAGGCTGATGTCGCCGGCGCCGCCCAGCCCGCACGCATCCCGTTCAGCCTTGCTGATGGTGGCGTACACGATGCGGTCTTTGACCTTGACGTGGCTCAGCGCCTTGCCCCACACGCAGATCAGCGCCAGCGGCCGGCGGTTGAACTGATCCTGCATGCTGTCGTTCAGCGACGCGCCGGCTTCCATCAGGCGCTGCGCACTGTGCAGCACGCGCGGCGTCGTGTTGGGCGTGCGGAAGCCCAGCGTGTCGCCCACCAGGCCGTACAACAGACAGGTGGCGATGTCGGGCGAAATCGGCACACGCAACTCGTCCAGCAATTCGAGCACAAGTTCGGCGGTGGACGCGACCGACGGATCAACCCAATTGATCTGGCCGAACCGCGAATTGGTCACGTGATGATCGATGTTGATGAGGAAAGGCCGGGGGTTGGCCCGATCGGCCCACACGCTGCCCAGGCGGCCTTCGTCGCCGCAGTCCAACGCGATGGCCAGATCAACCGGCTCATTCGCCACGGTGACCACCTCGGCCTGACCGGGCAGCAGACTGAAGCGGCCGCGCAGCGGATCGCTGCACGCGGGTGTGACGCGCCGCCCCAGGCTGCGCAGGGCGTGCGTCAACCCCAGCAGGCTCCCCACGGCATCGCTGTCGGGCGACACGTGGGTGATCAGCAGGAATGAACGCGCCGCGTTAATCCGTTCGATCAGCGCGGCCTGGTCAGTCGGGGGCAGGTTCATGGGTCACTCGGCCGATGGGGTGTCGATCTCATCGAGCAGGCGCGAGATGCGATCACCCGTCTCCAGCGACTTGTCCCAGTGAAAGTGCAAGTCCGGCACCACGCGCAGCTGCATGCGCTGCGCCAGGCCGTGACGCAGAAAACCGCGCGCGTGCTCCAGCCCGGCCAGCACATCAGCCTTGGCGGCTTCGCCGGGCAGGGCGCTGGCATAGATGTTGGCCTCACGCAGATCAGCCGAGATGGTTACGTCGGTGATGCTGACCAGGTTCAACCGGGGATCGTCGATCTCCCGCTCGATCATCTGGCTGATCTCAATTTGAATCTGTTCGGCAACGCGCGCCTGTCGTCGGGTGGTCATGGGCTGCGCCTATTGTACACGTTCCTGCGTATAGCACTCGATCAGATCGCCGCGCTTGTAATCCTGGAAGTTGGACACGGTCAGGCCGCATTCAAAGCCGGTCTTCACTTCCTTCACGTCATCCTTTACGTGCTTGAGCGATGAGATGGTGCCATCGTGCACCACCTCGCCACCGCGCTTGACGCGGGCGCTGGCGCCGCGCTGCAACACGCCTTCACGCACGTAACAACCCGCGATGACGCCCGCGTTCTTGATCTTGAACGTGGCGCGCACTTCGGCCGTGCCCAGCACCACCTCTTTGTACACCGGCTCCAGCATGCCGGTGATGGCTTTCTGAATGTCGTCGGTGAGCTTGTAGATGATGTCGTACTGGCGAATGTCCACACCTTCGGAGTCGGCCAGGCGGTGGGCCGGCTCGTCAACGCCGACGTTGAAACCCACAATGATGGCGCCGGAGGCCACGGCCAACGACGCATCGTTCTTGCCGATGGTGCCGGTGCCCGTGTGCAGGATCTTGACCTTGACCTGGTCATTGCTGAGTTTCTCCAGCTGATTGACGATCGGTTCGATGGAACCCTGGACATCGGCCTTCAGGATGATGGGCAGTTCCTTCACTTCGCCGGCCTGCACGCGGCTGAACAGATCGTTCAGCGACAGGACGCGGCGCGCGGTGGCCTGCTGCTCGGCGCTGGCCGACTTGCGTTCGGCCACGATGGCGCGGGCGGTCTTCTCGTCCTTCACCGCTTCCACGATGTCACCCGCGGCGGGCACGTCGGACAGGCCGGAAATCAACACGGGCGCAGATGGGGCGGCCTTTTGGACGGGTTTGCCCTTGTCGTCCTGCATGGTGCGCACGCGGCCATGGATGTGGCCGATGACGACGCCGTCACCGACCTTGAGCGTGCCGTTCTGCACCAGCACCGTCGCCACGGCCCCCAGCGCCTTGTCGAGGCGGCCCTCGATCACCGTGCCTACCGCCAACCGATCGGGGTTGGCTTTGATCTCGCGCGAATCGGCGACCAGCAGAATGGCCTCCAGCAGATCTTCGATCCCTTGCTTCTTTTTGGCCGAGACGGGCACGCACAACACATCGCCGCCGAATTCGTCGATGACGACGCCGGCGTCGTGCAGTTCTTTCTTGACCCGATCGGGATTGGCGTTGGCCTTGTCGATCTTGTTGAGGGCGACGATGATGGGCACGTGCGCGGCTTTGGCGTGGGCGATGGCTTCTTTGGTCTGTGGCATCACGCCGTCATCGGCGGCCACCACCAGCACGGCCAGGTCGGTGGCTTGGGCGCCGCGCGCCCGCATGGCCGTGAAGGCTTCGTGGCCGGGCGTGTCGAGAAAGGTGATCTTGCGGCCGTTGTGTTCGATTTGATAAGCGCCGATGTGTTGAGTGATGCCGCCCGCTTCGCCGGCCACCACGTTGGTGTGCCGCACCGCATCGAGCAGCGAGGTCTTACCGTGATCGACGTGGCCCATGACGGTGACGACGGGCGGTCGGGGTTTGAGTTTGGCCGGGTCTTCGCGCGCGTACAGCCGGTTCCACAATGTGCCGGACAGGTCTTCGGCGGTGACTTCTTCCTGCCGCTTCTCTTCTCGAGGCTCAAAGCCCAGGCCCTGCAGCACGATGGCGGCGGTCTCGAAATCGATCTGCTGATTGATCGAGGCCATCACGCCATTGTTCATCAATTCGCGGATGACGTTGATGGGGCTGACTTTGACCCGCGCCGCCAGATCGCGCACGGTGATGACGCTGGGGATTTCAACAGTTTTAAGTGCTTCTGCCATACCACACCTCCACTTGATCCGCCGTATCGCGCAGCCGACGGCTGCGGCGCGGCAGACAGATCGGCATGGTGTTGTGGCCGACAGGCCGCGCGGCGCTAAGGCGAATCGATCGGTTTACTATTTACATCAGGCTGCGGATTCATCGTCCTTCGGAAGCGCCGCCGCGTAAGCTTGCAGCTCGGCGCGGTTGGCGTCGGTTAACACCATCTTGAGCGCGTGAGCCAACCGCCCGCCGGCTAACGCCTGTTGCCAGCAGCCTTGCTGCGCGTGAAGATATGCCCCCCGGCCGGGTTGCTTGCCGGTGGGGTCAATCCGGGCGACGCCGTCGGCGCCGCGCACCACTCGCACCAGCTGGCGTTTGCCCTGCACTTCTCGACAGCCCACGCAGGTGCGCTGCGGGATGTGTTTGCCGGCCATAGGTTTTGCCGTGCGCGCTAAATCTCTTCGTCCAATAAGTCAAAAACGTCTTTGCCGCGGCCGGCCTTGCGCTGCTTCTTGGCCACGACCAGGCCGCGCTCTTCGTCCATGACCAGCACGCGATCTTTGCGCTTGCCTTTCTTCTTGCCGCCCTTCCGCTCCAACTCCTCTTCGTCCTCGACCTCTTCGAGATCGACGGCAGCCATCGACGGAATCGCCTCGGCTTCGGGCGGTGCGGGTGTTTCACCTTCCGGCGTGGCGGCTGGTTCAGCCACCGGGGCCGCGGCCACGGGCTGTTCGGCCACCGGCGCTTCGGCAACGGCGGCTTCGGCCACCGGCGCGACGGGCGCTTCGATCGCTGCCTCGGCGATGGGCGCGACTTCTGTGGGCACCTCGGCGGCGGGCGCCTCGACGACGGGCGCTTCGACGACGGGCTCGGGCAGTGGGATCAGGCCCAGCTGCTTGTCTTCGATGGCCTGTTTGATCTCCGCCAGCCCTTTGGGGCCGATGCCGTCGATGGCCAACATGGCCTCGTCGCCGGCCGCCAACCGCTCGTGAATCTGGCCGACGTTGGTCAAGCCGGAGCGTTCGATGTGGGCCAGCACGCGGGCGCTGAGGCCCAGATCGCCGATCGGGGTGTTGTAAGCCCCCATTGGAATGCGCGCGCGGTACAGGTTGATGGCATCCTGTCGCTCGGTCGCGGTCACTTCGGCTGCTGAAACGGCCAGCGCGGCCGCTCCGGCGGCTTCCTCGACGGCTGCCACCACCGCGCGCGTGTGGGCGCGTTCGGCCTGTTTGCGCGCGGCCAGAGTGCGGTACAGCGCGTCGATCAGGTGTTTGATGGCTTGCAGCTCTTCCGTGTTCCACGGCAGAGACTGTTCGGCATGGCGCTGCAGCGATTGCTTCACCACATCGGCCAGGCCGGCGGCAGTGCCCATCTGCGCCTGCAGTTCGGCGTCCTCTTGAACCTGCGAGACGGCGTCGCGGGCCGCTTCGGTGGCGCCCTTGATGTCGATGCGCCAGTTGGTCAATTTGGCCGCCAGCCGGGCGTTTTGGCCTTCGCGTCCGATGGCGAGTGACAGCTGATCGTCGGGCACGACCACCAGCGCGATCTTGCCTTCCCGAGTGTCTTCGTCCGGCTGAACGGTCAGCACGCGCGCCGGCGAGAGCGCCTTGGCGATGTAAATGGCCGGGTCGGCATTCCATTCGATCACGTCGATTTTCTCGCCGTTCAACTCGTTCACGATCGACTGGATGCGGACCCCGCGCATGCCCACGCACGCGCCCACCGGATCGATGCCGGGCTGGATGGCGGCCACGGCGATCTTGGAGCGGGCGCCGGCCTCGCGCGCGATGGATTTGATCTCGACCGTGCCGTTGAAGATCTCCGGCACTTCCA
>CAZKBQ010000112.1:0-10633 GCA_964550855.1 uncultured Anaerolineae bacterium
AGAGCTGCGGCAAGTGCACGCCGTGCCGCATCGGCACGCACCGCGCCTATCAGATTCTCAAGCGCATCTCGGAAGGCGAGGGCAATAAGAACGACGTCGATCAGCTGCTGGGGCTGGCCGAGACGCTGACCACGGTCTCGAACTGCGGGCTGGGGCAGACGGCGGCCACACCCCTCCGCGACATCCTGAAGCACTTCCGCGCCGAGGTGGACGCGCACATCAACCTGAAGGTTTGCCCGGCGGGGGTGTGCGCGATGCACGTGGAGGAAGCCGTTGCAGCCTAAAAATTTTTGGGGCACGGACGCTGCGCGCACGGATTGCACAGATTTACACTGAGATTGGTGGTGTCATGCTGAGGTGCCCATCCATCTTGAAATTAGCATTGAGTCTGGCGTTGGCGGTGACCAGCTTGTTCAGCGTGCTGCATTGCTTCAGCGCACACCGCCGCCGTGAGCTGCGCGTCAGCGTGGTTTCACTTCGGGCAGGATCTGATGTTGGCGTGTGATTCAACCGGCCAATTGTACAGGGCCGGCGATACGAACTGGCAGGCGATCACGACGCCCCTGCAAGGTGCAGCGGTGAAAGTGGCGCCGGATGACACCGTGTATCTTTATCGTCAGACGCTCTGGCGCTCTACGGACAAGGGACACAGCTGGGAATTGGTGGGACAACCCTCCCCCTACTTCTTTGACGTATTCCCGTCGCCTGTGTCCGGCACATTGTTTCTGACGGTGAGAAACATTCCCGCGGCTGCCGCGCCGAACGCCGATCCATGGCGGGGCATTCTCAAGTCCACCAACGGCGGCCTGACCTGGACGCAAGTGCTGACGGATGGCAGCGGGCAGTACGTCAGCGTCTCGCCCGGCTTCGCCTCAGATGGCACGGCGTTCGCATCGCTGGGCTATTATCACGGCGCGCTGGGCATCTGGAAGACCACCGACAGCGGCGGCACCTGGGCGCCGGTCAACAACGGTCTGCAGACCGGCGTGCAGTGCCTTGGCCCGCATCCGTGGGTGGTGGTCTCGCCGCAGTTCTCACAAGATCAGACGGCTTTCACGTCCGACTGCACCGGCCTGTTCAAGACGACCAACGGCGGGCAGTCGTGGGTGAAAGTCAACGACATCGCGCCCTACACCGCGCCGGTGCTGTCGCCCAACTACCGGAACGATCAGATATTGGTGGCCGACGACCGCTGGAGCGGCCTGTGGCTCTCGCATGATGGCGGCGAAACGTTCGCGCAGGTCCGCAGCGATACAGTGTATGCCTCGGGCATTCGGTATCAACTGCCGTTTGAGCCGGCCGTGGTGACGACCACGCCGCCGCTGAGCGTGGCCTGGCAGGTCTATGTGCCCGCCATCTACGGCACGCCCAATCTGGAGTTCTGGGTGACCGCCGCCCGGGGCGGCCCGTATGATTTCAACTGCTATCTGTATCGCTCGCGCGATTACGGCCAGACCTGGCAGGAAGTGCCCGTGCTGGAAGCAACCAGCTGGACTTACCTGCCCGTGATGAAGCAGTAGGTGCAAGACCGTGTTATCTTGAGAAAAATGAGCGCACGACACCAAATCAATCCACTTCGGATATGAGGTTAAGCGATGATCAAATTAACAATTGACGATCGAACTGTGGAAGTGCCGGAAGGCACCACCGTGTTGAAGGCGGCCCGACAGGCCGGCATCGACATCCCCACGCTGTGCGACCACCCCAGGCTGAAGCCGTACGGCAGCTGCCGTCTGTGCATCGTGGAGGTGGAAGGCTGGCGCACGCTGCAGCCGTCGTGCACGCTGCCGGCCAGCCCCAACATGGTGGTGCGCACCGCCACCGAGGCCGTGAAGAAGTCGCGCTACTTTGTGCTGTCCATGCTGTTCAGCGAGCGCAACCACTTCTGCCCGTTCTGCCAGGTCAGCGGCGGCGACTGCGAACTGCAAAACTCCGCCTACGGCGAAGGCATGACGCACTGGCCCATGCAGCCGGGCTGGGACAAGTATCCGGTCGATACCACCCACCCGTACTTCATCCTCGACAACAACCGCTGCATTTTGTGCCGCCGCTGCGTGCGCGCCTGCAGCGAGCTGGTGGGCAACTTCACGCTGGGCGTGGAAGAACGCGGCGCAGACACCCTCATCATCGCCGACGTGGGCGTGCCGCTGGGCGAGAGCAGCTGCATCAAATGCGGCACCTGCGTCCAGGTCTGCCCCACCGGCGCGCTCATCGATCGCGTCAGCGCCTACCAGGGGCACGACGCGCAGGTCACCAAGACCTCCTCGGTGTGCGTGGGCTGCAGCGTGGGCTGCGGCCTGCGGCTCAGCACGCGCGACAACCGCCTCGTCCGCATCGAAAGCGACTGGGAAGCGGGCACAACCGAAGGGCTGCTGTGCGAACTCGGCCGCCACATCCCCATGCACGAAGAGCGCGAGCGCGTGAAGCAGCCGCTCATCAAGAAGAACGGCCGCCACGTGCCCGCCACCTGGGACGAGGCGCTGTACGTCATCGGCGAGCGCGTCAAGCCGCTGCTGGCGCAGGGCGATCACGGCGTGGCGGCGATTGCGTCCACTCGTCTGCCGATCGAAGCGCTGGCCTTGTTCAAGCGCCTCTTCGCGCAGAGCGACATGGTGACGAGCATGGAAGAGGGTCTGCCCACCGCTCGATCGAGCCAGCTGGCCGACGAGCTTGGCCCCTTTGAAGCGAAGCTCGAGGCGCTGAAAGAGGCCGATGCCGTGCTGACTATCGGCGTCGATCTGGGGCGCAGCCATCAGGTGGCCGGCTTCTTCGTCAAGCGCGCCCAGCCGATCGGGACCAAGCTGATCGTGATCGATCCGCACGACAACAAACTCGATCCGATTGCCGACGTATCGATCAAGCCGAAGCCCGGCGCGGATGCGGACATCATCGCCGCGCTGCAGGCCGCCGCGCGCGGCGAAACCGTGGCCGATGAAAAGATCGCCAGGGCCGCGCAGCTGATCGGGGCGGCGAAGAACCTCGTCATCGTCTATGGCAAGGGCCTCACCGCGTCGTCGGATCCCAAAGCGTTGAAACACTTGATCGAGTACGCGCGCGCCGTCAACGCCAGATTGATCAGCGTGAAGGGTGAAGCCAACAGCCTGGCGGCGGCGCAGCTCGGCCTCGATCGGCCCTTCACCCTCAACGGCCATCAGGCGGTGTACGCGGCCGTCGGCGACGACTACGTGACCGATCGCCTGATGCAGCGGCTGGAGAAAGCGCCGTTCGTGGTGGCGCAGGCCAGCTATGCGTCCAAGTTGACGGCGCTGGCCGACGTGGTGCTGCCGGTGGAAATGTGGGCCGAGCAGGCCGGGCACTACGTGAGCCTGGACGGGCGCGTGCAGCAGACGGCCAAAGTATTGACTGCGCCGGAAGCGGTGCGCTCCAACGTGGATGCGCTGCAGGCCGTGGCGCAGCAGCTGGGTGTGGATGCGAATGTCGATTGGCAGGCGGCGCTGCATCAGCGCACGCCGATGGTCGAGCTGGCGTAGGCGCGGCATCTCAGGCCGCACGCGAAACGGCGCAGGCGGGCCGTTTCCCTGGAAAGGATATCAACATGGCAAAACCCAAGATTTCATCGGACTGGATGGCGGGCTGCGCGGGCTGTCACATGTCGTTACTGGACATTGACGAGCGTATCATCACCATTGCGGAACTGGCCGACATCCGCTCGACGCCGATCACGGACTTGAAGGAACCGGACGCGAGCGGCGTGGATGTGGGCATCCTGGAGGGCGGCATCAACAACACCGCCAACGAAGAAGTGGCGCACAAGATGCGCCAGCGCGCCAAGATTCTGGTGGCGCTGGGCGACTGCGCGGTGTTCGGCGGTGTGCCCGCGCTGCGCAACTTCTGCGGCATTCAGGCGGCGCTGCAGCGTGCCTACGTGGACGCGGAGAGCGTGGACGACAGCGGCAAGATTCCCAGCGATCCGGAACTGGCGACGATGACCAAGGTCCGCGCCCTGCACGAAGTGGTCCCCGTCGATGTGTTTGTGCCCGGCTGCCCGCCCGACCCGGACGTGATCTATTACGTGTTGAGCGAACTGGCGCAGGGCCGCAAGCCCGTGTTGACAGGCGACATGCTGGACTGGCATTGATCGCTGTCGGGGCAGACCTGTGTGTCTGCCCAAGGGCGAACACGTGGATTCGCCCCGACAGTGACGGAGAATGAACTATGACCCAAAAAATCACCATCGAACCTGTGACCCGCATCGAGGGGCACGCCAAAGTGACCATCCGCCTGAACGACGCGGGCGCGGTGGAGCACGCTTATCTGCACATCAACGAGTTTCGCGGCTTCGAGAAATTCTGCGAAGGCCGCATGTACTTTGAGATGCCACAGATTACGCCGCGCATTTGCGGCATCTGCCCAGTGAGCCATCACCTGGCGGCGGCCAAGGCCGGCGACGATCTGCTGCAGTGCCCGCCGCCGCGTCCGGCCAACCTGCTGCGCGAGCTGATGCACATGGGGCAGATCATCCAGAGCCACGGCATGCACTTCTTTGAGCTGGCCGGCCCCGATCTGCTGCTGGGCTTCGACAGCGATCCGGCCATTCGCAACGTGGTGGGCATCATCGGCGCCAATCCGGCGCTGGCGGTGAAGGCCGTGAATCTGCGCAAGTTCGGGCAGGAGATCATCAAGGCGCTGGGCGACCGCCGCGTGCATCCCAACTTCGCGGTGCCGGGCGGCGTCAATCGCGCGCTCAAGGCCGATCAGCGCGATCGGATCCTGTCGGGCGTGGACGAATCGATCGAGACGCTGAAGGCCGGGCTGGCGATCATGAAGGATTGGGCCGCGAAGAACGCGGAGGACATCGATAAGTTTGCGGTGTTCCCGACCGGTTACTTCGGCCTGGTGACGCCCGCCAACGGGCTGGAACTCTATCAGGGCGACATCCGCTTGATCGATCGAAACGGCGTGCAGCTGGAGAAGTTCGACGGGCGCCACTACCTCGATTACATCGCCGAGCACGTGGAAGACTGGTCTTACCTGAAGTTCCCGTACTACAAGAAGTTGGGCTGGCCGGACGGCGTGTATCGCGTGGGGCCGCTGGGCCGCTTGAACATCGCCGAGAAGATCGATACGCCGCTGGCGAATGAAGAACTGAAGCACTTCAAAGCGCTGGGGAACGGTAAGCCGATCGAGAACACGTTGTACTACCACTACGCGCGGTTGATCGAGGCGCTGTTTGCGGTGGAGCGCGTGGCCGTGCTGCTGGACGATCCCGACATCCTGAGCACGGAAGTCTTGAACACGCGCCAGCAGTTGAAGGGCGAAGGCGTGGGCGTGATCGAAGCGCCGCGCGGCACGCTGTTCCATCACTACTGGACCGACGGCAACGGCAAGTTGACTCGCGTCAACCTGATCGTCTCGACCGGGCACAACAACTGGGCGATGACGGAAGCGGTGGACAGCGTGGCCAAGACGTATATCACCACGCCCGTCACCGAAGGGATGCTCAATCGCGTGGAGGCGGCGGTGCGCGCCTACGATCCGTGCCTGTCGTGCAGCACGCACGCGGTGGGCCAGATGCCGATGATCGTGGACGTGGTCGATCCCGATGGGCGCGTGGTGCAGACGGTGCGCAGGGATTGATCGGCCATCGGGCAGGCGATTGAAATCGCATCTGACGGGCGAAACGCAGGGAAACGCTCAGCAGAAACGCGCGTGAGGGGCGACTTCGAGTCGCATGGCTGGAGTGGGTTGTGAGTCGCACGTTAATCATCGGCTACGGCAACTTCGATCGGCAGGATGACGGCGTGGCGTGGCACGTGCTGGCGGGTGTGGCCAGGCGGCTGGGCTGCGCCGCGCCCGCCTCGCCCGATGAGGATTTCCCGCTTTCGGCGGAGTCGCCCGATTTTCGCTTCGAGTTGCAGTTGACGCCGGAGTTGGCCGAGGAGGTGGCGCAGTACGATCGGGTGTGCTTTGTGGACGCGCACACGGGCGCCGTGCCGAACGAGGTGAACGTGGAGACATTAAGCGGCGAGTTCCAATCGTCGCCGTTCACGCATCATCTGACCGCGTCCACGCTGTTGTCTTTCGCCGAAACATTGTATGGCGCGCAACCGGAGGCGATCCTCGTTTCGGTGCGCGGCTACGAATTCGGCTTCGAGCGGGCGCTGTCCAAACGCACGGCGTCATTGGCTGAGGAGGCGGCGGACAGGATTGCGGCGTGGGTTGTGGGACACCCATACGCGGTTTTTCCGGGCGCGATGTGACGATTGGCACTGTCTCTATGTTGTGCAATTGGCTATGATCAATCAGTGAAATCCGTGGCATCTGTGTCCAGAAGATTTGGGGGCGAGACATGACCAAACTCATCATCAACAATCAACCCCTCGAAGTCCCCGACGGCACCACCGTCCTGCAGGCCGCGCGCGCGAACGGCATCACCATCCCCACGCTGTGCGACCATCCCGACCTGACGCCGTATGGCGGCTGCCGTCTGTGCCTGGTCGAAGTGGAGAAGGTGCGCGGGCTGCAACCGTCGTGCACGCTGGGCGTCACCGAAGGCATGGTCGTCCGCACCGAATCACCCGCGCTGACCCAAAATCGACGCGCCGTGCTGGAGCTGCTGCTCAGCAACTATTACGACGCGGGCTACACTCCCGGCCATGATCCGGCCGGCAACGAGCTGCTGCACTGGGTGCGGCAGTACGGCGCGGAACTGCCCGACGACCTGAAGCCCACCGGGCCGCGCCACGCCATCAACAGCGATCCCAACCCCTTCGTCTGGGTCGATCTCAACAAGTGCATCCTGTGTACGCGCTGCGTGCGCGCCTGCGCCGAAGTGCAGGGCCGCTTCGTGTGGGGCCTGTCCGATCGCGGCTTCGACGCGCACATCGCCGCCGGCGTCGATCAGCCCATGTTGGAGGCGCGCTGCGAATCGTGCGGGGCGTGCGTGGCCTACTGCCCCACCGGCGCGCTGGACAACAAGCTGTCCATGGGCGCGGGCGTGCCCGACAAAAAAGTGACCACCACCTGCACCTACTGCGGCGTCGGCTGCCAGTTCGATTTGAACATCAAAGACAACAAGATCATCCGAGTCACGTCGAATCCGAAGGCGCCCGTCAACGGGATGCACCTGTGTGTGAAAGGTCGCTACGGCTACGACTTCGTGCACCATCCCGATCGGTTGACGCGGCCCCTGGTACGCCGTTATCTGCTCGACGGGTCGCCGCGCCCCCACGATCGCGGCGAGTGGGTGGAGACCGACTGGGACACCGCCCTCCGCCTCACGGCGCAGAAACTCGCCGCAGCTCGCGACAATTTTGGCGCAGACGCCGTCGGCGTGCTGGCTTCGGCCAAGTGCACCAACGAAGAAAACTACCTGATGAACAAATTCGCGCGGCAGGTCATCGGCACCAACGGCATCGACCACTGCGCCCGTCTCTGACACAGCAGCACCGTCGCCGGTCTGGCGGCTTCCTTCGGTTCGGGCGCGATGACCAATCCGTTCGACGACATCGTCGCTCACGCGCAATCGCTGTTCATCATCGGCTCCAACACCACCGAGCAGCATCCCGTCTTCGGCACGATGATCCGTCAGGCCGTCCTGCGCCGCAACGTCAAGCTCATCGTGGCCGACCCGCGCCGCATCGACATCACCGAGTTTGCGACGCTGCATTTGCGCCACAAGCCCGGCACCGACATCGCGCTGATCAACGGCCTGATGTATCTCATCCTGGAAAACGGCTGGCACGATCAGGCCTTCATCGACGCGCGCACCGAAGGCTTTGAGGAATTCAAGGCCACGGTCAGGCAGTATCCGCCCGACAAGGTTGCGCAGATCACGCGCGTGCCGGTGGAGAAGCTGCACGCCGCCGCCGAGATCCTGGGCACGCTCAAGCCCACGGCCGTGATGTGGGCCATGGGCATTACGCAGCACATCGTGGGCGTGCGCAACGTCATGGACCTGGCCAATTTGCAGATGCTGCTGGGCAACCTGGGCGTGCCGGGCGGCGGCGTCAATCCGCTGCGCGGGCAGAACAACGTGCAGGGCGCGTGCGACATGGGCGCGCTGCCCAACGTCTATCCCGGCTACCAGCCGGTGACCAGCGACGAGGCGCAGAAGAAATTTGAAGCAGCCTGGGGCGTGCCGCTCAGCAACAAAGTGGGCATGACCGTCACCGAGATGATCCCCGGCATCCTGGAAGGCAAGACCCACGCGCTGTACATTCTGGGCGAAGACCCGGTGATGAGCGACCCCCACAGCGCTCACATCCGCGAATGCCTGGCCGCCTGCGACTTCATCGCGCTGCAAGAAATCTTCCCATCGGAAACGTCGAAGTACGCCGACGTGCTGCTGCCCGGCGTGAGCTTCGCCGAAAAGTCCGGCACGTTCACCAACACCGAGCGCCGCATCCAGCTGGTGCGCAAGGCCATCGAGACGACGAGCGAAGCGCGCGAAGACTGGCGCATCATCGCCGAGCTGGCGCAGCGAATCATCGCGCGGGGGCCGAGAAAACCGGTCGGCGGCCCGCAGGCCGATTGGTCTTACGCCTCCCCTTCGGACATCATGGCCGAGATCAACGCGCTCACGCCGAGTTACGCGGGCGTCACGCACGATCGACTGGACAAGGGCGAGCGGCTGCACTGGCCGGTCAAATCGATCGAGCACGCGGGCACGCCGATCCTCCACATCGGCCAGTTTACGCGCGGCAAGGGCAAATTCGCGCCGATCGATCACGTGCCGCCCGCCGAACTGCCCGACGATGACTATCCGTGGCTGCTCAGCACGGGGCGCGTGCTCTACCACTGGCACGGCGGCGAGATGACCCGCCGCACCGAGGGGCTGATGGCGGTGTACGGCCAGCCTCTGATCGAAGTGAATCCCGACGACGCGCACAAACTGGGCCTGAACGGCAGCAAGCGGGTGCGCGTCACTTCGCGGCGCGGCAGCATCGAAGCCGAAGCGTGGATCACCGAGCGCGTGCCGCCCGGCATGGTGTACGCCAACTTCCACTTCCCCGAAGCCAATGCCAACGAACTTACGCTGGCCGCGCTGGACCCGGTGGCCAAGATTCCAGAGTACAAGATTTCGGCGGTGAAGGTGGAGCGAGTGGACAAGTAGGCGACTCTTTTCGCTGCGCCGCAAGGGCGCTGGCGGGAAACAGCGAAGGCCCGACTTTTGAAGATGAAGTCGGGCTTTTTCTTTGGCCGGTACTAATCTCACCTTGCACACGTGACAGGTCACACTATGGCGGCGATGTCGGCTTCCGGTATGATTAGCTCGCCGGGCCGGCCTGCCCGGCTTATCCATCGACCCTATGCCCTACTCATAAGGATGCCGCTATGGAAACCATCACCCACGATCTGATCATCTTAGGTTCCGGGCTGGCCGGGCTGCGGGCCGCGCTGGAAGCGGCCAAAATCAGCGGCGGTCAACTCGACATCGCGCTGGTGTCCAAGCTGCAATTGATGCGCGCCCACTCCGTCGCCGCCGAAGGCGGCACCGGCGCGGTGCTGCGCACCGACGAGGGCGACAGCTTTGAGCTGCACGCCTGGGACACCGTGAAAGGCTCGGACTTTCTGGCCGATCAGGACGCGGTGGAGTTCTTCGTGCGCGAGATGCCGCAGGAAATCCTCCAGCTCGATCGGTGGGGGCTGCCCTGGTCGCGCCGTCCCGACGGCCGCATCGCGCAGCGACCGTTCGGCGGGCACAGCTATCCGCGCGCCGTCTTCGCCGCCGACAAGACCGGCTTTCAGGAAATGCAGACGCTGTACGACACGCTGCTCAAGCACACGCAGCAGGTGCATCGCTACGATGAAGTCTTTGCCACCGCCATCTTGATCGAGCGCGGCCTGTTCGCCGGGTTAATCGTGATCGACATGATTCACGGTCGGTTGCTGCTGGTGCGCGGCAAAGCGTTGATCGTCGCCACGGGCGGCGCAGGCCAGATCTTCGGCTTTACCACGTATTCGGAAACGGTGACGGGCGACGGGCTGGCGATGGCCTATCGGGCGGGGCTGCCGCTCAAAGACATGGAGTTCGTGCAGTTCCATCCCACCGGCCTGGTGCCCAGCGGCATCCTCATGACCGAAGCCTGTCGCGGCGAAGGCGGCTATTTGACCAACAGCGCCGGCGAGCGCTTCATGACCAAGTACGCCGCCAAGATGATGGAACTGGCGCCGCGCGACATCATCGCCCGCGCTGAAATGACCGAAATTCTGGAAGGCCGCGGCCTGCCCGGCGCGGAAGGCATGGAATACATCAACCTTGATCTGCGGCATTTGGGCGCGGCCAAGATCAACGAGCGCCTCCCCCTCATCCGCGAAGTGTGCATCAAGCACATCGGCTTGGACCCGATCGAGAAACCCATCCCCATCCGGCCCGTGGCGCACTACTCGATGGGCGGCATCCATACTGACATCCGTGGCCGCACACCGGTTGAGAATGTGTGGGCGGCGGGCGAAGCAGCCTGCGTCTCGCTGCACGGCGCAAATCGATTGGGCACTAATTCCACTGCGGAATGCCTGTTGTGGGGGCGCGTTACCGGCGAAGACGCCGCGCGCTATTGCGCTCAGGCGACTTTGGCCGATGCACCCACCGCCGCCGCGCGCGCCGAAGAACAGCGCCTGAACGAGTTGATGAGCAAGTCAGGCACGGAGAATCACGCCCACCTGCGCG
>CAZKBQ010000113.1:0-10362 GCA_964550855.1 uncultured Anaerolineae bacterium
CATGTGTTAGGCACGCCGCCAGCGTTCATCCTGAGCCAGGATCAAACTCTCCGTCAAGAAAGAACAGTCCGAAGACTGTTAAGGTTTGACGTTTGAACCCGAGCTGCTTTACTTCCTATCACTTTTCAGTTGTTAAGGTGCCGACTGCCGCCCCGGTCGGGGCTGGCAGAGTCTACCACAGGGGTATTATGCTGTCAAGGGGCAAAAATCGCGCTGATGTGACCCTGAGGCTCCATCAGCGCGAGACGCGACGACCTACCTTCTTTGCCGGTGGTCACAACTAGATCAGTTGGTCGCGCCTCGCTCCTTTTACTTCAGTTGTTAGATCTTTCCGGACTGCTCGGCCGGACGAGATCGGGTAAAACACTGCAGAAGAGATTATATACGAGTTCCGTGCTGTGTCAAGACCCAATTTGCTTAAATATTCACAGTCCGCAGCTACATTTCCCGCCGGCCTTCCAACGCGCGCGCCAGCGTCACCTCGTCCGCATATTCCAGATCACCGCCCATAGGCAAGCCGCGCGCCAGGCGGGTTACGCGCAGGCCCGGCCGGGCCGATAACTTGCGCTGGACATACATGGCGGTATTCTCACCCTCAAGGCTCGGATTGGTCGCCACGATCACTTCCGCCACACTGCTCTCGGCCACCCGATCGATCAACTCTCGAATCCGTAAGTCCTCCGGGCCGATGCCATCCATCGGCGAGATGACGCCGTGTAAGACATGATACAGGCCCTTATATTCGCGCGTCCGTTCAATCGCCAACACGTCCAGGGGCTCTTCCACCACACAAATCACCGAGCGGTCGCGCTCATCGCTCTGGCAGATTGGACAGGGGCTGTGCTCGGTGATGTTGAAACACACCGCACAAAATTGAATTTTCTCGCGCAATTCCGTCAGCGCCCCGGCCAGTTCGGTTGCTTCATCACCCTGCGATCGGATAAGGTAATATGTCAGCCGCGAGGCCGATTTTGGCCCGATGCCGGGCAGGCGCGAAAAAGCCTCTATAAGCCGGAGCACCGGCTGTGGCGTAGTCTCCATCGGCGCTTACAACCCCGGAATTCCCAGCCCGCCTGTCAGCCCTTGCAGCTTCTGTGCCGCGTGCGTTTGCGACTGCTCAATGGCCTCGTTGACCGCGGCCACCAGTAAATCTTGCAGCATCTCCACATCGTTGGGATCGACGACCTCCGGGGCCAGCTTGATCGATCGGACACGCTGTTGTCCTGTGATCGTAATCGTAATCGCCCCACCGCCCGCCGTTACATCCAGCGTTTCATCAGCCAGCGCTTCCTGCGCCTTGACCATGTCTTGTTGCAACTTCTGAATCTGGGCCATCATCCCGCCGCCGCCCATGCCGCCGAAACCGCCACGCTGTTTCATGCTCGCTCTCCTGTTATCGATTTTGTACAGGCGTCACCTTCGCGCCCAATTGCATCGCCGCCCGCAGCACGGGATCGTCCAGCATCGAACGCACCTGCACCGGCCGCTTGAACACCGCGCTCAACACATCTTCAACCAGCCGCTTGTCCCTGCCCGATTCGAATTTATCCTTCAGCATGTCTGTCTGCCAGCCCACGATGACGGTGCCGTTTTCAACACCCAGCAGGTGACAGGTATTCATCATGCCCCAGGTCTTCACGCTGCGCGCCTTGACCTGACTCAAAATATCGCCCCAGCGCGATTGCAAATCCTCAACCGTTAAGGTCGAGACTGATCCAGTCGCCGGTGACGCCGTTTGAACCAGCGGCGGTGCGGGCGGCGAATCCGCGGGGCGAGTTGAAGGGGTCGGCGTCGCGCTCGCCGGCGGTGCTTCTATCGGCGCGGCTTCCCTTGCAGAAGAGGCCACCGCCCGCCGCACCGGCGCGGCACTCACCACACTGGCTGTCGTCGTCTGCGTCTGCAGCGCTTCCACCAACGCCAGTTCCAACGGTAATTGCGGCTGCCAGCCGCCGCGCAGCTCAGCCGCCGCTTGATTGAACAGTTTGATCGCGCGCGTCAGCCGATCAAGCTCAAGCCGCTCGGCCTGGGCGTTTAGCGTCGCGCGCTGCTCGTCCGCCACATCCACCAGCGAAGCGTCGCCCAACTTGATCAGCAGCGCCGATCGCAGCTGCTCCACGATTTGCCGTGCGAACTGGCGCGCATCCGCCCCGCCGTCGATGGCCTGATTGATCGCCTTCAGGCCCGCCACCGCATCCGATCGACCCAGCGCTTCGATCAGCTCGCTGACCCACTGCAGCGAACCCGCGCCAAGCGCCGCCTGCGCCTGCGCCAGCGTGATCTCAACGCCGCCCGCCGCCAGCTGATCGAGCAGGCTCACCGCGTCGCGCATGGAGCCGGTGGCCTGCCGGGCGATCAGCGCCAGCGCGCCCGGCTCCGCCTTCAGGCCCTCTTCATCCACCAGATGCTGCAAGCGTGCCACAATCTCGTTTAACGTCAAACGCCGGAACGCAAACGGTTGACACCGCGACACGATCGTCGCCGGCACCTTTTGCGGATCCGTCGTGGCCAGCACAAAAATCGCGTGCGCGGGCGGCTCTTCCAGCGTCTTCAACAGCGCGTTAAACGCCGGCTCCGTCAGCATGTGCACTTCGTCGATGATATAAACTTTATAGCGCCCCTGCCCCGGCGAAAAGTTGATCTTGTCCCGCAAATCGCGAATCTCGTCGATGCCGCGATTGGACGCCGCGTCGAGCTCAATCAAATCCAGCATGCGGCCCTCGGCAATGGCCGTGCATATCGCGCAGGTGCCATCGGGGCGCTGCGCCGGATCAGGATGCGTGCAGTTCACGGCCTTCGCCAGTAACCGCGCCATCGTCGTCTTGCCGGTGCCGCGCGGCCCGGAAAACAAATACGCATGCGCGATGCGGCCGCTGGCAATCGCGTGTCGCAGCGTCTGCAGCACATGCTCCTGGCCGGAAACTTCATCAAACGATTGGGGTCGCCACTTGCGGTAAAGGGCCTGCGCCATCGTGCTCCCTTCGTGCGTACAGTGTAACACGCTCAATCCCCTTCGACAAGGGTCGCGCGCGGTGGTATAATTTTTGCACAATCAAACACGGGGAGCTCGCGGAGGCGGGCTGAGAGGGCGATCGCTCCATCGCCGACCCACACACCTGATCCGGATAATGCCGGCGGAGGGAGACTCAGATCGATTAGCCACCCCGCACCGGGTGGCTTTTCTATTTGGATGCGAGGTCATGCGAACCATAATCTTTGCGAACGGCCAGCTACCCGATCGGTTGTCGGCGGCCCGCTGGCTCTCTGACGCGGAGTTGATCATCGCGGCCGACGGCGGCGCGCATCACGCCCTGGCGCTGGGCGTACTGCCGCACGTCGTCATCGGCGATCTGGATTCGCTGGACGACGCCGGCCGTCAACGCCTCAAGCACGCCGGCGCGCGCTTCATCATCTACTCGCCGCGCAAAGATTACACCGATCTGGAACTGGCGTTGCGTCACGCGCTCGATCGCGGCGCCACCGACCTCACCATCCTCGGCGCGCTGGGCGGACGCTGGGATCAATCACTGGCCAATCTCATGTTGCTCACCCGGCCCGAGCTGGCGGCGGTGACGGCGCGGATAGTGCAGGCTGAGACGACGATCTGCATCATCCGCGATCGGGCCGAGATCGCCGGTCGGGCAGGCGACACGCTCTCGCTGATCGCGCTCAACGGCGACGCGCATGGCGTCACCATCGAAGGCTGCGAATATCCCTTACATCAAGCCGTTTTGCCCTTCGGCGCGACCCTGGGTATCAGCAATGTGTTGAGCGAACCGGTGGCGCGCATCAGTGTGGCCGCCGGTCTGCTGCTGGCGCTGCACACTGCGCGCCCCGGTGGAAAGGAGTAAACCATGAAGAAGTTTCTCGGACTTGGCGGCCTGCTGCTGGCCGGGCTGCTGGCCGCCTGCGCCCCGGCGCCGACCGGGCCGCGCACGCTGACGGTGCTCACGCACGAGTCGTTTGCGCTGAGCGACGCGGTGCTTCAGCAATTTGAAGCCGCCAACAACGTCAAGGTGACGTTCATCAAACAGGGCGATGCGGGCCAGGCGTTGACGCGCGCCATCCTGGCTAAGGACAACCCCGAAGCTGATGTGCTGTTCGGCGTGGACAACACACTGTTGAGCCGTGCGCTGGACGCCGGCATCCTGGACACCTATGCGCCGGCCGGCCTGGCCGAGGTGCCGGCGGAGTTTCAACTGGATGCCACGCAGCATCTGAGCCCCATCGATTTTGGCGATGTCTGCTTGAATTACGACAAGGCGTACTTTCAACAGAAGAATCTGCCGGTGCCGCACAGCCTGGTCGATCTGACCCGACCCGAATACAAAGACTTGCTCGTCACCGAGAACCCGGCCGGCTCATCGCCGGGGCTGGCCTTCATGCTGGCCACGGTATCGGTCTTTGGGGAGGACGGCTGGTTGAACTACTGGGCGGCGCTCAAGCAGAACGGCTTGAAAGTGGTGGAAGATTGGAATACCGCCTACTACACGGAATTCAGCGGATCGAGCGGCAAGGGGCCGAGGCCGATCGTGGTGAGCTACGCTTCCAGTCCGCCCGCCGAGGTGGTCTTCGCCAATCCACCGATCGACGCGGCGCCGACGGCGGCCATCACCGATCCGAAGACGTGTTTCCGCCAGATCGAGTTTGCGGGCATCTTGAAAGGGACGAAGAATCGTGATCTGGCCGAGAAGTGGCTGGACTTCATGTTGAGCGTGCCGTACCAGGAAGACCTACCGCTGAACCAGTTTGTCTATCCGGTGAATCCGCAGGCGAAGCTGCCGGAGGCGTTTACCAGGTGGTCATCGGTGGCAGAACAACCCGCAAATCTTGCGCCGGCCGCCATCGCGGCCAATCGTGATCGCTGGATCGCGGAGTGGACAAACGCGGTGCTGCGCTAGATCAACGACCGGCGTTCTGACAGCGCGTCGCAGAACGCCCGCGATCACCTGCCGGCTGTTGCCGGTCAGGTGTATCGCGTTGTTATGCGTCGCTCACCTCCACTGCTAGGGCGTCCTGGCCGTGACCAAGTGAGCCGACGTATCAAATGTGACATGACCATCGTTGGCGACATATTCGGCAAGATCGTTCTCGGCCTCTTCGAGAACGCGGCTGATCTCTTCCTCGCTGAGGTTCACTTCCATCACCGGGAGCCAACCCCTCAGATCCGCTTCGACCATTACTCGGATGCTGGGAAACTGTGCAGCGCCCTTTTGCGTGCTGATCGTAACCGAGCTGGCACCGGCATCCTTGAACAGCTGGGTAAGTAGCTCCCGGTGTCCCAGAACGAACGGGGCACGCAGGGCATCGGCGGCTCGCGCTCCGGCGATCCGCTCGAGCAGGGAAATCTCAGCCGCGTAGGCTGGAATGTTCTCGGGCGTATCCCAGACCGCAGCGACCAGCCGTCCGTCCGGCTTCAGAACGCGGAGCATTTCGTGAACTGCCCTGTGTGGCTCCATGAACATCAGCCCAAACTGGCTTATGACTACGTCGAACGACGCATCGGAGAAAGGTATGGACTCAGCAGTGCCTTGTCGCCAGTCCACCGACGGGCACAGCTCTTTGGCGACCGTCAGCATTCCGGGGCCCGGATCCAGTCCAGCGACGTACCCCGTTGGAGCTAAGCGCAGGTGTGCTTCACGGGCCAGAACTCCGGTACCGCACGCGACGTCCAGGACACTTTGACCAGCGACGAGGTTCGCGGAGTCGACAACTTTCGATGCCCACTCTCCAAACAGAGCGGGCACGAGGAGCGCCTCGTAAGCTCTCGCCGCTGCGATCTGCGCTTCAAGAGTTGGGTTACTCATGTCCGCCTCCATCGCGACGCCTAACGGATGGCTTCACCCGCCGCCGTGATTGCAAGACACCGCCGCCAAAAGCCGTGATACTTTGCAAAGTGCCGCCGCATACCAACGCCGAAGGCGGTCGGGTGCAAGCAGTGTTAGGCAATTCCACTGCTGAAAGGAAACTGCCATGCCTAAGAGACACCACAAACTAATTCCCATCGAAGGACGGGGCAATGCAAGGGTTGACGTGCTAGTCGTCCCTGTCCCTGCGCCTGAACGCGTCCACGAGTTGAACACGCTGAAAACGCTGGACTTGACCGAGTTCAACACACGCGCAGAAGCCGAATTCGTGCTACTGGTCAGCGAGTTCATCCGTGAGCGAGAAAGCAATTTGCCACGTGTGCGTGAAGTCCTAGCCGAAGCCGCCTTCGAGTTGAATATCTCGATTGAGACGGCGAAGCGTTACCTACTCAAACACACCGCCCGCCGCGCGGAGTTTCAGGTCATTGACGGAAAGGTAGGACTGCGTGAACACTAACAATTCTCTGACGGCTCTGCCCGCCGCAAGCGGCGTTTTTCCATGTGACATCTGCGGCGAACAAATTGAAACACTCCGCCTGATAAAATGGCGGGAACATGGCGAAATTATCCGCTACTGGGTTTGCCTTGACTGCTGGAAAAAAACCTATCCAGCGGAAGAACCGCCGCAAGCAGGACTCTGTGCAAGCGGTCGCACTGGCGGCTATCTCTGCAATTGCGGCTAGTGGTGATGGCTACGTCGGCATGGCGGCAATCACAGTCATCGTCATCGTTGTTGCACTGGTCGAGTATCGCCGCTAACACACACACACAGCACACACACATTTTTTTCAATTGAAGGAGTAAAAATGCAAGTTGCGGCTTCTGTCAATCCGAAGTCTATCGCGCTTCCGTTGCAAGTCATCTTTGACGCAGAAAACGGACGCCGCTTGTTTGCTATTCGGTTGTTGTGCTTTACTCTGGCTTTCGTTTGGAGCGCAACACGCCGCCGCACACGCATCGAACCTTAGGCGGACTGCGCTTCGCTTGCCGCCTAAGTTAGCGTGGTGCGGACGGCTTCGCCGACTCTCCGACGGTTAGGTCAAGGGTGAGCGCGGCGGTGTTCGTCCGCCGCGTTTGCGAACCCTTGACCGACAAGCACAAGCATAATTGACGTGGCGGCGTGAAAACGCCGCCTTTGTGTTTCCAGCGGTTAGCACTTCGGCGTCTCCGCTTCGGCGTTCCGCTTCGCTTCACGCCCGCACGCTTGGCGGCGTCGGCTTCGCCGCTCCGCTCCGCCGCCTTCGTGCTGTATGTCCATTATGGCTTTGTTTCGCAAAGCCGAAGTAAATCGGCTCTTGCAGTTTGCAGTTTTGAAAGGTCGGCGCAATCTTACAAAGTTGAAAAGTCCACGCGCCGCAAGTTGCAGTAAAGTCGGCGTAAGCCTAACGGTCGAGATAAGCCGCCAACGGGCCGGGCAATTGCGCCCCGCCGTAACAGAGGCTTGCAGGCTGAGCACCTCTAAACGGCGGGGCGGAAGTTGGTCGGCTTCATTGAGTTGTTGGGCGGGCCTCAGCCTAACACGAGTGGTGGTAGTTCATTTGTCCCGAATGATCGGTGCAGTCAGATGGTAAAGACGCCCATTAATTTTGAGTGACCAGAACAATTGATCATCACGGACGGTCACTGGTATCACATATTCAACAGGTGCGTTTTCCCATCCTGTTGGAATGATGGGCACGGTAAAGACGGCCTCTTGTTTCAGGTCATACCCTCGCCAGAGGTTATCCCACCACACCATAACATCGCCGGCAAAACTCAAGTCGCTGGGCATGATAGTGTCTGGCACATTCAGTATACGTGCGGTGTGTTTGTCCAAGTCATACGTGCGAAATAGCCACTTAGCATCTGCCCCGCTAACGTCCCCGCTTATCCACGCAATTCGATTGCCGCTAATGGCATAATACTCGCCAGGCCGGTTGAAAGGCACTTCCTTCCCCACCAGGAAATCTTCGCCCGTGGTCAGATTGTGGGCGCGGAGCTGGGCAAAATAAGCTTTAGAGGCAGAGACATCCAGATAGATGACCCATTGACCATCGATCTTGGGATACCACTGGTAGCCCTCTGGACCGGCAATGGAAATCTCCTGGCCCGTTGTCAGAACGTGCGCATACAGTCCTGTTCTCAAGTCGATCTTTTCGTCGCAGGTATGGCAATCGTATCTCCAAATGAGATACTGATCGGTCATGGCTCCAAATGACGCACTTCCGTTATCGCTCCCCAAGCGGATTTCCTGATTATTTTTGGAGTCCCGAACAAAAAGCATCCGGATGCTCTTTTGATTGTATTCATTTCGGATAGAATAACGTGATGGACCAGGCGTGGCGACCACTTCGGTGACCTCGCCTACTCGTGCCTTTTCGCCGGGTAAGGGCGTAATCAAAAACGGGCTCACACCCGAGGGCGTGGGCAACGGTGATCCCGCTATAGCCAGCTGAGGCGTGGGCAGTGGCGAGCGCGCAATCGCTAGCTGCGGCGCGCAACCGGTCAGCCATAGACTGCTTCCTATCAGAAGAACGCAAACGGCCAGAAGCCAGTAGTTGGACAGTCTCTTGTTCATTTTGACCTCACTTTCAAAAGTATCGGATTAGTGGTCGGCTTGTGACCAGAAGGGCCAGAACCAGTTTCGTTCGCTGCCATCTTCCCGATAAGCCTCGTGCCACTTGGTTTCTTGAGGATCAGGATAGGTCGTGTAACATCCATGCGGCAAACTGGAATGAGGGCTTTCCGTCAGCAACCACGCGGCCACGTAATCGGCCCCGCGTTCCTGGGCGATGAAAGCCCGTAATGATGCCTGGGTCTCGGTTGGCTGATCCTGTTTGCTGGTCACCGGGTTGCCATCCGCTTGGCATGGAGAAAGTAGATCAGCCTCGGCGATAAAGGTGGGCTTGCTGCTGGACTGGATCGCCGTTTGAAGCCAGTTCGGGAAATACTGAAAGACGTGATGGGGGCTTGGGCTGCTCTGGCAGGGGTCGCCGCTCGCCCAGGTTTCTCGCCCCTGAAACCAATAGTTGTTCCAGGCGTAGCCATCGTTCTTGCTACCATAGGTATTGGGCATGAAGTCATAGCCTGATAGGCCTTCCGGTGTCAATGCCATAGGTTCGCACGAAAAGCGCTTCCTTTCGGCAAAATTGCTTTGCGACATGGGTGGGGTCAACACGCGGACATCTGGATAGTGGCTGTGAACATAGTCGTACAAGGCCACAAAATAGTTTTCCATTGCCTGCCAGGCTTCAGGTTGATTCACTTTGATATTTGCATTTCCATTGTACCACTCGGCGTACCACTCGCGGTTAGGTTCGTTGATAGGGATGAAAAAGAAACTCGCTGGGTTCCAGCCCTTCTGAATGTTCAGCTTGTAGATTTCGTTCATCTCTTCCGCCAGATCATCGATCGCGCGATAGTAAGCCGCGGCCGTCTCTTTCTCATCGCCTGGAATGGGGTCAGTGCAGTAATCGCGATTATTCTCTGGGGTGATCCCTGGCTGGGTAATCAACTCATGCGGCGGAGAGACGTTCACCGCATCCTGAAAATTACCCGGCGAGGGATGGAGCCGAATGAGCACGATCACACCTTGGCGTTGAGCCTCGGTCAAATATTCATATAGATTGGGAACACGTACCCGTGCCTGGGCGATCTTACAGGGCGATTCCGGACGACGATCCAGATAATACACTTCGTCGCTCATTACCACCACCACCGCTGGCCAAATTGCGCCAGAAATTCTGCCGTCGATCCGGCGCAGAAAATCGGAAGGTGAACCCGGTGGTCGCCAGTCATCACTCCTGAGGCCCAAGTGCATCCCGCTCTTGCTCTTGATGGGTGGGTAGTTATTCAACACCAAAGGCAGATAGACTTTGTTGGGCACGAAGCCTATCGCATCAAAGCCAATTCGCTTGAGTACACTTTCGCCCGTGACATCGTCTAGCAAGACGTAATTACCTGCGCCATTCTCGAAGTAATACGTGCCGATCTTGACCCATTCGGCAAAATAGGCACTCTGACTTATCGGTCGTAGCGAGGTGATACCTTGATGAACGATTTGATACCGGGCGTTGTTTGTGTTGGTGTTATACGAACCAATAAATGCATACACATCGTATAGTCCAGCATTTAGGGCCGGCGTCCAAGTAGCATAGTTGCTCCGTACGCTAATCTGACCATACGTCCACCACATATGCCCTGCCCAAAAGTCCTGTGTGGACGTGATTGCTTCATGCCAAGTAGCGGATGGGCCAAATTTGGCAAAGCCAGCATTGAGGTCATCAACAATCACCGCATTGGACGGTAGAGAAGTGATTGCAGATCTTGCGATCAACGCGAACTGTCCTGCTTGGTTAGTGGTCGCTGTGACCAGATGACTGGTTGTGTCTAGCTGGGTCGGCAGCGGTAACCACTTGTCGGCTACCGGATCATAGTACACGATGAGCAGGTCTTTCTCATTAACTGATCTTCCCCCGATTGAGTGGACAGTCGGTTAAGACATAGGTACACTTTCTCA
>CAZKBQ010000114.1:0-10251 GCA_964550855.1 uncultured Anaerolineae bacterium
GCGCCAGACTGCTCATGCTGCTCTGCCCCTGCTCAAAGGCGCTGCGGCGAAAATCAGGCGCCAAAATGGGCAGCTTGCGCACCAGGTCCAGATCGGACAGGCGGGAGCGGAGGCGCGGATCCAGATCATCCAGATCGAGGTTGGTGGTGATCACGGTCGGGCGTTTGAAGACGTAGCGCGCGTTCAAAATCTGATAGAGCTTCTCTTCCGCCCAGGAAGTGGCGTTCTGCGTGCCCAGGTCGTCCAGGATCAAGATCGGCGCGTCGCGCACCTCGTTGAAGCGCTCGTCGTAAGTTTCCTCCGCCGACGGGCTGTACGCGCCCCGCAGATAATCCAGCAGATCAGGCACGTTGACAAACACTACGGGCGTGCCCTTAGTCAGGCAGGCGTTGGCGATGGCCGCGGCCAGGTGGGTTTTGCCGCAGCCATAACCGCCCTGGATGAACAGCCAGCCGCGCGGGTCGTCGATGAAGCGGCGCACCCCTTCATACGCCGTCCGTAGCGAGGTCTTCTGCTCGATCGTCACCGCGTGCCCTTCCGGCTGAAAGTTGTCCAGCGTCAGGCCCCGCAGTGGCCCCAGCGCGTCCCACAACCGCTGCGACACCGTCTGCGATGCTTCGGCCTGGCGATGCGGGCACGGCACCAGCCGACCAAACTGCGGATGCCCCACCGGCACATCCAGGCTGATCCAGCCCAGGTCGTCGCAGATGGGGCAGGCCGGCGGCTTCGCACCGTCGCTATTTTTTCCGACGGTCCCTGTCGAGGACGCGCTGCCAGTCGGCGGCAAGATCTCGCCCACTCGCTTCATCTCGTTTTCCTTTGCGGGTACGGTTGTTCAGGATTTTTTGGACGTAGGCCCACGAGCGCACATTCTGTCGGGCGGCCTCGGCAAAGGCCTCCTCGATCAACTTCGGCGGATATTCGGCTTCCGCCTCACGCAGTTGATCGGCGATCAGCGGAGTCAGCGCGCCGATGTGCTGCTCATACAACACAAAAATGTTGGGCCGCGGCTTGACGGTCGGAATCCGCTCGATCGATTCCCCGCGCCCGACGGCTTCCGCCGCCGCCCGGCCATACTCGTCGTTGGCAAACACCCATCGCACGTTTTCACCATCAATCGCCTCCACCAGGCCGCCGCGCTGCACCGCGCGATCCAGCCCCTCGGCGATATGTGTTTTCACGTCGGCCAGTCCCGGCTCACGCAGCAGCTCGTTAAGCGACGTCCACTTCGCCAGCCCGGCCTTCTGATCGAACAGCCGGAAACAGGCCAGCGTCACTTTGAGTTCCAGCGCGTCGTCGATCAGCGGTAACAGATCGGTAAAGAACTGTTCCGGCAGTGAGACAGTGTGAGATTCGCCGGCGATAAAGCCGCTAAACGTCTTCATGGCTCACAGGGCAATGTCGCGTTTGACCGCGTTTCTAAACTGCGTCAGATTCTTCTGGAAGTACAATTCCACCGTGCCGGTGGGGCCGTTGCGATGCTTGGCCACGATCAACTCCGCCACGTTCTTGCGCTCGGAATCTTCGTCATATACATCGTCGCGGTAGATGAACATGACGATGTCGGCGTCCTGCTCGATCGAGCCTGACTCTCTCAAGTCGCTCAGCACCGGGCGCTTGTCGCTGCGCTGCTCCACGGCGCGGCTCAACTGCGAGGCCACCAGCACCGGCACGTTCAGTTCGCGCGCCAGCCCTTTCAGCGACCGCGAGAGATAGCTGATCTCCTGCACGCGGTTTTCCGAACGGTTGTCGCCGGTCATCAATTGCAGGTAGTCGATGATGATCAGATCGAGGCCGTGCTCGGCGTGCAGCCGGCGGGCCTTGGTGCGCAGCTGCAGCGCGCTGATGCTGGGCGTGTCGTCCACAAAGATCAGCGTTTCACTCAGCGCGCTGGTGGCCTGCGCAAACAGCGGCCATTCATCCTCTTCCAGCGTACCCAGCCGCAGGCGTTGGCTGTCGATGCCCGTCTCGGCGCTGACCAGCCGCTGCACGATCTGCTCATTGGACATTTCCAGCGAGAACACCGCCACACGCTGATGAAAGCGCCGCGCCGCGCTCAGCGCCACGTTTAGCATCAGGCTGGTCTTGCCCACGCCCGGCCGCGCCGCGACGATGATCAGATCCGAGCGCTGCAGCCCGCCCAGCATCTTGTCGAGATCGAGAAAACCGGTCGGGATACCCAGCGGCTCGCCGCGGTGCTCGTACAGATACTCGATGCGATCGTAATAATCGCGGATCACTTCCGCGATGGGCCGCATGTCGCGCGAGATGCGGCGCTGGCTCACGCCGAACAGCGCCTGCTCGGCCGCGTCGATGGTCTCATCGATCTCTGCAGCCTCGTCGTAGGCCAGCTGCGCGATCTCGCTGGCCGCGTTCAGCAGCCGCCGCCGCAGCGCCGTGCGTTCGACGATGCGCCCGTAGCCCTCGGCGTGGATGGCGGTGGGCACCACGTTGACCAGATGCTGAATGTAGGCCAGCCCGCCCAGCTCCGCCAGCCGATTCTGCGCTTCCAGCTCACGCCCCAGCGTCACCGGATCGATCGGCTCGCGTCGCTCGTGCAGCGCCATGCACGCGTCCCACACCCACTGATTCTTGACGATGTAGAAGTCTTCGCCTTTGAGAAAGGCGCTGACGCGATAGATGGCCTCCGGATCGATCAGGATCGATCCCAGCACGGCTTCTTCGGCGTCGATGGAATGTGGCGGCAGCCGATCAACGGGAACGGTGGTCATGCGCTGTGCCTCAGCCGGTGCAGTTAACGACAACCCCTGTCATCCGCGAGAACGACAGGGGTCAGATTCACTGCGAGGGAAATGCCTGCCACGGGCCGGAATCGCCCGCGGTTAATTTTCTTCGCCGAAGTCGTCCAGATTCAGGCCTTCAATCAGGTCTTTGAAGGGCGAGCTCTTCAGCGACTCGTCGGCCGCGCCTTCACTGATGTCCTCTTCGGGCGTAATCGCGGCCTTGTCCATCACCGACTCGGCCACGTAGATCGGCACCTTGGCCCGCACGGCCAGCGCCAGCGCGTCGCTCGGGCGCGAATCAATCTCCATGGTCCGGCCGTTGACGTTCAGCACAATCTGGGCGTAAAAGACTTCGTTGCGCAGATCGTTGATGACGATTGAAGTGATCTTCGCGCCCAGCTGGTTGATCGACGCCTTGAGCAGATCATGGGTGAAGGGCCGCGCCACTTCCACGCCCTGCAATTCGATCGTAATTGCATCTGCTTCGCACGCCCCAATCCAGATCGGCAGATACCGATTGGTTTCGCCATCCTTCAGGATGACCACCCGGTGCTGGGACATGAGGCTGACCCGGATGCTGTCGATGGTGACTTCTATCATGCTGGCGATGCCTCCCCACGCCGGCCAGCGGCCTGGCCGCGCCGGTGCGTCGTGGCGATTATACCACACGCTTTGCAGCCGCTCCAATGGCTAAAGGTATCCAATTGTCCCTATGGTATAATCTGCCCGACTTTCCCCACAGGAACACACCGGCGTGAGCACTTCGCTGTTGGAACAAATCGGAAACTGGCTGCTGGCCGGCCTGGGTCTCCTGTTGGCTTACACCGTCTTTCGATTGGTCCGCGCTGCGGTTCAGTCCAGACAGGCCGCATACTACTCGCTGCGACGCGAAGCCATCGCTCACTTGCGGCGCTGGAGTCTGATTAGCGCGGTGCTGTTCGTCGGCATGCTTCTCATTGCCCTGGTCATCAGCACAGTGCCGCCTTCGACCACACCGCCGGCCGTCGTCAGCGCCAACACCGCCACCGCCGCGGCTACCGCCACTAAACCGTCGCCATCGCCCGCGCCGCCCGCCACGCCCACGCCCATCATCCTGCCGACGGCGACTGCGACGCCCTCACCCGAACCGAGTCCGTCGCCAGTGGTGACGCCCACGCTCACACCCACACCGTCGCCGGCGGCCCCGGCCGTCTTGCTCACGCCGCTGCCCGGCGCCGTGCCGCCGGCCGATGGCGCAACCATGACCTTCACCACCTTCGCCTCGGTGCTGGATGCCAACGGCAACCCGCGCGATCCGGGCAAGGTCTTTCCGGCGGGCACCCGCCGAGTGCGGGTCTTTTTTCGCGCAGTCGGCCTCAACAACGGGGCAACATGGAGCGTCTTCTGCTACAACGGCGATGAGTTGGTCGATCAGTTTGTGGGGCTGTGGCAATGGGGAGCGCGGGCGCAAACCGGACGCGCCTTCTGCGCCATCGACGGCTCGACCGGGCGCTATCGGGTGACGAGTTTTCTCGGAACCGTCATGCAGTTTGACGAATCCTTCGATCTGATCGAAGTTCCCCCGCCGACACAGGAACCGACGGCCACGCCGGAAGCGGCGTCGGATTCGGGCGGCACACCCACGCCCGATAGTGCGCCGCCGCTCGTTGGCACACCGGCCGGCTGATCAGGCCGTGTCCACCGCGCGCGTTTCGCGGCTCGCCGGCAGCGCCGTCGCCACCGCGCCGTTCAGCGCCGGTGCGCCGTCAGTCCGGCTCAGCGGCAGCCACACCGTAAAAGTCGTACCTTTGTCCGGCTCGCTGCGCACGTCGATGCGGCCATCGTGCGCCTGCGCGATCCACTGGGCGATGGACAAACCCAGTCCGGTGCCGCTGCCCCGTCGGCCGGTGCTCTGCGCGGCCAGTCGCGCGCGCGATTTTTCCACCCGATAAAAACGCTCAAAAATCAGCGGCGTGCCATTGGGGCCCGGCTGCAAATGCTCGGGGGGGATGCCCGGCCCGGAATCAGCCACGTCCACGCGCGCCCAGCCGTCTTGCGTCGAAACGCGCACCAGTACCTGCCCGCCGGCCGGGGTGTACTTGATGGCGTTATCCACCAGGTTCAGCAGCAGCTGCCGCAAACGATCCGCATCGCCCCGCACACACAAAGCCTCAACCGTGTCGGTGCGCAGCATGACGTTCACGCTCCCGGCAATCACCTGCAGCTGCCGTACCACCTCGCCGGCCAGCCGGTCGATTGCCACCGGCTCGCGCTGCATCGGCAGGCCGGCATCCGCCTGGGCCAGCAGCAGCAAATCACCGACGAGCCGGATCATACGATCGGATTCGCTGCGGATCGCATCCAGCGAGGCCGGATCAGATCCGCCCATGCGCTGCAGCAGATCGACGTTGCCGCGGATGGTCGTCAGCGGTGTGCGCAGCTCGTGCGAGATGTCGGCGATGAATCGCTGCTGCGACTTGAAGAGCAATTCCAGCCGATCGAGCATCAAGTTGAACGTCTCGGCCAGCCGGCCGACTTCGTCGCGCCGGGCCGGCTGCGGCACGCGCCGCTCCAGATCGCCCGCGCGGGCGATGGTGGTGGCCGTCTGCGTAATGCGATCGATTGGGGCCAGGGCCTGCCGCGCCAGAAACGCGCCACCCACGGCCGCCGCCAGCACCCCCACCGCCCCGCCGATCAGCATCAGCCCGCCCAGCTGCCGCAGCGACTCGTCCACGTCGTCCAACAGCGCCGCCACCTGCAGATAGCCCACCTGCTGATCGTCCACCGCAATCGGCGCCGTCAACACGCGCATGTGCATCGTGCCGGTGCGCACATCGCGCGTGACGAAGTTCTGCGGCGTCACCTGCGCCAGCGCCCCGGCGTCAAACAAGTCGTCAAAGTTGCCCACGTTACGCGATTTGCGGACGATGGTGCGGCTGTTGTCCACAATCAGCACGCCCACGCCGGACGCGCGAAAGATGTCCAGTTCCTCCGGCACATCCACCTGCAGGATGTTCGAAAACTGGCGCACCCGGCTGGCGCTCAAAATCTGGTCGGCCGTGGCGGCCAGCTGTGCGTCGATGTTGGCCCGCAGACTGTTGGACAAGATCACGTAAATCGCCCCGCCCAACACCACCAGCAGCACGGCCAGGACAAACGTATACCACAGCGTTAAACGCACCCGGGTTGACATGCCGACCCCAGCACCTTCCAGTTGATCATCTAAGTTTAACTGCTATCTTATGATGCCGCAACTCTGTTAACCGAGGATGAACCGCAGATGAGAGGACAGACCGGCATAAAAAAGCGCGGCCGGGCGGCCGCGCTCTGGACAACGACACACGACACAGACGGGCTATTCTTCGCGGAGAGCGTAACCGTAGCCACGCACGGTCTGCAGCAGGCGCGGCTCATTGTCGGCTTCCATCTTCTGCCGCAGATAGCGCACGTACACCTCGATAATGTTGCTTTCGCCGCCGAAGTCGTAGCCCCAGATGCGATCAAAGATCACTTCGCGCGTCAGCACTTGGCGCGGGTTGCGCATGAACAATTCCAGCAGATCGAACTCTTTGGCGGTCAGTTCCAGTTTGCGCGAGCCGCGCCAGACTTCGCGCGTGCCGGTGTTCATGGTCAGGTCGGATACTTTTAGCGTCTCGCCGACCTCGTCGCTGGCCGGACGGGCACGGCGCAGCAGCGCGCGCACACGCGCCAGCAGTTCGTCGAAGGCGAAGGGTTTCACCAGGTAATCGTCGGCGCCGGCGTCCAGCCCCATCACCCGATCGGCCACGGCGTCCTTGGCGGTCAACATCAAGATCGGCAGCGTGCCGGTGGCGCGCACGCGGCGGCACACTTCCAGGCCGTCCAGGCCGGGCAGCATCCAGTCGAGGACCATCAAATCCGGGGGATCGTCGCGCACTGAGGCCAGCGCGGCCAGACCGTCGTGCGCCACATTGACCTTGTAGCCTTCAAAAGACAAGCCGCGATACAACGTGCCGGCGATGCCTTCATCATCTTCGACGACAAGTATTTTATCGGCCATGCGCGTATTATACGCTTTGCCAACCGAATGTGCAAAATGGGATTAAGCAGCCGACGGTCGGCGGGCGGCGTGCCGTGCCGCAATCCACTGCACCGCAAAATCGACCGCCGGGCGCTGAAGGAACAATCGGGTTGGAGCTGAGCCGACCCGGCCGCACCTCACCGGGTAAGCCGCCTCAAAGGCCGCGCCCAGCTCGTCGAAAACATCGCTGTCCAGATCAATATCGCGCAGCGTTTTCCATACGCGCCGGCCGTTCTCCATGATCGGCGCGCCCTGCTGCACCGGCGAGCCGCCGGGCGCACGATACTCGGCCAGGTGAAACGAGGTGTTGTTGGCATACGGCACGCCCAGCAGCAGCACCAGCCCGTCGAGATCGTAAATGCGCGCCAACGGCGAGCCGTCGCCCAATCCGTAATCCAACGTATGATCGGCGGTGATGAATGCGGCCTGCTTGCCCCACGCCGCGAAGGAGACCTGCGGGTGATGGCTGCGCCGCACACCCGGCCACGTGCGAAACGTCTCGGCGATCTGGCCCATGCCGCGAGCGGGCGTGTATCTTGGGTCGAACGCGGGCATGGTGTCGCGAATGGTCGCCCACCAGGCTGGCGGCACGGGCGGGTTCTGCCACAGCGCGGGATCGGACAGATCGCCGGAGTGCGCGGGCATGATCAGTGTGCCGTCGGGCGTAAGCGCCTCCATCAGCGCCTGAATGACGGCCACCGGCCCGCCGCTTACCCAGCCCAGCGCGCTGAGCGAGGAGTGTACCAGCACGGTCTGGCCGGGCGCCAGGCCCAACGCGCGCAGGTCGCGGGCCAGGCTGTCGCGTGTGCGGGGCGCCTCGGCTTTCTCGATGGCGCTGGCTTCGCTCATGGCGCATCCTTCAGCGCGGCCAGCACTTTGGCCAGTGCTTTCAAACTGGCGCCGGAATGCGCGCCCTCTACGCCGTCGAGCGTATAATTGCGATCGTAGGGATTGGCCTGAAAAACCGGCGATTTCAGCAGTTTCTCAAGGCGGTGCATCACCGCCGAGCGGCGTTCGGCCTCCCACAGGCGAGCCTGCTTCGTCCAAAACACGGTGTAAGAGTAGTCCACGCGTTCACGCGCGGCCACGCGGCGCTCGCGCTCAGCGTCGATTTTCTGTTGTTCGGTGAGCGGCGGGGCGGACTGCGGTTGCGCGCGCCGTTTAAATGCGTCGATCAGTTTTGCCATGTGCGGGCCTTTATGATCCACGGGCAATTTGCTACAACTTCAATTCTAACACCCACAGGCCAAAATGTTCGGGATTAATGACATACCCGGCCGCCTTGATCGTTTCGACCAGGGGCGGATAGTCGCTGATCCCGGCGCTGACTTCATGACGGCCGCGCGCGGCGGCCAGAGCCCGCACCCGATCGGCCAGCTCGGCCACCGCGGCCTGTTCGCCGTCCAGGTGATCGACGCGCAGACGGTGGCGCGCGGCGTCTTCGCTATCGTCATCATATTCGTATGGGCGCAATATAGCGTACGCGCCGACATTGCCGGCGGCGTCCTTAAGGCCGTAAACGCGCTCCTGCTCCACCGCCGCTTGCAACTCGCGCGGTGTCAGCGTCCGCACCGACCAGGCATCGCGAAAGGCCCCATGTTGGTAACGCATCAGCGGTGAGTCGATCCAACGGGTCAGCGCGGGCAGATCGTCCGCAGTCAGGCGTGGCGGCGGCTCGAGGTCGCGGCGCGCTTCGGCCAGATACGCCACAAACGTCAGGATGTGTTGAAAGCCTGCGCGCGCGCCGATGGTCTGGCTGGCGGTGTTTTCGTGGCCGGTCATGTAGCGGATGACGCGGCCGCCCAGCCGCCGCGCCAGGTCCACCTGATAGCGGTTCAACGCCAGGGCAACGCCGCGCCGCCGGAAAGCGGGATCGACGCGCAGGCCTTCAAACCACCACTCGTCGTCGCCCAGATCGGTGAGTTTGGCGATGGCCGCCACCTGCCCGTTGACTTCCACAGCCGTAAATTCGCCGCGCGGATCGATCAGCCAGTCGTCAAAGACCTCCGCGATGTAATCGCTATCGTCCTCGCCCCAGGTGTTGCGCGTGAACGCCAGCACGCGATCTTTGTCGCCGGCCTGCACCGGCCGAAAGCGTAGTGCAGCCGAAGAAACGTCATCCGTTGAAGTCACCGGCGTGTTGTGGCTCATGCTGCGTCATCCATCACTCAAACGGCTCCAGATCGAGCAGTTTGCAATACGCATAATGTCCGATGAGGCGCAGCGTGGCGATCGTCGGCGCGGCCAGCAGAATGCCCAGGATGCCAGCCAGGCTGGCGCCCGCGATCGCGCCCAGCAGCACCACCACCGGGTGCAGGTTCAGGTGATAGCTCATCACGCGCGGCACCAGAAACAGGTTTTCCAGTTGCTGCAGCGCGATGGCTGCGATCAGCACGATGAGGGTGAAGGCCTCCGGGCTGACGGGCAGCCAGGTGGAGCCGGTGAAGTACGCAATCATCAGCGTGGGCACGGTGGCGATGGTCGGCCCGAAGTTGGGCACCACTTCCAGCACGCCGTACAGGATGCCGATGAGCAGTGCGTTGCGCACACCCAGCGCCCACATCGTCACGCCCACCACCACGCCCATGATCACGCCGAGCACCAACTGTCCGCGGAAAAAAGCGTTCCACGTGCGGCCGATCTGCGCGCGCAGCTGCGTAAAATCGCCCCGCAGCGAAGCGGGCAGCCACGCGACCAGCCGCTGATTGATCAGCGGGCCGTCCTTGAGCAGATAAAACGATACGACGAAAATCAGCAGCAGCTGCACCAGCGCCTGAGCCAGATCG
Organism: uncultured Anaerolineae bacterium; assembly: GCA_964550855.1. Lineage (GTDB taxonomy): Bacteria > Chloroflexota > Anaerolineae > Fen-1058 > Fen-1058 > JAGOBP01. Next base: position 9,570 of record CAZKBQ010000114.1, read on the forward strand.
ACCAGCAGCCCCACCGCTTCGCCAAGCAGGGTCTGCAGCACGCTGTTGAGACTTTCGCCGAAGCGCTGCGCCGCGGCCTGCAGATCAATTGGTTGGCCGCCGATCACAAAGGGGGCAGACAACCGATCTTCGATGGCCGACTGGATTTGCCTGAAATCGATCTTGAGCGATCGGATTTGATCGATCACGGACGGCACGATGATCAACAACGCCAGCAGGATGACGGCCACCGCCAGCAGATGCACCAGCGCAGAGGCCGCGCCGCGCGGCAGGCGGAAGCGCTTGACGATGCGCTCGGCCAGGGGATTGAGCAAATAGGCCAGCAGCAAGCCCAGCAGCAGGGGGCGAATTACGATCGGGAAACGGACAACGCCCAGCGCGACCAGTCCCAGCGCAATCAACACCACCAGACGTTTGGTTTCGCGCGACCACGGCGGCGACGGTTCAGTCATGCCCGATAGTTTACCACAGCCGCCGGGCATGAGCGCTGGCGAAGGGGTAAATCCGCCGCGAGAGGCAACCTGAAAAATTGCGTATAAACAACAGCCGGGGCCGATCGCGGATCGGCCCCGGCTGAAACGGAGGTAGATTGGGTCTAGTGCCGGCCGCCGCCGCGCCGATCACCACCGCCACGGCGATCGCCGCCGCGCGGACGGTCACCACCACCGCCGCGCGGTCGATC
>CAZKBQ010000115.1:0-9749 GCA_964550855.1 uncultured Anaerolineae bacterium
TGGGGCGGGGCCGCCGTGGCTTCAGCCGGCGCGGCGGCGGGCTGCGCGCCGCTGCACGCGGCCACGGAGAATACGATCAGACACAACCCGATGACGACGCCATAGATTCGATGTGACATGTTTCCTCCTTCGGCTGATTTGAGTTTGAACGGCTTTGTCCAGGAACGCCGGCGCTGACTTCAGCTTGGATGCTTCCGGGAATAACTGCGCACCGAGCGTTGAACCCATCCCCCGTCGCCGTCGCGGGGAGTATACCACCCGCACCTAAACCTCACGTGGCGGGCCGGTGGCCGAGTCAGGCACATAGCGCCGCATGAACTCCTCGGCCTGCGCAAACGACGCGAAGTGCATCGCCGCCCGATCGGGCACGTGTATGATCTCGCCGCGCCACGCGCCACTGCCCGCCTCGCGCCAGACGCGCACGACAAACGTTTCCCACTCCACCGCGTGATACGAATCAGTCATGTGGCATGATCTTCACTCCCCCGCGCCTGATGCATGCAGCGCGCATCAGGCGCGGGGTTGGGAGTGAGGCTATTTCACGATCACCGGCAGATACAACTGATAGGCGGTTTGCCGTGCCACGCACGCCTGCGCCAGCTGCACATCGTCTTGTGTAATGACGCCATCGCGATTCAAGTCGTAGCGCAGGTTGAAGTTGGGCTGCGTGTAGTTGGCGCCGATCGCGCTTTGAACCAGCTGCACATCCGATTGGTTGCTCACGCCATCGCGGTTGACGTCGCAGTTGCGCGCGGCGTTGATCACCGTCAGATTCACCGTGACCGCCACCGTGTTGCTCAACTGTGGACTGGTGAAGTTGATGACGCCGGTGTAGCTGCCATTGCCCAGATTGTAGGGCAGCGCCTTGATGGTGACGCCGCCGGGCGTCTGGCCGCCGGTCACGTCGGCCGTCAGCCACGGCGCGGCGGTGGACATCGTCCACGACACCGGATTGCGACTGGCGATCACGACCTGCTGCTGCGGGAACGGCACGGCATCGGTCAGATCGGCGGTGAAGGTGATGACCGTCGGGCCGACAATGAGCCGATCGGGCGGCTGATTGCCGGGATTGCTGGCCGCCGAGTTTGGATCGGTTCCGGCGACGATCTCCGCCGCGTCGCTGTAACCGTCGCCGTCGCTATCGGCGTTGTTCGGATTGGTGCCGCGCTTCAGTTCCATGATCAACGGCAGGCCATCGTGATCGGCGTCGCTGTAGGCCAGTTTGTCATCCAACGGGTTGTAGCCGCTGGCTAACTTCTGCGAATCGGGAATGCCGTCCATGGCGTAGTCACTGACCACTGAGACCGTAATCGTGGTTGCGGCCGACAGATTGGCGTTGTTGGTGGCTTGCAGCGTGATGGTGTGAACGCCCACGCTGAGAATCTTGCTGAGTTCCGAGCCGCTGCCCAGCGCGCCATCGAGATTGCTGCTCCAGATCAGGTGCGTGTCGGTGATGACGCCGTCTTGATTGTCGAGCGCGCTGCCCGTGAAATCGATCGCCTGGCCTTCGAGGAAGGTGGCCCCGCTTTGCGGTGAGGTGATCGACGGCAGCGGCGGTTGATTGGGCACGGTGAACTGGGTGGACGTGTACACGCCGACGTTGAAGCCGTCGCTGGCGAAGGCGCGCACGCGCGCGGTGGCGCTGCCGCCCAACAGGAACGTCGGCAGCGAGTAGGTGCCGCTGTTGCCGAGGCCGCTGCCCGCCGGCGACCAGTTGACGCCGTCGCGCGAATACTCGATCGAGATGTGGAGCGGATCGCCGTCGGCATCGCCGGCCGACCACGTCACGGGCACGCTCGCGTTGTACGTGCCGGCCGTTGGGCTGCTGAGGTTAATCGTGGGCACGGCGCTGCCCGCGTGATACTTCGCAATGACGACGCCGTTGTGCTGTAGTTCGAGCGTGACCACACCGGTCGCGCGTAACACCGTCGCGCTGAAGAAACCGACATCGCTGGTGGTGGCCGTCGTCGGCGCAGTGCCCGTGATGGCCGGCTCGGCGGTGCTGTTAAAGAGCGGGTACACGCCCAGCCGCGAGAGTTCCGTGCCGGTGATGCTGCGCTGCACCAGATCATAGCCCGTCGTGAAATCGGGGCTGAGCGGCGGCTCGCCGTCGGGCCGTTCGACGCTGACGAAGGCCGCGCTGTTTGTCGATTGCGTGATGGCGCCGGAGACGTACAGGCGCGGGCCGGGCACAGTGGTCGTGGTCGGCACGGTGACGCCCTGGGCCAGCGCCGTCAGGAGCTGCTGCGCCTGCTGCGAACCGCCCTGCTGGAAGTACAGATCGATCCCCGCGCGAATCTTGGTGTAATCGGCCGGCTCGAAGAAGACGTTGCTGGTGGTCTTGGCGCAAGCGTACGACATGATCGCCTTGCCGCGATTGGTCCACTCGTTGCCGTTTTGCTGCGGATAGTATTGCTGGCCCGTAATCGGATCGACCACCGGGTCCTTCACACCGGGCTGCGCGTACAACGACTTGCTCCAGTCAAACACATTGCCGCTCGTTTTGCACTCGCCGTTGGAAATTTCGTCGTTGACAGAGTGGCTGAAGTTGTCGGTCCAGCTGCCGTTGATGGCTTCGGGCTTGACCAGTTCCGAGATGTGACCCAGTTCGTGCGCGAACAACGCGCTGCTGTCCGCCCGATCGCCCCGCGCCCACCCGACGAACAACGGAATGTCCACATTGCAGACATCGTTCGCCAGACCAAAGGTGAAGATTTTGACCACCGTGTTGGCCAGGCCGCACAGCGCCTTGAAGGGCACCAGCGCCGTGTGATTGAGGATCGAAGCCAGGTCGGGCCAGAACGCGAGGCCATCGATCAAAGGATTGGTGGCGATCTGACCTTCGACCACGCCAAACGCGATCACCACCTGCCCCGATGGGCCATTCACCTTGTTCCAGTTCTTGCGGACGGTGTCCATGGCGTGACCGAACTCGTACAGCTTCAGCGTGTTGCCGATGTCCACGCCCGAACTCGTCAGGACTTCGTCCGACCAGAACCATTCCACGCGCCCCTGCGGCATCAACCGATAGGTGAGCGGCCCGATGTCGCTGGTGACGTTGGCCTTCATCGCGTTGAGATCGTTCGCGGTGAAGCCCGGATGCATGATGGGCACAAACAACACGCGCAGCGGCTGATTGCCCTTCACACTCGCCGTCGTGGTGGTCTGCGCCACGGTGTAGCCGCGATTCTTCAAGATGCTCTTGATCTGCACCGTGCCGCCGGACAGCGCGGTGTTCAGGTAAACGTTGGGCACGTTGACGCTGTTCACGGTGTCGAGCACCTGCGCGAACGACGGCGCGCCCAGCGTCGTCGGCACCGTGCCGCTGTACGGAATGGTCTTGTACGTCGTGTTATTCGTCGCCAGATCGGTGATTTGCAGCTCGATGCTGTCCAACGCGATCTGATCGGTCTGGCGCGGATCGACGCTGCGCGTGATAAAGTGCTGCAAGAACGTCGGGCGCTGCGTGACCAACTCGTAGGACGGCAAGCCCTGATTCAGCGCCACGTGATCGATGCCCAGCGTGATCACGCGAAACTCGCGCGAATCGGTGGTGGCGATGGTGGGACACAGGTTGGTGATCTTCAAGTTGCCGGTCGTGTCGCCCAGCGTGATCGGGAAGCGGAAGTGACGCGGCGTATCGTACGCATACTGGCGCGTGGGGCCGCTGCCCACGTTGAGCTTGAAGCCCGGATCGATGTTGCCGCCGCTGACATCCACGACCACGCCGTAATCGCCGCCGGTGGGCGAGAAGTTAATGATGTATGGCACCGCGCAGAAAGCGGGCTGCGTTGAGCCGGCCAGCGTGGTGTGGCGTTTGCCCACGCGCACGTCCACGTCGCCGCTGGTCACATCGCGATTGAGGCGCACGATGATCGACGTCGGTGTGACGCTGGACACATCCACATTCACGCCGCCGATCGTGACCTGCACGGCCCCCACGTTCGATCCGAAGCCGGTGCCGCTGATCGTGATGAAATCACCCGCCGAGCCGTGATCGGGCGAGATGCTGCTGATGATGGGCACACTGTCTGACAGTGGGGGCAGGAAGGCGCTGCGCACGCTGACGCCGGTATCGGGCGCGTGACTGAACCACACTTTGTCCGCGCCGTCGGCGGCCACCCCGCTGATGGTGCTGCTGCGCAAACCGGAGTTGTTGTTGTAGTACGCGAACCACGCATTCGCGCCGGTGCGCACCGCGCTGCCCGCCCAGACGTGACCGAGGTTGTCCAGCGTCAAGGGCAAGTTCGTCGCCGGGATGGGCAGTGCTTCGGTGATGAAGGTGGTGCCGGTGAGCACCGCAAAACCGTTGTCGGTGCTGACCGCGATCGTGCCATCGCCGGTCTGCGCCAGACTGTAGATCGAGTTCGACGGCAAGCCCGACGCCACGGTGTACGTCACCAACGTGCTGCCAGCGAGTTTGGCCAGACCGCTGCTCGTGCCGATCCACAGCGCGTTATCGCGATCGACCGCCAGCGTGTTGATCGCCGTCGCGGGCAATCCGAAATTCGTTTTGTTCAACGTGAACACGAAGCGGCCTCGATCGTACAACGTCAACCCGTTCGCGCCGCCGATCCAGATGCGGCCCTGTTGATCTTCGCTCAACGCCGTGACGGGACCGGTGGGCGGTGTGCCCATGGACGGCGACGCGGTGAACGTCGTCCAACCCGTGGGCGTGTAAAGCCGAACGTCGTTATCAGTGCCAACCCAGATGCGGCCCTGCGAGTCGCCCAAGACCGATCGGACGTGGATGCCCGATCGGTTGTCCCACGTCTTGCCATCTGGCATCAGCACATACAAATTGCCGCCGCCGCCCGCCGTCGCCGTCGATAGAAATGCGCGGCCGCGCGCCATCCAGATATTTTCAATCGCCTGCTGGCCGATGTTGTCGCTTTGATCGATCTGCTGCCAGCGCTGCGCCAGCGTCACCAGTTTGCCTGATGTGTCGCCCGCCCACACGCGCTCGTCGATGGCGCCCACGGCGTTGAAGCGACTGAGCCAGCTGCCGCTGCCATACGTGCGGCTGCCCACCGGCGCGTTGAGCCAGTTGTATTCGCTGGTGGTCACGGTGATCGTCGGCCAGTTGCCCACCGCTTCGTACGCGATGAGGCCGCCGCTGTTGTTGGGGGAAGCATAGCCCAGCGATGAGACCCAGATGCGGCCCTCCGCATCCATGCTGGCCTGCACGGGCTGGCCGCCGATCAACGGGGTGAGTTGATTGCCCGACAGCGAGCCGCCATAGCTGGGATTGTTGCCGATGAAGCACACGCCCGCGCCGTTGGGAATGAAGAAATCGCCGTTGCGATCGAAGCGGATGTCATTGATGGTGGCATAGCCGCACGGCGCGCCGTAATTCGCATCGGTGCCGCTGCCGCCCAGCACCAGATTGAACGCCAGGCGATGCAGCGCATACGTGAAGCCGTAATTGTTATCCGGGGCGTTCACCGTGTCCGTCGTCGGCCCGCTCGGTTTCGGGATGATGGGCGTGCCCACCGCGGCCCATTCATAGAACAGGCCCAACGGATGACTTTCATTGCGTGAAGCGAGTGACGTGACGTTACCTGAAAGACTGTTTTGCCAGCCATTCAGCAGCGATTGCCACGCTGCGCCGTTGGCGTGGCCGAAGAAAATTCCGTCGGTGCTGTATACCGGATTGATCATCGAGGGCGTGGTGTTGCCATTGTTGTAGCCCACCAACGCCGAGCCGTCGTAAGACCAGCCATACGCATCGGTTGTGCCGAACCACAATTTGGCGGCGACGGGATCGTAGTACATGCCGGTGACGATGCCGCTGGCGCTGCCATACACATTGCCCGCAATCTGGAAGTTGGTGCCGTTGGGATAATATCGATAGAAGCCGCTGCCGTTGGTGCCAACGTAAACATATTTTTGCCCGGCGATGGCGTTGACCTGACTGGCTACCGGCTGCGGAAAATCCCAGCGCCCGATCGGCACACTTGGCCCGTCGCCCAACGGAATGCGATACACAAAGTTATCGCCGTTGCTCAGATAGAAGCCGCCGCCGATGAACAATGCGTGGCGATTGCGCGCGCTGTAGATCGCGCCGGCGTAGGGCCGCGTCTGCGGCAGCTTGATCAATGTTGTCCACAAACTATTGTTCGTCGGATCGAAGGCCAATACTCGATCGGTGTTCAGCCCCCCGATGAGATAGATCAGGCCGGTGTGCGAGTCTTGCACGGCAGTCTGCGTCAGATCGGCTTGGGGCAGGTGCGCGGGCAGCGACGTCACCGCACCGGCGGTCGCGCTTGTGAAGTTCAGTGAATAGATCGTATCCACCGCCGTGCCGCCGCTGGTCAGGCCGCCAAAGGTGTAGATGCGATCAGACAACGGCGAATAGATCGCAGCCATTTGATAGTTCGCCTGCGGCAAAGCCACGCTGCTCGGCCCGATCGTTTCCGTGTTGGGATTGAAGACGTTGATCGTCGAGAGGATGCTGCCGCTGTAACCGCCGATCAAGTAGATGCGATCTTGTTTCGAGTTGTAGACTGCGCCGATGCCGTAAGCGGGCGTGGGCAAGGTGGCCGCCAGCGTGCGCACCGTGCCGGTCGGAAAATCGATGGCGTAGATGGTGTTGGCGAACGTCGAGCCGTTGAACGTATCGCTGCCGCCGAAGACATAGACTGTGTTCTTGATCGGATCGTAGGCGGCGGATTCAAACGCCCGATTGGATGGTAACGTGCCCAACGGCTTTGCCACGCCCGTGGCCGCGTCCACGACATCGAGGCGATTGGTGATCGCGCCGTTGAGAATGCCGCCGATCAACAGGGCTTGATTGGTGTTGGGCAGATAGACCGTCGCTGCGCCATAGCGGCCATACGGCAGCGTGTTGAAGTCTTTGTCGATGGTGACGTAGCTCGGCTGCGCGGGCGACGCCGGGCCGCTGAGGCTGATCGGGCCGATCGGGACGCCGTTGTGGCCGCCGATGCTGTCGGTGTAATCGTCGCTCAAATGCCAGTCGGCGACGAGGCCGGGCAGCGGCGCCTGGATCGCTTCATTCAGCGTGTGGCGAATATCGTCCTGTGAGCGCGCGATGTTCCAGATGCGCACCTCGGCGATGTTGCCGGAGAATTGATCGGAGGGATTGACGCCGTCGTAGCCGATGCGCAGTTCGCGCGTGCCGGTGGGCGCGGTGCCTGCTGTGCCCGTGTATTCGAGATCGCCGTTGATGTAGTACTTGCGCGTGTTGGCGACAGTGTCCCACGTCACGGCGATGTGCGTCCACACGCCCGCCGGGATCACCGTGGTGCCGTCCTGCGCTGAACCCGCACCGCCCGAATGGAAACGGATGACGTTGTTGCACAGGCCCAGCCAATAGGCTTGCGTGTAGTCTTTGCCCAGAATGGCCTGACAACCGGCGGTCATCGTGCTGCGCCGAATCCATACTTCATACGTCGCAGCGACGGTGGGCTGAATGGCGCTGCTATGCGTGACGCTGACGTAGCCGCTGACGTCGATGGTGAGGGAGTTGTTGAAAGCCGTTGGCGCGGCGGGTGTGGTGGTCCGATCGGGCGGCGGTGATTGAATGGTGATGTTCTGCGCAGGAACCGTCGCTTGAATCGGGGCCGCCGTCGTCGACTGGATCGGTACGGCGATCGGCTCGAAAGACGCGGCGAGCACGGACGGATAGGATGCAGGCAGCAGGATCGCGAAGATCAACGCGAACGAAGCGAAACGCTGTGCAGCACGCATGGTTATCTCCTCCCCAAGAGAGACACGCACACGAAATGAGTTTCGACGACGTCGAGCCGCGCAGTTGCCAATTGCGTGGAACGCGGCAAACTCTAGCACTTAATGGGCGTCCTGTCATTTCTCAAGTACTGGCGTGCGGGGGCTTTCGGCTTCGACAGCGGCGACCGGTCGCCCGTCGCTCAGCTGCCGCCGACGTTATACACGGCTGCCCTTATTGTGTCGGGCCGATATTCGTCAGCACGGCCTCGGCGTACGCCCGATAGACCGACGGCGCGTCCAGGTCTCTGCCGTCGCCGGTGGTGAACATCAACTTGGTGGTGTCTTCACCGTGCATGGACGATCCGCTGATGATCAAGTTCACGGTCGAACTGTCCGGGAAGATCAGCTGGTTCAGCCAGCCGCTGCCGGTGGTGGAACCTTGGACGCCTCTGCCCAGATCGAGTCGCGGGTTGCCGGACATGTCCACGCCGGTATCCATGCCGAGGCTGACGCCGATGTTCAGCTTGCCATCACCCACATCGATGGAGCAGTAGCCTTCTTTGCCGTCGAACTTCACAGCGTCATAGCCGCTGATGCGCTTCACATCGTCGGCGGTGATCAACTGGCAGGCATCGACGCCCTGCGCGCTGAGTGATCCGCCCGGCGCAGCGGCCGCTGGGGATGACGTAGACGATTGATTGCTGGACGCTGAACTACTCGAAGCCGCCGGGGCAGCTGCACCACCTCCGCCACAGGCGGCCACGCCGAGGGCCGTCAGGACGACAACGACGACAAAGCGGACGACGTTCGCGTAACGCATGACATCTCCTCCCTGAAATAGAGGCCGTAAAGCGGGCAGTCCTATGCCCGCCGACGCATGAGGATGCGTCGGTCACGGTCTTCCTGGTCGGGAAGAGCATAGCACGCGGGTGCTTCTAGAAGTGCTGACAGGAGAGGTTAGAAGGCGGAGGTTGAAAGTGGGCGGTTGAAGGCCGGCTACGCTCATCAGCCGGCCTCCGCTTCTTTAGGGCTTGTCAAAGAATGAATCGACCAGGTTGTTTCTTGACAAACCCTTAGCCAATCGCGCCCCGTGCGCTGTCATTCCCGCGTGTTTTAAGCGGGAATCCAGCGCCCAATTGGCATATCTTGCCCATCGTCGCGATGGATGCCCGACGCGAAGCGAGCATTCAGACATGACGAATGAATCGGCCAGGTTGCTTCTTGGCAAACCCTTAGCCAATCGCGCCCCGTGCGCTGTCATTCCCGCGTGTTTTAAGCGGGAATCCAGCGCCCAATTGGCATATCTTGCCCATCGTCGCGATGGATGCCCGACGCGAAGCGAGCATTCAGACATGACGAATGAATCGGCCAGGTTGCTTCTTGGCAAACCCTTAGTCACACTTCGGATTGACTATGATACGGCTCCACGTGTTCCTGCTCATTGGCGTCGTTGCGAGCGATGATCGCCCGGGCGGGTTCGGTGTTGCTCAAGTTGATGGGCTGATGCGGCACGTTGGCGGGAATGAAGATGAAATCACCGGCTTCGTTAATCACCGACCGGCTCAGCCCCGGCCCATAGCGCGTTTCGACGCGGCCTTGCAGCAGATAAATGGCCGTCTCGTAGTTGCGATGCAGGTGCGGCTCGGCTGCGCCGCCGGGCGGGATGATCACCAGGTTCATCGAAATCCCGGTCGCGCCGGCCGTGGCCGCCGAAATGCCGACGAAGTTGGGCAGCCGCTGGCGTGTCATGATGGCGGCGTCCGGCCGAACGGTGATGATTTCATTAGACATGGAACATCCTCCCCTGGAGTTTATCGAGGCGCGTAACATCGGCCGCCCGTGCGGCACATGTCTTCGCGCGCCGCGTTTTACGCCTCACGGTTCACGCTACACCTCATCGCCGCGCTTGATCCGCTCATACACCATCGCCGTCTCTGGCGACGGCTCCGCCTGCAGTTCGCGGTTCAGCATCTCACGCAGGTGTTGATAGTGCTGGACGGCATGGCCCACCTCGCCCTGCCGCACGAGGCAGCGCATCAACTCGCGGTGCGCCAGTTCGA
>CAZKBQ010000116.1:0-9689 GCA_964550855.1 uncultured Anaerolineae bacterium
GGCGCTGCTGGCGCGCGCCCGCCGCCTCGACGCCGACGCGCTGGCGCAGATTCACACTTACTATTACCCCCGCATTTATCGCTACATCGTTTTCCACTGCGGCGAGACCGAAACCGCCGAAGACCTGACCAGCGAAGTCTTCATGCGCTGCCTGACCGCGCTGCACGATCGAACGGGGCCGCGCCATACGCTGACCGGCTGGCTGTTCGGCGTGGCCCGCCACGTCGTCAACGACCATCACCGCCGGCACTATCGCCGCCACGAAGTGGAGCTGGACGAATCGCTGCCCAGCGACGAGGCCGGCCCTGCTGCCCAGCTGGAGGCGAATCTGGAGCAGGCGGCCTTGCAGCATGCCGTGCGGCGCGCCGTGCGCGCGCTTACGCCTGATCAACGGGATGTGATCGCACTGCGCATCGGTCAGGGGCTGCCCATCGACGAAGTGGCCCGGCTGTTGGGCAAGTCCGCCAGTGCCGTCAAGCAGCTGCAGCTGCGGGCGTTGGCCGCCATCGGCCGCCGGCTGAAAAGTGAGGCCAGCGAGCCATGAACACCTCACTCGATTCGATTTTGCAAAGTTGCCTGGCCGCCCAGGAAACCGGCGAGCCGGTCGAGCCGATCCTCGATCAGTATCCGCACTATCGGGCTGCAGTGCACGGCTGGCTGGCTGCGGCGGAGCAGATTCAGGCGCTCGATCGGCGTCCCCCCCTCGCTGCGCAGCAGCGCAGCTTCCATGCCTTTATGGCGCAGGCCCGTACTCTATCCGGCCCGCAACCGGCACCGTCGCGAGCGCGCAGCTGGCTGCGCCCCATCATCGCGCTGACGACCGTGCTGGCGGCGATGATCGTGCTTGGCGTCGGCGCCGTGCGCGCCTCCGAGGCCGCCCTGCCCGGCGATCCGCTGTATGGTTTGAAACGCTTTTATGAAGACGTGCAGCGCGCTTTGATGGTGGATGGCCCGTCGCGCCTGCAGCTGGATCAAGAATTGGCCCAGCGCCGCCGCGAAGAAGTACGCGCCCTGCAGACCACCCATCGGGAGGTCGTCATCGAATTCGACGGCGCCATCGACGAGCTGCGCGGCCAGCGCTGGCAGATCGATCGCATCGACGTCGCGCTCACTTCGCAGACAACGCTGACCGGCGCGACGCCGCGGCCCGGCGCGTATGCGCACGTGGTGGGCCAACTGCATGGCGACGGGGCCGTGCTGGCTCTGCACATTGATGTGGCGCCGCCCGCGCAGCCGACCGCCGCGCCGACTTCGGCGATTGCGCTGGCGACGGCCACGCCCACGCCTGACAATTCACCGGCGACAGCCGAACCGACGGCCACCCCTCGGCCCACGTCCACCGCTGCGCCTCAACCCACTCACGCGCCGAAGCTGCACGCCATCAACTTTGATGGGCGCGTCGAAGCAATGCAGGGTGACACCTGGCTGATCGCCGGGAGAACGGTAATCGTGGACGGCGAGACCGACCTTCGCGGCGCCATCACCGTGGGGTCACAGGTCAAAGTGAAAGCGAAGCAGCAGGCCGATGGCACACTGCACGCGCGCCGCATCGAGCTGCAGGACAATAAGGACAAGCCGCAACCAACAAAGGCGCCGCCGCATGAGGCGCCGCCTCCGGAGCAGACGCCCAGGCCCAAGCCCACCCAGGCGGAGAAACTCAAATTCAAGGGCGTGGTGACCAGCCTGGAGGGGGATCACTGGACGATCGGGGACAGGCTCATCCGCGTCGATGGCGGCACTTCGATCCGGGGCGACATCTCGATCGGCACACGGGTCAAGGGTCAGGCCATCCGCCAGCCCGATGGGACATGGCTGGCGATCCGGATCGAGCGGGCGGATTGAAGCCGATCGTCAGCCCGTCAGTCCGCGCCAAATCAGTAGTACCCCTAAAACGATCAGCACGCCCAGGCTGATCAACAGCAGGCCGCGCACCACGCGCGGCCCCAGCCGCCGCGCCTGATCGAAGATGACGGCCAGCGCCAGCAGCAGGCCGATGAAGACGCCGTACATGCCCAGCAGAAAAGCGGCGGCATGCGCGGCCGATCGGTCGAGGGCGTCCAGCAAAATCGGGCCGCCCACCAGCCCCCAGTACAGATAGGGATTGGGATTGAGGAAGTTGGTCAAGGCGCCTTTGCGCAGCGTCACCCACGGACTGATCGCCGCATCGGCGGCGTGAAAGTCCTGGCCCGCGCCCGCGCGCCACTGCCGCCACAACCCCCACGCCAGATACAGCACATAGACGCCGCCCGCCAGCCCCAGCAGCCGCACCACGCCCGATGGCAGCGCCCGCAGCACGATCAACATGAGAAGAATGATCGGGATGTCTGTAATCAACGGTGCCAACGCGATGGGCCAGCTGCGTTTGACGCCGCCCAACAGCGATTCGGACACCAGCAGGGTTTGCAGCGGCCCCGGCGACGCTCCCGCGCTCAAGCCCAGAGCCGCGCCCTGCGCCAGCAGCGCCAGCAACGCAGCCTCCATCTGTCCGCTCCAGATTCGAAGTTGGCTGCATGGTACTCCGGAATCGGCCGTCTGTCCATGCCCATTACACTTACATTCATGCGAGTCTAAGGAATTTAACAGGCCGATTTCACGCCCGTTTAAGGAAGAACAAGTAGACTATCCATTGCAAGGTCATCTGACCGAGGCTATCAAGCTAACTTACAGTAACAGTGGAGGTTTCTCAATGAAGATTCGAACTCTGTCCATTACGCTGCTCGTCGCCATCGCGCTGATGCTCTCAGCGTGCAGCGCGGCGACGCTGAGCACGGCGGCCGCGGCCAACCCGCCGGCGAGCGCCACAACCGGTCAAGCCACCGCGCCGGTCGCCGTCGCGCCGAGCGGCCCCGTGGCTGCGGCCGGCAGTATCACCGATCTGCAGCAGACGCTTGAAAACATTTACGCGCAGGTTAACCCGTCGGTGGTCGCCATCAACGTCATCGAGAACGCGGCGGCCGGCAACCAGGGCTTTGGCGGCCTGCCGCAGGGCCATCCAAACGTACCGGCGACCGCGCTGGGCTCCGGCTTCGTCTGGGACAAACAAGGCCACATCGTGACGAATAACCACGTGGTGGACGGCGCGTCCAAAGTGTCGGTGACGTTCTACGACGGCACGATTGTGCCGGCCACGGTGGTGGGCACCGACCCGGATAGCGACCTGGCCGTCATCAAAGTGGACGTGCCTGCGGATCAGCTGCAGCCGGTGACGCTGGGCGATTCCACGCAGGTCAAGGTGGGGCAGCTGGCGGTCGCCATCGGCAATCCGTTTGGCAATCAGAACACCATGACGGTGGGCTTCATCAGCGCGCTGGCGCGGTCGCTGCCGGTGGACAACAGCACCAGCGGCCTCAGCGGCTCGTACACCATCCCGGATGTGATCCAGACCGATGCGCCCATCAATCCCGGCAACTCGGGCGGCGTGCTCACCGACGACAGCGGCAAGGTCGTGGGGGTGACGTCGGCCATCGATTCGCCGGTGCGCGCTTCAGTGGGTATTGGTTTTGCCATCCCGTCGGTGATCGTGGGCAAGGTCGTGCCGGAGCTGATCAAGTCGGGCAAATACGAGCATTCGTGGATCGGCATCAGCGGCCGCACGTTGATCCCCGATCTGGCGACGGCGATGAATCTCAAGTCCGATCAGCGCGGCGTGCTGGTGGGTGACGTGGCAACCGGCAGCCCGGCTGAAAAGGCCGGCCTGCGCGGCAGCACGCAGAACTTTACGCTGGATGGTCAGACCGTGCAGGTGGGCGGCGATGTGATCACCGCCATCGATAATCAGCCGGTGAAGACCTTCGACGATCTGGTGGCTTATCTGGCGCGTTCGACCACCGTGGGTCAACAGGTGACGCTCACCATCCTGCGTGACGGCCAGACACAGACGGTGAACCTGACCCTGGCTGCGCGGCCGGCCAGCAACACCCAGTCGGCGACGGCGCTGCCGCAAGTGCCCAGTCTGCCCACCGTTCCGAACAACCGCGGCAATGGCACGGGCGCCGTGTGGCTGGGCATTCAAGGGCTGACGCTTACGCCCGATCTGGCTCAGGCGATGAACCTTAAGTCCGATCAGCAGGGTGTGCTGGTCGAGCAGGTGGTGGCCGACAGCCCCGCGCAGCGGGCAGGTCTGCAGGCCGGCTCCACGACCACCACACTGAACGGGCAGGACATTCAGATCGGCGGTGATGTGATTACGGCCTTCAACGGCCAGCCCATCACCAGCATGCAGCAGCTGCAGCGTGCGGTGCAGCGTGCCGGCGCCGACACCACGGTGACGCTGACCGTCCTACGCAACGGCAAATCGATGGACATCAGCGTGACGCTGGCCGCCCGGCCGGTGGTTCAGTAAGCGCTGAAGGTTACCTGACTTCATCGCCCCGTGATTCGAGCGATCGGATCACGGGGCGATGTTCGTATCGCTGCCAACCCTCCAGCTTCTAATTCACCGCCGCCCCCGTCAACGTGTACAGCTGGTACTCGCGGCTCAGGTCGTGCCGGAACTGGCGCGTGTACAGATGGTAGTAGTGCCCGCGTTTGGCCAGCAGCTGCGCGTGAGTGCCCATCTCCGCAATGCGCCCGCCGTCGATCACCAGGATGCGATCGGCGCGGCGGATCGTCGAGAGGCGGTGCGCAATCACGAAGCTGGTGCGCCCCTTCATCAACTGCTCCATGCCGCGCTGAATCAGCGCTTCGGTCAGGGTATCTACTGAGCTGGTCGCCTCGTCCATGATGAACACTTCGGGTTGGGCCAGCACCGCCCGCGCCAGGCTGATGAGCTGCTTCTGCCCGGTGGACAACAGATTGCCGCCCTCGCCTACCGCTTCATCATAACCTTTGTCCAGCGTCACAATAAAGTCGTGCGCGCCCGCCAGTTTCGCCGCCGCCTCAATTTCTTCGTCGGTGGCGTCCAGCCGCCCGTAGCGGATGTTCTCGCGAATCGATCCGCTGAACAGATGCGGCGTCTGCAGGACCACGCCGATGCGCGACTGGATCGCCTCCAACGTCAAGGCGGTGTAGTCGGCGTCCCCGATCGTGATGCGGCCCCTCACCGGTTCGTAGAAGCGGCACAGCAGATTCACGATCGTCGATTTGCCGCCGCCGGTCGGGCCGACCAGCGCAATCGTCTCACCGCGTTTCACCGTCAACGAGAAATCAGTCAACACCGGCTGGCCGTCGCCGTAATCGAAATCGACGTGATCGAAGACGATGTCACCCGCAATCGTGCCGGGATCGATCGCGCCGGGCCGGTTCACCACATTCGGCACGGCATCGATCAGCGAAAAGACGCGCTCGGCGCTGGCCACGGCGTGCTGCATCTCGGCATAGACGCGCGCCAGGTCCTGGATCGGCCACATCATGAAGGTGACGTATGAGACAAAGGCCTGCAGGCCGCCGATGGTCAGGCCGCCGATCTGCACCTGCGAGCCGCCATACCAGATGATGATACTGACGGCCACGGCGCTGATCACCTGCACGGCCGGCAAAAACAGCGCCGACAGCCACGCGGCGCGAAAGCCCGCCTGATACATATCGCCGGTCAGTTCGCTGAATTCCTGCAGATTGGCTTCTTCACGGCCCAGCGCCTTCACCACGCGCACGCCGGTGATGTTCTCGTTGTACGCGCCGGTGATCTTACTGTTGATGCGGCGCACGTTGCGAAACTCCACGATGATCTTCTGTTTGAAGAATACCGCCACCACCAGCAGCACCGGCACTGAGGCCAGCACCATCAGGGCCAGCGTCCAGTTGATGGTGAGCATGAAGGCAAAGGCGGTAATGATGCTCATCGCCCCCCAGGTCACGTCCAGGATGCCCCACGTGACCAGCTCGGAAATGCGCACCGAGTCGCTGGTGACGCGCGACATGATCCAGCCGACGGGCGTCTGGCTGAAATACGTCAGCGACAGATCCTGCAGATGGTTGAACATCTTCTTGCGCAGGTCGTACTGGATGCGCTCGCCCAGGATGCCCGCCAGGTAGATGAAGCCGAAAACGCCCGCCGCCTGCACGATCGTCATCAGCGCGTAGTTGACACCCAGCGCGGCCAGCGCCGACGGATCGCGCGGCGTGATGCCCGTGTCGATCATCTGCTTGCGCAGAAACGTAAAGTACGAATCGAGCGCGGACACCAGCCCCACCGCGACCAGAAAACCGGCCACCCAACGCCAGTATGGTCGGGCCTGCAGCAGAATTCGCTTGATGGTTTGCCCGTTGAACTGGGTGGTAAATTCTTCTTCTTCGAACTCAATAGCGTCGGACATGGCTGCCTTTTGGTCAGTGATTAGTGGTCAGCGGTCAGTGGTCGGGGCTTCGCAAGCAGCAACCCCAGTCCGCCCCACCGGAACCGCTCATCACTCATCACTCATCACTCATCACTCATTACGCATTACTCGTCACCCTCAACCTGCCACTACCCGCTCACCATTATTCACTTCCTTCTCCAGCTCCGTCTCAATGCGCGTCTGGATGTCGAAGATCTGCCGGTAAATGCCAGGCTGCGCCAGCAGTTCGGCGTGTGTGCCACGCTGCACGATGCGGCCCTTGTCCAGCACCAGGATCAGATCGGCGTTCATCACGCTCTGCACGCGGTGCGCGATGATGAACGTGGTGCGGTTCTGCATCAGCTGTTCCAGCGCCTCGCGGATGGCCTGCTCGGTTTCCAGGTCCACCGCCGACGTGGAATCGTCGAAGATCAGGATGCGCGGGTTCTTCAGGAGCGTGCGGGCAATGGCCACGCGCTGCTTCTGCCCGCCCGACAGCGTCACGCCCTTCTCGCCGACCAGCGTGGCGTAACCGTCGGGGAAAGTCACAATCGCATCGTGGATGGCCGCCGCCCGCGCCGCCGCTTCAACCTCGGCATCGCTGACGGCGCGCCCCACCCCGTAACTGATATTCTCACGGATGCTGCGCGAAAACAGGAACGGCTCCTGCTCCACCAGGCCGATGTGATGCCGCAGGTAAGCGCGCGGATACTGATTCAACTCCACGCCGTCCAACCGCACGCTGCCGCTGCTGTACTCATAAAAGCGCGGCAGCAGGTTAACCAATGAGGTCTTGCCGGAACCGGTCGAGCCGAGCAGCGCCACCGCCTGGCCCGCTTTCACCTCAAACGAGATGTCCTTCAACACGCGCTGATCGGCCTCGTATTCAAAGCTGACGTTTTCAAAGACCAGCTCGCCGCGCAGCGGCCCCGCGGGCTGGAACGCGCCTTCCGTCAGCGGCTCACGCCCCTCGCGCACGATCTCGGCCACACGCCCGTATGACACCAGGCTGGTGGACATCTGCACAATCAATCGCCCCAGATTGCGCATGGGCCAGATCAGCCAGACCACCAGGCCGGAATACGCAATATAATCGCCCAGCGTCAGCGCGCCGTTGATGACCAGGGTCGCGCCGATGAGATAACCGGCCAGCATTTGAAAACCGCACAAAACATCGGTGATGGGCCAGTACAGCGCGTGATTGATCAGCAGGCGGCGGCCGCGCACATACTTTTCCCAGTTGACCTGCTCAAACTTGTCGCGCTCAAACGGCTGGCGCGCAAACGCCTTCACCACGCGCACGCCCGTCAGATTCTCCTGCAGCACCGTGGACAGCGCCGCTTCCTGCTCCTGGTGCGCCTCATACGCGGCCGAAATCCGCTTGAAAAACCAGGTGGAGATCACCAGCACGATCGGGATGACGATCACCGACATGGCCGCCAGCGGCGCATTGATCCGCAGGATCGCGATGAAGTTGATCACAAACAGCAGCACGATGCGACCCGCGTTGATGGCCTGATCTGAGAAAAACCGCCGGATCGCGTCCACGTCCGACGTGGCGCGCTGGATCAGCTCGCCGGTCTGCGCCTTGTCATGATACGAGAACGACAGCCGTTGGATATGATCGAACAGGTAATTGCGCAGGCGCTGCGCGATGCCCTCGGACGTGCGCGCCGCCAGCCGCCCGCTGAGAAACGTGAAGCTGCCGTCGATCAGGGCCAGCCCGATATAGATCAGCGCCACTGTCACCAGCATGGACATTACCGCCGGCGTCTGCCCCGGCCCCAGCACCGTGTCGATCAGATACGCCAGCAGCAGGTATGTCAACGTGCGCGCCGTCGCGCCCAGCGCCAGCGACCCAATGGCGCCAAGATAGGTCAGGCGAAAGCCGCGCATCAACTGCCACAGACTGCGCAGCCGATGGCGCTCCATCCCGCCAGTCACCTGGATGAGAGATTCAGACATCACAATTACTCCCGGAATGACGATTCTACCACCGCCCGACAAAAAACGGCGGAAAGATTACGATTCGGCCTGCGCTGAGGTTCAAACCCGATCGGTTCCGGCGGCAACAAAAAGACCCCTGCCGCCAGGCAGAGGTCTTACACATTCAAGGCTGTGGGCCGCGTGTGAGACGCGACCTAAGCAGCACGCGCGCCGTAAGCCCGGCGCCGATTGGCCTCTACATACCGGCGGATCGCCTCGGCATCCGGCACCTTCATCGACGGCGTGCGATAATCGATGCCGTCCACGGTCTGTCGCGGCAGCCGCTTCTTGAGCACGGCCTCGATGCGGCGCGCCATCGCCTCATCGACGGGCGTCACCAGCGTGTACGCCTGCCCGACGGCTTCGGCGCGGCCGGTGCGCCCAATGCGGTGCACGTAATCTTCCACCTGCATCGGCATATCGAAGTTGATGACGTGGCTGATACCTTCCACATCGATCCCGCGCGCGGCGATGTCGGTAGCCACCAGCACGCGCGAGCGCCCCTGCCGAAAGGCTTCCAACGCGGCCACACGCTGGCTTTGCGAGCGGTTGCCGTGAATGACGGCAGCCGAGATCTTGGCCCGCTGCAGATCGCGCACGATCTTGTCGGCGCGGTGCTTGGTGCGCGAGAAGATCAGCACGCTGTCCATGGCCGGGTCCTGCAGCAGCTGCTTGAGCAGCTGCATCTTCAGATGCTCGGGCACAGGATAAAACGCCTGTGAAATGGCTTCGGGCGTGATGGTCTTCTCGACTTCGATGCGCGCCGCCTGGCGGGTGACTTCATAAGCCAGGTTGATAATCGGCTGCAGAGTGGCCGAGAACAGCAGCGTCTGCCGTTCTTTGGGCAGCACCCTGACCACGCGGCGGATGTCGGGCAGGAAGCCAATATCCAGCATGCGGTCGGCCTCGTCCAGCACCAGCACCTGCAGATCGTCAAAGCGCACATTCCGGCGCTCCATGTGATCGAGCAGACGGCCGGGGGTGGCGATGACGATGTCGGGCACGCGGCGCAGGGCCGCTTCCTGGCTGCCCAGCGCCACGCCGCCGAAGACGGCCACACTGCGCAGGCCGGTGCCCGCGCTCAGCGCGCGCAACTGTTCGTCCACCTGCAGGGCCAGTTCGCGAGTGGGCACCATCACCAGCACGCGCGGGCCGCGCGGACGCGGGCCGTTCAGCAGGCGATGCATAATCGGCAGCAGGTAGGCCGCCGTCTTGCCGGTGCCCGTCTCGGCGCTGCCCAGCACATCCCGGCCTGTCAACGCGACCGGAATCGTCGCGCGCTGAATGGGCGTCGGCTGCTCGAAGCCCAGCGCCGCCACGTTTGTCAGCAGGCGCGACTCGAGATTGAAATCAGTAAAACTCATGATACTCCTGGTGTGCGGCAAAGTTTATGCCGAGGTGAACGGCCGCGGGGACACGTCGGGTCAGCAGAGGAAATAAAACACCGCC
>CAZKBQ010000117.1:0-9203 GCA_964550855.1 uncultured Anaerolineae bacterium
ATTTGATCTCGACCGTGCCGTTGAAGATCTCCGGCACTTCCAGTTCCAGCAGACGCCGCAGCATGTTCTTGTGCGCGCGGCTGACGATGATCTGCGGGCCGCGATTGCTCTTGCGCACTTCCAGCACGAAGGCGCGCAATCGCTGGTGGAGCTGGTAGCGCTCGCCGTTGACCTGCTCTTTTTTGGGCAGCAGCGCTTCGGTCCGGCCCAGGTTGAGGGTGATGCCCGGCCCGCCGATGCTTTGCACGACGCCGTTGATGATCTCGCCTTCGCGTTCGGCGTACAGGTTGTACTGCGCGTCGCGCTCGGCCTCGCGGATGCGCTGCAGGATGACCTGTTTGGCGGTCTGCGCGGCGATGCGGCCAAAGCCTTCCGGCGTGGATTCAACCATGATCATGTCGCCGATTTTGGCGTCGGGCACGACCTGGCGCGCGGCGGCCAGCGACACTTCTGTCCGCCAGTCGGTGACGACGTCGGTCACTTCTTTCTCGGCGTAGATGTGGGCCAGGCCGGTGTTGCCGTCAATGACGGCGGTGATATTCTGCGCGCTGGACGCGTTAACGTCCCGCCGGTAGGCACTCACCAAGGCGGTATTCAGCGCTTCCAGCACCACTTCCTTGGGCAGGTTGCGCTCGCTGCAGATTTGATTGAACGCGAGTAGAAACTCACTCTTCATGACCTGATACCGCTCCTGCTGACTTGATGTTCAGGCGTCGACGCTGTTCGATTGATGTTGCGTGATTTTCGAGCCATTCAACAAGAAAAGTGGGGGTCGCCCACTTTCCACATGCTGCTCACCTAGACTTAACTACGATGGGATTATAGCATAGCGACACCGGTTTGACAAGAGTCGCAGAGTCGAGTGGAGTGCGCGTCAAAGTTTGGCGGTGGAGCCGTGGGCTGACCGTCCACCCTTCGTGGATGGGGCCTCGTCGGCGCAGGCCCGCCAGACGCGAATTTATTCGTTGGAGAAGTTGATCGGCACGGAGTCGAGTGCGAGGGTGGTGAGGAACGCCGGGCCGTTCAGGCCGACGCCCGCTGAAGCGTGAAGATCAATTCGCCTCCGCCGCCCGGCGCGGCGCTGGCCCAGATACGGCCCCCATGAGCTTCCACCGCCAGCTGGCAGAAGCTCAACCCGAGGCCGCTGCCGCGCCGATGCACCGGCTGATCGTCGATCTGCACGAAACGGTTGAAGATGCGCGTGCGATGTTCGGGCGGGATGCCCGGGCCGGTGTCGCGCACCAGACATCGCACAAAGCGATCGTCGTCGGGATCAGGTTCGACCACGAGGGTGACATGGCCGTTGCGTGGTGTGAACTTGAGGGCGTTGTCCAGCAAGTTGATGATCACCCGGCCGATGATGTCTTCGTCCATCATCACCAACGGCAACTCGGGAGCGATCTCCTGCCCGATGCGGATGCCGGATTCATTGGCAAGGGCGGTCAAACGCTCCACGGCGGTCGCCAGGGGCGCTGCCAGCGAAGCCGGCTTGAGGCGCACAATATCGTGCCCCGACTGTAGCTTGTTGATGTCCAGCAGCGAATTGACCAGATCGAGCAGCCGCAGCGTACTGCGCACGCTGATATTCACGGCCTGACTCGCGTCGGCGTCGCCGGGCGGAATCATCTCTTGCAGCAAGTACAGGCTGCCCAGGATGCTGGTGAGCGGGCTGCGCAGATCGTGGACGATGGTGTTGGTCAGGTCTTCGCGTATCTGTTGCAGGTTGCGCTCCTCGGTCACATCGCGCAGCATGATCATCCACCCCAGGATGCCGCCTGTGCCGTCTCGCACGGCGATGCTGGTTCGTTGCACAAAACGGTGATGGCCGTTCGGCAGCACGTAGCTGACCTTGGAGGTGTCGTCCTGTTCGCCGCACAGTTGAGCCAACTGTGCCGGCGGCGCATCGGCTGTGCAGCCCAGTTTTTGGGCCAGGTTCAAGTCCGCACGCTCGAGCAAGTCCAACATAGAGCGGCCGGTCAGTTCGGCGGCGGACACTGCCAGCAGCTCTTCCAGCCGGGGGTTGGCCATGACAATGCGATGGGCCGTGTCGAACATCAAGATGCCGTCGCGGGCACTGTCCAGAATGGCGCGCAGTTCGTCGCGGGCCTGCACGGTGGACGCAAACAGCTGGGCGTTTTGCAGGGCGATGGCGGCCTGGGTGGCCAGCTGACTGACGAAATCGACGGCGGGTTGATCAAAGCAGTAAGGACGCGTGCTTTCTAGATTGATGACACCCAAGATGTTTGGCTCGTGCTTGATGGGCACGATCAGTTCCGATCGGACGCCCGGCAGCGTGGGTACATAGTCGGGGTCCAGGCTCACATCGTTGGCGCAGATCGCTTGGCTGGTGCGGATGGCGCGGCCCACCAGGCCGGTCTCCACCGGCCAATCGATGTGGCGCACCCGGTCTTCATCGGCCGGAGCATAACCGCGCGCGGCCGTCAGGCGCGTGATCTGCCGATCGGGCTGCCACAAGCCGATCGCGCCGTAGGTGGCCCCGGTGGACATCATCGCCTGATCGAGCACATATTGAATGACGTGATCGACATTGAGCGAGGAGGTCAGCTCGCGCCCGATGTGTTCCAATGCGGCCAGCTGATCCATGCGCCGACTCAGCGCCTCGTCGGTGCGGGCATACAACCGGGCATTGGTCACAGCGCTGGCCGCCTGATTGGCCAGGGTGTGCAGCAGATCGATTTCGCTCTGGGTAAAGCGGTGCGATTCCGCGTAGTAAATGGCCAGCGTGCCGATGATCTGAGCATGGGTGTACAGCGGCACTTCGGCCAGCGCGCTAAAACCTTCGTCGGCTGCCACCGATTGCAGCTCGCCCAGATCGGTGCGCGTGCTGACGTCGGTCACGATGAGCGGCCGGCGCGCGGCAACCACCCGGGTGCGCCCCTGTCCATCCAACGGGAGCTGCGCTGCCTGTTCCACATATTTGGCGCTGAGGTTATGCGAA
Source organism: uncultured Anaerolineae bacterium (assembly GCA_964550855.1). Taxonomy (GTDB): domain Bacteria; phylum Chloroflexota; class Anaerolineae; order Fen-1058; family Fen-1058; genus JAGOBP01. The sequence continues at coordinate 2,960 of CAZKBQ010000117.1, forward strand.
GCGGCCAACGACAGGTGCCGGCCGTCATCGGTCAGCAGGAAAATGGCGGCTTGCTGGTTGCCCATGACGCGCCCCACTGAGGTGACGATGATGTCCAGCACGCGCGCCAGTTCCAGGGTGGAATTCAAGGCCACCGAGACGGAATTGAGCAGGGCCAGCTGAGTGGTGTGATGCCGGGCGGCCAGATACATCTGCGCGTTGTGGATGGCAGTGGCTGCCTGCGCGGCGATGGCGACGAGGATGGCCTGGTTCGCTTCAGTATACTGATCGGGCTTTTCCAGATTTTGCACGCCGATTGCGCCCAGCACGTCATCGCCAAACACAATCGGCACACCCAGCCACGATTGCGCCATCGGCCCCGACGGGACCAGCCCCAGGCGCTGGATGTAGCCACTCACGTCGCGCCGGATGAGTACCGGCTGTTTCAAGGTGATGACGTGCTCGGTGATGCCGGCTCCAAAGCGGCGGCTGTCATATCGAACACGCGCGCCATCCTCGTAAGCCAATGGAAAGATCAGCGTGTGCTCGTCGGCCTGGTACAACGCGATGTAAAAATAGCGCGCGTCCATCAGCTGGCGTGTCTGACGGTAGATCGCGTCCAGCACTTCGGGCAGTTCCAGACTGTTGGCCACAGCTTCGCCCACGGCGCTCAACGAATTCAATTCGGTGACGCGCTGCTGCAGGCGGGCGCGCGCGCGGCTGAGGTTGTGCGTGATGATCATGACCAGCAGCATAAACGCATTCAAAGCGGCAAAGATCCTCGGCGGCACGTTGAGATAGGTGGACGCCAGCAGCGGCGTAAAGGCGCTGGGCGCCACTTCCAGCGCGGCGACGGCGCGCCAGTGGCGGCGCACATACGCGCGCACCGAATTGCCCTCCAGCCTCAGATATAGTCCGAAGATAACGTAGTTGGTGATGAAATAACCGGCAAGCGAGCCGATTACCGGCCCCAGCACCCGCGCAAAATCGATGGACACCCAGCGGCCGCTGACCGGTGTCACGATTGATTCCGGCCCGCCCAGCAGCCGATACAGGGCCGCGCCGACCAGCAGACTCAGGCCGTGCATGGAGATGTTGGCGCTGCCGTTGATGAGGCTGGTGCGCCAGCTGCGCCGTTGATAGTCGAACAATCGGGGTAACAGGGCGCGCACCGCATCGCCCGCCAATACGCCAATGAGCGTAATCAACGCGGCCGGCCCCGTGCCCAGCGCCAGCAACGCGCTTAAAATGATGATGCCGGCAAAATTGGCATCGCCGGATTCGAAGATGATGCCCAGGTTGATGGCGGCGGTCAGCATCACCGTCCACGTCGCCACGGCCCACAGGGGCGGCCACGCTGGCGTGTCGGCCGCCATCGCCCAACAGCCGATGACGGTTATGGCGCCCAACACAATGGCGACCAGCTCCTCAGGCTTCAGCGCGGATATTGTCGGGGATTTGGTCATGCGACTTGTCGAGGAAGCGGGATAAGTTGGCGCACAGTCTAGCACAAAAGCCACGGAGTCACAATCGTCCGTAGATCGATGATGGTGGGTGAGCTGGTATAATTCGGCCCGATCATGTCGATGCAACGTCGTGCTCAAAACGAGCACATCTGCCCGCTCCACGTCCATCCCGATCAGCTTCGGCGGCCCATCGTACACCTGCCCGTGTGGACGGTGGTCGCACTGGTGGCTTTACTCGCCGTCGGCTGCACGGGACAAGTCATTACGCACAGCACGCCCACCCCCGACACCATCGCCGTCAGACTGCCCACGCCCACCCCCGGCATCGGCACCCGCACACCGCTGCGTCTGACGCCGGTGCCCACCAATACGCCTGAACCTTCGCCGACGCCGATTGTCCACATCGTTCAGCCGGGCGACACGCTCCTGGGCATCGCCCTGCAATATGGCGTAACGCTGGACGCGCTGCAGCAGCTCAACGGAGTGCTAAGGCCGGAGACGCTGCAGATCGGGCAGCAGATCGTCATTCCGCGCGGCTCGATCGTGCCAGCGCCGGATGAAAGCGGCAGCACCGGCATCTTCTTGATGCCCACACCGACGGCCATGCCCATTACGGTCGAAGGGACGGCCCGCTACATTACGCCGGTGGGCAGCCAGTGGGTGCTGGGCGAAGTCGTCAACCCCAACGACACCGCGCTGGAAAATGTGGTGGTGCGCGTCTCGCTGATGGACAACCAGGGGATTGAGATCGCCAATCGGATCATTTTTACGGCGCTTGAAACGGTACCGGCGCAGGGGCGCGCGCCCTTCGGCGTGCTCTTCGAAGATCCGCCGCCTGAGACGGCGGCATTCAACGTCATCGTCATCCGCGCCGAGCCGTCGTATAATCACAACGCGCGCTATGCCGCGCTGCAAATCGTCAACCCACAGCCGGGGCCGCGCGGCACGCGCTACGGGCTGACGGCGGCGGTCAGCAACGTGGGCACGACCAACGCCGGGCCGGTGCAGGTGGTCATGACGATCTACGACAAAGAACATCATGTGACGGGGTTTCGGCAGGCGATGGTGGCCGATGGACTGGCCCCCGGCGGAAGCGTCCCGTTCGATCTAACGGTCGGGCCAGATCCATCTGCGCCGGAAGTGGCCGCCTATGCCGCAGTGGCCGAAGCGCGCGTACCCTGACAGCGCCGACTGATCTTGGACTCGGGTCAAATCATGAACGAACGCGACATCAACCGCCCGCCCCGCCACACCCGACCGTTCTTTCACCGCCTTCTCAAAACGATCGCGCTAATCATCATCAAACTAGTCGCGCGCGTCGATCTGCGGGGCATGGAACACGTGCCCGCCACGGGCGCGCTCGTCGTGGCGATCAACCACCTCAGCTCGTTCGATACACTGTCCATGATCGCGTTTGCACCGGTGCGACAGGGCACGGCCTTCGGCGCCATTGAGCACCGCTCCGACTTCATCGCCGGTTGGGCGCTGGATCAACTGGGCCTGATCTGGGTGCGGCGCGGCGAGGCCGATCGGGAAGCCATCAAGCTGGCGCTCGATGAGCTCAAGCAGGGCACAGCGCTGGGCGTCGCCATCGAAGGTACGCGCAGCCGCACCGGCCAGCTCCAGGCCGGCAAAACGGGCGCGGCCTACCTGGCCAGCCGCGCCGGCGTGCCCATTCTGCCGGTGGCCGTCTGGGGCACAGAGAAGATCATCAACAACCTCAAGCATCTGCGGCGCAGTCAGGTCAACATCCGTGTGGGGACGCTGCTGCCGCCGCCGCCGGCGCGCGCCAACACCGCGCAGCTGGAGGCTTACACCGAGGGCATCATGCTGGCGATTGCGCGGATGATGCCGGAAGAGTATCGCGGAGTCTATCGGGAGAAAACCGCGGCGGCGATTAAGGCTGAGGCGGGTGCGTAAACCGATCGGCCAGCTGCTGCCACTCGCTCAACGTCAACGTCTCGGCACGCCGCTTCGGATCGATCTGCGCTTCAGCCAACGCCCGATCGATCTCGGCAGCCGAACGGCCCAGCCCCGCCTTCAGCGCATTGTGCAGCTGTTTGCGCTTCTGCCCAAAGCCCGCTCTGGCCACCCGGAAAAACAGCTCAACATCCTCGACGCTGAACAATGGCTCGGCCGGCAGATCGATGCGCACCACCGCCGAATCAACCTCGGGCGCGGGATAAAACGCGCCTGCTCTAATGCGCTGCACCACGCGCGGCCAGCCGTAAAACTGCACGCTCACCGCCAACAGATTCATGTCGGGCGGCTGCGCGCACAGGCGCTGCGCCACTTCCAGCTGCACAGTCAACACGATCGTTTCGGGCTTAATCGGCGCTTCCAGCAGATGACGGATGATGGCTGAAGTAATGTAGTAGGGAATGTTGGCGACGACTTTGTAATGCGGTCGCTCGCCGCCCAGATACGGCGACAACAGCTCAGACGGATCAATCTGCAGAATGTCACCGGGGACGATGGTGACATTGGCATATTCGCTGACGACGGTCTGCAGCGGCGGAATCAGCGCCCGATCGATCTCGACGGCGATCACGTGATGCGCGGCTTCGGCCAGATGACGAGTGAGGCTGCCCAGCCCCGGTCCGATTTCAAGCACGGTATCCTGGCGCGTGATGCCGGCCTCGGCGACAATTTGCGCCAGGGCGTGCTCGTCCACCAGGAAATTTTGCCCCAGGCTCTTCTTGGGCCGCACGTGGAATTGCTTAAGCAGCGAGGCGACTTCCACTAGCGCCGCCGATCCGGATAGGTGGGCCAGTTGGGCAGTGAATACGGAATATCGGCGGGCACCGGCGTCAGCAGGTACACGTCCACCCACCACCACCACCCCTGCAAATTATCGTCGTCGTAGCCCAGGTCCACCCAGCGGCCGCGCACGCCGCCGCCCGTATCAGCGGCCAGTCCAACGCCGTAGCCCTCGACGTACAGCTTGGTGCCCAGTCGGATGACGCTGGGGTCCACGGCCACGATGCCCTTACGCATGGGCAGGCCGGTGGCGGTGATGCCGTACCACTTGGCCGTCTTGGGCGTCCCCGAGGTGGCCGCGCTGTACGAAGTGGCGTAAGCGCGGATCTTGCGCCAGTACTCCACCGGGCCGTCCGGCGTCTGCACCGTGCGGATGACGATGTTGGTGCCGTAGCGGTATTCTTTGTTGACGGGCTCCTGCAATACGATGAAGTCTGGATCGGTGTCGCGGCGCACTTCCTGCCCGTTTTCGTACCGGATGACGGTCCGCTTCTGCCGGATGCCGTTGGCGCCGGCGGTCTCGTTGTAGGTATCCAGTTCCATCGTGGGATCAGCGATGCGCACCGTATCGTACGGGATGATTTCCTGCTCGATGAAGATGTCTTCTTTCACCCGCACGACCTGGACTTCGGTGTTGGCCTCCACCGGCGCGTCCAGCGGCGGCTGCGTGTAGTCTTCGCCGACGAGTGTGACGCCCAGATCGGTCAGCACGTCGCCGATGGCGGAGCGCAGGGTGCGGGTGCGCAGGGTGCGCCCGTCCACGATCACGCGCACCGGCCGCGATTGCTGAACTTCGATGCGCAGGTTGGGCCTGAGCGGGGCCGTGAGGTCGGGGCTGACCCGGTCGGCCAGGTACAGCTGCACACCGGCGGCGGCCAGGGCCTGGCCCACGGTAGTGGCGGCCGTCTCGATCTGGCGCGGCTGGCCGTCACCCAGATCCAAGGTGATGGGCACGGCGCGCTGCACGTTGATGCGCAGCGTCGATAGATCGTCGGGCGCGCGGCTGAACTCGTAATCCCGATCGGTTGAAAAAGCAATCGGTTGGTTGTTGACGATCGCCAGATCGTGATCGTGCAGCTTCAGATCAGCCTCATCCAGGATCGCTCTGAGGCTGGTGGCCTGCGTGCGGAAGCGGTAGGTGTGGCCGTCGGCCGCCACCACCACGGGGCGGGCGTGCTGCACGACGATGGTCGATTGACCGTCGGCCAGCGTGGCGGTTAACTCCGGCCCGATCATGTCTTCTGGCGCAATGGGGATGCCGGCCTCGCGCAGGATGTTTTCCACGGCGCGCTGATTGGTGCGGATGACCTGCTCGCGGCCGTCCACTATCAGAGTGACGGGCTTGAGCGTGGCCGCGTAGCCCAACCCCATGAGGCCGAGGATGACGACCATCGCAAACGCCGACAACCGGCCCCGTGACAGGCGGCGCGGCGCGGTGGTGGTGGGCGACCAGGAAAGCGGTCTGGTACTCATAGAGTCGGTCTTTTAACGAAAGCCTTTCGGGCAGCAGGCAGCCCGAAAGGCCGATGAATCAAGGATGGTCGTGCACCTCCCTTCGTGCCTGGCCCCACGACTTACCGCCGACAGCCAGCTCAGACCAGGCTGCCCGACGACACCCGGCAGGGTCTCCTTATTGCTGCTGCCTTCCGGCCCTGACAAGGTTCGAAGTCTGCCGCCGCGTCGGACCCGGTCATCAACGCCGCTTATCTTTGGCAGGCTCAGGGAACCTGACTCTGGGGGAGGAATTCGACCCCGCTATAGCGGGTTGCGGGCACGATTCTGTTGAACCGAGAGGGCACCGCTGGCTCCCCATCTAGCACGACCGTGAGAAATGGTACAGGCAGAGGGGAAAGTTGTCAAATGGGGTGGTGGCTGGGCTGCTCGCGCGTGGCGGGCGAGAAACGGCCGATGGCTTATCGCCCTGAACGGGGATAAGCCATCGGCGGTTGAGGCGGAGAGGGCGGGATTTGAACCCGCGGTGCCTTGCGGCACACGCGCTCTCCAGGCGCGCGCGTTAGGCCAGACTACGCTACCTCTCC
>CAZKBQ010000118.1:0-9171 GCA_964550855.1 uncultured Anaerolineae bacterium
CCGCTGGTCAGGCCCATGCCGCCCGCGCGCTTGTTGATGACGGCCGTCGCCGCCGCCTCGCCCAGGTCGTTCTTGCCGGATGCGCCGCCGCTGTTGATCAGGCCGATGCGGCCCATGTAGTTGTTGGCGATCTGATAGCGGCACAGATCAATCGGGTGGTCGCTGTTCAATTCGGTGTACATGCGCTCGTCGAGTTTGCCATAGGACGAGCCGCCCATGTTCAACGCCTTGAAGCCGCCGTTGTTCTCCGGCAGTTTCTGCTTGATGATGTCGGCCTGAATCGTCGCGCCCAGATGATTGGCCTGCCCCGTCAGGTCGGACGAGACATGATAGTCTTTGTCCTTCTTGAAATCAGGATTGCGCAGATAGCACCACAGCACCGTCGCCAAGCCCAGTTCGTGCGCCAGGGCAAAGGCCTGTGACACTTCCACGATCTGCCGACCGCTTTCCGGCGAACCGAAGTAGATCGTCGCGCCGACCGCCGCCGCGCCCATGTCCGCACACTGCTTGATGGTGCCGAACATGATCTGATCGAACTTGTTCGGGTAGGTCAGCAGTTCATTGTGATTGATCTTCACCATGAACGGAATCTTGTGCGCGTATTTGCGCGCCACGATGCCCAACACGCCGAACGTCGAGGCCACCGCGTTGCAGCCGCCTTCGATGGCCAGTTTTACGATGTTTTCAGGATCAAAGTAGGCGGGGTTCTTGGCGAACGACGCACCCCCGCTGTGCTCGATGCCCTGATCCACGGGCAGGATCGACAGATAACCGGTATTGGCCAACCGGCCATGGCTGTACATCCACGCCAGATTGCCCAGCACGCGATTGTTGCGATCCGAATTGATGAACATCCGATCGACCCAGTCCGGCCCCGGCAGATGCAGGCTGGTTTTGGGAATCTTTGGCGTGTTGAAGCCCAGCAGATATTCGGCCTTGTCACCCAAGAGTTGCTCGATGGTACTCATGCTACCTCCTAAGGAGTTAAAGTTGCGCAAGGATGTGCGAGGGCAATGCCATACGGCATTACATTTTACCAGACTTCTGGAAGATCAGACTGCAGCACGTCACCGCGCCTTCGGCTTTCTGGACCTCCGACGCATCAACGCCGATCACTGCAATGCCGTGTTCGATCAAACGCTGCCGTGTCTTCGGATAATTCGACGGGTAGATCACACCCCGATCGGCTCGGCCCGGCCAATCGGCCCACACGGCATTCGCGGCGCCCGGCTCGTCCGGATCGACTTCGATCAAGCGCCAGCCCTGAAAATAAGCCTGATCCACCCACTGCGGATTGATCAACAACGTATCGGCCGCGACCTGTGTCACCGCCGATTTCAAATGCAGACAGCCCGTCACTTTGACATCCCGCACCGCGTAGCCGAACGGCGCGAGATGCTGTTGCATCTGTTCGATTCCTGGCGAATTGCTTCGACTCGATAGCCCTACGTATAGCGATCTGCCTACGCGCAAAACATCGCCGCCGTCGATCGTTCCCGGCGCTGCGATGTAACGCAACTCGCGATACGGCTTCAGCGCTTCCGCGATCAACTCCGCTTCCGGCCGGCGTGAAGCCGCGCCGGGCCGCGTGATGATGGCGACCTCATCCAGCACAATCGCCACATCTTCCACAAAGACCGAATCGGGCAGATCGGGTTCGGCAGGCAGGTCGATCACTTCGCAACCCAACTCGCGCAGCGCAGCCTGATAGGCGCGGTGCTGCTGCCGTGCCAACTCCACATCAATCGGCGTGCGCGCCAGATGGGTCAACTCGCACTGATTGAAATTGGGGCTGATGTCGCGGGTGATGGCGAGGAGCATACACACCTTCCGTCATTCCGAACGCAGCGAGGAAACTCTAGCGCAGTCGGCAAATTGGGCCGACTGGACGAGCAGGTTCCTCGTCGTCGCCTGTGGGCAAGCGGCGCTTCGGCCGACATTCGTAATATTCACAACACATAGATCGGATTGCTGAAGATCCAGCCGCGGCCTTTGCGGTAGGCTTCCACGCGGTACGCGCCTGCCTCGACTGACGTAAAGCGCATCCCCCGCCCTTTGGCCCGCGCGATCGGGCCGCGCCCGGCCTTGACCACCTGAAGCGTGGCCGGCAGCGGCACTTCCACTTCAAAGTTTACCGCACCCACGCGCCGCAGCTCGCCACCGATGTCGGCATATTCAGAGGCGCTGCGCGCCGCAAAGCGAAATCCCGCCGTCGAACCGAGCAGGTCATAGCCCACCCAGCCGCGGCCGGCCACCAGCGCTTCAAAAATCTCGCGCTTATCGTGATCGACGTTGCCAATCAAACCTTCATTCAACAGCAAGTGCGTGTTCACACACCGAAACAAATACTCGTACGGGAAGATCACGCGCTTAAGCGGCCCCAGCGACATCGGCGTGGCGTGCGCGTCGGCATTGCCAAAACCGGTAAGGCGCCGGCCCGACGCCAGCAGCTGATCCCACACGTTCAACGTGGCCCGGAACGGCCCGCGAATGGCGCGGTGCGGTTTAAGCGCATACCACACCGCCATAAGCCGATTGGGCAGCCGCGTCTTGAACTCCGACATGTAGTTCCAGATTTCAAGCCCGTGATAGCCGTCCACGTCCCAGTCCACCCACGCGATGCCGGGCTCGTGGATGAATTTCACGGCATAATCAAACGGATGCGCGATAAAGGCCAGACCGTTACGTTCGCGCACCGCATCGATCAGGCGCTGCGGATCGGTCGCACACTGGCTCATCTCGGCTTCCGCGCCGTAAACCAACAGGTGATCGACTTGCGGCCAGCGCCGCGGATTGTGGACCTCTTCGCCAACCAGAACCAGTACGCCGTCGTGATAGCCTTCCGGGCCTTTCACCCACAAGTTGTGATCCGTCACCGCGATGAAATCCAGCCCGGCTCTGGCCGCTGCGGCTGCGATATCCGCGTGATAAGCTTCGCCGTCGGAATACGGCGTGTGCATGTGGAGGTTGCCGACAACTTCGTAAGGCACGTTCGTCCCTGTCAGTGAACCATGGTTTCTTGACAAAGTGACAAAGCGAAGAGGTGACAAGGTGATCTTTCGTCTGGCGCCACCTTATCACCGCTTCGCCCCGTCACCTGTCAGAATAATCCCAACTGCTCCGGTTCATTACTGCTGAACTCGCCGCCCGGCCCGGCCCAACGATATGTCTTCAGGTCCACGCGGCCGCGCTGATCGAAGACGATTCCTTCGGCTTCCAGGCGCAGCCGCTGCCGGGCCGCACCGTCGCCGCCGCGCAGCGAGATTTTGCCTTCGGCGTTGATCACACGCTGCCACGGCACATCGTCGGGACAATTGGCCATGGCGTAACCCACCAGGCGCGCGTCACAGCCCTCACCCACCAGCCGCGCCACATCGCCGTACGTGGTGACCTTGCCGCGCGGCACCTGCCGCGCCACAGCATAAATTCGCGGAAATAGCGCCTGCTGCGCCGGAGTAACCTGCATGCGCAGATTATACCTGTGGAGTTCACAATGGACAATGCAGCGCGCCTCAGCCGGCGGCCGGCCGCTCAGAATGACGGCGATTGGGCTATAATCATGCCAGAGGGAGGCGCGATGAACAATCAGCAGGCTGCCAAAACATTCTCGCTGCTCGCCGACATGCTTGACATTGAAGGCAAAGAAAACAAATTTGCCATCATCGCCTATCGCCGCGTGGCCGAACAGCTGGGCAATCTCGATCGGGATATTAACGCCATCGCGCAGGCCGGCGAGCTGCGCTCGATCCCCGGCGTGGGCGCGGCCATCGCCGAGAAGATCGAATCACTCCTTGCCACCGGTTCGTTTCCGCTGCTCGATCGGCTTAAGGCTGCCATCCCGGCCGGCGTTGTCGATTTGCTCAGTGTGCCGGACATGGGCCCCAAGCGCGCCCGCCTCTTGTGGGAACAAGCGGGCATCACCAATCTGGCGCAGCTGGAAGCAGCCGCGCGCGCGGGCCAACTCGCCGGCCTGCCCGGCGTGGGCAAGAAACTCGAAGAGAAAATCATCGCCAACCTTGAAGCGATCAAGAAACGCGGCGCGTCCGATCGATCGCCGCTGGGCCTGGCGTATCCCGTGGCGCAGGCGATGCTGCAGCGCCTGATGTACGTTGAGGACGTGCAGCGCGCGTCCGTGGCCGGCTCGCTGCGTCGCATGAAGGAGACCATCGGCGATATCGATCTGCTCATTGCCGGCGAACAGGCGGAGCCGGTGATGGACGCCTTCACCGCGCTGCCGCAGGTCGCCGAAGTGATCGCGCGCGGGCCGACCAAATCGAGCGTGCGGCTGCACACCGGCCAGCAAGTCGATCTGCGCGTGATTCAGCCCAAACACTGGGGCGCGGCGCTGCAGTACTTCACCGGCTCGAAAGATCACAACGTGCGGCTGCGCGAAATCGCCTTAAAACAAGGCTATTCTCTTAACGAATACTCGTTGACGCGCGTCAAAGACGGCGTCGACGTGTTCTGTCACGAAGAACGTGAAGTCTACGAAAAACTGGGGCTGCCCTACCTCCCGCCCGAACTGCGCGAGGATCGCGGCGAGTTCGATCGCGACATCCCGCGCCTGATCGAAGTAGCTGATCTGCGCGGCGATCTGCAAATGCACACGACGTGGAGCGACGGCCAGACTTCGATCGAGGCGATGGCCCGCGCCGCCAAAGCCCGCGGTTATGAGTACATCCTCATCACCGATCACTCACAGTCCCTGGGCGTGACCAACGGCCTGACCCCGGAACGCTTGCGACAACAACGCGTCGAAATCGACCGCGTCAATGCGCTCAATCTGGGCCTCCGCGTGCTGCAAGGCGCCGAGGTCGAGATCAAGGCCGACGGCACACTCGACTATCCTGACGAGGTGCTCGCCTCGCTGGAGATTGTGCTGGCGTCGCTGCACACCTCGTTGAGACAGGAACACGATCGGGTGACACGGCGTGCCCTCAACGCCATTCGCAATCCCCATGTGGACATCTTCGCCCATCCGACCGGACGATTGAACTTCGAGGCGAACGATCCGGCGAAGGCGCGCGACGGCGCCGACCTGGACATGGAAGCGATCTTCGCGGCCTGCGCGGAGACGGGCACGCTCATCGAACTCAACGCCAGCCCGGAAAGGCTGGACTTGAACGACAAACACGCGCGTCGCGCCCTCGAGACGGGCTGCACGCTCGTCATTTCCACTGATGCGCATCAGCCGTCGATGTTGGGCAACATTCACTACGGGGTGGCGATGGCGCGTCGAGCCTGGGCCACGGCCGATCGGGTGGCGAATACCTGGCCGCTGGAGAAACTGCTGGCGCATGTGGCGCGCGGTTAAATCGCGATCGGCAGCGTGAACTTGAAGGTGGTGCCTGTGTCGGGTGACGACTCGGCCCAGATGCGGCCGCCGTGAGCTTCTATGACCAGCCGGCAGAAGGCCAGACCCAGACCGCTGCCGCGCCCCTTCAGGCGGCCGGTGACGAACTTCTTGAAGAGCCGGGCTTGCACTTCGGGTGGCAGACCGGGGCCGTCATCGCTGACCCATACCAGCAGCTGACGACGGTCGCCTTCCATCATATGCGCGCCCACTTTCACACAGCCGCCGCCCGGCACAAACTTGATGGCATTGCCCACCAGGTTCTGAAACACCCGCCGGATCAGCTCCACATCCACCGACACCAGCGGCAATGACACCGGCACATCGTTCTGCAGGCCCACTTGTTTTTCGGCGGCCAGCACGGCCTGCATCTTTAGCAGGTCGGATACCAGCGCATTCAGCGCGGCCGGCTCGCGCTCCAGCGGCATCTGTCCACTTTCCAGCCGCGTGACATCCAGGATCGCCGTCACCAGTTCAAGCATGCGCTGGGCACCCGACGACGCCACGGCCAGCACCTGCTGCTGGCTTTCCACCAGCTCGCCCGCGCTGCCAGACTCCAGCAGCTCGATGGCGCTGCGGATGATGGTCAGCGGATTCCGCAGATCGTGCACCATCGTATAGGTCAAGTCGTCGCGCATCTTGGCCAGCAGATGCTCTTCGGTCACATCGCGCAGTACCACCAGGCGGCCCAGCGGTTGTTGACCGCTGAGCACCGGCAGATTGATCCAGTGGACGGTATGCGGCGGCAGATCATATTCGCCTTCATTGGGCGGCTCATCGCCGCGCTGGACGCGCCGCATCTCCCTGAGTATCGCGGCCACAGCCTGGCGGGCCTTGCGGCGTTGGGCGCGCACCGCCTCGCGCACGGTACGGCCCAGCCACTCACTGACGGTGCCCGGCATGCCCAGCAGGCGCAGCGCCGGCTCGTTGACGACCAGGATGCGCTGATCCATGCTGAGCATGATGATGCCGTCGCGGCTGGAACTGATCAACGCTTGCAGCCGGCTGGTCTCGTCGGCGATGGCCTGGTACAGGCGGGCATTGTCCAGCGCCAGCGCCACGGCATCGGCCAACGAGCGCGCCAGCGACACATCGTCGGCGTCGAAAGCCGCCAGATTAGGGCTGTCAATGCTCAGCACGCCCAGCACGCGCTCGCCGCGGCGCAAGGGCAGCGCCAGCATACTGCGCATGGCCGAGTCGGGAAACAGATGATCGGGATCGGCGCGCACATCGGCCACATGCTGCACCTTGCCGGTGACAAACGCCCGACCGATGATGCCGTCCCCCAGCGGATGCGTCAGGCCCACCGTCATGGGCAGCATCCCGCTGACGGCGCGCACCGTCCATGTCTGGCGATCGTCGTCCGGCACGATGACAGCGACGTTGGGCCAGCCCGTCAGCACGGCAATGGCTTCGGCGGCCGTGCGGGCCACCGTATCCCGATCGAGCTGGCCGCCCACCGTACGCAGAATTTCGTACAGCGTGGTTTGCCGCTCGGCCATGCGCCGCTGCGTCTCAAACGAGCGCGCATTGCGCACCGTCAATGCCATTTGATCAGCCGCAGCCTGCATCAGCCGCACGTGGTCGGCCGAGAAGTAGCCCGGTTCGCCGTGCTGCAGCGTGATGACGCCCAGCAGTGACTGGGCGCTGAGGATGGGCACCGCCAGCACCGAGCGGGTGGGCACCACTTCCTCGGTTAAAGCCAGCCAGCGATCGTCTTCATGCGTGTCGGCGATGAGCGCGGGCTGCCGATGGCGCGCCACCCAGCCCACCAGTCCCTGGGCCATCATGCGCCCGATCACTTCGCGACGCTCGTCGGGCGGCGCGTTATCGCGCACCTGCAGCGTGTGCGTCACCGCGCCGTTGGCGTCGATCAGGAACAGACTGCCGCGCGCGGCGCTGGTCAACGATACGGCCACTTGCAAGACGCTGCGCAGAGTATCGTCCAGGTCGGGCCGCGCGCTGGTGGCGCGCGCCACCAGCACCAGGTTTTCAAACAGCTGTTTCTGGGCGCGCAGTTCCTGCTCGAACTTTACACGCGATGACATGTCGCGCAGGATGACGGCGTACAGATTGTGGCCGTTCACGTTGGTGCGGGAAATGGAGGCTTCGACCGGGAATTCGGTGCCGTCGCTGCGCAGCGCGGTGACTTTGCCGCCGCCCATGGCGCGCGTGGTTCGGCCGGTCGCCGCAAAGTCCTTAATCCAGGCGTTGTGGCTGCTGCGGAACCGATCGGGGATCAGGCCGTCGATGGGTTGGCCCATCACTTGCCCGGCGGGCCGGCCAAACAGCGCCTCGGCGCCGGCGTTAAAAATGATGATGCGCAGGTCACTGTCCAGCACGATGATGGCGTCCTGGGCGGTGCTGATGACGGCCGATAGCTGCGCCTGGCTGCGGCGCAGCGCTTCATCGGCCTGGCGGCGGGCGGTAATGTCGCGCAGCGTGATGAGATAGCCCTGCGGGCGGTTGAATTGATCGTTGAGTGAGGACAGCCGGACTTCGCACGAGCGATCGTCGAGGCGGAGCTCAAGATCGAGATAGCCGGTCGCCTCCAGCCCGCGCAACCGATCGAGCGGCAGGTCCAGCACCTGTGCCACCGGCAGATCGATCAGCGCCGCAGCTTCGCGGTGCAGCAGCTGGGCGGCCGCCGGATTGCAGTCGACGATGCGGTAACGCGTGTCCAGCACCAGCGCTCCGTCATTCAGCTGATCGACGACGGTGGCGCGGGCCAGCGGGACCAGCTCAAACAATCGGAAGCGGTAGAGCACCCAGCAGAGCATGACGTTGCTGATGGCATATACAAAGACGGTGACGTTTAGATGCGGGATCGGATCGATGTCGAAAATATAAACGGCTTCGGCCACCCAGGGCGCCAGCACCCCAAAGGCCAGAATGACGCCCTGGGGGCGCAGCGGGAAGGGTAGCCGCGCCAGTTGAGCGAGCACGATGGTGGTGCCGGCCACCAGCGACACGTAGGCAAAGGTGATGAATACCCAGTACCAGGCGCCGCGCGTGACGACGAGCGCGGGAAATGGGCCACTGTCGCTGATGGTCGCATCAACGTACATCAAGCCGTGCCAGGCATTCGTGGCGACCACGCCCAGCGTGAGCAAAGACATGAGCAAAGCCAGACGGCCCCACCACAGTTTGAACAGCCGGCCATAGCCGGCATATTGTCTGGCAAACGCCAGCCACGCCACCGGTATGGCGACGATGCCCACGTATTGCAGATCGGAGAAAAAGATTTTGGTCGGCAGGTCGGTGCCGGCGATTTCAAGCGCATAGGCCAGCGCCCACACGGCTACTGCCAGTGACATGCTGGCGAGTGGCACAGCTCCCGGTGTGCCGCGCCGCCGCCACGCATAGGCCGCCGCGCCAGCCGAGAGCGCTGTTGCCAGGAAGGCGGGAATACAATAGGGGGTGTAGTTCAAGTGCATGCCGGCAAGCGCTCCGGGCGTAATTATACCAACTCCTCACGGGTTGTGGGCGGCAGCGGGGCCTTGTCGGCGTCAAGCGATTCGGCTATAATGCCCACATCGACCGAGCAACACGTTCACCTCGGCCCGCTGTCAGGCCGAGGTTTTGTTTTGAGCCGGCCCCGGCGGCGGGGTCCGACAGGGGAAGTAGAACATCATGCCCACTTATCGAGAAGACATTCGCAACATTGCCATCATCGCGCACGTCGACCACGGCAAGACCACGCTGGTGGACGCGATGTTGAAGCAGAGTCATATCTTTCGTGACAATCAGGTGGTGGCCGAGCGCGTGCTGGACAGCAACGATCTGGAGCGCGAACGCGGCATCACGATTCTGGCGAA
>CAZKBQ010000119.1:0-8617 GCA_964550855.1 uncultured Anaerolineae bacterium
ATCGTCGATGCGATAGAAGCGGCCTTTCACTTTCAACGCTTCCACGATCGGATCTGTCACATCGTTGACGTGCCGGCCGGTCAACCAGTCGAAACCGTCGATATACACGCCGCTTTCATCCAGCGGCGCAAGCACGGGCAGACCATCGCGTTTGCCCAGGGCAAAGTCTTCTGCGCCGCAGCCCGGCGCGATGTGGACGATGCCGGTGCCTTCTTCCTCGCCGACTTCATCCCAGACGATCACGCGATGCGCCTCGGCGATGTTCCGCTGCCGGACAATGGGTAGATCATCGAACGGGCCGTAGTAACGCCAGCCTTCCATCTCGCGGCCCTTCAACTCGCCGACGATTTCGAACTTGCCCTTGAGCATCTTCGTTGTGCCCTTAGACAGGTAGAAATATTCATCGCCTTGCTTGACCTTGACGTAGGTCAATTCTGGCCCAACCGCCGCCGCCACGTTCGAGGTCAGCGTCCACGGCGTCGTCGTCCAGACCAGCAGCGATTCTTTTGTTTCGCCGTCGCCCCAATGACCGACGAGCGGGAAACGCACCGTGAGGCCGGGATCGGTTTTCTCGACGTAGCCTTCGGTGACGATCTCGTGCTGGCTGATGCCGGTGCCGCAGCGCCAGCACCACGGCATCACGTCGTGGCCCTTGTAGATCCAGCCCCGATCGGAACACTTCTTCAGGAAGCCCCAGATCTGATAGTTGTTTTCATCGCTGAACGTGAAGTACGATCCGCCCATGTCACCGACGCCGAGTTGGCCGACAACTTGTTCAACTGTGCCTTCAAACGAACCGTCGGGGCCGTGATAGTCGATCGGTTGGTTGGGGTCTTCGCCCAACTTATCGCGCAGCAAACGCAAACCCTCAGGCGAATCCCAGTTCATCCAGTAGCCCAGGCGGATCGATTGCTCCGTCTGCACGGCGGCGAAGTTCAACACGCGCTGCTTGCACAACGTCACGAACGGCGCGATGCCATACACTTCGATGTCGCGCTTGCTCTTGAAACCGAGGTCGCGCTCGACGTTGACTTCGATCCACAGGCCCTGACAGTCGAAGCCGTTTTGCCAGCGTTGATTCTCGCCCAACATGGCATGATAGCGCTGCACGATATCCTTGTACGTGCGGCCCCACGCGTGATGGACGCCCATCGGATTGTTGGCCGTGATCGGGCCGTCGAGAAACGAGTAGCGCTTCTCGGATGAAGCGAGCAGGCGGCGCAGTTTGTTGAACGCGTCGGATTCTTTCCACCACTGGAGAATTTCGCGTTCCTGCGCGGGAAAATCCACTTTGGTTGAGACGGGCTTAAAGGGCATGCGCTTTCTCCTCAAAAAATGCTGACGATTGAAACACCTGCACTTGCATGCAGGTGCAAGTGTCGCGCCTGAAGGGCTGAAGCCGATCGTCCGCCTGCGCGGACGAATCTCCTCATTCCAACGCCACTTCAATCCGCTTGTTGATCTTGCCTTTGCTCTTGTAGTCCACCACGCGGATGCGACCCACCTCCGACGTGTTGGCCACGTGTGTGCCGCCGTCGGCCTGCAAGTCTAGCCCTTCGATCTCGACGGTGCGGACTTCGGCGATGCCTTCGGGCAGCAAGTTGATCTTGGTACGGATCAGGTCTGGTATCTGGAACGCTTCTTCGCGCGGCAGAATCCTGACGCGCGTCGGGCGCGCGTTCGCCACTTCGACGTTGATCTTCTCCTCGATCTGCTTTACAAACTCCTGCCGCATCGTCTCGAATTCAAAATCCATGCGGCCCTTCAGCGGTTCCATGTTGCCGCCGGTTACGCTCGCGCCGTAGTCGCGGAAGATGACGCCGCACAGGATGTGCATGGCGGTGTGCGTGCGCATCAATTTGTAACGCCGATCCCAATCGATGACGCCATGGATCATGCTCCCGATCGGCGGCGGTTCCCGATCGAGTTCGTGCCAGACGTTCGCGCCCTGCTTGCCGACTTTGACCACGTTCCAGGTCTGATCGCCCAGCGTGATCGCGCCGAGATCGTTCGGCTGGCCGCCGCCGCCGGGATAAAAGGCCGTGCGATCGAGCGCGAGCCTGTTGCCATCAACCGCCGTTACGACGGCATCGAATTCCTTTAAGTAAGCGTCCGTGTGATAGAGCGCCTCAGTCATCGCGACTCCTTACATAGTACGGATTACGCATTACACAGCGGAAACAAAAACTCCCGTCCACATTCAGGGACGAGAGTGCATCTCTCGCGGTACCACCCCGCTTCGCGGATCAATCATCCGCGCACTTGGCCGGCGACGCCATGATCACCGCGTCAGGGTAACGGTTGACGGGACCGGGCGAGCCTACTGGCCCACGCTCATGAGACGAGCGCGCTGCGTTGGGTCGCCGACTTCGGAAGGATTTTCAGCGGCCCGATCGCGCGCGGCTCACACCCTCCCGCGCTCGCTGCAGCGCCTTCAACCGCCTACTCTTTTCCATCAACGTCGATGGGCGGCATTATGCCACAGCGAAAAAGGGGTGTCAAGCAACTTTTTTGCGCGTGGTCGAGGACTTCTTGGTTGTGGTCTTGCCGGCCGCCGGCTTTTTGGCTGCCGGTTTATGGGCAGCCGCTTTGCGCGCCGCGGGTTTGCCCGTCTTCTTGTCCGCCGCGCGCGCGGCGCGAACCCGGGCCGACAGGCGCGCTTTGTCCTCGCTGAAGCGATCGTAGGTGGTAATCAAGTTGGCGGCGTGCAGCTGCTGCACCAGTCCGTTCAGCGCGATGCGGCTCCGCCCGCAGGACTCAATGTCGTACTCGCGGAGCATGTCGTCGCGCGACTGATTGGCGACCATGGCGCTGGCCACGGCGTCCTGCATCTTGTTCAGGTAATGAATGCTGCTGTTAATCGTCTCGCTGATCTCGCCGCGCAGCACAATCTCGCCGTGGCCCTGAACCACGTTCTCCAGCGGCAGTGTCTTGAGGCGGGCCAGCGATTTGAGCATGGCGTCCGCGTCGCCATCCACAATGTAGGGTACCGGCATCACCGTATCGGCCGCGAACAGGATTTTGTCTTCTTTGACGTAGGCCGTAATGCAATCGGGCGTGTGGCCGGGCGAATGTGTCAGCACCAGCGTCTTGCCGCCCAGCCGCAGCGTCATCTCGCCGGTGAAGACCATGTCGGGCAGGCGCAGCTGCACATCTGCCAGCGACGGGTTCTGCTGGCGCGCCAGCTGCAAACCGGCTTCGCCGCGCGTCATCAGCAGCTCGCGACACAGGGCGTGCGCGATAAATTGCGCGTCTCGAAACAGGTAGCCGCCGTAGGTGTGATCGGCGTGATAATGGGTGTAAATGACAAATTTGATGCCGGCCGGACACCTTCGCTCTACATAATCGATGACCTGCCGGGTCTCGACCGGAAACGGCAGCGTGTCGATGACGATGGCGCCGTTCGGTGTCAGGATGGCCCCGGCGGTTACTTGCGCGTACAGGCCGCTGGTAAACACATAAATATCATCTGAGATTCGCTCGCGGTGCATGGCATCCTCTTGTCGGGGCTAAGAGTAGCACATCTGAGGCGGGCATGTCAAATCCGGTCGGCGTTTACGTTGCCGCGAGTGGTTGAGTATGGTAGAATCGCCCTGCCACACATTTTCATCCTCAGCACCGAGGAGCTCGCTCATGCTTAGCCCCGATCTACTGGAAATCCTGCGCTGCCCGCACTGCGTCAGCGGCGAAACTCGCCGCGAAGGGCCCGATCCGGGCCGGCTGACGCTGGTCAACGACGCTTGGCTGGTGTGCCAGGAGCCGGGCTGCGACCGGAAATACCCCATCCGTGATGACATTCCCATCATGCTCATCGAAGAGGGCGACAAGTACCGGGGCGTGGCCGTTGATCAACTGGGCCAGCCATAGCGGGCCGGCCAATCGGGTGGGCCGATGACCGCTTCAGCGCCGGATGACGACGTTAAGCTACAGGCGCTCATCGCCGCCTTGACCGGCGGCGACGATGCCCGCGCCGAGGAGGCGGCTCTGGCGCTGGGAGCGCTGGGTGAGACTGTCGTGCCACAGTTGACCCCACTGTGCCGCGCCCCGTCACCCGATCACCGCTGGTGGGCGGCGCGCGCCCTGTCCCAGTTTCGCTCCGTCGAGGCGCACACGGCGCTGCTCCAGCTGCTGGCCGATCCAGATGCCGATGTTCGCGCCTGCGCCGCCTTCGCCCTGGGCGGCGTATCTGTGCCGGCAGTCATCGACGGCCTGAGCAACCTGCTTGGCGACCCCAGCGTCTTTGTCAGCGCCATGGCCGCCGACGCGCTGACTCGCATCGGGCGACCGGCTGTGCCCGCCCTCATCGCACGGCTGCGGCAGGGCGCTCCGCTGGAGCGCGCCCGCGCCGCCAAAGCCCTGTTGGGCATCCTCGATTCGCGTTCGATCCCCGCGCTGATCGCCGCACTGGACGATGATAGTCCCGTGGTGCAGCATTACGCCTCTGAGGCGCTGACGCGACTGGGCGTGGGCACGATCCTGATCAAGCCGGCGTAGCGGCAACGTAAACGCCGATCGGATTGTGAAGCGCCCCCGAGAACGATCGGCCTTTCGGCCTTCTGTCCCCGATTGTCACTTCTCCCCTTCCGCGGCATCTAACTTGCTGGAAGAACCTTGGACAGGGGAAATCGGATGGACTTCAACCTCGATCTCAACACACAGTCACACTATGACGTAATCATCATCGGCGGCGGACCGGGCGGGGCCACCGCCGCGCTTTATGCCGCCCGCGCCGATCTGAAGACGCTGGTCATCGACAAGGGGCTGACGGCGGGTGCGCTGGGCCTCACCGGCAAGATCGCCAACTATCCGGGCGTGCCCGGTGAGATCAGCGGCGCAGAACTGGTGAAGATCATGCGCGCGCAGGCCGAGTCTTTCGGCGCGACGTTTGTGCAGGACAAAGTGCAGGCCGTCGATTTGACGGGCGATCCCAAATCGATCTACGCCAACGGCGGCACCTACACCGCCCGATCGGTCATCATCGCCACCGGGTCGATGGGGCGTGGTCAGCGGGTGAAGGGTGAGGACGAGCTGCTGGGGCGGGGTGTGTCATACTGCGCCACCTGCGATGCCGCTTTCTTCCGCGATCAGACCGTGGCGGTGGCCGGCAACAGCGACGAAGCGATCGAGGAAGCGTTGTTCCTCACCCGCTTTGTAGAGCGCGTCCACTTCATCTCGCCCACGCCGGACTTGAAAGCCGACGCGCACCTGGTCGAAGCGCTCACCTCACATCCCAAGATCACGCTGCACGCGGGCGCAGCCTTGCGCGAAGTGATCGGCACAGAGAAGGTCAGCGCCGTCCGCATTGCGCCGCGCGGCCGGCCTGAAGCAATCATCGACGTGACGGGCGCGTTCATCTATTTGCAGGGCGGCAAGCCCGTCACCGATTTTCTACAGGGCCAGCTGGAAGTCAGCGAAACCGGCTGTCTGGTGGTGGACAAAGAGCATCAAACGGCGCTGCCCGGCGTGTACGCAGTGGGCGATGTGCTGTGCAATCATATCAAGCAGGCCGTCATCGCCGCCGCCGAAGGCGCGATTGCCGCCATGGCGATTGAGAAGCAGCTGCATCAGCGCAAGCAGCTGGCCGTCGATTGGTCCAAATAAACCGGGCGAGGTGATCATGACCGCCATGCGAAAAGCGCACAGGCCCGATCGGGCTGTGGCGCGCCGTCGGGCTAATCTGCAGTCCATCGTGATCGGCAGCGCCGTCCTGGTGCTGGTGGGCGGCGCACTGCTGTGGATGCTGTCAGGTGCGGGCGCAGCTTCGCCCGCGGTGGTGCGCGCGGCGCGCGTGGGATCGGTCCTCTCTGATTTTGTGCTGACCGACATCAACGGTGTCACGCATCACGCCAGTGACTATCGCGGGCAGGTGCTGATCATTAACGGCTGGGCCACGTGGTGTCCGCCGTGCCGCGCCGAGATGCCCGACCTGCACGCTTTCTACCTGGCGCACAAAGCCGACGGCGTGCAGCTGCTGGCGATCAACTCCGGCGAAGATCGCGCCACGGTGCAAAGCTTCATCAGCGCGCAGCAGTTCACTTTTCCTGTGCTGCTCGATCCTGCCGGAGTGCTGAATCGGCTGGGCGTTAGCGGCCTGCCCACCACCATCATCGTCGGGCGCGATGGAGTGGTGAAGTACATTCACACCGGCATGATTACGCCGGAGATTTTGCAGGCCGCGGTCGCGCCGCTGTTGTGATCCATACCTCGACGCACAAGGGGACGAGCGTTCGTGCGCTCGTCCCCTTTTTTCCGTCTGTGCATGTCGGGCGGCTTTCCATCGCCGCCCTATTGTGATCGCCGGCGCAGCCGATCGAGCCACGCGCGCCCCTTCAAATGCCACGTGCCCACGATGCCGTAGGGCAGGAACATCACGATCGCCACGTAGATCACGCCCAGCGCAAAACTCGCGCTTTCACCCAGATAGCGGTTGAGGAAGAACTCCAGCAGCCGATAGACGGCCGCGCCCACCAGCGCCCCGGTCAGCGTGCCCACCCCGCCGATGAGGATCATCAGCAGCGCGGCCACGGTGAAGCCCAGCCCGGCCGTGTTGGGGCTGACGAGGGGCTGATACAGCGCGTACAGTGTGCCCGCCAGCGCTGCCGTAATCGACGCGATCAGCAGCGCGGCAAACTTGAACCAGAACGTGTGGTAACCCAGCATTCGCGCGCGATCTTCATTCTCGCGCGTGGCGATGCACACCCGCCCGGTGGGCGAATCGACGAAGCGCCGGTACAACCAGAACACGCCGATCAAGATCGCCAGCGTCAGGAAGTAAAAGCGCAGCCGCTCGTCGGTGGCGTTCAACCAATCGGGTTTGGGAATGGCCTGCAGGCCCACGTCGCCGCCGGTGACGGCGCTCACCTCGCGCGTCTGGATGACGATGTGAAACACCGATGCAAAACCCAGCGTGACCAGCGCAAAGGTGATGCCCTTGACGCGCGGCAGCACCAGGCCGAACAGCAGGGCTTGCAGCACGCCAGCGACCAGCACGGCGAGCAACGTCGGCAGCAGGTCCCAGCCCGCCGACTTTAAGAGGATGCCGGTGACGTACGCGCCGATGGAGAAGAACATGGCGTGCCCAAAGGACAACAAGCCGGTGATGCCCAGCACCAGATCGTAACTCAGCGCGTACAGGCCCAGGATGAAGACCTCGATGAGCAGCCCCTGATAGAATTTGGAATTGCCCGCGCGGTTGATCAGCACGTCCAGCGGCGATTCGCCGCTGAACACGGCCACGACGAACGGCAGCGCGATCAGACCGAGAAGGGTGAGCCAGTACGATCGGGTGTTGGACAGCCGCGCGCGCGGCGTGTTGGCGGAAGCATTGATCGTCGCCATCGATCACTCCTTCCGCCCGAAGAGGCCCTGCGGCAAAATCAGCAGGATGACGACCATCAACAGCACGGTTGAGGCCGGCACCAGCGGCGGCGAAGGCTTGAACGGCTCCGCCAGAAACGGCAGTTGAATGCCGATCTGTCCGTATTTGATGATGAATTGCTGTACCAGCCCCACGATGATCGCGCCGACCGCTGCGCCGGGAAAACTGGTCAGGCCGCCGATAACCAGTGCGATGAGCGCGCCCAGCAGCACCACCTCACCCATCTCGGCGGTGAGGCCCAGCGACGGCCCGGCCACTGCGCCGCCAAAGGCCGCCAGCCCTACGCCCAATCCAAAGACCAGCGTAAACACCCGCCGCACGTTGATGCCCAGCGCCTCCACCATCTCGCGATCCTGCACGCCCGCGCGGATGATCATGCCCAACCGCGAGCGTTGCAGCAGCAGCCACACACCGATCAGCACCACCAGCCCCACGACGATGACGAAAATTTCATTGTACGTGCGGATGCGCCCGTCCATGAAGCGGATCGTAGAGCAGCCATTCGCCAGCCAGTCGCCCACGGTAGAGGCGGGGCACGCGCCGCCTGATACGCTAAACAATGCAGGGCGCGGCATGTCGATCTGGCTGCGCCCCCACCACGCGCGCACCACTTCAATGCCGATGACGCCGATGCCCAGCGTCAACATCAACTGGTACATCGGGCGTGTATACAGCGGACGGATCAACGTCGCCTCCATCGCGCTGCCCAGCCCCAGCCCCACCAGAAAGGCCGTGGTCAGGCCGATGATGAACAGCCAATTTGTATCGAGCGCGAACAACCACTCGGTAAGCGGCTGGTTGATCAGGAAGACGATCAGGCCCGTAACGATCAATCCAACGGATAAGATCAGGGGTTTTACTAAGCCCCGATCGATCTTCGCGCCCGACGATCGGCCCTGCGCGAATCCGGCCCCGCCCAGCGCCAGCAGCGCGCCGCCCGCGATCAGGCTCGCCAACCCGATCAGCGGCGAGATGGTGTAAGCCGCCGCCGCGACCGGCGGGCGCTGCCCTTGCTGCAAAAGGATGGTGAGCGCGATGGGACTCTGCTGATAATCCGCGGCGTTCCAGATGGCAACCGGCGCATTGCTCAACCCCAAGAACGTCACGCCCGCCCCGGCGATCAGCGCCGCCCACGGCCAGATGCGCCCGATCGCGCCGCCGAGCGATCGACGGGCGAGCAGCGCCTCCCACACCGGTTTCAGCAGCATGCCGCCCGCGATCAGCGCCAGCGGCGTTGCG
>CAZKBQ010000119.1:8661-9088 GCA_964550855.1 uncultured Anaerolineae bacterium
ACGCGCCGAACATGAAGAACGCGCCGTGCGCCAAATTCAGCACATCCATCAGGCCGAAGATCAGCGACAGACCCGCGGCCGTCAAGAACGTCACCGCACCCACCGACAGGCCGCGCAGTGTGGTGATGACCCCGTCCTGGGTGCTCATGCCCTGCATTGCCAGCAGGAACAGCAGCGCCAGCGCAAACAGCACGCTCGCTTGCAGGCGGTTCTTGCGAAGGAGTTCACCCCAAGTCGTCATGATTGATCAGATTATGCACTGGCATAGAGATGTCAGTGCTACAATGCCGCCGGGGGCAAACGCTGCTTTCCCCCGGCCGCCCAGCCCATCACGCCGCGCCCAGATAGCGTTGAATCGTCTCCGGCTCGTTCAGGAGCGCGGCCATGCGGCCTGTCCGCACCGAGCGGCCCTCTTCGATAATGACGT
>CAZKBQ010000120.1:0-8584 GCA_964550855.1 uncultured Anaerolineae bacterium
TTGTGCCCGGCGATCGCAACAACGCCTTCGATCTGGATCGCAGCAAGAACCTGACCGTCTGCTATCAGGGCACCTATCTGACGGGCTCGAACGCAGCGCCCACCGCTCGCAATGACACCGCCGTGACGCGAAAGAACACGCCCGTCAGCATCGACGTGCTGAGCAACGACAGCGACCCGAACGGCGACGCGATCTATCTGGACAGCGTGAGCAACTCACTGCACGGCACGGCGCAGGTGAAGAACAATCGGGTGGTGTACACGCCGCAGAGCAACTACACCGGGCTGGACACGATCAACTACGTCGTGACAGATGGCTTTGCCACCGCGACGGGCACCGTCACCATCCTCGTCGCGGGCTACGCGATTTATCTGCCGCCGATTCGCAAGTGAGCGGTGGCTGCGCCACGACCGGCCGGCTCGACTGCAGCCGGCCGGTTTCGTTTGCCCGGCGGACAGCCCGATCGGCTGTCTGGCCGGATGCCGACGAACGCGATGAAGCAGCGGCGGATGTCTCGATGTTCAGTGGTACAATAGCGGCATCCTGATGTCTATCAAACGCCCATGAAGTCTTCAACCATGCCCATCACGTTGGGCGAATTGATCCGACTGGCCCTGCCCAACAACACGGAATACATCGGCACGGACGAGCAGCGCTCGCGCGTGGTCAAGTGGGCCGTCATCGTCAACGCCTTCGTGCCCGAGTTGGAAGTGGACGACGGCGATCTGGTGTTGGTGCCGGCCCGCCAGGATGTGCCGCTGATGCTCAACGACATCGCCCGGGCGCGCGCGTCGGCACTGGCCGCCTATGGCCCCCTGCCCGATGACGTCGTGGCGGCGGCCCGGGCGGCCGAGTTGCCGCTGGTGGTGCTGCCGCCGGGCGCATCGCTGCGGCAGGCTCATCAGGCGGCGTTGACGCTGATCACCAATCGGCAGGCGCAGACCGTGCAGCGCACCGCCGAAATTCGCCAACAATTGGAACAGCTGGTGGCCGAAGGGGCCGGGCTGGAAGCGATCGTGCGGGCGATGGCCGATTTGACGCGCAAAGGCGTGATCGTGCAGGATAAGCGGCTGATCCCCATCGCCACCCGGCCGCATCCGGCCCTGACCGGCGACTGGCCGACGGTGGTGGATCAGCTGAGTGAATCGGATCGCCTGCCCAGAGGCTGGACAGAGCGCAAGCAGGTGTCCAAGTGGAAGCGCATCGAGTGGCAGGCGCTGCCGGACAATCGCTCCCGGCTGGTGACGCCCATCGTCGTCAAGGAGGTGGCGCGCGGCTATCTCTCGCTGATCGGCGCGGCGGAAGAAATGGACGAGCTGGACACGCTGGTGATGGCCCAGGGCGCAGAAGCCTGCGCGCTGGAAATGGCCAAAGCCAAAGCGGTCAGCACCGTCACCAAGCAGCTGCGCGGCGAATTTTTGGACGCGATGCTGGCAGGCCGCGTCACACCCCGAGAGACCGAACAATGGGCGCGGCAGCTGGGCCACGACATTGCCGCGCCGCACGCCGCGATTGTGTTTGCGTGGGACGGCGCATCGCAGCCTTCGCTGCGACGGCTGGAAACTGCCGTTAACGGCGAGATCGGGTTGGGGCGCATCGCAGCGCTGGTGCGCGTGGATGCGACCACAAATCGCGTGGGCGTGTTCGTGACATTGGAATCATCGGCGTCCATCAAGCCCGCGCGTGACCTCGCCGGAACGATCTACTCGCGCGCCATAACCGAGCACCCCAAAGCCACGCTGCGCTGCGGGCTGGGCCGCGCCGCGCACACGGTGCAGGAGTGGCGCACGTCCTATCGGGAAGCGGAACAGGCGCTGGAGATGGCGCAGCAGTTGGACGAGCGCAATCCGGTGTACTTCGGCGACTTGAGCGTGTATCGTTTATTGTTCAAGATGGCCGAGCATCCCGATCTGGTGTCGTTTTGCAATGAGACGCTGGGCGCGCTGACGAAGTACGATACCGAGCAGCACAGCAACTTGCTGGAAACACTCGAAGCGTTCTTCGCCCATCACGGCAACCTCAGCCAGACCGCCGAAGCGCTGTTCATCCATCGCAACACACTGCAATATCGGCTGGAGCGCATCGCCGAGATCGCGTCGATCGATCTGGATAATCCTGAAACCCGATTGGCGCTGCAACTGGCGATTAAGGCCCATCGGTTGTTGAACTCCAAAGCCTAAACCTCGTCTGTGCATCCTGCCCAAACATTCACGACCAGTTTTCCGACAGTCTGCCCGTAGATTTGCGGACTGAAGATTGTATAATCAGCCACAACCTATGAACACGTTGCCGCTCTTCTCACTGTCCATCGTCGTTATTATTTCGCTCCTAAGCAGCCTGTTGCTTACGGAGCGAATTCCCGTTGGGTCGGCAGTGAGCACCAAGAACGACGATCACCGACAGCGCTAGATCGAGTCAGTTCACCAAAACGAGCCACCCAACACCGGGTGGCTCGTTTCGTTTAGGCCGCCGGCCCGGATGTCCGGTGGCCGAGCAAACAAGGAGAGAAAACATGACGCCTCAATCAGCCACCACCGACGCTTCCGCTGAAGTCAAATATGCGGCGAAAGCCAACAACACCGTGCGGTTTACCGCACCCGATCGGACAGCGCCCGCCCCAACGGCGGCCCCCCGCCCCACCGTCAACAACGACGATGATTCACAGTGGGTGACGCAACGCATGTTTGATCACTACAACGGCTAAAGGAATTGCTGATTGTTGATTGCTGAGTGAATCGTCAATCAGCAATCAGAAATCTACAATCAACAATCAAATACCAACCATGACAGACCTGAAAAAGCACTCGTCCGCCATCACCGATGGCCCCAGCCGCGCCCCGGCGCGCAGCATGTTCAAAGCCGTGGGCTACGGCGACGAT
The DNA here is from genome assembly GCA_964550855.1 of uncultured Anaerolineae bacterium. GTDB lineage: Bacteria > Chloroflexota > Anaerolineae > Fen-1058 > Fen-1058 > JAGOBP01. The sequence goes on from CAZKBQ010000120.1 coordinate 2,880, forward strand.
GATCTGCGCAAGCCCTTCATCGGCGTCGCCAACTCATGGATCGAAATTGGCCCGTGCAACTTCCACCTGCGCCGTCTCTCCGCCAAAGTGAAAGAAGGCATTCGCGCTGCGGGCGGCACGCCCTTTGAATTCAACACCGTCTCCATCAACGACGGCATCACCATGGGCGCGGAAGGCATGAAAGCCTCGCTCGTCAGCCGCGAAGTCATCGCCGACTCCGTCGAGTTGGTGGCGCGCGGCAATCACTTCGACGCCATCGTCTGCCTGAGCGGCTGCGACAAAACCAACCCCGGCATGATGATGGCGCTCGCCCGATTGGACATCCCCGGCCTCGTGTTGTACGGCGGCTCGATCGTGCCCGGCCACTACGCAGGGCGCGATGTCACCATCGCCGACGTGTTTGAAGCCGTGGGCAAATACACCTCCGGCCAGATCGGCGACGCGGAACTCAAGGCCATCGAAGACAGCGCGTGTCCGGGTGCGGGCGCGTGCGGCGGCCAGTTCACGGCCAACACCATGTCCACCGTCATGGAATTTCTGGGCATCTCGCCGATGGGCAGTAACGGCATCCCCGCCATGTCGCCCGAAAAAGATGGCGCCGCCTTCGCTGCCGGCCAACTCGTCATGGACCTCCTGCGCAACGATCTCCGCCCCAGCCAGATCTTCACCCGCCAAGCCTTTGAAAACGCCATCGCCTGCGTGGCCGCCACGGGCGGATCGACCAACGCTGTGCTGCACCTGCTGGCGCTGGCGAAGGAAGCGGGCGTCGATCTCAACATCGACGATTTCGATCGCATCAGCGAGCACACGCCCATCATTGCCGACCTCAAACCCGGCGGACGCTTCGTCGCCAGCGACGTGTACGCGGCGGGCGGCATTCAACTCATCGCCAAACGCCTGTTGGAAGGCGGCTATCTGCATCGGGATGCGATTACCGTCACGGGTCGGACGATTGCCGAAGAAGCCAGCAAAGCTCAGGAAACGCCGGGACAAGAGGTTGTCGTCCCGCTCGATCGGCCCCTCAAGCCCACCGGCGGCCTTGTCATTCTGAAGGGCAACCTCGCGCCGGAAGGCTGCGTGGTCAAGATGGCCGGCCACAACATGCTCTATCATCGCGGCCCGGCCCGCGTCTTCGATAGCGAAGAAGCATCATTTGAAGCCGTGAAGAACAATACGATCAAACCGAACGATGTGGTGGTCATTCGTTACGAAGGCCCCAAGGGCGGCCCCGGCATGCGCGAGATGTTGGGCGTCACCGCGGCGCTGGCCGGCGCGGGACTGGACAGCTCAGTAGCGCTCCTGACAGATGGCCGCTTCAGCGGCGCCACGCACGGCCTGATGGCGGGGCACGTCGCGCCGGAAGCCGCGCGCGGCGGCCCGATTGCGGTCGTACGCGACGGCGACATGATCGTGTTTGACGTCAACGCGCGCCGACTCAGCGTGGAACTCTCGGACGCCGAGCTGGCCGATCGGTTGAAAGCCTGGACGCCGCCCGCGCCCAAGTACAAGTCCGGCGTCATGGCGAAATACGCGAACATGGTGTCGTCGTCATCGACCGGGGCGACCACCAGCTAATCACGTTTCACGTTTTACGTTTTTCGTTTCACGTTTTACGTTTTGAGCCACACTGTGAAGCGTAAAACGTAAAGCGTAAAGAGTAATGCGTAAAACGTAAAGACAACACTCGGAGGCGAAATGAGACTGACCGGCGCGAAGATCATCTGGGAATGCCTGGTGCGCGAAGGGGTGGAGACCGTCTTCGGTTATCCCGGCGGCACCATTCTGCCCGCGTACGACGCCATGTTGGATTATCCCATTCATCATGTGCTGGTTCGCCACGAACAGGGCGGCACGCACATGGCCGATGCCTATGCGCGCGCCTCGGGCCGCGTGGGCGTGATGTTTGCCACCTCCGGTCCCGGCGCGACCAACACCGTAACCGGCCTGGCGACGGCGATGATGGATTCGTCGCCGGTCGTGGTCATCACCGGCCAGGTGTCCGCGCCGCTGGTGGGCCTGGATGCTTTTCAAGAGACGGACGTGACCGGCGTGACGCTGCCCGTGACTAAACACAACTATCTGATTACGCGGCCGGAAGACATCGCGCGCTCGATCCGCGAAGCGTTTTACATCGCGCGCACCGGCCGCCCCGGCCCGGTGCTGGTGGACATCACCAAGGACGCGCAGCAGAAAGACACCGAGTTTGATTGGGACAGCGCCGAGCCACGTCTGCCCGGCTATCGGCCCGATCTGCACGCCCTGCCCGAAGAATATGAGAAGGCCCTTAATTTGATCCGCAGCGCCAAACGACCGGTGATCCTGGCGGGGCGCGGCGTCTTGCAAGCCGGCGCGATGCGGGCCGTGCAGGAATTCGCCGAGAAAACCAATACGCCCATCGCGATGACGCTGCTGGGCATCGGCAGTGTGCCGGCCAATCATCCCCTCAACCTGGGCATGATGGGCATGCACGGCGAAGCATGGGTCAATCACGCGATTCAACAGGCCGACCTGCTGCTGGCCTTCGGGATGCGCTTTGACGATCGGGTGACGGGCAACGTCAAGACCTACGCGCCTAAAGCCCAGAAGATTCACATCGACATCGATCCGTCTGAGATCAACAAGGTCGTCAAAGTCGATGTCGCGCTCGTCGGCGATCTGTGTGACGTGCTGCAGGAACTCGCGCCGCGCGTTCAGGCCCAGGATCACAGCGACTGGCTGGCGCACATCGACGAGATGAAGGGCGATTCGGCGGTGCGCGATATTCAGGGCCTGCCCGACACCGGCCATCTGTACGCCGCGCACGTCATCAACGACCTGTGGCGCTTCACGAAAGGCGAAGCGTTGATCTGCACGGATGTGGGTCAACATCAAATGTGGACGGCGCAGTATTACAAGCAAAATCGACCATTTAACTTCATCACGTCGGGCGGCCTGGGCACGATGGGCTTCGGCCTGCCGGCGGCCATCGGCGCGAAGCTGGCGCGGCCCGACGCCAACGTGTGGTCGATCTCCGGCGATGGCGGCTTCCAGATGACCATGGCCGAACTCGCCACCGCCGCGCAGGAAGGCATCAAGGTCAACGCGGCGATCATCAATAATGGTTATCTGGGCATGGTGCGCCAGTGGCAGGAATTTTTCTACGACAAGCGCTACGCCGCCACGCCGATGCTCAGTCCCGACTTCGTGAAAATTGCGGAAGCGTATGGTCTGAAGGGCATCCGTGTAACGCAGCGTTCGGAAGTGGCAGCGGCGCTGCGCGAAGCCGAAGCCGATCCGGGCACGGTGGTGATCGATTTCCGCGTCGAGAAGGAAGACGCCGTGTACCCGATGGTGCCGGCCGGCGCCGATCTGCACGCGATGATCCGTCGGCCGCTGCCCGTACAGAACGTGATGGTGGAAAGCGGCGCGGATGAAGAGTGGGATATTTCGGTGAAGTAAGACGTGAAACGTGAAACGTAAAGGATGAGTTACGCATTACGTTTTACGCATTACGTTTTACGCATCACGGTTTACGGAGACAAACATGGCCGCTCACACTTTTGTCGCATACGTCGAAGACAAACCCGGCGTGCTGAATCGCGTGGCGTCGCTGTTCCGCCGGCGCGCGTTCAACATCGAATCGCTGACAGTCGGGCACACCGATCAACCCGGCGTGTCGCGCATGACCATCGTCGTCGATACGGACGAGCTTGGCGCGCGGCGCGTGGAAGCGAATCTGTACAAGCTGGTCAACGTCCTGCGCGTCGATAACGTCACGGCGCAGGCCACGGTGGAACGCGATCTCGCCCTGATCAAGGTCACGGCGAAGAACGGCAAGCGTTCGGAGATCATGCAGCTGGTCGATGTCTATCGCGCCCGCATCGTCGATGTGACCAACGAGTCACTCGTCGTGGAGATCACCGGCACCGAAGACAAGATCGAGAGCATGGTGGATGTGCTGCGACCCTTCGGCATCATCGAGATGGTGCGCACGGGCGTGGTGTCGATGACGCGCGGCTCGCAGGCCGTCAGCGCCAATCCGCCGCTGGTGGCGGCGATGATTCCAGAAGCGTCATTGAATTAAACCGCAAAGGCGCAAAGGACGCGAAGTATTTGTCGCAAGATTAATCGATTGTTCGTCATGCCCGAGTGCTCGCTTCGCGTCGGGCATCCATAGTGATGATATACACGTCACGCTGACTGGCTCATGGATTCCCGCTAGAAGCATGCGAGAATGACGCACGATACGGTCCCGAGAGAATCCAGCTAAGTTTTTCTTTGCGCCTTTGCGTCTTCGCGGTCAGGATTCGTTCGAGTCCAAACGACTCCAACATCCAATATCCAACTTCTAATCTCAGGAGATCTCATGGCAAAGTTTAATTTTGGCGGCGTGGAAGAGACGGTCGTCACGCGTGACGAGTTTCCACTTGAAAAAGCCCGCGAAGTGCTGAAGAACGAAGTCGTGGCCGTGCTGGGCTACGGCGTGCAAGGCCCCGCACAGGCGCTGAACATGCGCGACAACGGCATCAACGTGATCGTGGGCCAGAAGGAAGGCAGCGCCAGTTGGGACAAAGCCATCGCCGATGGCTGGGTGCCGGGCCAGACGCTGTTCTCGCTGCAAGAAGCCGCCGAACGCGGCACCGTGATTCAGTATTTGCTGTCGGACGCCGGACAGCGTGCCATGTGGCCCAGCATCGTCGAGTGCCTGAATGAGGGCGATATGCTGTACTTTTCGCACGGCTTCGGCGTGGTGTACAGCGATCAAACCGGCATCGTGCCGCCGCCCCATGTCGATGTGGCGCTCGTCGCGCCGAAAGGTTCTGGCCGCAGCGTGCGTCGCAACTTCCTCGACGGCTCAGGCATCAACGCGAGTTTCGCCGTAAGGCAGGACAAAACCGGTCGGGCGTGGGAACGCACCATCGCGCTCGGCATCGCCATCGGCGCGGGCTACTTGTTCGAGTCCACGTTTGAAGGCGAAGTGTATTCCGATCTCACCGGCGAGCGCGGCGTGTTGATGGGCGCGCTGGCGGGCATCATGGAGGCGCAATACAACGTGCTGCGCAAGAACGGCCATACGCCCAGCGAAGCCTTCAACGAAACGGTCGAGGAACTCACGCAGTCGCTGATTCGGCTCGTCGGCGAGAACGGCATGGACTGGATGTACGCCAACTGCTCGACCACCGCGCAGCGCGGCGCACTCGATTGGAAGGGCCGCTTCCGCGAGGCGGTTGCGCCCGTGTTCGACGAACTGTACGAGAAGGTGAAGTCGGGTCACGAAACCGCGATCGTGCTGGCGGCCAACTCCGCGCCCGATTATCGCCAGAAACTCGACGCCGAACTCAAGGAAATGGCTGATTCCGAGATGTGGCGCACGGGCGCGGCGGTAAGATCATTGAGGCCGGAGAATTGGAAGAAGTGAAAAGTAATGCGTGAAACGTAATGCGTAAAACGTAAAGCGTAAGATTACGTTTCACGTTTCACGTTTTACGCTTCACGTCTTACGCTTCACGATCAGGATGCACGCATGGATAACTACGTTCGCATATTTGACACCACTCTACGCGACGGCGAACAATCGCCGGGCGCCACGATGACGTCGGCTGAGAAAATGGAAGTGGCGCGCACTCTGGCGCGGCTCGGCGTTGACGTGATGGAGGCGGGTTTCCCGGCGGCCTCGCCCGACGATCTGGAGGCCGTGCGCCGCATCGCGATCGAGGTCGGCAACC
>CAZKBQ010000121.1:0-8539 GCA_964550855.1 uncultured Anaerolineae bacterium
TCGGCCTGACCATCAACGGCAAGAGCTTCCCGTACACGCAGCCGCTCACCGCCAAGCTGGGCCAGAAGATCCGCGTGCGCTACATGAACGAGGGTCTGCTCATCCACCCCATGCACCTGCACGGCATGCCGGGGCTGGTCTTTGCCAAGGACGGCTACATGCTGCCCGCGCCGCACCTCTCAGACACGGTCAACGTCGCCCCGGGCGAGCGCTATGACATCATCGTGGACTGCGACGAGCCAGGCCTGTGGGCCTTCCACTGCCACATCCTAACCCACGCCGAATCCGCCCACGGCATGTTCGGCATGGTCACCGTCCTCGTCGTCGAAGCGTAAGCGCGCCGCGATTCAAAACATCGGGCCTCGATCGTTTGATCGAGGCCCGATGTTGTTCCTGGCTCGTCCCATGTTGGATCAGGGCTGTGTCACCACAAAATCACTAAACCGCGCTTCCACCCCGCCCCGATCGAATGTGCCGGCAATCAGGCCCACGTCGCCTTCATCGAAGCCCGCGTGCTCGATCGTCTCCGCGGTCACGCCGTTGATTCGCAGCTCATATACTTCGCCCCGGCAGATGAACGTCAATCGATTGGCGCCCGCGCCCGGCTTGATCGCATCGCTGGACGCGACCCGGCCACTCCGGTTCAGCAGCGTCGATTTGGCGTTCTTCACCGCGTAGAGGCCGTACGTGCCGCTCGTGCTGATGGCCGCATACATGAAGTTATCCGCATCACGATACCGACAGATCACGCCCAGCTCATTGGGCTGCGGGCCACTTGCCAACGCAGCAGTCACTTCCACGCTCACATCGCGGAATGAGCGGCCGGGATTGGCCCACAGTTGATAATTGGGCGTGGTCACTTTGATCACATAGCCGCCCGGCCCGTAGCCGGTGGAGCCGTTGTTGGTCGAGGTCACATCCCAGCCGCCGGTCGGATTGCTGAAGTCATCGCTGAACAGCACCTGGCCGCTCGCCGCCTCGGCCGCCGGCGGCTCACTCACCACCAGATCGTCAAAGCGCGCCACCAGCCCCGGCCTGTCGAACGTGCCCGCCAGCAAACCCACATCGCCCGCGTCGAAGCCCGCCAGCGTCACGGCGTCGATCACCACGTCGTTCACGATCAGCGTGTAGCGGTCGCCGCGACAGATGAAGCGCAGGTGCATCACGTCGGTCGGCGGCAGGCCGACGGCGCGCGCCATGCGCCCGCCGCCCGTCAGCATCTTCAAATCGCCCGCGCGCATCTCGGCGATGCCGTAATACCCGTCGGGGCTGAGGCTGGCGTAGACGAAGTTCTGCCGATCGACGTAGCGGCAGATCACGCCCAGCTCGCCGTTCTCCGGGCCGCTCTCACGCCGGGCCGCCACCTCGACCGCCACATCGCCAAACGATCGGCCCGGATTGCCCCATACGGAGAACTCCTTAGCGTCCACGCGGATGCGATAACTGCCGCCGTCGTAGCCGATCTGCCCTTTCTCATTGGCGGCCACATCCCAGCCGCTGCCGGGATCAGAGAAGTCATCGCGGAACAACACGGCGCCGGCGGGCGGCCGGGTGTCCGTCGTCGCCGCGTCAGCCGATCGGGTGGGCGGTGGCGCCGCAGGCGTTGAGGGCACACACGCCGCCAGCAGCGCGCCGATCACCATCAACCAGCCGATCGTTCGCGTCATGTCAACCTCCGGGGAAAATGGCACGAGGCAAAAAAGTACCCCTGCTGGGAATTGAACCCAGGCCTCAGCCTCCGCAGGGCCGCGCTCTATCCGCTGAGCTACAGGGGTATGACAACAACTGCTCGAATTTTTAAGGCGGGGAGACAGGGATTCGAACCCTGGGTAGAGATTTTAAGCCCTACAACCGCTTAGCAGGCGGCTCCGATCGTCCACTCCGGCATCTCCCCGGATGCTTCATTAAGGCGGAGGGAGAGGGATTCGAACCCCCGGTAACCACATGGGCTACAGCGGTTTTCAAGACCGCCGCCTTAAACCACTCGGCCATCCCTCCAGGGTGGCCACGCCGCTGGCGCGGCAGAGATTCTACCACGCGCCACAGGGTGTGTCAAACCTGTGGGCGCAATCGGCGCAATTGCCTGATCTGGCGCAGACGGCGATAGTAACGATAACCGAAGTAATAAGCCAATAACACCGATAATCGCAGGCCGTGCCAGCCGTCCAAATAACCTCTCAGCGTCCCGAAGCGCCACCAGAAATGCCGGATGAACATATAGTACGGTGAATAAAACGCGGCCTTGGCCCCTACCCGATCGAGATTCTGCGCCTCAAAATCGATCCGCGCTTCCTGCTTGACGCGAAACTGCGCGATCGATTCGTAGTTATAGTGAATCAAGGGGTTCTTCAAGTAACCCGATTGGCCTTCCAGCTCGACGATTTCCGACGCGGGCCGGGTATATCGGGCACGGCCGCGCCGCAGCAGCCGCATCTGGTGATCGGGCCAGTAGCCCGCGCCCCGGGTCAACTTGCCAAACAAATAGTTGCGGCGCGGCACATACCAGCCGGCGATGTCGCCGCCCTGGCCCTTCACAATCGAGCTGATCTCAGCTGCCAGGTCCGGCGTCGCGCGCTCGTCCGCATCGACAAAGAAGACCCAGTCGGCCTCCACCGCGTCCAGTGCGGCGTTGCGCTGCGCGGCAAAATCCGTAAACGGATGCTGAATCACCTCCGCGCCACACTCGCGCGCGATATCGCACGTGCGATCCGCACTGAACGAATCGACCACCACCCGCCGCTCGCACCACGCCAGCGAATCGAGGCACGCGCCGATGTGACGTTCTTCGTTTTTGGTCAGGACGATGGCGGCCAGTGAAGGTTGCCGATTGCTGTTTGCTGATTGCTGATTGAGAAGCGCCATCCGCGATCCTCTTCCGGCTATCGTCTACCGCCCACCGTCATTTGTCCAGATGTCCGTGATCCTCATGTAAACAGACCGTTGTATAATTTCACCAGGATTGAAGCAATGTGGGAGGCTTAAACATGTTTCGTCTGCCATATACCAGCCAACTCTTCGAGGAAGATGACCAGATTGTAGCCGTTTGCCCGGAGTTGAATGTCTCGAGCTTTGGCAACACGCCCGCTGAAGCATTGGCGGCGCTTCAGGAAGCCGTCACGCTGTTCCTGGAAGAGTGCCGGCGAATGGGGACGCTGACGGCCGTGCTGGAAGAAGCCGGGTACTATCGCGAACCAGACACCAATCGCTGGCTGCACCGCGAGCCAATCCAGATCAATCGGCTGGAGGTCGCGTTTGCCTAAACTGACTTCCGTCGATTATCGCACGTTAATCCGTGTCTTTGAACTGGACGGATTTACCATCAGCCGGCAAAAAGGCGATCACATCGTGATGACCAAACCGGGCGTGCCGCGTCCAGTCGTAATAAAAGCCAGTCCACACCAGGTCCCTATCACCCATATCCGCACCAATCTTACCACCGCCGGCATGTCCCGTGAACGCTACTTTGAATTGCTCGAACAGGTAAAGTAGTCAGGCGCTTCTCACTCATTACTCATTACTCCTCACTCCTCACTGACTCCACACCCGCATAATCTGCTCGCACGCCGCCCGCATCTCCGGCGAGGCGCCCCGCATCTTCCGCCGCATCCCCTGCATCACGATGAGCCGCGCCGGCGTCAGCGGCGCAAACTGCGGATGTTTGCGGTGCAGCTGATAGCGCGCCGTCCACAGCTTCACGAACGATTCGGTTTTGACCTGCGCCGTGCTGCGCCCCGCGTGATGGACGATGCGCGCCGCCGGGACGCACAGGTTGCGCCAGCCCGCTTCCTTGAACCGCGCCGCCCAATCGATTTCTTCGCAGTACAAGGCAAAACTCTCGTCAAACAGGCCGACTTGCCGCATTGCCTCGCCGCGCAGCAGCATCACCGCACCCAGCGGCGTGTCGATGTCGAACAGCTGCCCGCGATCATACAGCGCTCGTGGATAGCGGCCGTTCAAGCGTGACTCGTACACCCGTCCCGGCACGGGAAACAGATCGATGTACAGCTGCGCCAACCCCGGAAAATGGAACGCGCTGTGCTGAAACGCGCCGTCGCCATAGGCCAGCTGTGAAGTGACGAGGGCGGCCTCGGGGCGCGCGGTCAGCCCGTCGAGCAGCGTCTTAATCGCGCCGGGTTGAACTTCCGTATCGGGGTTGAGCAGCAGCGCGTGTTCGACCTGCGGCGCGGCATCGGGTACATCAAAGCCCAGGGCGCGCAGCCCCACGTTGTTGCCGCGCGCAAAACCGGGATTGTCTGATCGGGCGATGAGTTCGACCGGGGGGAATTGCGCCCGCACCATGTCGGGCGAGCCGTCGCGCGAGGCGTTATCGACGACGACAACGCGCGCCGTAATGGACGAGGCATGAAGGTCTGCCAGGAGCGTCTGCAGACAGCGCGCCAGCAGCTCGCGCACATTCCACGAAACGATGACGACGCCTAGCTGAAGCTGGCTCATCGCTCAGTGTTCATGGTTCACACCAGCTTCTGCCGGATGCGGGCGCTGGCAAAGTCCATGGCCGTCACCACCAGCACGATGAGCAGCACCGCCGTGCCCGCCTTGTGATACTGCAGCTGCCCGAAGAACGTGGACAGCAGCAGGCCGATGCCGCCGCCGCCCGCAAAGCCGATGATGGTGCTGATGCGAATGTTGATGTCCCACTGATAGATCGAGTACGAGATGAACGGCGGCACGATCTGCGGCAGAATGCCGTACACAATCGCCTGCAGCCGCGTCGCACCCGTGGCCGTGATGGCCTCCAACGGCCCGGCGTCGATGTTCTCAATCGCCTCAGAGAACAGCTTGCCGATCAGCGCGAACGTCGTCACCGCCAGCGCCAGCGAACCCGCAAACGCGCCGATGCCCACCCAGAACACGAAGATCGCCACGTACAACAGCGCCTCGATCGAGCGCAGCACGTTAAACACGCTCCGCACGGCGTAGTAGATGGCGCGCGAGACCGGCGAACGATCCATCAAATTGCGCGCCGCCAGAAAACTGAACGGCAGCGCGATCAGTGCGCCGAACGTCGTGGCGATCAACGCCTGGAAGATCGTCACCAGCATCTCGCGCAGCACCTGATCGAACACGCCGGGCGTCAGATCGACCGTCACAAAGTCGCTCAGCAGCCGCCCGAAGTTGGGACTGGGGTCAAACATCTTGCGAAAGTCCATCTGCAAAATGCCCAGACAGCCCACCACCACGGCCGCGATCAGCGTCAGATAGATCAGCTGGCGCGGCGAGCGGTACCACGGGCGCGGCGCCGCGACGACCATCTTCGTATCGCCGGCCGCCAGCCGCTGCCGCCACTTGCCGCTGACCCAATCCACGAGGATGATCACCACGGCGATGGCCCACAGCGCCGCCGCATATTCGCGGTAGCCGCCCTTGCGGATGGTCTCGACGATGTAGAAGCCGATGCCACCGCCCGCCACAAAGCCCACCACCGTGGCTGAGCGCATGTTGATGTCCCAGCGCAGCAGCGTGTACGCCAGGAACGGCGAGACGATCTGCGGGATGACGCCGTAGCGAATCGTCTGGATCAGATTCGCGCCGGTGGAGGTCAGCGCCTCAATCGGCCCGGCGTCGATGTGCTCCACCTCTTCGGAGAACAGCTTGCCCAGCGCCGCCGTCGAGTGGATGGTCAGCGCGATGAGGCCGGCCAGATTACCCAGGCCCACCCACACGATGACCAGCAGCCCCCACACAATCGTGTCCACGGCGCGCACCACGTTCAGGAACGTCCGCATGATCACGTAGATCGCCGAGCCGCCCGGCACGCGTGCCATGACATTGTGCGCGGCCAGAAAGCTCAGGGGAATGGCGAAGATAGTCGAGAGGATCGTCGCCAGCAGGCCCAGCGCCAGCGTCTCAAAAATCTTGCCGGGCACAAAGACGTCGTCCTTCACCCGGCCAATAATGTCGCCAAAGGTTGCGCTGGTGCGAAGCGGCCCCACTTCCTGCGTAAACCGGACTTGAATGGCCTGTTCCAGCGGTCGTTCGGGATCGGACCCTTCCACGCCTGAGAATTTGGGGACGGCAAAGGTCTTCTCGAAAGTTCCGTCCGGCCCCACGGTCACTTCCACCGGCTGACCACCCTCGCGCACCTGCGCTTCGCGCGTGCCGCCCGGCTCCAGGAACCAGTACAGCAGGCCGGTGGCGCCCGGCTGCAAATTATCGCCGCGCACCGTAATGGGTTCGCCCACCTCACCGCACGACTTGTCCGCGCGGAAGTGGAACGGCTCGGCCGGCGCGGGCAGCGGCGGCGCGCCGGTCGCCGCGCACGGCTGATAGAAGATCGTCTCGGCGATGCGCACTTCCTTGTCACGCTCAAACAGATCGGGGTTGGCGATGGCGCGGAAGACGATCTGGGCATCGCTGAAGCGCGTAACCAACCGGTCGAGCCGCACGTCGATCACCTGCCAGGCGATGACGTAGATCACGATAAGTGGCAGCACTAATGCCGGCCAGATCACGCCCGATCGGTTTTGCGACAACCGACGGGCATCGTACACGTTCCACAGCCAGAAGGCGATCACCGGCAGCCACAGGCCGCTGATCACCGTTTCGCCCAGCGTGAGCGGCACGATGTCAAAGGTGTTCAGCGCCCACTGGTTCAGCGCCACCAGCGTCACAGTGGTGACAAAGATCGCCGCGCCGCGCCAGCCGCGCTTCAGCATCAGCTGGCCCAGCCCGGGCACGATCAGCGACAGGATCGCCGGCAGACGCGATCGGGAGATGGATTGATCGGGAGTGGGTGTCATCGGCCGTTACACGATCGACACGCGTTCGGCTTCCTGGCCGTAGATCGCTTTGAAGCGCTCATCGTCGATCTCTTGCGGCAGGCCCTCGAAGACCTTGACGCCGTCCTTCAAAGCGACGACGCGCGTGGCGTAACGGTGGACCAGGTCAAGGAAGTGCAGGCTGCACAGCACGGTGATGCCGCGCTCTTTGTTCATCTGTTCAAGATATTTCAGGATGGTGTGCGCCAGCACCGGGTCGAGTGAGGCCACCGGCTCATCGGCCAGCACCAGCCGGGGGTCTTGCATCAGCGCCCGCGCGATGCCCACGCGCTGCTGCTGCCCGCCCGACAGCGAATCGGCGCGCACGTAGGCTTTATCGCCCAGGCCGAGCTGCTCCAGATTGGCCAGCGCCTTGATGTGATCGGCCTTTGAAAAGCTGTTGATCAGGCTGCGCCACGGGCTGATATAGCCCAGCCGGCCGGACAGCACATTGGTCATCACCGATGAGCGCTTGACCAGGTTGAACTGCTGAAACACCATGCCGATCTGCCGGCGGATGTTGCGCAGCTCGCGTGACGACGCGGCGGTGATGTCGATGTCGTCCCAGGTGATGCGGCCCGAGGTGGGCTCGATGAGGCGGTTGATGCAGCGCAGCAGCGTCGATTTGCCGGAGCCGCTCAGGCCGATGACGGCCAGGAATTCGCCGTCCTGCACTTCAAAGCTCACGTCGCGCAGCGCCTGCGTGCCGTTGGGGTAAGTCTTGACGAGATGTTCGATCTTGAGCATGGCGGGGTTGAAAAAACCTGACAGGTCTGCTCGACCTGTCAGGTTTATGATCAACTGCTTGCCTACTTCACCAGTTCGGCCGGATCGACGCCCGCCTTCTGCATCAGAGCGCGGAACGCGTCGTAGAAGGTCGGCTCGATCTTGGCGAGGCCGCGATAGCTGTACAGATTGCGCAGCATGGCCTTGCCGCCCGGATCATTGGCAATGTACAGCATACCGTTGACGGTGGCATCCTTCAACGCCGGGTCCAGGCCCGCGATGACCTGCATGCCGTCGTTGGGGATGTTGTCGGTGATGTAGAATACGTCGACCTTGTCCAGGATGTCAGGATAGTTTTCCTTGATCGGGTTGGAGTCGGTGCGCACGTCTACGAAGGTCGCGCCCGCGTCGCAGTCGCCCTTGTACACCGCGATGGCGACGTTGTCATGCGAGCCGGCGTTCTGCGTGGCTTTGAAGTCCTTGTCCGGATCGATGCCGTTGGCCTTCAGCACGATGCGCGGAATAATGTAGCCGGACGTCGAGTTGGGATCCACAAAGCAGAACGTCTTGCCCTTCAGATCCGCAATGCTCTTGATGCCGGACGCCACGTTGGCGATGAACTGGCCCTGGTAGTAGTTCTCCAGATTGCCCTTGTAGCTGCGCAGCGCCACCAGCACCGGCACGACGTTGTACTTGGCCTCGGCCAGCAGAATCGAGAACGTGTTCAGGAAGCCGACCTGCGCCTTGCCCGCACCCATCGCCTCAATCGACGCGCCGAAGTTGGTGCCTACTTCAATCTTATAGCTCAGGCCCGTCACCTTGCTCAGGCAGTCGGCGATCTCGGTGCCGGCCTTGGTGATCGTCGGCACGTCGCCCGACGGCACAAACGTCATCACGATCGGGTTATCGGGCGAACCCAGATCACCGGCCTTCACCGTCGGCATGCCGGGCTGCAGCGAACAATCGGGCGGCGGCACGGTGGGCGTGGCGGCCGGAGCAGCCGGCGCCTGGGTGGCGGGGGCAGCGGGGGCCTG
>CAZKBQ010000122.1:0-8516 GCA_964550855.1 uncultured Anaerolineae bacterium
GGACCGCCGATCGGGCCGGCGGCGCGGTGCGCGCCCTGTCGGCGCCCGGCACGTGGCAGCGCGGCACGCCCTTCGTGCGCCGTCTGCTGACGGCCGGGCTATTCATCGTCATCGTCGGGCTGAGCGCACTGTTCGCCGCCTTTGCCGATCCCGTTTTTCAACCGGGCACGCCGCGCAGCATCGCCATCTATCTGTCGTTGTTCGCGGCCATTGGCCTGGTCGGGCTGATCTATGCGCGCGCGCAGGTGGCGCGGGCGCGCGCGCTGGGCCACGAAGCCGGTGCGCGAATGCGGCCATTGAGCCTGCTCGTCATTTTCGTCGGCGCGGTCGTTTCGCGCTGGCTAAACTATCTGCCCGGCTTGCTTATCGCCATACCGGCCGGTTATACGCTGACGGCATTGAAGCCGCCCGCCGACAACGCCGACAAGCCAATTGATGATTCGAAGGCGCGCGAGGTCGCGCACCGCCGCATCGTCAGCGCGGGCTTGCTGGCGGTGCTGCTCACCGGTCTGCTGGCGTGGCTGCTGGCCATTCCGCTCGATCTGCTGATCGGCTCGGTGCTGGCGCAGCCCGAATCGAGCGTGGCCGCCATCGGCCTGAACGGCCTGGGCGTGATCGAGTCGGTGCTGCTGACGATCTACGTCATTGCACTGCTGCTGGTGGTGTTTGCGCTGACGCCGCTGCGCCCGGCGGCCGGTCACTGGCTGTTTCGCGGCAGCCGCGTGGTGTGGGGATTGGCCTTTGGCCTGACCACCTTTATCGTGCTGCAAACGATGATCAATCCGCGCCTGGCCGGATTGGACGCCTTCGACAATCCGGTGGTGCTGGTGCTGGGATTGCTGCTGGCGCTGCTCAGCGGTGCAGCGCTGACGGTGTGGCTGTCGGTCAACGAGCGGCATATGGCACAAGACGTGCCGCTCAATAAAGGAATCGTGTTCAGCGTCGTGGTGCTGCTGGCGGGTTGGTTTGCGCTGGGAGCGTGCGGACTGCTGGCCGTGCTCAGCCGCCGCGTCGATCTGAGCGCGGTGCTGCTCGTGGCCGCCATCGTCGTCGTGGCGGCGTTGATCGTCGGCGCGGCGCTGCGGCTGCGAGCCAAGACGTGAGCGCGCCCGAATATACGCGCGGGGCCGCCGATAACCGATCGGGGTTGCAGGATTGATCGCGACCCGAACGATCACTGTGCGGCTGATTCAAGTTCGATTTTGACGAGGTGAATGATGGGCAAAGTGGCGGTGATTGGAACGGGCATCATGGGGATGGGCATCGCCCGCAATGTGTTGAAGGCCGGTCACGCGGTGACGGTGACCACGCGCACACGCGAGAAAGCGGCGCCGCTGATTGAGGCGGGCGCGGACTGGGCGGATTCGCCGGCGGCCGCGGCCTCGCAGGCCGAGGTGGTGATCAGCGTGATCGGCGACGACGAAGCTTCGCGCGCGGTGTGGCTGGGCGCGCACGGCGATGACGGCGCGTTGAACGCGATGCCGCCCGGCGCCATCGGCGTGGAGTGCGCCACCGTGTCGCTGCAGTGGATTCGCCAGCTGCACGCGCACGCTCGCGAGCGCGGCCTGCGGTTCATCGACGCGCCCATGGGCGGCAGCAAGCCGGCCGCCGAAAGCGCCACGCTGAACCTGTTCATTGGCGCCGACGACGACGTGCTGAATGAGGCGCGGCCGGTGTTGTCGGCGTTTGCGCAGAACCTGATTCATTTTGGGCCGCCCACGGCCGGCGCCATCTTCAAACTGGTCAATAACCTGCAGGGCGGCATTCACGTGCTGGCGCTGGGTGAAGGCGTGGCGCTGGCGCAGCGCGGCGGACTGAACATGGAGACGGTGGCGCAGGCGCTAAGCGTGGGGGCGGTGAGCAGTCCCATCGTCAAGGGCAAGATCGCCAGTGTGATCAATCGGGATTATGGTGATACGCACTTTGCGTTGAAGTGGATGCACAAGGACCTGACTTACGCGCTGCGCGCCGCCGAAGAATTGGGCGTGCCCTCGCCGGTCGTCGCGCTGGCGCGCGAACTGTATCGCGTCGCCATGCGGGAGGGACTGGGCGAGCTGGACTTTGGCGCGGTGACGGAGTTGGTGCGCTAGGCGGCCTGACATCAATCGCGGGAGGCGATGTGAATCATCCATTGATCGATCAATTCCGGTTTACGCGGCGTGAATGGCAGCGCGGGCTGGACGGCGTGCCAGAGGACGACGGGGCGCGCCACTTTGGGCCGATGAATTGCATCAGCTGGACGGTGGGTCATCTGGCCTGGCACGAGCAGCGCTACTGGCTGATCCGCGCCCAGGGCAAGGTGCTGTTTCCCAGGTTGAACGAGTTATTTGCCTATGGCGCGCCCATGAATACGCCGTCACTGAAGGAAATGTTGGATATCTGGCGCACGGTGACTCAGGCGGCCGATCCGTATCTTGATACGCTGACGACCGAGTTGCTGCAAGCGCCGCTCTTGTTGGAAGGCCGGGACGTCGGGCAAAGCGTTGGCTCGGGGCTGCGGCGTATCACCTACCACTACTGGTATCACATCGGCGAAATTCAGGCGATCCGGCAGCTGCTGGGCCACGCCAACCTGCCGGAATACGTGGGCGACATCGAAGGTGAAGCGCCATACCGGCCGGAATCATAGACTTTGAGGACAATCATCGTGTCTGATCATGAGATCGAAACCATCGACAGTCGAGTGGTGTACCAGAACCGCTGGTTGAAAGTGCGCGAGGACAAAATTCGGCGCGCCGACGGGTATGAAGGCGTGTACGGCGTGGTGGAAAAGGCCGACTTCGTGGTGATTGCGCCGATCGAGGACGGCATCATCCATCTGGTGGAGCAGTATCGTTATCCGGTGAAGCAACGTCACTGGGAACTGCCGCAGGGTTCCTGGGAAGATCAGCCGGGCATTGAGCCGGCGGTGCTGGCGCGGGCCGAACTGCGCGAAGAGACGGGCCTGTCGGCGGGAACAATGCTCCACGCCGGCTATTTATATCTGGCTTACGGCTTCTCATCGCAGGGCTATCACATTTATCTGGCGCGCGATCTGACGCATGGCGAGCGCGAGCTGGATGCCGAAGAAGCCGGGTTGATCACGCGGACGTTCCCGCTGGCCGAGGTGGAGCGCATGATCATCGACGGGACGATCCGGGACGCCACCACCATCGCGACGCTGGGCCTGCTGAAGATGAAGGGGCTGATTTAGCAGGCGCCGGCGGCGTCATAATCCCCGCTTGCATCCGGCCTGATTCAGACTACAATCAAATCATCCCACACCCTCTGGAGGAGGCTTGCCATGCGCGGACAGATGATGGACTATCCGTTGACGCTGACGCCCATTCTCGATCGAGCGCGGCGACTGTACGGCAAAAAAGAGATCGTGACCAAAGCCGGCCCCACGCTGGAACGATACACTTACGCCGAGTTTGCCGATCGCGTGGGGCGGCTGGCCAATGCGCTGGAGAAACTGGGCGTCCGGCGCGGCGATCGGGTGGCGACCTTTGCATGGAACAACGCCCGCCACTTTGAATTGTATCTGGCGGTGCCGTGCATGGGGGCGGTGCTGCACCCGATTAATTTGCGCCTGCCCGGCGATCAAATCGCCTATATCGTCAATCATGCCGAAGACCAGGTGTTGTTTGTCGACGCCACCCTGCTGCCTGCCGTGGAGAAGCTGGCCCCGCACCTCAAGAGCGTCAAACACTTTGTCGTGATGGGCGATCAAGTTCCGCCCGATTGCAAATTGCCGTCCGTGCATGCCTACGAGGAACTACTGAGCGCCGGCGGCCCCGATTATCCGTGGCCGAATCTGGACGAGAATGACGCGGCGGGGATGTGTTACACATCGGGCACCACCGGCCATCCCAAAGGCGTGGTTTACTCGCACCGATCGATCTTTCTGCACTGCATGGGCCTGACCATGGCCGATTCGCTGGGGTTGATGGAGCGCGACACCTTTTTGCCCGTCGTGCCGATGTTTCACGTCATGGCGTGGGGCACGCCCTTCGCCTGCGCGATGATCGGCGCGAAGATGGTCTTTCCCGGCCCGCATCTGCAGCCGCGCGACCTGGCCGAATTGATTCAGGCGGAGCGGGTGACGTTTACGGCGGGCGTGCCCACGATCTGGTTTGGCCTGCTGAATCTGCTGGAGAAGGAACGATACGATCTATCTTCGCTGCGGGCGATGGTGGTGGGCGGCGCGGCCGCCCCGCAGTCGATGATCGAAGGCTTCGACAAGAAGCACGGCCTCAAGGTCATCCATGCGTGGGGCATGACCGAGACTTCGCCGCTGGGCACGGTGGCGAACTTGAAGAGTTATCAACTGGATTTGCCCGAAGCCGATCAATTTTCAATCCGCGCCAAGCAGGGCACACCCGTGCCGCTGGTGGAAATTCGCGGCATCGACGAACAGGGCCAGGAGATCCCGTGGGACGGCAAGACTTTCGGGGAACTGGAAGTGCGCGGGCCGTGGATCGTGAGCAGTTACTATCAAGATGAACGATCCAAAGACTCGTTTCACGACGGCTGGTTCAAGACCGGCGACGTGGTCACGATCGATCCCGACGGCTTCATGCTCATCGTCGATCGCGCCAAGGATCTGGTGAAGAGCGGCGGCGAATGGATCAGCAGTCAGGACCTTGAGAATGCCATCATGTCGCATCCCAAAGTGCAGGAGGCGGCCGTCATCGCCGTGCCGCACCCCAAATGGCAGGAACGCCCGCTGGCCTGCGTGGTGCCCCGCCCCGATTTCAAGGACACGCTGACCAAAGACGAGATCTATGAGCACCTGCGGCCGCGTTACGCCGGCATGTACCTGCCCGACGACATCGTCTTCATCGACGCGGTGCCCAAGACCAGCGTGGGCAAGTTTGACAAGAAGGTGCTGCGGGCGCAGTTTGCCGATTACGTGCTGCCGGACAGGTAGCGCGTGTCTGATTGAAGGCCGATATTCACGGTTGGTTTCAAGGAGCGTGACGGGGTTCTGTCACGCTCCAATTTTTGCAGCACGTCGGGTAGTCGGGGCCGGTGACGGGACGTACTGCCGATCGATGGTCTCAGCCGATCGAGGTTGGCTGCCGCCGGCTGACGATCCGGCCGCGGATTTGAGCCTGAAATTGGTTTTGCCGAGGCTGGATTCCCGCGTGGGCAGGAACGACGCAAGGTGGTGGTCCTCCGTGGTCCCCGTGGTAAATCCACAGCAGTGGTTATGGAAAGTCATCCCTCCCCGGAAGTTTAATCACAGGGCCAAAAAAACCAATCGGCATATACAAAAATCAGTTTTCGGGCAAGACTCCCCTGAAATTCCTTAAAATTCTGTCTCTGGCGCAGTTTTTAAGGCAAAATGCGCCCTTTTTTGCAAAGTCAGGGCACAAAACATTGATTGGAAGGCACGAAAGATTGATTGAATCGCGTGTAAGGTTAATCGAATCGCATGTTAGGTTAATCGAATCGCGTGTCAGGTTAATCGAATCGCATGTTAGGTTAATCGAATCGCGTGTCAGGTTAATCGAATCGCGTGTCAGGTTAATTGAATCGCGTGTCAGGTTAATCGAATCGCGTGGGAGATTAATTGAATCGCATGGAAGATTGATTGGAAGACACGGAAGATTGATTGGCGAGGTCAGATATTCAGTTGATATGGGTGCAGGCAGGCCCGCTATCGATAGTTTTGGCCCTTCCAATACATTTATTATGCCAAGAACGAGGGATGAATTATCAGACTAGGGGCTTGAAAGATTAGTTCCCGGGCGATTTTATGTCCACAAGGGCAAAAAAGTAAGTAGTATCCCGTATTGACAGAAGGACGAGGCCGGGGATAAACTGAAGGGAGTTGGGCGGCGAAATTGGGCCGGCGGCGCAACGCAGATATTGGCAAAGTGTGGCCCCGCCTTGAGAGGCGGCGTATCTGCTGCATAAATGGAGGGCTGACTGATGTCAATAATTGTCGATCGCGTCTTTGCCATCTAGGTGGTCGCTGGCTCGAGTTTTGCATTATTCTGGATGATGTCCGTCCACAGGCTGTTACACTGAAGTTGGCGATCAAGTGTTTAGTTGGGCGCAAGGTGAAAGCATGGACGAGTCCAATATTGTCACTGCGATAAATAGTGCGCGTAAAGGGATCGCGCAGTATTTGGAGATTATGGATTTATTGCCGCACGTGGACGTGAGCCGCGACCGTAACTTCCAGAGGAAGTACAATGCCTTCTACAGAGTAAGGCAAAGGCCCTCTGAATGGTAGGAGATCTATTTTTCATACATGGAGAATAGCAAGGCAAATCTGCCGTCGTTCGATTCCACAATTGACTATATTTTTGCTGCCCTCGGTAGGTATGAACCATCCTTTTCCAGCAAACTTGTAGCGACCCTTGATCCCAATCAACCAGTATGGGACCAATTCATTCTAAGACACACCGATCAGAAACCACCCCCGTATGGCACGAAGAATCGTATTGAAATGGCAAAAGTTGTGTATCGCAATATCCAGCGCTGGTATGAACAATATCTCTCAACGGATAACGGGCGACGTTTGATTGAACTTTTCGACCAAGAAGTAAAAGATCACGACAGAGTCACCAATCTGAAAAAGGTTGACTTTGTTCTATGGCAAATTCGTGCCTAACCTCGGCGTGCAGTCGGATAAACGGAGGTCTACCTCGACGAACATTGTAAAGATTGGGATTGAGGTGGGCAGGCAACGCACTTGCTCTGCCGGGCAGGCTCAACAAGCGTGTGCAGCGGGCCGCGAAGCTGCCAAAGTTGAGCATCATTTTTGACCAGTGTCGATCGGGTCGATAGCGGGCGGTCGAAACGTAGGCGTTGGGCGGCGCTTCAATGTAGTGCTCTTATCCTCTTTGCAAAGGAGATAAAAACGCATGGTCATAACTATTCTGGAAGCCCAAGTAGCACCCGAAAAAGCAACTACCCTAGAAGCAACTTTTAAACAAGCCATTGAGCATTTAGACGCTGGGATTACGCAAACTTTCCTGCTTCGTAATATAAAGGAACAGGGATTATGGCAAATCGTTACGGTATGGGAAAGTCGTGAAGCATTGGAAACAATGCGACAATCAGGTGAAACGCCACGCGGCGTTTTGATATTTCGCTCTGCAGGCGCAGAGCCTGTTCTATCTGTGTTTGGAGTGGTATCTCATGCCAAAGCATCAAACTAGATTCGTCCTTTAAGACCTTAGGATTTGTCAAGAAATAACTTGGTCGATTCGCGCGTCATGCCCGAGCGCTTTAATCGGGCATCCAGATTGCCAATAGGCAGATCATGCTGAAAATCCGCTGGATTCCCGCTAAAAACACGCGGGCATGACACCACCGCGATCTAGTGACGACTGCGCCATTGCAAAGTGAACAACTTATTGTTTGACAGATCCTAAGTTCCGTATCAATTCATATTTGGGTTTCATGGCTTAGTTCAAATTCAATTTGTGGTGTCAAACTTCCGTTTCGGTGCAATAACCTGACTATGTTGATGGTCATGCCTCGTTTCAATTAGTAAATCTGGCGCAACACAAAAACGCCCAACACAGCGTCCTAAGAACGTGGTCGGCGAATTGACCATAGTCGGCGCTGGGGAATCACGCTCCTCGGCGAGGGAATGGTGCGGGCGCCAGGGTCAATTGCAGCGGACGTAGCCCGGCTGCGTGTGTTGAGTGTTACTTTTGACCAGTGTCAGTCGTTGAGGTGGCAACGCGGCTGGCGCCGGGGCCGTTGGGCCGGCTAAAAAATCCATTATAATGCTGGCATCAATCCGAGACAAAAGGGAGAACTTGGATGTATGCGTTGGAGTAACTTTCAAGACGGCATGATCAAACGAAGCTTCATGATGCTCGTCGGGACAATGTTGTTCACGCTTGTAACTGCCTGCAATTCAACCCCTGACATTGCGAGCAATTCAGAAACTACTCCGCTTCTCACTGCGACCTCTGAAGCGTCGCCGGATCTGTCAGGCAATCTGCCAACGCCGACAGTTTCCGCCTCAAAAAACTCTGCTCGACCTGATGTCCTCATACTCACGCGCGCCCAACCCAGCGCCGCCGCTGATGGTGAGTTGACTGCTCCGGGCTATGGCAAACAGCAACATCAGATCATCGCCATAGACGTGACAGACTTTTCTTCAGGCGGCACGCTGGTAATCGACATATCACTCGGTGACGGCGAAAGTGATGGGTCATTTGATCTATTCCCTGAAAATGCAGTCCTTCCCACGGAAGGCCGGGTCAAGAACTCGGTGGCTGCGCTCTATGACCTCAAGCATGGAGAGAGCGGAACGCTGACTTACCACTTCAATGCCGGGCAAGTTTTCCAGTTTGGAGCAACGGGCACCTGGTTCAGTCGCGAAGGCGCTACCAACATATTCACTATCACAGCCACCGTTAAGCCTGCCGAGACCACCGGGCGGGCCCCCTCTATCCCGGCAACTGAGCTACTTGCCCTCCGACCTTTCAAACCGACCGACCCCACCTTGTTTTTTCCATCCGTCTATCCAAGCGACCTGCCGCTCTTAGATGCCAATGGCC
>CAZKBQ010000123.1:0-8256 GCA_964550855.1 uncultured Anaerolineae bacterium
GCGCAGCACAATCCCAACGGCATCATCCTCGTCGCCGCCAATCCGGTGGATGTGCTGTCCTACGTGGCGTGGAAGTTGTCCGGCCTGCCGGCCGCGCGCGTCATCGGCTCCGGCACCATTCTGGACACCGCGCGCTTCCGCTACCTGCTCAGCCAGTACTACGGCGTCGATCCGCGCAGCGTGCACGCCTACATCCTGGGCGAGCACGGCGACAGCGAAGTCCCGGCCTGGTCGCTGGCCAACATCGCCGGCATGCGGCTCAAGGACTTTTGCTGCCTGCAGGATGTGCGCTACGATCAAACGCGGATGGATGAGATCTTTGCGCAGACCCGCGACGCCGCTTACCAGATCATCCAGCGCAAGGGGGCGACGTTCTACGCGATCGGCGCGGGGCTGCTGCGGATTGTGGAAGCGATCCTGCGCGATCAGAGCACGGTGCTCTCGGTCTCGTCGCTCATCGATCAGTATTACGGCATCGACGACGTTTACTTCAGCCTGCCGGCGGTCGTCGATCGCGGCGGCATCGAGGCGCTGCTGCGGCTCGAACTCGACGAGATGGAGATCGTGGGGCTGCGCCGCTCCGCTGACGTGCTCAAATCGATCATCGCGCAGTTGGAATTGTAAGCGTTGCCCGTCGGGCGCAGAAGAACAATCGGACCATGGTGAACAACGAACACATCATCGAAGTCAACGAATCGAACTTTGTGCAAGACGTCTTGGAGCGATCGAAGCGGCAGCCCGTGCTGGTGGATTTCTGGGCGCCGTGGTGCGGGCCGTGCCGCATGCTCAGCCCCGCGCTGGAAAAAGTGGCGCGCGAAGCCAATGGCGCCTTTGTGCTGGCGAAGATCAACACCGACGACAATCAGCACCTGGCGCGCGATTACGGTGTGCAGGGCATCCCCGCCGTGAAGCTGTTCCGCGACGGCAAAGTGGTGGGCGAATTCGTCGGCGCACGGCCGGAGCCGCAGGTGCGCGACTTCATCAAGACGCACCTGCCCGCGCCCACCGATGCCGCGCTGGCTGCTGCATTGGCCCTGATTGAGGAAGGCCGCCTGCCGCAGGCTGAGATCGCGCTGCGCAATCTGTTGGATCAACAACCCCATCAGGCTGAAGCGGCCCTGGCGCTGGGCAAAGTGCTGCTGCATCTGGGCCGCGGCGCTGAGGCCGAAGCCGCGCTGCGACAGATTCCCGCCGACGATCAATTCGCCACTGCTGCCGAGCAGCTGCTCCCGCTGGCACGCTTCATGGCCGCGCCGAACGACGCGGCCGACGGGCTGGACGCGCAGTATCAAACGGCGGCCGATCTGGCCCGCCAGCATCTGTTCACGGAAGCGCTTGATGCTCTGCTGGACGTGCTGCGGAAAAAGCGCACGTATCGAAACGGCGAGGCGAAGCAGGTGGTGTTGTCGATACTGGCGCTGCTGGACGATGAAGCGCTGGCGCGCGCTTATCAACGCAAACTGGCCAGCGTCCTGTTTTAGCGGCGGCTACTGCACCAGCGGCAGCCAGGCGTGCTGATCGAGCACCAGCGCGTCGCCCCAGGTGACCGTCAGGATCGGGCGCACCGGCGCATCGACGTTATCACTCGTATAAAAGTAGCGGCCGCTGTGATAGTCGCTGTCGGCCGAGTAGAACGCCAGCCGCAGCGGCTGGCCGCTGGCATAGGCTTCGGCGGCCGCGCGCGATACGTCCCAGCTGATGGGGATGCCCGGATAGCCGGGATTCACCATCGGGTTGACCCACTGGCCGCCCAGATTTTCCGCCGCCAGCGGCGCGTTGTTCCAGGTGATCGTGTTTTCGGACCAATCCTGATCGATCGACAAGACTTGAATGTACGACGGCACTGCCGCACCGCCGCCTGCATTGCCAAATTGTCGCAGCGTCACCGTGGCCGAGATGATTGTTTTGTCCGCCGGCACATTCAACGGAAAGGTCACATAGTAGCGCGCAAAACACGGCCAATCGGCGATGTCACTCTGGTTCTGCACGTTGACCCACTGCACGCCCGCGTAGTTGATCGATCCCCAGCTGGCAAAATAATCGCTCACATTCTGCCCGCAATTCGTCCAGCCGCCCACCTGCGCATCCGGCACCTGCGCGCCGCCCAGCCCCTGCTGAACGGTGATGGTGCCGCGCGGTGCGGCCGGGACGGGCGTGTACCACGGCAGGCCGAAGCGCAGCTGCGCCCAGGAAGTCGGTTGCGTGGGATTGAAGGTGTCCGGCCAAATTTGATCGGGGCCGGGGGCGGCAGCCACATCCCGATCGTGCACGGCGGCCCCGATGGCCCAGACGGTGCCCTGCGGCGGCGGCCCCGACAGTCCCAGACTGCTGAACGGAATGTGATAAACGATGATCCAGCCGCGGTTGTTCTGGTTGTTGTTGAAGCCGCCGACGAGATCACTTTCCCAACGATAGCCCGTGACGGTGGTGAATGCCACTGCCGCCGACGCCCACGCCCCGCTGCTGCCGCGATACGCCGCCTGCCAATTAGTGCGCGGGCTTTCCCACCAGTTCAGTTGCCCGTCAAAGCGATAAGCCGACGGCGTCAAGGTGGTGCCGATGGTGCCATTCTTGTCCAGGTAGAGCGTGGCCGAATCCCACTGCGTCAGATCGGCGGGCGATGGCGACTCGTCGTACCATAGGCGGCGATCCATGATCGCCAGCATGATCTGCAGCTCAGTGTCGTTGTAGGCGATTCGCAGATCGGTGTAATTGGCGTCGGGCGTGACTTGCCCGAACCAGGCCACAGCCATCTCGCGCGTGTTGATGACGCCAGGCAAATACGGCGCGTTGAGGCGGCGCGGCATCGACGGCGTTTCCGCCGCGCGCCCTGTGCTGCCGGCCGCCAGCCACAGCGCCGCCACGATCACGATGAGGCTACGGCGACGGAGCGAGCGTGACATGCTTATTGGCCGCTCGGCGCGTTGAGGGTATAGATCAAGTTCTGGATGTAGAACAGATCGCCGCGCGGAAACGCGGGCACATCCAGATACTGCGCCAGAGTTTCGCGATTGTCCCGCAAGATCAGGGCGTGCGCGGCAAACAGGCTGGCGTAGTCATACAGGTGATGCATGGTGTCTTCCATGCAAGTCGCCT
Organism: uncultured Anaerolineae bacterium; assembly: GCA_964550855.1. Lineage (GTDB taxonomy): Bacteria > Chloroflexota > Anaerolineae > Fen-1058 > Fen-1058 > JAGOBP01. The sequence continues at coordinate 3,097 of CAZKBQ010000123.1, forward strand.
CGAAGCGCGTGACAAACCAGTAGGGCGCCACGGCTTCGTATTCGTTGATGGCCGTCTGCACTTTGGTCAATGCGTTGGCGCGCAGATAATCGGCCAGTTCGGGCGTCATGTTGACAAAATTGCGCGCCACGCTGAAGCATTGACCGTAGTTGTGCGCGTCCGGCCCCCATGGATTGTCTTTGTTGAAGGCTGAGGCGCGCAGCGCCAGCAGCCGATCGAGCGTGGCGCGCTTGGCGCTATCTTCGGGATAGCCGGCCAGCTTCTGCAGTTCCAGATAGCCCCAGTAACCCGCGATGTAGGCATTGTGCGCGAACGGATACAGGGCTAGCGTGGCATCGGAGGGCGGCGACCACAGCCGCCCCTTGCTGGCGTTGAAGATGGTCTGCGCATTGCCAAAGACCTGCGCGTATTTCCACAGCGCGTAGAACGTCTGGGGCGGCCACTTCCAATCGGGACCGGTATAACCGGGGAAGTCATACGTGCTCCACATGGTGGCCGGCCAGTTGTTCAGATCGGCCTGCACTTCGGGCGGCAGGTCATACGGCTCACGCGCCGCGCCGGTCTTCCAGCCGATGTGGGTGTAGTCGTAAGGTTTGTAGGCGTTGAATTCACTTTGCAGGTAAGTCTTCAGGCTGGTCTGCAAATTGGATGGCAAATACGGCAGCGCTGCGCTTAGCACCAGCAGCGTGTCGGAGGGATTGCTCCAGTAGTCCGTCAGATGATCGCCCACTTCATGCAGCCCGTGCATGGAAAACTGGCCTTCGGCGCCATAGCCGGGCCGTAAATGGCCGGCCGCGATGATGGCCTGCACTTCGTCCGCGAGGCGCTGTTTGAGTGCGTTTGCGTCCACGGCGGGCGGCGCCGGATTGACCGGCGTGATGGTGGCGTGCGGCAGCGCCTGCGCGCCGCCTGCCGCCGAAAAGGCGATTACGGCGTTCTTGCGGTGCATATAAACTTTGCCGTTATACGGAATGGGCGCATTCTGATCGCCGTGCAAGCCATACACTCCGTTCCAGCCGCCGTATACCGACACGGCGTTCGCTTCGGCGGTACCGGCATAGGCCGCGCCATAGCCCGGAATCAGCGACGACAGGTTGTACTCGAAGTAGGTCCAGTCCTGTCCGCCGTTGATGTCGAATGCGCCCGCGCTGCGATCGCAGCAGTGATTCCAGTAGATCACGTTGCCGCCCGCCGAGATGGCCATCGGTTCATCGAAGGCGATCTTCTTGCTGCTGGGCGTCTTCAGACTCGACGAACCAAGCTCCCAGCCCGCGGCCTGCCCCCAGTGCTGCAGATAGTGATTATAGGTGTAGATGAAGCCGTCGCGCCCCACCACGGCCGGCGACTGATTGCCGCTGTGCGTGCCCATATACAGCAGCGGCGCATATTCCGGCTGCCCGTTGTGATTGAAATCGTAGGTCACTTCCTGGCCGGTGCTTGCGTTAAGCACAAAGAACGATCGGCGCCACGGATAAGCCTCCAGATAATTCAAGGCGTTGGTCGCGTCCATACGGCCATCCGGCAGTCGTCCACCCAGCGGCGCGTCCCAGCCGGTGCCGGCATACTGCACATCATCGCCGTTGGTGTAAGCGTCCTGGCCGAAGTTGGTTTGCGGCGGCGTTAGAAAGCGATAGTTGCGGCTGGCCGAGAAAATGACGACATTCTGCACGACGACCGGCCACCACGAGTGGAAGCCCGCGCCCGGCAGTTTGGCCGATTTCCAGACAAGATCGCCGGTGGCGGCGTTGAGGGCATAAGCGTAAGAATCATCCGAGGCAAAATAGATCTGGCCGTCGTTGTATGCCGCCGAAAAGTGAATGGGGCCGGCGGTCTGGTAACTCCACGCCAGCGTGCCGCGCCGCGTCTGATCGTCGGCATACACGGCATACATCCGGCCGTCGCGGTTGCCCGCGTACACCAGGCCGTTCATGACGAGTGGATTCGTATCGAAGCCGGCCCCCGCCTTGAACGCCCAGCGCAGCTGGCCGTCCAGCGCGCCCAGCGCGTACAGGTTGCCGTCGAAGCCGCCCACATAAGCGACATCGCCCACAATCGTCGGCGAGTTGCCCAGCGGCAGCGCCGTGGGAAACACCCAGCGCTGCGCGCCACTGGCTGCATCCAGCGCGTACAGGCCTCTCGCCGTCGCCACGTAGATCAATCCGTTGGCCGCGATCAGCTGCACGCGCGGCGGAATGTAGGCATCGAAGATCTTGTACCACTGCGGCTTCAACTGGCCGCGCACCTCAGTGGGCGTCCACGAGGTACGCTGCGGGTTCGCGCCCGCCATCGGCCACGACGCCTCGACCGTGCTGTTGCGCATCAAGGGCAGATACGTGTGATAAGTCGGCGCGACTTCGGGTGCGTCGGCCAGCGCAGCCTTTGCCGGAACCGCACTCACAGCCGTCGCATCCCTCTCGGCCAGTGGTAGCGCCCGTGCCGGCAGTCCCGCACCCCATACGCCGCTCAAAATGGACAGGCACATCACCATGCGCCAGAATTTGTTTTTCAGCATTTTGCTCACCTCTTAACGATCCCAAACCGGCCAATACGTCGCCAATCATCTTACCAACTCAGCGCAAACCTGTCAGTAGTACCCATGCCACAATCCTGCCCGATCAGGCGGGTACTTTTGTACTCACATATCGTTTCTTGCACGCATGTCACAGCGCAAAGACACAACAAAACGAGGCTGCCCTGAATGAGCAGCCTCGCATCGTATATGCTGGCTTTGTGATCAGCCTTCCGTCCACTCTGGCCGTGTCCGGGTTTGCGCGGCCCGCACGCCGATCTGAAAATCGCGCGATTGTATGAGCCGGTTCTGCGCCCACGCTTCCAGTTGCAGTCCCCGCTCGATCTCGGCCACGCCGTCAATCACGCGCTTGGCGTAACTCACCGCCAGCGGTGCAGCCTGAGCGATCTCTTCGACAAATGCGGCAACTCGATCGCCAAGCTGATCGATCGGGACAACGGCATTCACCAATCCCCAGTTTTCGGCCTTCGCCAGCTCGATCGGTTTTCCCGGCAAAATAAGTTCCTTCGCGCGCGCGGGGCCGATCAACCGCGTCAGCCGCGTGGTGCCGCCCACATCGGGGATGAGGCCCAATCGGGTTTCAGGCAGGCCCAATTGAGTGTGCGCGGCGGCGAAGCGAAAGTCGCACGCCAGCGCCAATTCGAAGCCCAGTCCCAGCGCATAGCCGTGCAACTGGGCGATGGTGGGCAGCGTACAGCGCTCAAACTTGTTGAAAATCGCCTGAAAAGCCGCGGTCACATTCAGCATGCGCGCCGGCCAGTTATCGCCGAAGATCGCGCCCAACTCGTTGAACGCGGCCAGATCAATGCCCGACGAGAAGCCGCCGCCCTCGCCGCGCACCACCACGGCGCGCACCCCCGTCGCGTGCTCGGCGGCGTCGATGGCGGCGTCCAGCGCCTGCATCAGCGGCCAGTGGATGGCGTTGCGCCGTTCAGGGCGGTTGAGCACGATCTCGAAAATGTTTCCGCGAATTTGCGTAAGCAGCAGTTCGGTCATCGACGGCCCCGCTTCTCCGGTCGAGTTCAACTTCAATGTCTCGCCCACAGCCCCCGCTCCGCCTGCTGCGCTTCGCGCTCGGCGGCGTCGAGAATCGCCTGATATTTCACATCGGGACGATACGCGATCGATCGGGCGTAGCCTTCGCGCACCAACTGCGCGTTGATGAAGTCCGTGCCCACGTACACGTAGCGCAGCCAGCGATCAAACTTATCCACGTCAGACACGTCGCGCTCCAGACACACCTCTTTGCCCGCGACCAGCTGCTTGTTGAAGTTCGATGCCTCAACGCCCAGGTATTCGGGCGGCGTGTCAGGCTTGACGCTCTCCGGCGCGTTCACGCCGATGTAACGCACGCGATATTCCTGCCCGTTCACGACGACGATGATCGTATCGCCGTCGACCACGCGTTTGACCGCGCCGATCTGATAACGCGGATCATGGGGATGCAGTTCGCACACCGATTGATCTGCACGGCCCGGCGGCTCGGTCGGGCTGGCAACCATCACATCGCACGCGGTCAACAGCAGACCGATCAGCAACCCGCTCAGAACGAAGTTCCGCTTCACAGGCGACGCACTCTTCATCAACAGCTGGTCGAGCTCAACTGTTCATCCGCTGCGCCGTGCCTCACGCCATATCGCGCAGCTTCTCCCACTCCGGCCGCGTATCCCGCGACTCCAACTGTTGCCGCAATTCCATGATCTGATCGCGCAGCACGGCGGCCTTTTCAAATTCAAGGTCTTTGGCCGCCTGCTTCATTTCTTTCTCAAGTTCGCGGATCAGGCGCGCCAACTCGTCCTTGGGCATCTTGCCGCCCGCCACATAGGGCGTGCGCTCCTCGGCTGCGGCGTGCGCCTGCTCGGTGCTGATCAGATCGCGCACGGCCTTGACCACCGAAGCGGGCACGATGCCGTGCTCGTCGTTGTAGGCCTGCTGGATGCGGCGGCGCCGGTTGGTCTCGTCGATGGCGCGCTGCATCGAATCGGTGATCTTGTCGGCGTACATGATGACGGTGCCGCGCACGTGCCGCGCCGCCCGACCGATGGTCTGGATCAGCGAGGTCTCACTGCGCAGGAAACCTTCCTTGTCCGCATCGAGGATCGCCACCAGTGAGACTTCCGGCAAGTCCAGCCCTTCGCGCAGCAGGTTGATGCCCACCACCACGTCGTACGCGCCCAGCCGCAGATCGCGCAGGATCTCCACGCGCTCAAAGGTCTCCACTTCGCTGTGCAGGTAGTGGACTTTGATGTTGAGTTCCTTCAGGTAGTCGGCCAGGTCTTCGGCCATGCGTTTGGTCAGCGTGGTGACCAGCACGCGCTCGCCGCGCTCGACGCGGGCGCGAATCTGGCCGATCAGATCATCCACCTGACCCGTCACCGGCTTGATGGTCACTTCGGGGTCAAGCAGACCGGTCGGGCGGATGATCTGCTGCACCACCTGCGCCGAGTGTTCCAGCTCGTACGGTCCCGGCGTCGCCGTGGTGAAAATCACCTGGTTGATGCGCTGCTCGAACTCTTCAAACGTCAGCGGGCGATTGTCCACCGCGCTGGGCAGCCGGAAGCCGTAGCGCACCAGCTCTTCCTTGCGATTGCGATCGCCGTGGTGCATGGCGCGGATCTGCGGCAGCGTCA
>CAZKBQ010000124.1:0-8238 GCA_964550855.1 uncultured Anaerolineae bacterium
ATTCAGAAACTCCGAAGGAAAAGAGAAAACTGCCAGCACCAGGCTGAAGATCAAAACGTATTTCATGGTCAAAGCGCGGCGATTGTACCATCACTTCGTGTTTCGCGTTTTACGTTATACTGTCTTTATGCTGCCCTTTGTGCCCGCCGATCACGCGCCTGCGCTGCGGCTGCTGTCCGACGCTTTTCCGCGCCTGCCGCCGTCGCTGGCGCGCGCGGCGATTGAAGCGTACACCCGGCCCGGCGAGTTGATCCTCGATCCGTTTTGCGTCGGCACGAGCGTCATCGAAAGCGCGCTCGCCCTCGGCCGGAAGGTCATTGCGGCTTCCTTCAACCCGATCAATCTCCTGGCGATCGAGGCCACGTTGTTTCCCGCCGATGCCCGCGCCGCGCTGACGCACCTGGCCGACGCGCCCAAAGGCTCGGCCCGGTTGATCGAGCATATCGACGACGCCTATCGCGCGCGCTGTCCCACCTGCGGCCGCGAAGCCACGGCGCTGGCGTTTGAGTGGGAGCGCGATCAGCAGATCCCCGTAGAAAAGCGCGTGGCCTGCGCCGTGTGTGGTGAAAATCTGGGGCCTGGCGACGCCGACGATGCCGCCCGCGCCGGGCGTTTTAAAGCGCGCGGTCTGCCGTTCTGGGCGCTGCACAGCCGCGTGATCGACCCCCGGCACGAAGAGGCCGATCGGGTGGGCGATGTGCTGGACGCCTACACGCCGCGCGCGCAGGCCGTGCTGAACGACCTCCTGCTCAAATTCGACGGCCTGCCCGAAGTCGAGCGCGCCGCGCTGCGGCCTCCGCTGCTGGCCGCGCTGGACGCCGCCACCTCGCTGCACGCGCCCAATGAGACACACCGCCTGATCGGCTTGAACCCGCCGCCGCGTTACGTGGAGCGCAACGTCTGGCACGTGCTGGAACAATACGTATCGGAACAGATCGTACCGCCCGCGACTGTGCCACGGGCTGTCACTCTTGATGCAGTGTTGAGCAGCGCCGCGCCGGCGCTGGCGCTGGTGGCTGCGCCGGTTCGCGATCTGGTGAAGCAGCTGCCGCCGCAATCGGTTGCGCTGACGGTGACGCACCCGCCGCTGCCCCGACCGGGTTTCTGGTCGTTGAGCACGGCGTGGACGGCGTGGCTGTGGGGCAGGAAGGCGGCCGAGTCGCTCTGGCCGCTGCTGCCGCGCAAGCGCACCAACTGGGATTGGCAATGGCGGGCCAGCGCGTCGGCGCTGGGCGCACTGGCGACGGTGCAGCGCGCCGGGGCGCGGATTGTGATGGCGTTTGCCTACGACGACACGGTGGCGGAGAGCGTGACGCTGGCGGCGGCCGCCGCCGAGCTGGTAACGGAGCAGCTGGCCTGCGATCCGCACGACGGCGTGCAGGCAGGCTGGCGGGTCGGCACGCCGGTGGAAATAAGGGATATTGCTGATAGGGCGGAGCAGGTGCTGCGCGAGCGCGCGGAACCGACGGCGTGGCCGGTGCTGCACACGGCGCTGCTGGGCGAGCTGGGGCGTGGCGCATGGCTGCGCGCGCTGATCAAACGCGGCGAAGCGGAGGCCGCTCCGCTGGCCGGTCTGCGCGACGCGCTGCGGACGGCCCTGGCCGCGCCGCGTCTGGTGGAGCTGGACGACCACAAGTGGTGGCTGACCGGTGGCCCGGCGGCCGCGGCGCAGACCGACCGGCCGCCGCTGGCCGATCGAGTGGAGGAGACCGTCTGTACTCTGCTTCGATCGCAGGCCGTGTGGTCGATCGCGGATTTGCTGCAGGCGATATATCAGCTGTTTCCCGATCATTTGACGCCCGACCGCGCGCTGACGGCGACCTGCATCCAGTCTTATGCGGAAGAGCTGCCCGATCAGCGGGTGCGCCTGCGCGTGGAAGATGCGGCGGAGGCGCGGGCGGCCGAAATCCGTGAAATGACGGAAACGCTGGGGCGGCTGGGCGAGCGGTTGGGCTGCGAGGTGTCGGACGCAGGCGAGCGGCTGAGCTGGCGGCGCGCCGGCCGCGTGGTCCACGAGTTTGCGGTGAGTGCGGCGGCGGCGGTGGCGCCGCTGCTGCGCGAGCCTGACGCGGTGCTGGTGATTCCGGGCGGGCGCGCCACGCTGCTGCAGCTGAAGATCGCGCGCGATCCGCGTTTGCGCGTATTGCCGTGGCGAGTGCTGAAGTTCAGTGCGACGCGGCGCATCGTCGCGCAGGGCGAGCTGTCGCTGGCGACGTTTCAGCAGGCCTTTGGGCTGGAACCGTCCATCGAGCAGACGCAGCGGCAGCTGGGGCTGTGGGGCGACGGCTATTCCGGCGGCTCGACGTGGATGGTGATGTGATCGAGTTCGGGCAGTTCGGCGCGCAGGCGGCTTTCCACTTGCTCGGCGAGCAGATGGGCGTCGGTCAGGGGCGCATCGCCGGGCGCGGTGCAGTGCATGGAAACATCGATGCGGCCGGGCTGGTGGCTGTGGCGCAGAATGACGTGATGGGCGGCGGGGCGCTGCGTCACGCGGTCGGCGATGGCGATGATGCGATCGCGCAGGCGGTCGGCATCGGTGCCGAGCATGGACAGCGGGTAGTCGCCGGGCAGCGTCGGTTCCATGTGGGTGACGATGTCCACGACTTTGGGTAGATCGGCCCGGGCGCGGGTTTCAAATTCGGTGACGAGGGCGTGCGATTGCTGCAGGGACAGACCGGAGTAGACTTCGACATCGACATCGACCAGGTAGCGATCGTCCAGCACATCGATGTGGAGGTTGTGCACGCCCAGCCCCAGCCCATCGGCGATGGCGCGCAGCCGCACCGCGATGGCGTCCCATTCGGACAGCGGCGCCGTCTCGCCCGGCTCGATGTGAACCACGGCATCGACGACGCCCGCGAGCTGTGCTTGCAGCTGCCGTTCCACTTCGGAAGCGATGGCATGGGCCTGTTCGGTGGCCATGGCCGGATCGACTTTGACGTGCAGGTCCAGGTGCACATCGTCTTCGCGGCCGCGGCTGCGCACTTTGCCGGCGTGCCACACCCCGGGCACGCGCCGCGCCACGTCTTCCACCACATGCGGATCGATGGCGGCGCTGTCGGCCAGCACATCGGCGGTGGCGCGGATGATGCGGTAAGCCGATCGGAACACGTAGGCCACGATGCCCAACGCCACGAGGATGTCGAGCCACGGCAGCCCGATCGATGATCCCAGCAAGCCGACGAGCGCCGTTAGCCCCACGAAGATGTTGACACGGGTGGCGGTGGCGTCGGCGATCAGGATGTCACTGCTCAGCTGGCGGCCGCGGCGGCCTTCGTACCAGACGATGAAGATGTTGAGCGGCAGCGTCGCCAGCAGCAGCACCAGTGAGACGGGCGTCAGATTGGGCGGCGGCCCGCCTGCGAGCCGGTCGAAGATGTCTTGCAGCACTTCCCAGCCGGCCAGCAGCATCAGCCCGCCGATACCCAGTGTGGCGATGGTCTCGTATTTGCGGCGGCCGTAGGGATGGGTGGCGTCGGGCGGCTCGGACGCGGCGCGCATGCCCAGCAGGCCGATGATGTTGGAAGAGGCATCGACCAGCGCGTTGAAGGCGTCGGCCAGGACGGCGATGGAGCCGGTGAGCGCGCCGACAAAAAACTTGATCGCGGTCACGATCAAGTTCAGCAGCAGGATGCCGAACAGCAGTCGGCGGACAGAGCGCTGATAATGCTCAGCGGGCAGGGCGGGTGCAGACACGTTTGAGATTATACGGGATTGGCGGCCGGGCCGCAATCGACGTTTGTCACGGCCGCGACGCCGTTTGTCAGGTGCGCGAGAAGACGGTGTGGTTCATTTTGGCGCGCATCGCGGCGCGCACTCGGCTGGCGTCCTGACGGATGGCCGCCTGTGCGCCGTCACCCGACGCCGGCAGGCAGGTGATCGTTTAACAAACCTTCTCCAAACCTGACACGCGCCTCAGGAAGTTTGGGGGATAGACAGCGGCGGCTTTTTGAGGTTATACTGAGAGCATTCCCGATGAAAGGAGGTGAGGGGCGTGCTGTATTTACCCAGTGACTCTGGGCAGGGCCTGGTTGAATATGCATTGTTGCTTGCTTTAGTTACCCTTGTGGTGATCGTTATTCTGGCCCTGCTCGGCCCGGCGATTGGTAATGCGTTTTCCAACATCTATGCCAATGTGTGACGGCGCCGCGTGCGGCGCACCGATCGAAAACCGGGACGTTCGCACCGAGCGGCCCGGTTTTTTTTGTTTAGCGCCGTCGGCCGTCGCGCATGACCTGCTGGTAGAGACTGGTGGCGCCGTCGTCGCGGCTCAGATGCCGCTCGCGCCAGCGATCTTTGAAGTCGCTCAACTCGCGGTTCAGCGTCATCCAGTCTTCCACCCACAGCACCAGGCTGCGATTATCAGGCGTAAACATGAGGTTGCTCATCCAGAACTTCAGCCAGCCCAGAGACATGGGCCAGCTTTGCATATCGACCACAATGGCGGTCTGTCCGCCCACTTTGTCGGCCAGCACCAGGTTGCGCTCGCCGCGCGTCAGTTTTTCGCGGTGAAAAATCTGGAACAGCGGGTTGGGCCGCGTTTCTTTGATGCGTTTGTACGAGATGACGATGGGGTACAGCGGCGTCTGGATTTTCAGGTTTCTTTCGGTGCACTGCACGTACGGAATCTCACTGGCGATCCAGCGGAACATCGCCAGCGCGAAGAGGATGACGCCGATGAGCAGCAGCACCCAGTCAAACTCGCCCTGCCACGGCAGCCGCTGACTGATCTCCAGCGGCAGCAGGTTGACGACGACGTACAGCGCGAAGAACACGAAGGCGGCAAAGAAGTACAGCCCGCGATGATCGCGATAGCGCTTGTGAAAGACCAGCAGGGTGTGGCGTTTGCCCGCCTGTTTCATAACGACCTCCCCAATGTGATCTTGAGAATTTGCCTGAGCCGGCCCGGCGACCGATCAATGACCCGACTTGACCGAGGCGCGATAATAATCGCACTGCTTTTGCAGCGGACAGACCTCGCATAGCGGGCGCTGCGCTTTGCACACCCGGCGACCGTGCTGGATGACCAGCAGATGAAACGGATGATACCACTCCGGCGGCACCAGCGCCTCCAGAATTTCGTGCGCCTGATCGGCGGTGGTCTTGGGCGGAATCAGCCCCAGCCGCCCCGTGACTCGATGAATGTGCGTATCGACCGGGAAGGCCGGTTTGCCCAGCGCGAACAGCAGCACGATGGCCGCCGTCTTCGGCCCAACACCGTCCAGCGAGGTGAGCCAGGCTTTGGCCTCGGCTGTGTCCATGTCGGCCAGAAAACTCAAATCGAGTTGACCGCGTTCCGCCGTGATCCGCGCCAGCACCTTTTGAATGCGCGGCCCTTTTTGATTGGCCAGGCCCGCCGGTTTGATTGCGTCGACGACCTGCTTCGTCGGCGCGTCGCGCACGGCCTCCCAGGTGGGGAAGGCCGATCGGAGGGCGCGGTAGGCCCGATCGCGATTGAGATCATTCGTGTTCTGGCTTAAAATCGTATTGATCAACTCGTCAAGCGGATCGATCGGTTCCCAGGTGGATCGCGCTTCCGATGGATCGATCAGGCCCACTGTCCCCGCCCAGGCCGGACGCACGGGCAATCCATACGCCTCGACGAGCAGGCGATAGACGGCGCGGACTTTGGCTTGGAGTGAACGGGCATTGGCCGGGGACGTCATCATGGCCGATTATACACTGATTGCGCGGTGCCACAGAGCCGCGCCGAAGTTGTTACCGACGAACGTCACGCCAAAAAACGGCCTGTCTGCGCTCACCCATCGAAGGGAGTGGTGCTATACTCGTGAAGCCCTGGCGGAAGTCACGGCGCCCACCCCCCACCCTCAAGGAGCTGCTTATGAACCACACCATGAAGGCCCTCGTCAAGCAGACCCGCAGCGCCGGCCTGACGCTGATGCAGCGCGATATTCCCGTGATTGGCCCCGACGATGTGCTGATTAAAGTGCGCGCCACGTCGATTTGCGGCACGGATTTGCACATCTACAACTGGGACACCTGGTCGCAGGGCCGTGTCAAAACTGTGCCGCTGATTCAAGGACATGAAATTTGCGGCGATATTGTGGAACTGGGCCGCAACGTCACCCAGCGCAAAGTGGGCGACTTTGTCTCGTGTGAAAGCCACATCGTCAACTACAACGGCGAATACTACAAGCACAACCTGGGGCACGTGGCGCCGGAGACGAAGATCATCGGCGTCGATCGCGACGGCTCATTTGCCGAGTACATCGCCATGCCGTGGCAAAATGCGTGGGTCAATCCGCCCGATATGCCCACGGAAGTGGCGGTGCTGCGCGAGAACTTTGGCAATGCCATCCACACGGCGTTTGCGGCGGACGTGAAGGATAAAGTGGTGCTGATCACCGGCTGCGGGCCGGTGGGCCTGATGACGCTGCTGGCCGTGCGCGGGCGCGGGGCCAGAACCATCATCGCCAGCGACATCAGCGACTATCGCCGCAAGTTCGCCGAACGGCTGGGTGCGGACTACACCAATAATCCGCGCGAGAACGATCTGGTGCAGCTGGTCAAGCACGTCACCCACAACGAAGGGGTGGATGTGCTGCTGGAGATGTCGGGCGCGGCGACGGCCATTCAGCAGGGCTTTTCGCTGGTGCGCTACGCGGGCGATGTGGTGGCCTTCGGGCTGCCCACCCGCCCGATCGAGTTTGACATCGCCAACGCGGTGATCTTCAAGGGCATCACGGTGCGCGGCATCGTGGGCCGCAAGATGTGGAGCACCTGGGAGCAGAGCGACGAATTGTTGCTGAACAACCTGGTCGATCTCAAACCCATCGTCACGCACCAATACCGGCTGGAAGAGTTCGACAAAGCTTTTGCCACGATGGAAAGCGGCGAGAGCGGCAAAGTGATGATGTGGGTGGAGTGAGGCGGGAAACTTAAGGCGTAAAACGTAAAGCGTAAAACGTAAAGCGTAAGGCGCGAAAGCTGTTGTTCTGTTTCACGCTTCACGTTTTATTCACGGAGAACTTTCCATGACAACCGACAAACTCACCTGGCTGGAAAATGAACTTCAATCTCTCAAGGATCAAGGTTTGTTCAACACCATCCGCACGATCGGCAGCGCGCAGGGCGCATGGATCGTGGTCGATGGCAAGCGCGTGCTGAACTTCTGCTCCAACAACTATCTCGGCATCGCCGATCATCCGAAGTTGAAGGCGGCGGCGCAGGCGGCCATCGACAAGTACGGTGTTGGCCCGGCGGCTGTGCGCTCGATCGCGGGCACGCTTGATCTGCACGTCGAATTCGAGCGGCGCATGGCGGCTTTCAAGGGGGTCGAAGATGCGCTGTACGTCCAATCGGGTTTTGTGGCGAACCAGGCGGCCATTGCGCCGCTGGTGGGCAAAGAGGATGTGATCTTCACGGATCGGTTGAACCACGCCAGCATCATCGACGGCTGTCGGCTGTCGAGCGCGAAGATCATCATCTACGAGCACTGTGACGCGGCGGATGCCGAAGCCAAGATCAAAGAGCATTTGCCGCAATATCGACGCGGTTTGCTCGTCACCGACGGCGTGTTCAGCATGGACGGCGACATCGCGCCGCTGGACAAGATTTACGAAGTGTGTGAGAAGTACGGTGTGATCTCGATGGTGGACGATGCGCACGGCGAAGGGGTGCTGGGACGCGGCGGGCGCGGCATCGTTGATCATTTCGGGCTGCACGGTAAGTTCGACGTGGAGATCGGCACGCTGAGCAAGGCCTTCGGCGTGGTGGGCGGCGTCATCGCCGGCAAGAAGGTGCTGGTCGATTGGATGCGCCAGCGCGGGCGGCCGTTCCTGTTTTCCAGCGCGACCACGGCAGCGGACACGGCGGCGTGTCTGGCGGCAGTCGATCTGCTGGAGGAGTCAACGGAGTTGGTGGATCGACTGTGGGCGAATGCGAAGACCTTCAAGGCTGAGATGGCGAAGCTGGGCTTCAACACCGGCCAGAGCGAAACGCCGATTACGCCGGTGATTCTGGGCGAGAATCAGGTGGCACAGCAGTTCAGCCGCAAGCTGTTCGAGCGGGACATCTTCGCAATGCCCATCGTCTTCCCGACGGTGCCCAGGGGCACGGCTCGCATCCGGGTGATGATCAGCGCGTCACATTCAGCGGCGGATCTGGAGCAGGGTTTGGAGGCGTTCCAGCAGGTGGGCAGGGAGTTGGGCGTGATCTGAGATGTGACGAGTGACGAGTGACGAGTGACGAGTGACGAGTGACGAGTGACGAGTGACG
>CAZKBQ010000125.1:0-228 GCA_964550855.1 uncultured Anaerolineae bacterium
GTCGGCCACGCGCCGATTCGTCATTCGATACTCGAGGCGATTCGTTGACTCGCCCTCACCCGCGCAGCTGGTGCAGCTCGTCCACGTTGATGCTCTGCTTGGTGCGGAAGATGGTGACGATCAGCGCCAGGCCCACGGCCACCTCGGCGGCGGCCACCACCATGACGAAGAAGACGAAGACCTGCCCGTCCAGGTGATTGCACGATCGGGCAAAAGCGACGAACGCCA
>CAZKBQ010000125.1:265-7649 GCA_964550855.1 uncultured Anaerolineae bacterium
GAACAGGATGATGGCGTTGCGGCGCACCAGCACGCCAATGACGCCCAGCGTGAACAGCACGCCGCTCAGGCCCAGGATCAACGGAAACAGGGTGGCGAAGCCTTCGTTGCTCATACGGATTTCTTCCTTCGTTCGTCGCGCGTCAGCACCACCGCGCCCACGATGGCCACCAGCAGCAGGATGGACACCGCTTCAAACGGAAACAGATACACGCTGAACAGCTGGGCGCCCACGGCTTCGGCGCTGCCCTGCGCCAGCTGCTCGGCCGGCAGATCGACGATCTGCACCGGCGGCTGATTGGCCAGCACCACGACGCCCAGCGCCAACACGGCGACGGCCAGCCCCAGCGCCAGCGGTATCTGCCAGCGGCCGCCCACGCGCGCGCCTACCCGCTCCGCGCCCAGCAGCATGATCACAAACAGAAACAGCACCATGATGGCGCCGGCGTACACGGCCACCTGCACCATGGCGATGAACGGCCCCAGCAGGCCCAGAAAGAACACGGCCAGCGACGACATGACGATCACCAGGAACAACGCGCTGTGCACGGCGTTGCGAGTGACGATCATCATCACCGCCGACCCGACGGCGATCAGCGCCAACGCCCCGAAGACAATGACTTCGACGATCAAGTTCCACCTCGTTCTAACGAGCAACCCGTCCTGAGTAACCGCCGCCCCTTACTCGTTACTCATTACGCATTACTCATTACGCATTACTCGTTACGCATTACTCGTTACTCATTGCGTTTTACGGCTCGCTCACCAGCCCCTCGGGCAGAATGGCGCGCGGATAAGCACCCTCCTGCACCTTTTGCGGCGTGCCGGGCTTGCCCGGCGGCGGCGGCAGGATGAGCATATCCTTGGTGTAGATCAGATCCTTGCGCGTGAACGCCGACAGTTCATACACGTCCGTCAACACAATGGCGTCCGTGGGGCAGGCGTCCTCGCAGTAGCCGCAGAAAATGCAGCGCAGCATGTTGATCTCGTAGGTTTTGGCGTAGCGCTCGCCCGGCGAATAGCGTTCTTCGTCGGTGTTCTCGGCCGCCTCCACGTAGATCGCGTCGGCGGGGCAGGCCGCCGCGCACAGCGCGCAGCCGATGCAGCGTTCCAGCCCGTCGGCGTAACGGCGCAGCTCATGGCGACCACGGAAGCGCTGCCGCACCGGGCGCTTCACTTCCGGATACTGAATGGTCACCGGCGGCTTGAACAGCTCGCGCAGGGTAATGCTCATTCCTTTTAAGATTTCCGTTAACATACACAACTCCCAGTTAATCTATCGCGTTGGGTTGGGTCCGCTGGTTAAGATAATGCGCGTAATACCGCGCCCGGTAGTACATCAACCCTGTCGCATCGCTGCGCTGCCCGGTGAAGCCAATGTCCGTCGGCAACGAAGTGCCTTTCACCCGCAACTCGCCGTAGGGGTAATACCTCTGCCGCGATCCAATCACTTCACCACCATTGGCATTTATCGCCAGCGATGTACTACCGAGATGATCGGTGTGCAGATAATACATCACGCTCCCTGTGACGGTTAGCACCCGCATGGCCACCAGTTGATTCCCAACAGCGTAATACATCTTCCAGGTCTCATTGGCGAGCGGCTGCGTGCGCGGTGGAATCGGCTGTCCGCCCATCACCAACGGCAGATAGGCGCGATACGTCATCGTCGGCGGAATCGTCGAGGTGGGCGGCGGCAGCGGCGTGATGAGCTGGGTGTCACTGACGATCATTTTGTGATGAAGACTCAGCGTTTAATAGCCACTGTGGCACACAATCTTCAAACCCATACTGCCTAAGGGAATCGTTTTCAGCACGTGTAACGCTGACCACAATCAATGTACCCGTGAATGGCTTCGAGGTGATTACAGCCACTTGTACTTCTCTAGCATTCTCAGGACCGTACAGGAATACATCGTTGACTATGCCACTTTGCCATTTACATTCACCATGATACCATGCCCCAGTCATCATCTTGACTGCGTCATTACGAATCGCCCCTGTTTTGACTTGCTGCAATTGCCTATCGACATCTAGCATAGGTGAGCTGCCCCCTTCATTCTGTGGACCAAATAGCACCGTAATAGATGTGCACGCAGCCAATAGGAGCACCGGAAGAATAGTAGATATGATCACGACAATCATGCGTATATGGTTCTTCATTTCAATCACCATCCTGCTGGCATATTTACCCAATACGCCAGTCTAATCCGATTGGGCGAGACTCCTAGAAACCTGATATCGCATCCTAGCAAAACACCTCGATTTCCTAACCAGATATCGGCTCGACCACCAGCGTCAGATAACGCCTGACCAAGATCAAAGCCGTCTCCGCCCGCTGCTTGATTGGCTTCACGCCCCGTGTTCAAAACGATCCCCCATTGTTTTTGATAATACCCCTAACGTTAGCGCCCATGCCCAGTGATGAACATTGCCATCCACATCATTACTGAACGATGCAGGTATTCCAGATCGACCGAGATATGCCCAATGGTGGCGTGGCAGAGGAGGCTCCGTGGTCGCCTTCTCAATAGATGGCTCATCAACTCGATCTGGCAATCCACCAAAGAGGCTACCTATGTCTCTTACATATTTTTCGGACTCGTCAGGTGTGTAATATCCAGCAAGTGCAGCTAACGCATCTGGCACCCTTGACCAATCTCGACCTGCAGGTGCATTGATCAGTACATCATGTATCATCTCATCAGATCGCAAAGTGCCATCTGGATTATAGAATTTTTGCCAGCCGTTATTATTCCACTCGTCGGGGAAAGCTATCGAAAATAGGCGAATCAGTCGATCATAGGTCGATGGTTCACGATGGTGAACTGCGCGAAACGCATCTATCCATTCTTGATCAAGCGGATCATGTCCACTCGGATCGACAAAGCCAAGTGGGTTATTGTATCCATAGCTGAAGCGATTCAAACTTTGTGGATTAGAAAAATCAGGCACTATCGTATCCGCGCTGACGAAACGTCCGATCGCTTGCGAATAATAGCGAGCCTGGTAGAACATCAAGCCTGTGGCGTCAATCAATAAACTGAACTGATCGGGAAAACTCTGGGTGTAATGCGCGCCATCATACCAGTCATGTACGCCCTCGCGCACGATGTCCATGAAATTCAAAGACCACCCCAGGGCAATCGGACCAGGATCGATCGCGCCAATATCCAGCAGACCATCCATCGCGCGGCTGCTGTACACCAAATTCACGCTCGGTTGCAAGCCATTGCGCCCGGCCGGGACCTCGATGGGATAAGCGTACGAGGCTGCACCGCTAAACAAATCAGGTACTGGCGGACTGTATAACAGTTTCCACCCTTTAACCGGATCTTCAGAGGAAGTGACAGTTTGCGGTACTGTCAACGGCGACAGCAACGCCTGCGGCCCAGGCGGAGCAATGGGGCTAACGAACACCTGCGGCGCAGCGGTAACGGCACCAAAGCCGCCTAAGCCAATGACCAGCGCAAACATGGCGCGCCTAAATTGATTTGCTAAAACTCGGTAGATAAACATTGAGAACTCTTGCGCTTAAGCCCACAGATGTTTTTCCTACCCACGCAACAACACCACCAGCGCCGTCACCATCACCCAGCCCAGCGACAGCGGCAGCAGCACCTTCCAGCCGAATTGCATCAGCCGATCGTACCGGAAGCGCGGCAGCGTGGCGCGCACCCACACTTGCACGATCAGCAGCAGGATGATCTTGATGGCAAAATAGATCGGGCCCAGCGCCGGCGAATTGTCCACGCTCAGGATCGGCAGCGCCTGCGTCACAAACAGTGGCAGCGGCTCGCGATAACCGCCGAAGAAAAACGTCACCGACAGCGCGCTGATCACGATCATCTTGATGTACTCGGCCAGGAAGAACAGCGCGAACTTCATGCCGCTGTATTCGGTGTTGTAGCCCGCGGTCAATTCCTGTTCGGCTTCCGGCATGTCAAAGGGCGCGCGGTTCACCTCGGCCAGCGCGGTGATCATGAAGATGATGGCGCCGACCGGCTGCAGGAAGAAGAACCACACCTGCTTCTGCTGGTCAACGATGGCGTTCATGTTCAGCGTGCCCGCCACCACCACCAGCGCCACCAGCGACAGACCCATCGCCAGCTCATACGAGATCATCTGCGCCGACGAGCGCAGCCCGCCCAGCATGGAATACTTGCTGTTGCTGGCCCAGCCCGCCAGCACGATGCCGTACACGCTGATCGACGTAATCGCCAGCACGTACAGCACGCCCACGTTCAAGTCGTGCGCCAGCGTCAGCGGAATCTGCGCGCCGAACAGGTTGATCGTGCCGCCAAACGGGATCACCGCAAATACCACAAACGCCGGGATGGCGGCCAGGATCGGCGCGATGATGAACGTCGCCTTGTCGGCGCGCGCCGGGATCACCTCTTCCTTGAAAATCAGCTTGATACCGTCGGCCAGCGGCTGCAGCAAGCCCTGCGGCCCCGCGCGATTCGGCCCCACCCGCGCCTGAAAGCGCGCGATCACCCGCCGCTCCAGCAGCGTGGTGTACGCAAAGCCGGTCGCCAGCACCACGGCCAGCACCACCGAATGGATGATCCAGACTACGATGCTCGTTCCGATGTCCATACTCAGGCCTTCACCGTGACGGGTTCCAGATCGATCAGGCGCGGCTGATACACTGCCGATTGATCGATCAACGTGCCGCGTCGATTTAGCTTGCGGATCCTCAATTCACCCGCGTCGGCCGACGGCTCGATCCACTTCAACTCCGATCGGCCATCCAGCTCAAAGAGCGACCTGGCCTGCGCGCCCACGCCGCCCCGATTGTCATACGCCGTCCCGCCGAAATACAGATCGTTGGAGCCGACCGGCGGCCACTCTTCGCGCGTCTGCGCCAGCGTCGCGTAAGTCAGTCCGGCGTAAGCGGGCACGCCGGCCGCAATCTCGTCCATCACCGCTTCCGACGTGAAATACTTCCAGTTCAGGCCCAGCTTCTCCGCGATCTGCGCGAAGATGTCCCAATCAGCGCGGGCCTGGCCGGCGGGCGGCAGCGCCTTGTAGTAGCGCTGCACGCGGCGCTCGGCGTTGGTGAAGACGCCGTCGCGCTCGGCCCACGACAACGCAGGCAGCACGACATCGGCCTGTTGCGCGGTCTTGGTCAAGAACAGTTCCTGCACGACGGTAAAGTCGGCCTTCGGCAGTTCCTGCCCATCCCCGATCGGATCTGCACCGACGATGTAGAGCACCTTCGCGCTCTGGCCGGTTGGCTGCGCGCCCTGCGCCGCCAGCATGTCGAAGACGCCCTGCGTGTTGGCGTGCGCCCACAACGGCAGCAGGCCGTTGTTTGCCGCGCCGATGTGGCCGGTGGCGATGACGAGGTTGGCGCAGGCCTGCGCCAGCGCAGCATCATCGGCCACGCGCTCGTCGCCGAACATGACGATGAAGTTCTTGGCTCCGCCGATCAACTTCCCGGCGGCTTTGATCGTCTCGTCGTCCGAGGCGTACTGCTTCACCCGATCCTTGATCTCTGATCCCTGATCGACTTCATTCAACAGCGCGTACACCGTCTGCGTCTCAGTCCCCGGCGCGTAACGGATCGAGATCGCCGCGTAGCGATCCAGCTTGGTGTTGCGCGCGTTGGCCACGATGAGCTTCGCGCCGCGATCGGCGGCGGCTTTGAGGCGCAGCATGTAAACGGGCGCGGTCTCTTCCACGTCGCCCGCCACGATCAGCACGACATCGCCCGGCCCCAACTTGCCGAGGTTGGTATCGACCCCCACGCCGTAACGTTGAACCAGATCGACGCCGGGGACGATCGGGTAGGCCGAGAACCGCGCGGATTTTGCTCCGTCGTTCAATAGCTTGCCAAAGAGATAAGCATCTTCGTTCGATAAACGATCGCCCATCAGT
Source organism: uncultured Anaerolineae bacterium (assembly GCA_964550855.1). GTDB lineage: Bacteria > Chloroflexota > Anaerolineae > Fen-1058 > Fen-1058 > JAGOBP01. Next base: position 6,148 of record CAZKBQ010000125.1, read on the forward strand.
CCTATCACATCGCCGTTGGCCTGTTTGAGTTCCGAGGCGATCAGCGCGAGGGCTTCGCTCCACGTAGCTTCGACCAGCTGGCTGCTCTTGCGGATGAGCGGTTTGTGCAGGCGTGCGGCGCTGCGCGCGTAGTGGTGGCCGAAGCGGCCCTTGTCGCAAATCCAGATTTCGTTGACGGCTTCGTTCTGGCGCGGCATGACGCGCAGGATTTCCCAGTCGCCACTGCCTTTGGCCGAGCGGCGCGTGCCCAGCGTGGTGTTGCAGCCCACCGCGCAGTGCGTGCAGATGGATGGGACGTTGGTCAGCTCCCAGGGCCGCGCGCGGAAGCGGAAGTCTTTGGTGGTCAGCGCGCCCACCGGGCAGATGTCGGTGGTGTTGCCGGAGAACTTGGAGTCGAAGCCCGGCTCGGACATGGTTTCGATCTGCATGGTGCGGCCGCGCTGATAGAAGCCCAGCACGTGGTCGTCGGCGATCTCGTCCTGGAAGCGGATACAGCGCGCGCACTGGATGCAGCGTTCTTTGTCGAGGAAGATCAATTCGCCCAGCGGATAGTGCTTGGGCAGTTTCTGCTTGTCGGCGTAGTCGAAGCGCGTGTTGCCGGGGCCGTAATTCAGCGTCAAGTTTTGCAGCGGGCACTCGCCGCCCTTGTCGCAGATGGGGCAGTCCAGCGGGTGCGAGGTGAGCAGGAATTCCAGCACGTCTTTCTGCGCCTGCTTCACGATCTCGTTCTGCGTGATGACGCGCATGTTCGGTTCGACGGGTGTGGTGCAGGCCGTTTCGAGTTTCGGTCCCCAGCCAATTTCAGGATTGCCATTGGCGTCGAGCACGGGCTGGCCCGTGGCCCGATCGATCTTCACGCGCCCCACCTGCACCAGGCACATGCGGCACATGCCCACCGGTTTGAGTTTGGGGTGATAGCAGAAGACCGGAATGTCCACGCCGGCCAGTTTGGCCGCGTCGGCGATGACCGTGCCTTTGGGCGCGGCCACGGGTTTGTCGTCGATGAACAGGTTGATCAAATCAGCCATTAGGCGTTATCCTCGGAAAGAGTCCCACCGTCATTCAGGTTTGAGATCGATCGCCGGCGCGCCGGTTGCCTCACCGGGTTACCGCCAGACTGACGTCGTCGATAAAGAAGGTCGCCGGGTAGTTCTGGTCGGTGCGGGCGCGGAATTGAATCTTAACCGTATGTCCCGAATAACTCAACAGGTTGAAACCGCTCGTCTTCCAGAGCCAGCCCGTTTCGTTATCGGCGTACGTCGCCAGTCGTTGCGTCTGGCCGGTCGTCACATCCACCACTTCGACGAACAGGCAATCCCCATACAAAGGTGGATCGGATTCGTTACAGTTGATGGGATGAGGCGCAGCCAACGGCCGCTGGAGATAGTATTGAAACGACAGATACGCACGCGTGGCGCTGGCCGGGATGGTCACGGTCTGAGACAGCGAATCGCTGTTATTATTACAGGCGCCCAGTGCGGCAACTTGATTGGTGGTGGTCA
>CAZKBQ010000126.1:0-7638 GCA_964550855.1 uncultured Anaerolineae bacterium
TTGCGCTTGCGGGTGATGTCGCCGCCGTAGCACTTGGCCAGCACGTCCTTGCGCAACGCCTTGACGTTGGCGCGCGAGATGATCTTGCCGCCCACCGCCGCCTGGATCGGCACGACGAACAACTGCGACGGGATCAGTTCTTTCATCTTGGAGACGAGCGCGCTGCCCCGGTTATACGCGGAATCCCGGTGCACGATGGTCGCCAGCGCGTCGACGACGATCTCATTGACGAGGATGTCCATCTTCACCAGATCTTCGGCGCGATACTCCAGGAACGAATAGTCCATCGAGGCGTAGCCGCGCGTGCGCGACTTCAACTGATCGTGAAAATCCACGATCAGTTCGGACAAAGGCAGCGCGTAGGTGATCATCACCCGCGTGGGATCGAGGTATTCCATCTCCTTCTGCTCGCCGCGCCGCTTGATGACCAGATCCATCACCGTGCCCACGTATTCGGCCGGGGTGAAGATCTGCACCTTCATCCACGGCTCGCGGATCTCCTCGATGCTCGACGGATCGGGCAGCTGGGCGGGCGCGTCGATGACGATCGTCTCGCCGTTCGTGAGCAGCACTTCATATTCCACGCTGGGCGCGGTCGCCAGGATGTCCAGATCGTATTCGCGTTCCAGCCGCTCCTGAATGATCTCCATGTGAAACAGGCCCAGAAAACCGCAGCGAAAACCGAAGTTCAGCGCTTGCGATGTTTCCGGTTCATAAACGAGCGAGGCGTCGTTCAACTGCAATTTTTCCAGCGCGTCTTTTAGCAGCGGATAGTCGTCGGTCTCGACCGGATAAATGCCGGCGAAGACCATCGGCTTGACGGGACGATAACCCGGCAGCGGCGTCGAGGCCGGGTTGGCGGCGCTGGTGATCGTATCGCCCACGTGGCAGTCGCGAATGGTCTTCAGCCCGGTGGCGATGTAACCGACTTCGCCCGCCGCCAGCCGATCGGTGGCTTTCATGCCCGGCGAGAAGATGCCGATCTCCATCGGCTCGGCTTCGGCTTTCGTCGCCATCGGCCGGATGCGCGTCTTCAGATCGACCACGCCGTCCATCACGCGCACGTAGGCGATGACGCCTTTGTACGTATCGTAGTGGCTGTCGAAGATCAACGCGCGCAGCGGTGCGGCCGCGTTGCCCTTCGGCGGCGGCACTTCGCGCACCACGGCTTCCAACAGCACGTCGATGCCGATGCCCTCTTTGGCCGAGACGCGCAGCACGTCCTCCGGCCTGCCGCCGAGAATGTGCGTAATCTCGGCCGCCACCTCGTCGGGCCGCGCCGAGGCCAGATCGATCTTGTTGAGCACCGGCACAATCGCCAGATCGGCATCGATCGCCAGATACAGGTTCGCCAGCGTCTGCGCTTCCACGCCCTGTGTCGCATCGACGACGAGGATCGCGCCTTCGCACGCATACAGCGCCCGGCTCACCTCGTAGGTGAAGTCCACGTGCCCCGGCGTGTCGATCAGGTTCATCTCGTACTCTTCGCCGTTCTGCGCGGTGTACTTCATGCGCACGGCCGAGGCCTTGATCGTCACGCCCTTTTCGCGCTCGAGGTCCATCGAGTCCAGCACCTGCTCGCTCATCTCGCGGGCGGTTAGCGTGCCGGTATGTTCCAACAACCGATCGGCCAGCGTGGATTTGCCGTGATCGACGTGGGCAATGATGCAAAAATTGCGGATGTGGGATTCGTCCATAGCGAAAGGATTATACCGCAAAGAAAAGAGGCCTGACAGGGTTATGCGCCGTCAGGCCTCGAACACAATGCGGAGCGATCACTGTGCGGCCGGGGCGATGGGCCACACTTGCAGGCCATTCAAGTTGATGCGGCCGCCGCTTTCGATCGAGCGGCCGCCGACCGCCAGCTGCGATCCATCCGGCGACCAGGCCACCGACGAAGCGTCCTCGGTCAAAATGCCGGCGCTGCGCCGACCCGGCACATCCACCAGCGTCACCGTGCCCAGGATGCTGACGGTCGCGATGTAATCGCCTCTGGGCGACCACCAGATTTGATTAAGCCCGCCGCCATCGCGCGTCACTTCCACGGGAATGACGGCCGCTTCCCGGCCGGTCGCCACGTCCCAAATCTGGATGGCGTCTTCACCTTTGATCGAGGCGAATTGTGTCCCATCGGGTGACCAGGCCAGACCGTCGGCCAGACCATAGGTCGATCCGTTCAGCACTTGCAGCACTTTCGACGTGCCCACATCCCACAATCGGATCGTGCCGTCCACTCCGGCCGACGCCAGCCGCTTTCCATCCGCCGACCACACCACCTCGTACACCACGCCGGTGTGACCCGCCAGTTTTTGGGTCAGCGTTCCGCTCGCCACGTCCCAAATGCCGGCCGCCCCGTCGTTGCTGCCAGAGGCCAACCGCTGCCCGTCGGGCGACCACGCCAGACTGTAACCGACGCGCAGGCCGCCCTGCCAGATCGATTTTTCGCCTGCCGTGTTCCAGACCAGAACCTGGTAATTATCCAGCGTTGCCACGTGCCGGCCGTCGGGCGACAACCACGTGCTGAAGGGTGGCGCGCCGTTGAACACCGCCGCCGTGAGGTGATTGCTTCCCAGATCCCACGTGATTGCCTGATTGTCCACGCCGGCCAACACGCGCGTGCCATCCGGCAGCCACTGCACATTGTTGACCGAGCCACCCACGCCCACCGATTGACCCGGCGCCCGGGCCGTCGTGGTGGAGACCGCCGCGCCGCGAGTTTCAATCTGGCTCAAGACTTGCTTCAAATCATCCACCGAATTGGCCTCATAAACATAGCCGGTGGCGTTGGCCCGCGCCAGACACGTGAGCTGCTGTCGCGCTGCTTCGTTCGCGCGCAAGGCCACGATGTGCAGCGTGAACTTGATGCCGGCGCGCTGCAGACTGTCGGCCACCGCCGACATCGCCGTGCAAGGATCTTTCTGTTGCTTGGACAGACAAGTGTCTTCACCCGCGCTGACGAGGATGATCGTATTCTGTGCGTCGGCATCCGCAGGCAGATCGTCAGCGGCCGCCTTGATCGAATCGACCAGCGCGGCGTCACCTTCCGGCTTGAAGCTCTTCACGGCCTTCACCAGCCGATCGGCTTGATCAGCCCCCAGAGGCACGGTGGGATCATCGGGCACGTCACAGCCGCCGCCCACTTTGCGCAGGGCCAGCTGTTCGCGCCGCGTGGCGTACGTCGCCTGATCGCCGAAGACCGTCTGCGCGATCTGCCAGCGCTCCGGATCGGCCATCGCCGCCGAGGCGTCGAAGAGGAATTCCGTGTTGACTTTGGCGGCGGCCGGTGTCACCACTTTGACGACCAGCACCAGCAGCGCCAACGCCACCACACCGATCGCGATCTGCACTCCGCGCGGCAGATGGATGCTGGCGAACAGGCCGCCTCTGGTGACCACCACCCCGCCCGCTTCGACCTCGAAGACCTGCTTGTCACCGTGGATTTCATCGCCGCTGATGATCTTGTCGCGGCCGACGACATCACCGTCCACTTTGATCTGTGCCGCGCTCAGCTCGACGGCTCCCTCCGCGCCCAACAGCTTGCCGCGGACCGTGACCGTTGGCCGCTCGACATCACCCTCGCCCGTCGATTGTTCACTCATCATATCCCCTGTTTTCAGCCGACGATCAGCCGGGCGTGTTGCCGGCTACGTCGGCTGGCTGAACGACTGCGTGATCGTCGCGTTGTTGGCGGCGGCGATGGCGTTCTGTGCGCGATACGGAATCACGTCTGGATACAGATACCACGCATACAGCTCGGGCAGTTTCGCCGGGAACTGGCGCAGCTCACACGCCACGCCCAGATACGCCACAATATCACCCGTCGTCCAGCGCTGCGGCGCCCAGACGATGACCTGACTGCCGGGCTGCGCGGGCGCCACCAACCGCTTCGCGTCATCGGCGCTGAACACGATCGACTGGCGCAGCTTGTACGCTTCGGTCGCCACGTGCAGCCATTCCTCCAGCGTCGTGTCCTGCGGCACCAGATGCACCACCACCACATAGTTCACATCATCAGCCATCGTTCGCCTCCTCAAGTCTAGAAACATGGCGGATAATCACCCGTGACGGCAAAGTTGAACCGCCACGAGGCATCCGTCTTGTCGCCGTTCTGCGTCGTCACGATCATGTTGGCTTGGTAGCCCTGCCCCGCGCAGACCGGCTCGCCGCTGGGCCATTGCTTGTTGTGCTGCGAGAAGAACCACACGTTACACGCCGGCGCGCCGCCACCAAACGAGCAATACCAGGACGTCTGCTCGTTCTGCACGTTGACGGTACTGCCGTTGGGCGCGTCGATCGAAATGTCCACGCGCGCGATATTCGCGCCGTCCTCGGTACCCACATCCGGATCGTGCACCGCCAGACGAAATACGATTCGATCCGTAAACACGATCTGATCGAGCGGGCCGGTGTAACCCGGCAGAATGATCTCGCCTGCCAGCCCGTTGGTCGAGCCAAAGCCCGGCACGGTCGGATCATCCGGGGTCGGCGTGGCGGCGGGTGGTGCAGGCGTGTCCGTCGGCGGCAGGGGTGTGTCCGTCGCCGCCGGGGCCGGCGGCTGGGGCGTATCCGTGGGCGGCTGCGGCGTGTCCGCCTGCGGCGACTGGCGAGCCACTGCCGTCAGCGTGGCCGCCACGGCCAGGTCCTCGGCCACGCGCGTCGCCACGCGATCAGGCTCGGCCGGCGGTGCGCCCGCGCATGCCGTCAGCATCAGTAAAACCACTAAGGCCGTTATCCCCCGCATCGTTTCGTCTCCTACTGTCCCGCTAGGAGCCGGGTCACATGATCCAGCTGCGGGCCGCAGCGATCGCGCGCGATCAGATCGGTCAAGATGCGATCAGTCGAACCGGCTGCCTGATCGAGGCACTGTTGATAGGCCTGTTGTGCAGCCCGATAGGCCAGCTGCGCGCCCGATGAATCTCCCTGCCCCTGCGCGATCTCGGCGCGCTGCACGTGAATGGCGCCCAGCGCCAGATAAGCCTGCGCCACCAATCGCGGCTGTTTCAAGGCCGCCAACGGCTCGATCGTGGCACTCACCTTTTGCAGCGCCATGTCAAACTGAGCGCCGGCCGCCGCACGGCCGCTGGCTCGATACGCCCGGCCCAGCTGATAAGCACCCAGCCCCTGCGAAAAAACGCCCACCTGTTCGGCCAGGGCGTCACCCGCCCGGCGTGCCAGACCCGGCGCGAGATCGTACTCCTTCAACATCGTCTGCATCTCAGTCGAATCGATCGCGGCACCGGGATCGGCCGCCTGTTGCACACGCACGTAGTTGACGCTGCCCAACCCGATGTGCGCGCGGGCGTAATCGGCATTGCTGGCGATGGCCTTTTGAAAAGCCGCTTCGGCGGTGTTCAACAGATCGGCTGATGCTGCGCCGCTCGTTTGCTGCGCCTGAAACAGAGCGGCCTGGCCTTTGAAGAAATACAGAGTCTCCTTGCCCGCGCCGCGCTCCGGCCAGTCGCTCAGCGTCTGCTCGGCTTGATTGTACACTTCCAATGAGCGCGCCGAACGACCGAAGACATCATAGGTCAATCCGGTGGCAATGAAGAACAAGGCGCTGGCGCGCGTCCGCAGATCGGTGCTGGCATCAAACGACACGCCCGGCGCAAAGCGCACTGTGCCCACCGACTGCCGCCCCGTCAGCAGCGCGTCGATCTCGCCGCGCACCTGCGGCGAGACGTAGAATTGGGGGGTGAAATCGCCATTGGCGTCGAGATTACCGTAGATCAGCATATCCGCGCCGATCGCATCGACCACGGTGGCCGCCGCCGTCTCATCGGGGATGAGATTATCCGCAACAGGCAGGTTGCCGTAGCGCAGCGCGATGGACGATTTGATGATCGGATCGGGAAACGCATCGCGCTGGGCCATCAACGTGTCGTACACGCTCTGGCTCAGCGCGTGGCTGCGGTCGGTGACGCGCACTGTCCCGTCCGCGCCGGCTTCGCCAAACTCGGCGACCACCACATTGAAGTTGCTGGCCGACATGCGGCCCGGCGTGGGCGTGGGTGCAAACTGCTGATTGAGGTTGGCGACGTTCAGGCCGATGAAGATCAGGATCGCCAGCCCGATGCCGAGGCCGCCCAGCAGCGGCACGAGCGGTACGTTGAAGCTGCCGATCTGCAGCACGTACTTCCGACCGATAACTTTGTCGCCCTGAATCTGCTCGATCTTGTCGCGGCCCACCACGTCGCCGCCGATGTTGACATCGCGCTGCGCGTCGAGATGCACGCCGCTGTCTGGAGCGGATTCATTCGGATCAGGAGATCGATCGGGCTCTGGCATGGGCGCAAATCAAACAGGCCGAAGCGTACTCCGGCCTGCGAATCGAACGTATATTGGTGGCGCTGATCGCCTACCCCGCGCCGGCGGCTCGCGCCTGCCGCGCTTTTTCGATGACCTTGCGGATGACCGTGAGCACGCCCGCCGCCGGATTTTGCAGCGTCGTCGAGGCGACCTCCAGCACATCATCCAGCAGCGCCGGCTCGGTGGCGACAATCGTTTGCGCGGCCTGCCGCACTTCTTTGGCCGCGGTCTCGTCCGGCTCTTCGCCCGAGGTGGCCGTCTGTTTGACCGCCGTCTGAATCTTGTCCACGGCCGTCGTGAGATCAGTCCGCTCATCCTCGTCGGGTCGTTGTTTGATCTTGTCGTAGATGGCCGCAAACGCTCGGGCGAATTCGTCGGCCGACGCGCCGGTGGTCTGGTTGCCCTTCACCACATCGCGCCCGGCTGTGATCTTGTCGCCGCCCACTTTGTCGCCGCCGAACTTATCGCCGCCGACTTTGTCGCCGCCGATCTGGTCGCCGTGGACCGTGGTCGTAATCTTATCTCGCCCGACCACATCACCGGAGATGTTAATGCTGCCACCGCCAAATTTGACGCCGCCCTCATTATTGGGAGTCATGACCGCCTCCTGTTAAGAATGTCTGCCACCTGTCGAGATCATGCAGTCTTGGGTTCAGCCCGGGAGCCAAGCTCCGGCGAAACTGCAATCACGTTGACCAGCGCCGCGCGCGCCTGTTGTTTATACTCACTCTCCAGACCTTCACACACACTGTTCGCCAGCAAGAATCGCTGAGAGCGATCGAGGCGCGATTGAAAATCAGCGAGCTGGGCCGATGTCCTGCCATATAGATAGAAGTTGATACCTGAGATCACTTGAATGAGCGCCCCGCTGATCACGCTGATAATCGCAATGGATTCCGGCTGTCGCAATAGCACAAAGATGACTGCCGCGAGATAAAACGCAAAACCAGCCACAGCGGCTACCAGCGCCCATCTAAAACTGCGTTTGGCCTGGTCAAGCACCACGTTATGATAGATGGTTAACAGCTCCACCTGTCTCGCCACAATTTCTTGAACTTTGGTAGGATCAGTTTTAGACAAACGCTCAACGGCGCTGCCGATAACGTCATCGCCGCTGAAGACTACTCTCGACGTACTATCGGCCAACGCCTCAGCATTGACCACTTGCGCCAGCTCCTCTGGTGAGATTTCACCTACGGAGCAGTCGTGATTAGCCCACCCTTCGCTGGCCGGCCATTTTGCTTTGGCCGACTCTAGCCCAATCTTTTTAGCCTCAGCCCGGCTATCAGAAACAACTGTCGCCGCAATAACCCGGTATTGGCGATCGTTTTC
>CAZKBQ010000127.1:0-6922 GCA_964550855.1 uncultured Anaerolineae bacterium
ACACGCCGCGGCGCGTCGCCCGCATGTACGAGGAACTGCTGGCGGGTTACCATGTCGAACCGGCCGCCCTGATTAACGGCGCCCTGTTCGACGTGGACTACGACGAGATGGTGGTCGTCAAAGACATCGAATACTACAGCCTGTGCGAACATCACATGCTGCCGTTTTACGGGCACGCGCACGTCGCCTACCTGCCGCACGGCAAAGTGCTGGGCCTCAGCAAGATCCCGCGCGTGGTCGATATGTTCGCGCGGCGACTGCAGGTGCAGGAACGCATGACCCAGCAGATCGCCGATTTCCTGGCAGAGGTGCTGCATCCCAAGGGTGTGGCCGTTGTCGTGGAAGGCGCGCACCTGTGCGCCATGATGCGCGGCGTGAAGAAGGCCAATGCCCGCATGATCACCAGCGCCGTCATCGGCCGCTTCAAATCCGACGCCCGCACCCGCAGTGAGTTCTTTGAACACCTGCGCAACCAATAAGAGGATTCGCCCCATCATGTCTTTCGAACAGATTGTCCCACCCGATCTATATGCCTACCTCATCCTGCCCCTGATGATCTTTTGCGCCCGCGTGCTCGATGTCTCGCTGGGCACGCTGCGCATCATCTTTGTGGCGCGCGGGCGGCGTCACATTGCGCCCATTCTGGGCTTTTTTGAAGTCTTCATCTGGATCGTGGTGGTAAGCCAGGTCATCAGAAACCTGGACAGCCTCATCGGCTTTGTGGCCTACGCCGGCGGCTTCGCCACCGGCAATTACGTGGGCATGTGGATCGAAAACAAGCTCGCCATCGGCACGCTGCTGGTGCGTGTCATTGTGCCCGAGGGGGCCGATGACCTCATCGAGCGGCTGCACGCCGCCAATTACGGCGTGACCAGCGTCGACGCGCACGGTGCGACCGGCGCTGTCCGCCTGATCTACACTATCTTTCCACGTCGTGAACTGCGCAATGTCCTGGACATCATCCACGCCACCCACCCCCGGGCCTTCATCTCGGTGGAAGAAGTGCGCTCGGTGCGCGAAGGAATTTTCCCGACGCGGCCGCGCTACTTTGCCGATCCGCTGGCGCGACGCCTCGGCCGCTGACGCATCCGGCCCAGGAGTCATTGTTTTGCCGACCGACTTCCCCGGCGAATGAATTCGCATCTGGAGGACGTGCCGCCGGCCGTCGGCCTGCGCTGACGAGGGACCGTCCACGCCCGCGGACGATCAGCCACGGCTCCACAGGCGCGATTTCAATCGCCGGCACGCCGCCGCCGCAGAACCGTGACGCGCACGCCCGGCCCAGGTTTTGTTCGACAAATGCCGTCAAATTGGTTATACTGGACATTACCTCTGACTGAAAGGAGGTGCGATCGTTGCACATCGCGCTCATTCACTATTCTGCGCCGCCGATTGTCGGCGGCGTTGAAAGCGTGCTGGCGCAGCAGGCACGCTTGATGCACCGGGCCGGCCACCAGGTGCGCGTGGTGGCGGCTCGCGGCGCGGCCTGGACACCGGATATTCCATTCGAATCGCTGCCGCTCATTGACTCGCGTCATCCGCGCGTCTTGGCCGTCAAAGCCCAGCTGGATGCCGGCCATATCCCGGCCGATTTTGAACTACTGACCGCCGAGATCGAGCAGGCCCTGCAAGCCGCGCTGCAGGGCGTCGATGTCGCCATCGCCCACAACGTCTGCTCACTCAACAAGAACCTGGCCCTGACCATCGCCCTGCAGCGGCTGAACCAGCGCCCCGATCGGCCACGCCTCATCCTCTGGCATCACGACCTGGCCTGGGCCACGCCGCGCTATCGCGCCGAGCTGCATGACGGCTATCCCTGGGATGCGCTGCGCACCGACTGGGGCGCGCGGCACGTGGTGGTGTCCGAGCTGCGCCGGCGCGAATTAGCAGAACTCATGAGCCTGCCGCCGGCCGCCATCACGGTGGTACCCAACGGCGTCGATCTCGCCGCCTTCTTCAAGCTGCACCCGCTGACGCAGTCGCTGCTCCAACAGATCGATCTGGCCTCGGCCGCGCCCTGCCTGCTGCTGCCGGTGCGGCTGACGCCGCGCAAGAACATCGAACTGGCGCTGCGCGTGCTGGCCGCGCTGCGGCGCGATCACTTTCCGCAGGCGCAGCTCATCGTGACCGGGCCGCTGGGGCCCCACAACCCCGCCAACGTGGCGTACTTGGCACGCCTCACTGACCTGCGGGCCGAGCTCAACCTGTTGGGGGCCGCGCATTTTCTGGCCGAACTGCACGACGGTTTTTTGCCCGACGAAGTCATCGCTGATTTTTATCGGCTGGCCGATGCGCTCTTGATGCCCAGCCGCGAAGAGGGCTTTGGCATTCCCGTCATCGAAGCGGCCTTCAGCCGATTGCCGGTGTTTTGCAGCGACATTGCACCGCTGCAGGCGCTGGGCGGGCACGACGCCGCCTATTTTTCACCCGACGCCGATCCGGCTGAAGTGGCGCAGCTGATTGCGGCGCGGCTGGATACGGCCGTGTATCGCCTGGCCGTGCGAGCACGGCAAACGTTTACTTGGGAGCAGATTTACGCCCGGTACATCGCCCCGCTGCTCAAGGAGAAATAATCGTCATGCCGCAGTCTTCAGGATATATTCGCACTGTCATGATCCCGGTGGTGCACGGTTGTGAAACCGATTGGTCGCTGGATGTGGCGCGCCGGATGGCGGGCGAAGTGGTGCTGGTGGGCCTGGTGCGGGTGCCGGCCGGCAAAGCACTGAGCGCCGCTGCGTACGAAGCGCGCCAGGTGCGCCGCCGCTTGCGCCAGTTAAGCACCGGCCCGCTCGTCAAATACAAGGCTCACGTTTACGTGTCGGCTACGCCGTGGACTGATCTGCTGGCCTTGATCGGGCGCGAGCAGCCCGATCTGCTGCTAATCGATTATCCGTGCCAGCTGGAAACGTTGAATGCCACCCCGGCCGATGTGCTGGCTCGTCCACCATGCGATGTGGCGCTGGTGCGCGGCCCGATCGGCTCCAGCATCAAACGCGTGCTGGTGCCTGTGCGCGGCGGCCCGCACGCCGAACTGGCGGTGCGTGCCGGCCTCAGCCTGCATCCGTCCGAGGTCGCCACGCTGCACCTGTCGCCGCTGCCTGCCCAGTCCGACGCGCCGTTTCACGGTCTGGCCCAAACACTGAAAAGCCTGCCCAGCGTCAAGACTTATACCGCCGATACCACCGATCCGGCGCAGACCATTCTGGATCACGCGCGGACAGCCGATCTCATCATCATGGGCGCGACTTCGCAGCCGGTGCGCAGCAACGCCTCGCTGGGCGAGGTGGCCGATCGCGTCTTGCGCGAAGCGCCGTGCGCGGTGATTGCGGTGAAAACCAGCCGGCCCATGCCGCCGCTGCTGGATGAAACGGCGGGCACGCAGGCCATCTCCATCGTGGTGGACAAGTGGTTTGCAGAGAACACCTTCCACGCCGACGAGTTCAAAGATGTGGCGCAGCTGGCGGAGATCAAACTACGGCAGGGCCTCACCGTCAGTCTGGCACTGCCGGCCCTGAACGAAGAAAAAACGGTGGGCAACGTCATCCGCACCATCAAGCGCGCTTTGATGGAGCGGGTGCCGCTGCTCGACGAGATCGTCCTGATCGATTCGGACTCCACCGATCGAACGCGCGAGATCGCCGCCGGGCTGGGCGTGCCGGTTTACATCCATCAGCAGCTGCTGCCGGGCCTGCCGCCGCGCCGCGGCAAAGGCGAGGCGCTGTGGAAGAGTCTGCTGGTGACGCGCGGCGACATCGTGGTGTGGATTGACACCGACATCGTGAACATTCACCCGCGCTTCGTGTACGGTGTGTTAGGGCCGATGCTGATTAATCCCGGCATTCAGTTCGTCAAGGGTTTCTATCGACGGCCGCTGCGCGTGGGCGACAAAATTCAGGCGGGCGGCGGCGGGCGCGTCACGGAACTGATGGCCCGCCCCATGCTGAACCTGTTTTACCCGGCTTTGTCCGGCGTCATCCAGCCGCTGTCCGGCGAGTATGGCGGGCGCCGATCGGCGCTGGAACAGGTGCCGTTCTTTTCGGGCTACGGCGTGGAAACCGGCCTGCTGATCGATATGTATGAGAAATTCGGGCTGGACGCCATCGCGCAGGTCGATCTGCTGGAACGGGTGCATCACAACCAGTCGCTGGAAGCCTTGAGCAAGATGTCGTTCGCCATCCTGCAGGCCGTCATCCGCAAACTGGAACGGCGGTATCAACTGGCTATTCTGGAAGAAGTCAACAAGTCCATGAAGTTGATCCGCCACAAACGCGGTGTTTATTTCCTGGACGTGGAAGACATCGCCGAGCGCGAGCGCCCGCCCATGCTGTCCATTGCCGATTACAAGGCGCGGCGAGCTGCGAACCCGGCAGACGGACCGGCGGCATGAGTCGGCAACCGGCGCGGTGGCGGCCCCGCCTGTCAACGCCGTTCAGCGCCTGGCTGGATCGCGTTCAGCCCAATGAAGCCACCATCATGGGAGGCGCGGCGCTGGTCGTGGGCCTGACTACGGGCCTGGGTGTCTGGCTGTTCAAGCAATTGATCGCGGTCTTTCATGAACTGGCGTTTGTCGATCTGGCCACTGCCCTGAAACCGCTGGGCGACTGGACGATCGTGCTGGTGCCCATGGCCGGTGGGCTGATCGTCGGCCTGTTGATGCACTTCTTTGTGGGTAAAGAGCGTCATCACGGCGTGGCCGGGATCATGGAAGCGGTGGCGCTGGCCGGCGGACGACTGCGCTACCACCGCATCCCGCTGAAAGCGCTGGCTTCGGCCATCTCGATCGGCGCAGGCGCGTCCGTCGGGCCAGAAGATCCATCGGTGCAGATTGGCTCCAATCTCGGCTCGATGTTGGGCCAAATCTTCCGCCTGTCCGACGATCGCATGCGGACCCTGGTGGCCGGTGGCGCCGCCAGCGCCATTGCGGCCGCATTTAACGCGCCCATCGCCGGCATCTTCTTTGCCCTGGAGATCATCATCGGCGAATTGACCGGCAGCACCTTCGGCAGCGTGGCGCTGGCGGCCGTGATCTCGGCGGTCACGACGCAGGCGCTGACCGGCCCGGAGCCGGCTTTTCATGTGCCACGCTATGCCTTCAACGATCCGGTGGAACTGCCGCTTTATCTGGGGCTGGGTCTGCTGGCCGGGGTGGTGGCCGTTTTGTACATCCGCGCCATCTACGGCGCTCAGGACATCTTTCACAGCCTGCGCGCGCCGCGCTGGGTGAAGCCCGTTATCGCCGGGGCGCTGGTGGGCGTGGCCGGGTTGTTTCTGCCGCAGATTTTCGGCGTGGGCTACTCGACGATTGAATCGCTGTTGAACGGCGTCATCCCGTCACTCGCGCTGCTGCTGGCGCTGCTGGTGGTCAAGCTGCTCATGACCGCCATCAGCGTGGGCGGCGGCTTTCCGGGTGGCGTGTTTGCGCCGTCGCTGTTCCTAGGCGCGGCGCTCGGCACGGCTTTTGGCACAACCATGCAGGCGGTGTTTCCGCAGCTGCCGGTGGCGCCGCCCGCCTATGCGCTGGCCGGCATGGCCGCGGTGCTGGCCGGCACGGTACACGCGCCGCTGACAGCCATCCTCTTGTTGTTCGAGATGACCAATGATTACAGCATCATCCTGCCGGTCATGTTCGCCGTGGCGGTCAGTCTGGTACTCTCGCAGCGACTGCTCAAAGACTCGGTTTATACGCTGGGGCTGGCGCGCAAGGGCCTGCGCCTGCAGCGCGGCCGCGATGTGGAAGTGCTGGATACCATCACCGTCGGCGAGGTGATGCAGACCCGGCCGCAGGTGCTGCACGAAGGCGATTCATTGACGACGGCGTTTGACGTGCTAACCAAAACGCGCCATCACGGCCTGCCCGTGCTCAATGCCGCCGATCAGCTGGTGGGCATCCTCACGGTTGCAGACCTCGACCGGTTGCCGCCGCAGGAACCAGCACGCACCGTCGGCGAAGTGTGCACCCGCGAACTGCTGACCGCCTTTCCAGATGAGACAATCGGGGTGGCGCTGCGCCGGATGGGCGTGCGAGACGTGGGCCGTCTGCCGGTGGTGGCGCGCGCGAATCCGCAGCAGCTGCTGGGCCTGCTGCGCCGTACCGATCTGGTACGCGCCTACGACCTCGCGTTGACGCGGCGCGCGCAGCTGCGCCATGCCGCGCAACAGGTGCGGCTGGGCGCGTTTACCGGCGCCCAGGTGATCGAGATCGTCATTGGGGCCGGCGCGCCGTGCGCCAACCGCCGCGTCAGAGACGTGAGCTGGCCCGCCGACTGCGTGCTGGCCTCGCTGCGGCGCGGCCGCCAGATGGTGATCCCGCACGGCGACACGGTGCTTCAGCGCGGTGATGTGCTGGTGGCCGTGACGGACGGCGGCGCGGCCGGCGATCTGTTGAAGCTATGCAAATCTCCTGAGACGGAGTGATCCATGACCGAATCGGCTCCCGCCAGCCAAGGCGAAACGACGATACGCGCCGCCAGCGTGGCGCTGGCTCTCGTCATCTTGCTGGCCGGACAGATTGCGTTGTATTCCGTTGCAGGCAGCGCCGGATGGGCCTTGCCACTCAGCGCCGGCGCGGCGCTAGGGCTGATCTGGGGGCTGTTCGGACGCATGCCGCCTCGCTTGATTGAAGCGGCCGTTCGACTGCGTCTGTCGCCGCGCGCCATCCTGATCGCGCTGTCAGCCGCGTTGGGCCTGCTGGCGGCCTTGACCACGGCGCAGTTCGAGCAGCTGGATCGCCGCGACTACGCGCCGGTGTTCATCCTGTGGGGCGGCAGCATCCTGGCCTATTTGGCCGCTTTTGCGCCGCCGCGCGCCATCGACTGGCGCGCCTGGTGGCGCGCCTGGCGGCGCGCGCACCGACGCGAAGTGGCCGCGATCGCGGCGCTGACCGCGGTGGCGGCCGCCTTGCGCTTCTTTCGGCTGGGGGCTG
>CAZKBQ010000128.1:0-6709 GCA_964550855.1 uncultured Anaerolineae bacterium
ATCGTCCCAACATTCACGTGCGGCTTCGAACGATCGAATTGCTGCTTCGACATGGTGTGTTTTCTCCTTCACTCACTCGTTGGCTCAAGCCTCAACATGGAGCCCACAATGGGATTTGAACCCATGACCTTCCCCTTACCAAGGGGATGCTCTACCCCTGAGCTATGTGGGCGTCGCGCCTGACGGCGCTTAGGTGGGCAGAGAGGGAGTCGAACCCCCGAACGGCGTCGCCGAGCTGATTTACAGTCAGCGTCCTTTGGCCACTTGGATATCTGCCCGACTTGAAACTCGCTACACGGCACGCTCCGTGCAGAGCCGGCAGTCGGAATCGAACCGACGACATTTCGCTTACAAGGCGAACGCTCTGCCTACTGAGCTATGCCGGCGCATGACCGCTAAACATGCTTCGCGGGCGACACCTGCTCGCCCGCTGAGCCGACATTATACCCACGCTTACCGGGTTGGTCAAGATGACCAATCGGGATGAGCGCGGGACGGAATTGTACCCGTGATCGAACGTCTTGTCAAAGGCTTGAAACGCGGTGAGCGCACGTCAAAGTTTGGCAGCGGCTGCGCGCTGGCGATTGAAATCGCGCCTTTGGAGCCGTGAGCCGAACGTCCACCGATCGGCGGCATGCCCGCCAGACGCGAATTCATTCGCCGGAGAAATCGATCGGCAAAACAATGACGCACACTCAAACGCGGTCGCCCGAAGCTGTTTCCGCTTCGGGCGACCCGGAACGTCGATGGTCGTATGACAGTTACGCCGCTCTCACCAGCTTCCTCAACACCGTCTGCAAGATGCCGCCGTTCCGATAATAGTCCACTTCCACCGGCGTATCGATGCGGACGGTGGCCTTGAACTCCACCGCCGAGCCATCGGCTTTCCGCGCCAGCACCGTCACGTCCTGACGCGGCTTCAGATCATCGCCCAGGCCGATGATGTCGATCTCCTCTTCGCCGGTCAGACCCAGCGCTTCCACGTTCTGCCCCTCTTTGAATTGCAGCGGCAGGATGCCCATGCCCACCAGGTTGCTGCGATGAATACGCTCAAACGATTCTGCAATCACCGCGCGCACGCCCTGCAGATAGGGGCCTTTGGCCGCCCAGTCGCGGCTGGAGCCGGTGCCATACTCTTTGCCCGCCAGCACGATGGACGCGATGCCCGCTTCCTTGTACTTCATCGCCGCGTCGAAGATACTCATGCGCTCGCCGCTCGGTTGATGCACCGTCACGCCGCCTTCCACGCCGGGCACCATCAGGTTCTTGATGCGGATGTTGGCGAACGTGCCGCGCGTCATCACCCGATCATTGCCGCGCCGCGTGCCATACTGGTTGAAATCGGCCTTCTTCACACCCAGCGATAGCAGATACTGTCCGGCCGGGCTGTTCTCCGCGATGTTGCCGGCCGGCGAGATGTGATCGGTCGTAACCGAGTCGCCAAAGATCGCCAGCACGCGCATTCGGCTGAGAGGCTTGATCGGCTGGAGATCAAGCGTCATATCCGTGAAAAAGGGCGGCTGTTGAATGTAAGTTGAAGCCTCGTTCCAGTCGTACAATTCGCCGCCCGACACCGGAATTTCATTCCATTGCGGATTACCGTCGAACACATTGCCGTACGATCGCTTGAACATCTCGGGCTTGATCGAACTGGCGATCAGATCGGACACTTCCTGTTGTGTCGGCCAGATGTCTTTGAGCATCACCGGCCGATCGTTCTTGTCCAGCCCGATCGGCTCTCTCAGCAAATCAATATCCACCGTGCCGGCCAGCGCGTAAGCCACCACCAGCGGCGGCGAGGCCAGATAGTTCGCTTTTACGAACGGATTCACGCGCCCCTCAAAGTTGCGATTGCCGCTCAACACCGCTGCGGCCACCAGGTTGCCTTCGGTGACGGCATCGGCCACCGGCTGCGGCAGCGGGCCGCTGTTGCCGATGCAGGTTGTGCAGCCATAGGCCACCACGCCAAAGCCGACCTGCTCCAGATACGGCAGCAAACCCGCTGCCTTCAAGTATTCAGTCACCACTTTCGAGCCGGGCGCGAGGCTGGTTTTGACGTGGCTCGGTGGTTTCAGGCCGCGTTCGGCCGCTTTCTTCGCCACCAGGCCCGCCGCCATCAACACTGACGGATTCGACGTGTTGGTGCACGACGTAATCGAAGCAATGACCACCGCGCCATGACCGATTTCGGATTTGAGCTCTTCGATTCTAGATTTGCGTTTCAGATCGGATTCACCCAAACCGAAGCCGCGCTCCTTGACGGGCGCGACCAGCGCACCTTCAAACGATTGCTTCATCTCCGAGAGCGCCACGCGATCCTGCGGGCGCTTCGGCCCGGCAAGGCTGGGCACCACCTCGGCCAGGTTGAGTTCCAGCGTCTCGGTGAATTCGGGATCGGGCGTCTCGTCGGTGCGGAACAGGCCCTGCTCTTTGGCGTAGCGTTCGACGAGCGTCACTTCCTGCTCGGTGCGGCCGGTGCGGCGCAGATAGTTCAGCGTCTCCGCGTCGATGGGGAAGTAGCCCATCGTCGCGCCGTATTCGGGGGCCATGTTGGCGATCGTCGCGCGGTCGGCCAGCGCGATGTGGCTGAGGCCCGGCCCGTAAAATTCCACGAACTTCTCGACGACGCCGTGCTGGCGCAGCAGCTGGGTGACCGTCAACGTCAGATCGGTGGCGGTCACACCTTCGCGCAGTTGACCTGTCAGCTTGAAGCCAACGACCTTCGGCGTGAGGATGTAAAGCGGCTGGCCCAGCATCACCGCCTCGGCCTCAATGCCGCCCACGCCCCAGCCCACGACGCCCAGGCCGTTGATCATGGTGGTGTGGCTGTCCGTGCCGACGAGCGTGTCGGGGAAAGCCACACCATCGCGGATCAACACCACCTTTGCCAGATACTCCAGATTGACCTGATGGACGATGCCTGTGGCGGGCGGCACCACGCGGAAGTTATCAAAGGCCTGCTGCCCCCAGCGCAGGAATTCGTAGCGCTCCTGATTGCGCTGGAACTCGACATCGGAGTTGAGGCGCAGCGCGTCGGGCAGACCGAAGTAGTCCACCTGCACCGAGTGATCGATCACCAGATCGACCGGAATGAGCGGGTTGATCTTCTTGGGGTCGCCGCCCAGCCGTCTGGCCGCATCGCGCATCGCCGCCAGATCGACCACGGCCGGCACGCCGGTGAAGTCCTGCATCACCACTCGCGCCAGCTTGAACGGAATCTCGACGGGCGCCGGCGCCTTGGCGTTGTAATTCGCCAGCGTCTTCACGTCGTCTTCGGTGACAACGTAACCATCGCAGTTGCGCAGCACCGATTCAAGCATCACCCTGATTGAGAACGGCAGCCGGTCGATGTGGCCCAGTGCGCTGAGGCGATACAGCGTCGCCGTGCCTGAGCCGGTATCGAAGGTACCGCGGGCGTTGAAGAAATCTCGTTGAGTCATGTTCTCCTCGCTTGTGAAATCATCGGCGTAAAGACCGATCGAAGTGTACGGTCGTAGAATGATCAACCCATGCCAGACCCGAGCGCACGGCGCGCTCAAAATCAGGCTCCACGCCGATAGTATATCACCTTTCACTTTTCACTTTTCGATCTTCATTCGTCACTCGTCGATCACGACGCCTTCACTCCAACCACCATCACATACCAGTGATTCAGATAGATCTCGCCATCCTTCTCTGTCACGTTCAGTGCAGCCCGTTGGGTTTCATTCAGCCCCGCCACGATCGATTCGATCTCGGCCACGTCCGCCGTGTCAACGCCGTGTGTGAACGCCGACAGCGGTCGATGTCGGGTGTAACTCTCAATCGCCTCGATCCTGCAGCCCGCGTCCTGCATCATGCTCTGCCACTCGCTCGCTCGATGCTGCCGCACGTGCGAATGATCGTGCAGCCGGTCCAGCCGATTCAGCGCCGCATCGGCGAAGTCGTCCTCCGGCACGCTGCGATCGTCGATGACCAGGCGCCCGCCGGGTTTCAGAACGCGCATCATTTCGCGCATGGCCCGGGCCATGTCGATAAAGTGATGCGCCGCCCGGCGGCACGTCACGATGTCGAAGGAGGCATCGTCAAATGGCAGCTCATGTACATCCGCGACGCGAAATTCCACATTCGCAATGTTGCGCTCGGCTCGCAGCCTCTCGCCTTGAGCCATCATCTCCGGTGTGATGTCGGTGGCAATCACGCGTGCCACGTGCGGCGCAAAAGCCAGCGCGGTGTGCGCCGTCCCCGTCGCCACATCCAGCACGCGGTCGGTCGACTGCACGTGCGCCAACTCGACCAATCGATCCAGCACCGCCTTATCGGCGTGAACGGGACTGGTGGTGTAAAAGGCGGCGCGCTCGCCGAAGATCGATTGAGCCAGTTGAGACATGCGGCCTCCGTATGGCATATGACGTAAAGCGTAAAACGCAACCCGAATCTCACCTTACGTTTCACGTTTTACTCTTTACGTTTCACATTTCACTCTTTACGTTTTACGCTCCACGTTTCACACTTTCCAGTATAATCAACCCGCACGTTCGATCAATCCTGAAACGCTCATGGCGTCTATCGGAAAATCCGATAGTTCACCACGGAGTGCACGGAGAGCACCAAGACATCTGTTTCCTCCGTGCGCTCCGTGTCCTCCGTGGTTAAGTTGATGAACGAAGATCAGTTAACGGCGTTCTTATCCGTCGCCCGGTATCGCAGCCTGAGCCGCGCCGCGTCCGAGCTCGACCTAGGCCAGCCCACCGTCAGCGATCGGCTGCGCGCGCTGGAACACGAGCTGGGCGCGGCGCTGGTGCGGCGGCAGGGGCGCGGCGTGGCGCTGACGCCCGAAGGCGAGGCGTTTGTGTCTTACGCGCAGCGCGCCCTCGAGGTGCTGAAACAGGGCCGGGAAAACGTGCGGGCCGCGCATACCGGCTCGGGCGGGCGGGCCAGCATCGCCGTCACCGTTACTACGGGTGCCTACTTATTCGCGCCGGCGCTCGTCGCCTTTCAAAGGGAACAGCCCGACATCGAGGTGCAGGTCCGATCGGCGCACTCGTGGGAATCGCCGGGGCTGCTGCTGGACGACGTGGTGCAGCTGGCGTTGATCTCCGGCCCCATCGTGCATCCGCAGCTCGAAACGGTGCGCACCTTTCGATCCAAATTGATCTGTGTCGCCGGCTCGAACGATCGGGCGGGGGAGATCACCCGATCGGATTTGGCGGCCGATCGGCTGCTGGTATCCTACTGGGGCCCCGCTTATCAATCGTTTTTGGAAGAGATCAAAGCAAGCGCGCCCGACGGCGGCCGAAACTGGATCGAGCTCAGCCCGGTGGAGCTGGTGAAAGGTTTGCTCATCGCGGGCGTCGGCGTCAGCATCATCCCGGCCATCTCGGCCCGATTGGAACTTGAAGCGAAAACGCTGATCGAGTTGACGCTGACCGATGCCGCCCTGCCCGACTGGCACATCGCGCTGATCCGGCGACGGCACCGTCCCCCCAACCCCGCCGCCGACCTGCTGGCCGAATCGCTGGCGCGCACGCTGGAAACGGTCACGCGATTGTAACCCGCGTCCGGTTGCCTCGCGCGATCACTCGCGGTATACTGACAACATCTCTCGCAGGACGTGGCCGCATGGCCGAATACCGCGTTCAACTCCTTGAGGAAATCCTGCAGCGGCTGCATGCCTTGCTGGGCGGACTGTATGGCGCCGTCGTCGTCAGCACCGAGGGCTTTGTGGTGGCGGCCTATGCCGGCGAGGGCCGCAGCCGCGCCGACAACCCGGTGGACAGCCCGCAGATCGCGGCCATGGCGGCGTCGATCATCGCGCTGGGTGAGCGCGTGCTCGATCGGCTGGCGCGCGGCGAGATCGATCGCATTCTGCTGGACGGCACCATGGGCGGCATCGTCGTCGTGCCCGCCGGCCGCGAAGCCGCGCTGGCCGTGATGGTCAGCAAAGAAGCGCGGCTGGGGCTGGTCATGCACGAGGTGCGCCGCGCCGCCAACGAAGTGGAGAAAATTCTGCAGTGGGAAACGCAGCCCGCTGAATGACCAACCCCGATCAAAAACGCCCGACTTTCACCGTCGGGCGTTTTTCATTCAACCGCCAACCGCTAACTTCCCGTGCTGCCGTAATGCTTCAACCCAAACAGCCACACGCGATAGCTGATCACGGCCAGCACCAGCGCCACGATCGGCCCCAGCCAGATCAGCCCGCCGTAATCGCGCCCCAGAATCTGGCTGGCCGGCACGAACGACGCGAAGCCGTATGGAATCAGCCACAGCAGCGCCACGCGGATCGCGTCCGGGAAGATCGTCAGCGGAAAGCGCGCAAACTCGTGCGTGTTGAAAATGATCTGCGTCACCGGGATCGATTCGATGATCCAGAACGAAGTGGTGGCCGTGATCAAATTCAACGCGATGAAGATCACGCCGCCGCCGATGACGGCGATGAGCACGTACAGAATGTTGAGCGGCGACCACGGAATGCCCAGCGACTGAAAAGCAATGATGACCAGCGCCCCGCCCACCAGAAAGTTGCCGATACCGTCGTGGCAAAACCGATCGGCCAGCAGATGAAACAACGGGTTGATCGGCCGCACCATGAACCGATCGAACTGGCCCGATCGAATGTAGCCCCAGCCGATCGTCCACAAATTATCCGCGAACATGTGATTGATGGACTTGGCCAGCGTCAGCAGGCCGTAGATCAGCAGCACCTGCGGCAGCGTCCAGCCGTTGA
>CAZKBQ010000129.1:0-6460 GCA_964550855.1 uncultured Anaerolineae bacterium
GACGGCAGCCCGCGCGCGCGCGCGCAGCCAGCCGTGCCGCGCCTGCCGGGCGCGCAGCACCACGCCAAAAATGACCAGCGCCGCCGCGCTGATCATCAAGTAGGAATGTTGATTGACGAACTGGGAGACGCTCATTCGTCGTCGGGTTCGATCGCGCCCGGTTGATCGAGCCGCACCACCTCGCCGTGTCGATCCACGACGATGCGAAAGCCCATCAGGCCCAGCCACTGCAGCGCGTCGGGCGGCAGACCGCGCTCCAGCACCTGATCGAAATTGTCGATCGACTTGTCAATGGCGGCTTTGGTGAAGATGTCCTCGCTGCCCATGACCTTCATCAACCCTTCTTCCACCGCGTCGCGATTGGCGTCGATCTGCGCCTGCAGCGCGTGCAGCACCTGCCCGTCGATCTGGGCGGCATCGATATGGCGGCGAAAGCCGTCGTCGTCGATCACATACGCGGCCTCGTCGCCCACATAGGCCACCTCCAGCGGGCGGCCTGCTTCATCCACCACCAACCCTGCAAACAACGCCTGATGCTGCGTCATATCTGGCCCCTTTATGCCATCGCGCATTGGGCGGGCTGCCAGTCTTCAACGGCCGGCTCATCGCCCTCGACCGCGCGTGCTTCCAGCGCGCTGAACAGCGCGATAAATTCTTCGGCGGTCGTACACGTCACCAGTCTCAAATGATACTCCGATTGTCCGGGCACACCCTTGATGTACTTGACCACGTGTTTGCGAAACAGCACCAGGCCGCGTTCCGGCCCGTAATAATCGAGCATGGCGGCCAGGTGGCGGCGGATCATGGCCGCTTTTTGATCGAAGGTGACTTCGGCGCGATCCCGGCGCTGGAAGATCCACGGGTTGCCCACCGCGGCCCGACCGATCATCACGGCGTCACAGTTGGTCAGGGCCTTCAGGCGCGCGATGTCGGCCGCGCATTTCACGTCGCCGTTGCCGATGACGGGAATCTTGAGCGCGGCTTTCACTTCGGCGATGGGCTGCCAGTTGGCTGTGCCGCGATAGGCCTGCTCGCGCGTGCGGCCGTGAATGGCCACCGCCGCCGCGCCGTTATCCTCCAGGATGTGCGCGACTTCCAGATAGTTGAGCAAGCGATCATCCCAGCCCAGGCGGATCTTGCCGGTGGCGGGCACGGGCAGTTCCCTGGACAACCGATCGAAAATCGCGGCGATCTTGGCCGGGGTGCGCAGCAGGCCGGCGCCTGCGCCGCGCTGCGACACGTTGTGCACCGAGCAGCCCATGTTGATGTCCACGAAGTCGGGCTGATACTCATCCACGGCGCGCTTGATCTGTTCCACCAGCCGATCAACGTCGTGATCGAAGAACTGAAACGCCATGGGCCGCTCGGCCGGCAGGAAGTCGAAGAAACGCCGCGTTTTGGCGCTGGCATGGCTCATCGCCTCGGTGGAGATGAACTCGGTGTAGCTGATCGCCGAACCCAGTTCGCGGCAGATCGAGCGAAACGGTTGATCGGAAAAGCCCGCCATCGGCGACAGGATCAGATCGCCGTAGATCGGAATGTCTCGGATGAAAAACACGGGTTGGTCTGACATCTTACTGTGATTATACCAAATGGCCGCGACGCTTCAATAGACTTTACCGGAATTACCGCAGCCGTCGCCTCCCCATGCGGCGGATCACGCCCGTGCTGCTATTTCTGATAAGGTTCAATGATCATTTTGAGGATTGTTCTGCCGATCTGTCATTTCACCGTTTTTTCACCGGGCCGTGCCGGTTCTATGCTACAATGCAACCGGACATTAACGGAGCGATCGCTTTGGCCATTCGAACGGACCCGGCCCGCGTGCTGATTCTGAGCAATGATGATTGCACGTGGACCGAAGCAGACTATCATGAAATCGATCTGGAACTGGCGCGCATGCAGAACGGCCTGATCGAACAGGGGTATCAGACCGAAGTCTTCACGGTGCGGTTCAGCGTCAGAGCTGAGCTGGGCGGACAGGCCCGCTATGACCCGGCCGATTGGCTGGTCTTCAACTGGTGCGAGCAGTATTACGACCGACCGTGGACCGACACCGAGATCGCCATGGAACTGGAGCAGCTGGGCTACACCTTCACCGGCGCCCCGGCTGAAGCCATGCGGTTGTCGATGGACAAGGTCCGCGTGCGCGCCGCGCTGGCCGCCGCCGGGGTGCCGCTGCCGATCGGGCGCGCCTATACCGACGACGCCGTGGACGATTGGTCGATCTTCCCGGCCATCGTCAAGCCGGTCAACCAGCATTCCAGCTACGGCATCTCGCGCGCGTCGCTGGTGGAATCCACGGCCGAACTGCGGCAGCGTGTGCAATGGGTGCTGGCCGAATTTGGCGGCGCGGCACTGGTTGAGGAATTTGTGGACGGGCGCGAGATTCACGTGCCCATGCTTGGCAATGCGCGGCCCGTTACCCTGCCGCCGCTGGAGATCGATTATTCGTTGTTCGACGGCGTGCGCGATCGCATCTACACCAATGAAGCCAAGTTTGACAAGACGGCGGCCCCGTATTATCTGACCAAGTTCCTGTGCCCGGCTCCGCTGGATGCCGCCACGCTGGCGCGTGTGGAAGCGGTGGCGCGGCTGGCATACCGGGTGGCGGGCTGCCGCGATTACGGTCGGATTGATCTGCGGCTGCGCGACGGTCAGCCCCTGGTGCTGGATGTGAATCCCAATGCCGATCTGACCTTTGAGTCGGATCACGCCATCGCATCCAAGATGCTGGGTTGGACGTACGGGCAGCTGGCGGCGCGGATTGTCGAATGCGGTCTGGAACGCTGGCCGCGGTCGGCGGCGCTGCAGGCGCTGCCGATCTGAAAGGTTGAGAGACGTATGGAGTCGCGACGTGTCATCCTGCTGCACAATCACGATAACTCCTGGACGGAAGCGGATCTCATTGAGGTGGCCGAGGACAATCGGCTGGCAATTGAAGCGCTGCGTGTACACGGTTATGAAGTGATCGATCTGAAGGTGTATGACAGCGTGGCGCGCACGCTGCGCGCGGCCAACTGTCATCCGCGCGACTGGATCATCTTTAACTGGTGTGAAGGCTATGCCGATCGCCCGTGGGATTATGGCGGCGTGGCCGAGGAGTTGGAACGGCTGCAGTTTGCGTTTACGGGCGCCAGCTCGTGGACGCTGCGCGCGTCGCAAGACAAGCGCCTGCTGCGGTCGCTGCTGGTCGAGGCGGGCGTACCGCTGCCGCTGGGGGTGGTGGCGCGCCGGGCCGCCGGCCTGACGTGGGAGAATTTTCCGGCCATTGTCAAGCCCACCAATCAGCACGGCAGCTATGGCATCAACCGCGACGCGGTGGTCTTTGACGAGCGCGAACTGCGCGAGCGGGTGGAATTTGTGATCGACACGTTTGAAGCGCCCGCCCTGATCGAGGAATACATCGAGGGGCGCGAACTGGCCATGACCGTCTGGGGCAATCTGGCGCCGGTCACGCTGCCCGGGGTGGAGATTGTATTTGGCCGGTATGATGATCCGCGCGGGCAGGTGTTTACCTATGATTTGAAGTTTGACGTCAACGCGCTGGTTGAGCAAAACGTGGGCTTTATCTGCCCGCCCATGCTAAGCACGGTGGCGCGGCGGCGCATTCAGGCGGCCTGTGAGCAGGCTTATCGCACGCTGCGCGGCCGCGACTACATGCGCTTCGACGTGCGGCTGCGCGGCGACCAGCCCTACATCATCGACGTCAATCCCAACCCCGACATCAATTCCGAATCGATGGTGGAAATGTCATCGGCGGCGGCCGGCCGGCCGTATTCGGTTATGGTCGGCCAGATTGCGGACTTCGCTTATGAGCGCTGGCTCAAGCAGCGCAAAGCCGAGCGGCCGGCGGCTTATCCGCGGGTTCAGACGGCCGCTCGCGGCTAAACGAGGGACCACATGGACACCAAACGCTTGATGCGCAGCAAGCAGGATCGCATGATCGCCGGCGTGTGCGGCGGCCTGGCCAAATACTTCAACGTGGACGTGATGCTGGTGCGGCTGGTGTTCCTGCTGCTGCTGGTGTTTGGTGGCGGCGGCTTTGTGATCTACATCATTCTGGCGGTCATCATGCCGGAAGAGGGCAGCACGGCGGCCACCCCCCAGGAAGTGATCCAGCAAAACACGCAGCAGCTGGCCGATCAGGCGCGCGCCTTCGGCGACAACGCGGCCCCGGCCGGCGGGCAGGGCGCCGTGCTCTTAGGGGCGGTACTGGTGCTGATCGGCGTGGCGTTTCTGCTGCAAAATCTGCTGCAGATCAACTTCAGCCGGTTCTGGCCGCTGATCCTGATCGTAATCGGCGTGGCGATGCTGCTGCCGCTGGTTCGCCGCCCGCGCGCCTAGGGCGATTGGCGTGCCTCATTTGCCTCGCGCCGCGCGTGATGCTACACTGTAAAGCACACGGAGCGAGGCATGGCGGCAAAGCAGCCGGTTGGCGAGCAAATTGAGTGGGACGCGGCGCGGGTCAAGGCGCTGCGCGATCACCTGGGCTTGACACAGCAGCAGCTGGCTGAAGAATTGGGCGTGCGTCAACAGACCATTAGCGAGTGGGAAAAGGGCGTGTACACGCCGCGCCGATCGAGCAGTAAACTGCTGACCATGTTTGCCATGAGCGCGGGCTTTCTGGCCAAGAGCAAGAAGTGAGCAGCGGTTAAAGAGACAGACCGGTTGCGCCCGGCAAATCTGGCAGCTTCCGCGGCCCTCAGGCTTCGGAAGTTGTTTTTTTCGTCAGCCGGTCGGCCAGCCCCGAATAGCGCTGGCCGGGCTGGTTGTTCTTGACAGCCAGCGCCACCGCGCGCCGGCTGCCCACCAGCACAACGAGCTGCCTGGCGCGCGTGATGCCGGTGTAGAGCAGGTTGCGCTGCAGCATCAGATAATGCTGCGTCAGCAAGGGCATGACGATGGCGGGATACTCACCGCCCTGCGCCTTGTGGACGCTGACCGCATAGGCCAGCGTCAGCTCATCGGCTTCGGCCCACTCGTACTCGATCGGTCGATCGTCGATCGAGACGACCAGCGTCTGATTCTCAAGATCGATCCCCGTGATGTAGCCCAGGTCGCCGTTATACACGTCCTTCTCATAGTTGTTGCGCGTCTGCAAAACCCGATCGCCCTCTCTGAACAACGTGCCGCTCAACCGCCGCTCGATCTTGCGGCTGGACGGTGGATTAAGCCGAGCCTGCAGCAGCGCATTCAAGTTGGTGACGCCGGTTGCGCCGCGATACATGGGCGACAACACCTGAATATCCGCCGGCTTCAGGCCGAATTTGTCGGGAATACGCCCGGCCACCAGATCGACGATCAGGCTGGCGGCCTCGTCGGGATCATCCTTGACAAACAGAAAGAAATCGGTGGCGTCTTTGGGCGTGATCGGCATCTGCCCCTGAATGATGCGATGCGAATTGGTGATGATGTGCGACGTCTGCGCCTGCCGAAAGATGACGCTCAGGCGGATGACGGCCGCGCGTCCGCTGGCGATGAGGTCGCGCAGCACGTCGCCTGCGCCCACGCTGGGCAGCTGATCCACGTCGCCGACCAGCAGCAGGTGCGCATCGGGCGGCACGGCCTTCAAGAGGTGGTTCATCAACAGCAGATCGATCATGCTGGCTTCGTCCACAATGAGCAGGTCGATTTCCAGTGGATTCTGCGCGTTGCGTTTGAAGCCCTCGGTTGGGGTGTATTCCAACAGCCGATGGATGGTCCTGGCCGGACGGTCCGTGACCTGGCTCAGGCGCTTGGCGGCGCGGCCGGTGGGCGAGGCCAGCGCGTAGCGCTTATGGTGCTTTTCCAAAAATTCGATCAAGGCGCGCATGGTGGTGGTTTTGCCGGTGCCGGGGCCGCCGGTCAACACGGTGATTTTGTACCTGACGGCGGCTTTGATGGCTTCGCGCTGCTGATCGCTAAGGCGGGCGGCGGGCTGATGGGAGACGCTGTCGCTCAAGGCGTTTAGTTCGGCCTGGAGATCAAGACGGCGCAGATCGGCCAATCGGGATTGAGACGAACCGAGGATCGCGTTCAACCGTTTGGCGACGTTGACTTCGCCCTGATAGAACGGTGTCAGATAGACGGCGGCTTCGTCTTTGAGGGTCGTTGGCCGGGAGACGAGCGTTGCCGTATCCGTCTTCGTCGGATAGATCACGTCGCGCTTGATCTGGTCCGATTGTTCCAGCGTTTCCAGCGAGGCGGCGACTTGATCGGGCGTCACCGCCAGCAATTCGGCGGCGTCGTGAAGGAGTTTGTTTTGCGGCGCGAAAACGTGGCCCTGATCGGTGAGCGTGCTGAGTGTGTAAACGACGCCGGCGGCCACGCGCGACGGCGCATCGTGCGGCAGGCCCAGATCGTGCGCGATCTTATCGGCGGTCTTGAAGCCGATGCCGTACACGTCGGTCGCGAGGCGATACGGATCGGCCTGCACCAGATCGATGGCGGCGTCGCCGTACTGCTTGTAGATTTTGAC
>CAZKBQ010000130.1:0-6289 GCA_964550855.1 uncultured Anaerolineae bacterium
TGGCGGCGCTGCGCGGCCTGCGCGGCATGTGGCGCAAGCGGCGCGCCTCGCCGACCCGCACCACCGCCTATCTCAAAGTGTTGAAACCGCTGGAGCCGCCCTGGCGCATTTCGGCGCGTTTCCGCCATCGGGCCACCGGCTGATGCGCATCCTGCACCTTGTCCATCAGTATCCGCCCGACTATCTGGGCGGGGTGGAGTTGTACACGCAGACGCTGGCCCGCCGGCTGGCGGCGCGCGATCACGCCGTATCGGTCCTGGCGCCGACGGCGGCGACAGTCGATTCGAGCGTGTCCGTATCGGTCGAAGACGGGGTGCGGGTGTACCGTGTCCCGATCGGTCGGCGCGGCCCCACGGCCCTGTTTTTCAGCACTTTCCGGCAGCCCGCCCTGATCGAGGCGTGGCGCGCGGCGCTGGCGCAGGCGCGACCAAACCTGGTCCACGTGCAACATCTGATGGGCCTGTCGGTCGAGGTGATTGCGGCGTTGACAGAGGGGGGCATTCCGTTCGTCGTGACGCTGCACGATTACTACTTCATCTGCGCCAATGCGCTGCTGCTGACCAACACCGATCACTCGATCTGCGGCGGGCCGCGCCGGTATCTAAACTGCGCGCAGTGCGCGCTGGCGCGGGCCGGACTGGGCACGCTGTCACCGGCCACGCCGTTGGTCGCGCCGATCATGGCGTATCGCAATCTCCGCCTGCGGCGGGTGCTCAGCCAGGCGGCCCGCCTGATCGCACCCGGGGCGTTTGTCGCCGGTCGGCACACGACCCATTTCGGCTGGCCGGCTGATCGGGTGCGGGTGATCGCGCCCGGGATCGACGCGCCGCGCGATCTGCCAGGCGAACCACGAGCCGATCGGCTGCGGGTAATTTTCATCGGCGGCATCGCACACCAGAAGGGCGTACATGTGTTGATCGATGCGGTGAATCAACTGCCGGAGTCGCGCGTGCAGCTGTCGATCTACGGCGATTTGTCGGCGTTTCCCGACTATGCGGCCGATCTGCAGAAACGAGCGCGCTCCGGCAATATCGTTTTTCACGGACGCGTGCCGCATGAGGCCGTCTGGCGATTGCTGGGCAAGAGTGATGTATTGGTGGTGCCGTCGTTGTCGTATGAGTCGTCGTCGCTGGTGAGCCAGGAGGCGCTGGCGGCGCGCGTGCCCGTCATCGCGTCTGATCTGGGCGCGCTGCGTGAGACTGCGCTGAGCGGCGGCGGGCTGACTTTTCCGGCGGGTGACGCGGCCGCGCTGCGCGATGTACTGCGACGACTGATCGATCAGCCGGCCGAGATCGATCGGCTGCGCGCCAATCTCAAAGCGCCGCGTTCGATTGACGAGCACGTGGACGACATCGAATCGATCTATCGTGAGGTGATGGCCGCATGAAGATCGCACTGGTCGGCCCGGCTCAGCCGTTTCGCGGCGGCATCGCGCACTACACCACGCTGCTGGCGGCGCACCTGACGGCGAAACATGACGCACGTCTGTACAGTTTTGCGCGGCAATATCCGGCGTGGTTGTTTCCGGGGCGCGATCAGATCGATCCCAGCGAGCGGCCGTTGGCGGCGGTTGCGGCGCGGCGCTGGCTCACGCCTTATTGGCCGTTGAGCTGGCGGCGCGTGACGCGCGATTGGTCAGTGTGGCGCCCGGATCGAGTGGTGCTGCAATGGTGGGTGCCGTTCATGGCGCCGATGTCGGCGTGGCTGCTGCGCGCCGCGCGACGGCAGGGCCTCCATTCGACGCTGATCTGCCACAACGTGCTGCCGCACGAACGCGGCCGCGCCGATGCGTTGATCGTGAGTCAGGTGCTGCGCCGGGCCGATCGCTTGATCGTGCACTCGCAGGCGGAGCATGATCGCGCGCGGGCGCTGCTGCCGGCGGCCGACATCGCAGTGACGCCGCATCCCACCTATGCCGATTTTCGATCGGGCCAATGGACGCGCGAGACGGCCCGCGCCCGGCTGAACCTTGACGGCAAGGTGGCGTTGTTCTTCGGGTTGGTGCGGCCGTACAAAGGACTGCTCGATCTCATCGAGGCCCTGCCGGCGGTGTTGAAAGAAACAAACCTCACGGTGTTGGTGGTGGGCGAAATCTGGGGCGAGGCCGCGCCTTATTACGAACGCGCGCAGTCGCTGGGGGTGGCCGGTCGGATGCAGTTTGTCGATCGGTATGTCTCGAATGACGAGGCCGCCATGTACTTTGCGGCAGCCGATCTGGCGGTGCTCCCGTATCGCGAGGCGACCGGCAGCGGTGTGCTACAATTGGCCTTTGGTCTGGGCGTGCCGGTGGTGGCCACGCGCACCGGCGGCATGGATGAAGTGGTGGACGACGGCGCGACCGGCTATCTGGTCGATCCCGGCGATGTGGCGGGGCTAAGCGCGGCGATCCTCCGCTACTTCAAGGAAGATCGATCGGGCGCGTTCCGGGCCGCAATTGACGAACAGCGCGATCGGTTTGGGTGGGATCGTCTGGTCGGTCTTATCGAAAGGCCGGCCCATGGCTGATCTAGCGGCGCTGCGCGGCGAGACGCTGTTGATCACGGGCGCCACCGGTTTTATCGGGCGCTATGTCGGCGAGCGCCTGATCGGGCTCGGCGTTCGAACGTTTGGTTTGAGCCGTTCCGCTTCGGTTGCAACACTGCCACGCGGGGTGCAACCGCTGCCGATCGATCTGCGCGACCCGGCGGCGGTGCGCGAGGCATTTGAGCGGGCGTGCCCCGATCGGGTGATTCACCTGGCGGCGGCCGGTGTGCTGGACACGAGCATGCCGCTCGATCTGGCGACGGACATTAACGTGGGCGGCACACGTCATGTGTTGGAGGCGTGCGCGGCAGTGGGCGTGCGGCGCGTGGTACACGTGGGCACAGCCTATGAAGGCGCAATTGACGCCGGCTCGGGCAATTCTTACGCGGCGTCCAAGCTGGGCGCGTGGTCGATCTGGCAGGCTCTTACGCAGGCGCACGCGCTCAATTCGGTGGCGCTGCGCGTGTTTCATGTTTACGGACCACGGCAGCCTGCGCACGGCCTGATCCCGGCGGCGATCCTGGCGGCGCAGCGCGGTGAAACGCTGAAGATGACGCCGGGTGAGCAGCTGCGCGATTTCGTGTACGTCGGCGATGTGGTGGAAGCACTGATCGCGGCAGTGTCCGCGCTGGACTGTCAGGCGCAAACGTACGACATCGGTACCGGTAAGGGGCGCACAGTCCGATCGGTGGTGGCGCAGATTTTCGAGCGGGTGGGCGGCACGGGCCGCTTCGACGCGGGCGCGCTGCCGTATCGGCCGCACGAAGTGATGACGCTGATCGCGCAGCCGGAAGCCGCCCGGCGCGAGTTGAGCTGGCAGGCGCGGATCGATTGGGAGACGGGCCTGGCGCTGACGCTGCCGGCTTATCTGCCGGAGAGCGATAATCGAGATTCAAGGATGTAGTATGCCTCGCGTGTTAGTGACCGGCGCAGCCGGATTCATCGGCTCGCACGTGGCTGAGCATTGCGTGCGGCTGGGCTTTGAAGTGGTGGGCGTTGACGATCTGTCGGGCGGGTTCATCGAGAATGTGCCGGCCGGCGTGGATTTTCGGCGCGGCTCGGTGACGGATGCGGCCTGGGTGGCGGGCTTGTGGGCCGACGGCGCCTATGACTATGTGTACCATCTGGCCGCTTACGCGGCCGAGGGGCTGAGTCATTTCATTCGGCGGTTCAACTACGACACGAATTTGCTGGGATCGATCAATCTCATCAATCAGGCCGCGCTTCATCAAACCCGGTGTTTTGTGTTTACGTCGTCGATTGCGGTCTACGGCGCGAATCAAACGCCGATGACGGAAGACATCACACCCCGGCCGGAAGACCCGTACGGCATTGCCAAGTATGCGGTGGAGTTGGATCTGGCCGCCGCGCACGCGATGTTTGACCTGCCGTACATCATCTTTCGCCCGCACAACGTGTACGGCGAACGGCAGAACATCGCGGACAAATATCGCAACGTCATCGGCATCTTTATGAATCAGGTGATGCACGGTCGGCCGATGACGATCTTCGGCGACGGGCTGCAAACGCGGGCTTTTTCGTACATCGACGATGTGGCGCCCATTATTGCGCGCGCGCCGCTGGTGCCCGAGGCGTATCAACAGGTCTTCAACATCGGGGCCGATCAGCCGGAGACGGTGCTGGCGCTGGCGCAGGCCACTGCGCGGGCGTTCGGCGTCGAGCCGCGCATTGAGCATTTGCCGCCGCGCCACGAGGTGGTGCACGCTTTCGCTTCGCACGACAAAGCCCGGCGCGTCTTTCACCCCGATCGGCCGGTGCCGCTGACCGAGGGCCTGCAGCGCATGGCGCAGTGGGCGCAACAGCGGGGGCCGATGACGCCGTCGGAGTTCGGGGCGATTGAGGTGCCGATCAATTTGCCGCCCTCGTGGCGCACCGCTTAGCCGCACGCGATGATCTTAGCCTGTCCGGTCTGCAAAACCGAATTGCAAGTCGCCGCCGACCGCTGGTCGTGCCCGCAGTGCAAACGCGCGTACGCCGGCACGCTGGGCATTCCCAGCCTGGGCGGCAGCGATATTGAACCGGGGCCGGTCGAGCGCGAATTGATCGATCGACAGGTGGCGATGTATGACACCGCCACGATCGAAGAGCTGGCGCAGGCCCGATTGGCTACGGCGGCCACCAACGAGGAGCGCCGCCAGTTCTATGCCAATTATCAGCGCAGTCTGCGCGAGCGCGGCCCGGCTTTTCACCGGATGTTCCAGCAGCGCCTGCGCCAGCAAGGCTGGGCTGATTACGACCGGCGACTGGCCCTGGACATCGGCTGCGGGAGTGGCAGCGGCTTGTTGGCGCTGGCTCGCGATTTTGAGCACGTGGTGGGTCTGGACATCAGCCTGTCCTCGTTGATTATCGCGAAGAAGGTGCTGGCAGCCGAAGGCGTAAACAATGTCACGCTGATCCACGCCTCCGCCCATCATCTGCCGCTGCTGAGCGATGCGTTCGATTACGCCATGTCGATCAACGTGCTGGAGCACATCTTCACGCCGGAAACGATGTTGCGCGAAGTGCGACGGGTGCTGGCGCCGCGTGGCGTTTTTGGCGGCGATTCGCGCAATCGCTTTGATCCATTTTTCAAGGAGCCGCACGTCGGTATCCGCTGGGTGGGCTTTATGCCGCGCCGCTGGATGGCGCGCTATGTATTCTGGCGCACGCGGCTCGATTACACCGCGACGCACACCCGGCTGTTGTCGCACGGCGAGCTGGCCGCGGCGTTGAAGTCTGCCTTTGGCTCTAACTGGCGGATCGTCATCCCGGATGCGGCCGCGTATGGCGCGCCCCGGCGGGCAGGCGAAGTCGTCGAGCAGATCAATCGGGTGCGCGTCTTGCGCCCGCTGCTGGTGCGCATCGCGCCAAGTCACATTGCGCTGGCCCACCGGGCCTGATCGAGATGGATACTGATCGGCGCAGGAGAAATCGGAGTGGGTGACGGGGATACGCGAGTATTGATCATCGGGCTGGACGCGGCGACGTTCGACCTGATCGAGCCATGGACGGCGGCAGGCGACCTGCCGCACCTGGCGCGGCTGATGCGCGAAGGGGCGCGCGGGCGGCTGGCCTCGACGCTGCAGCCGGCGACGGCACCGGCGTGGGTGTCGTTCATGACGGGCATGAATCAGGGGCAGCACGGGCTGTACGACTTTGTGCGGCGGCGGGCGGGCAGTTACAGCCTGGAAGTGACCAACGGTTCGCACGTGGCCGCGCCGCTGATGTTTGAGACGTTGAGCCGGCTGGGGCGACGGGTGATCACGGTGAACATCCCATACACCTATCCGCCGCGGCCGGTGAACGGGATCATGGTGGGCGGGCCGTTCGCGCCGGCCTTCACGCGCGAGGTGGTGTACCCGCCCGAATACTTCGAGGTGCTCAAAGAGATCGCGCCCGACTATTTCATTACGCCGCACTTTGACGGACAGGCCGCCGATCCGCTGGGGGCTTTTGCGGCGAAGTTGCAGCGGGAAGTGGAACTGCGCGAGCAGGTGAGCGTGGCCTTGATGCAACGCGAGGCGTGGGACGTGTTCGCGGTGGTGGTGATGGCGACAGACGAAGTGCAGCACTCGTTCTGGCACTGTCTGGAAGCGGCCGAGGGCGACCCGCTGGTCAAATATCGCGATGTGATTCGCAGCATCTATCGGCGCTGCGACGAGTTGGTGGGCAAGTTGCTGGCGGCGCTGCCGGCTGATGGGCGCGCCACGGACGTGATCATCCTGTCGGATCACGGCGCGGGCCGCTTCGAGTGGATGGTCAATCT
>CAZKBQ010000131.1:0-6205 GCA_964550855.1 uncultured Anaerolineae bacterium
GGTGGTCGCTGCGGGGGCCGGTGCGGTGGTCGGCTCGGGGGC
Organism: uncultured Anaerolineae bacterium; assembly: GCA_964550855.1. GTDB lineage: Bacteria > Chloroflexota > Anaerolineae > Fen-1058 > Fen-1058 > JAGOBP01. The sequence goes on from CAZKBQ010000131.1 coordinate 43, forward strand.
CGGCGTTGAGGTGGCCGCCGGCGCGCACGCTGACAGCACCATGCCCACGATCGCCAGCAGGCTCAATACCAATGCGATGCTCTTGCTGCGAAACATTGTTTCTCCTCCTAAGAAATAGTGTTTCCATTGGGCGAACAACGGACTTCTGATCGGAGTTCACACTCCGTCCCTGGGTAGTGACTGTGTATGGGCCCTCACCTCCTTTCAAAGCAAGTCGGTTTTACTTCGCAAAGTGACAGGCCACCCAATGGCCGGGAACCTTCTCGATCAGTTCTGGATCGTCGACGAAGCACTTCTCCTGCCGGATGGGGCAGCGGGTGTTGAAGTTGCAGCCCACCGGCGGATTGGCCGCGCTGGGCACGTCGCCCTCCAGAATGATGCGCTGGCGCTTGGCTTCGATGGCCGGGTCGGGGATGGGGATGGCTGACAGCAGCGCCTGCGAATAGGGATGTTTCGGATCGTCGTAGATCGCTCGCCAGTCAGCGATCTCCACGATCCGCCCCAGGTACATCACCGCCACCCGATCGCTGATGTGCCGCACCATCGACAAGTCGTGCGCAATAAACAGATAAGTCAGGCCGAACCTGACCTGCAATTCCTTGAGCAGGTTGACGACCTGGGCCTGAATGGACACATCCAGCGCCGCGATTGGCTCGTCGCACACGACAAAGGCCGGATTCAAGGCCAGCGCGCGCGCGATGCCGATGCGTTGCCGCTGACCGCCCGAAAACTCGTGAGGATAGCGCGTAACGAACGATGGATTCAGGCCCACCAGCTTCAGCAATTCCTTGACGCGCGCTTCCTTCTCTTTGCCCTTGACCGCCCCGTGGACCTCCAGCGGCTCACCCACAATTTCGCCCACCGTCATGCGCGGGTTGAGCGAAGCAAATGGGTCCTGGAAGATGATCTGCATGCGCCGCCGCATCTGGCGCAGCTTCTCGCCTTTGAGCTTGACCAGGTCCTCGCCTTCGAGATAGACTTCGCCCGCCGTAGGCCGATCGAGCTGCAGGATGGCCTTGCCGGTGGTGGACTTGCCGCAGCCCGATTCGCCTACCAGGCCCAGCGTCTCGCCCTTCTTGATCGAGAAGCTGATGCCGTCCACTGCTTTCACGTCGCCCACTTTGCGCTGCAAAACGCCGCGCCGGATCGGGAAATATTTCTTTAAGTTCCTGACGATCAACAGATCGTCACTTGCACCCGGCGCCTGCGCCGGCGCAGCCACTGTCGCTGTCGCAGCCATAATTAACGCGGCCTCCTCGTCGTCACGTCTACCCAGCAAGCCGACTCGTGCGCCGGGCCAACCGGCGTGAGCGGCGGATTCTCTTCTTTGCATCGATCGATGCGGAAGGTGCAGCGCGGATAGAAAGGGCAGCCTTTCGGCAGATCGACGAGGTCGGGCGGCGCACCGTCGATGGACACCAGCCGGTGCCGCTCGTTGTCATCAAGGCGCGGCAGCGAGCCCAGCAGCCCCAGCGTGTACGGATGCGAGGGATGAATGTACAGATCGTCCACCGGCGACCGCTCGATGATGTAGCCGGCGTACATCACGATGACGTTCCGAACCAGCCGCGCGACCACGCCCAGATCGTGCGTGATCCAGACGACGGCCATGCCCAGCTCGTCGCGCAGCTTCTTGACCAGGTCCACAATCTGCGCCTGGATGGTCACATCCAGCGCCGTGGTCGGCTCGTCGGCGATGAGGATCTGCGGCACACACGACAGCGCCATGGCGATCATCACCCGCTGGCGCATGCCGCCGGAAAATTGATGGGGGTAGTCGTCCAGCCGGTCGGCTGCGCGGGGAATGCCCACCATCGTCAGCAGTTCGGCGGCGCGGGCGCGGGCCTGCTTCTTGTCCATGCCCATGTGCAGTTCCAGCATCTCGGTGATCTGCCGCCCGATCGTCATGACGGGGTTCAGCGACGTCATCGGATCCTGGAAGATCATGGCGATCTCTTTGCCGCGCACCTGCCGCATCTCATCCATCGACAATTTCAACAGATCGCGCCCGTTGTAGATCACCTCGCCCTGGTAAATCTCGCCCGGGGGTTGGGGAATCAGCCGCATCACGGACAGCTGCCCCACGCTCTTGCCGCAGCCACTTTCGCCCACAATGCCCAGTGAATCACTCTCGTTGAGCGAATAAGAGATGCCGTTCACGGCATGCACATACGCGCCCGTAATCTTGAAACGGGTGGCGAGGTTCTTGACCTCAAGCAACGGTTGATCTTGCGGCATACGGGGGCTTTCTCCAGGTAGAATTCCGGCCGGCGGCCGGCACGTCAACGCACCGCGTACAGCGGCGCCGTCAGCAGCATCCAGGGCCGGGACGCAACCAGCAGCGGCTGCACCCAATCACGCTCAGGCCCGGTCTCATTGACAATCTCACACAGGCCGTCGGCTAAGGGCGGCACTTCCGGCCCCACTGCCGAGCGCAGCGTGCCGCTGTGCGCCGCCGCAGCCAACAACGCGTCGCGCACATCCGGCGACGGTTCCTCTCCGGCGACCGCGCCGCGCACCGCTGAACGAATCAAATTGTCCAAAGATTCTCTCTCCGTCATGCGCCACCGCCCGATTACACAGAGGAAGGCGAGCGGCCGTTTGAGGTCGCTGTCGCCAGCCGCGGAGGCCGGTAAGCGTGCAAACACGTCTTCAGATGCTCACGCCCGTAGTGCAGCCGCGATTTCACCGTGCCGACCGGACAGTCCAAAATGTACGAGATTTCCTTGAGGCTGAGATCGTTCAGGTAGTACAGGATCACAGTCATGCGCTGTGCGGGCGGCAGCGCATCGATGGCCTGTTGAATGACCGACTGCAGTTCGGACATTTCGGCGCGATATTCGGAGTTGGTGCGCGCCGGAGCGACCAGCCGATCGATGACGGCTTCCAGCGAGGTCAGCCAGCGGGCGCGGCGGCTGACCCAAGTGTAGGCCAGATTGACCGTTACCCGGTACAGCCACGGTTCCAGCGGCAGGCTCAGGTCGATGCGCCTGGCGTAAGCATTGATCTTCAGGAAGACTTCCTGCAAGATGTCTTCGGCCGATTGGCGGTCGTGCGTGATAGCCAGCGCCGTGCGGAAGACCAGCAGGCGGTATCGGTCATAGAGGGTACCCAGGGCGCTCAGATCCCCCTCGCAGACGCGCTCAATCAACTGACTATCGGTTGGGGCCGCCATACTATCAGTCAATACTGACACCTCGTGAAGAAGGTTCAAAACTCATTTGAAATTGAACCTCACTGCGCCCGATAAGCCGCACGTCATTATACAAAACTTCATTGAAAATGCAATAGCCGTCTCACTCCGCAGCCGGCGCAGCCGGCGCAGCCGTCACCGCTGCACCCAGCGCCGCCAGCACCGCCCGATCGGCTTCCGTCAGCTCCGCGTGTTCCAGCAGGTCCGGGCGACGCTGCCACGTCCGACGCAGCGCCTGTTCACGCCGCCATCGCTCCACCCGGCCATGATCGCCCGACAGCAGCACCTCTGGCACCGCCCAGCCGCGAAATTCCGGCGGGCGCGTGTAGTGCGGATACTCCAGCAGCCCCGAGGCGTGCGAATCATCCTGCGCGCCGCCCGGGTCGCCCAGCACGCCGGGCCGCAGCCGCGTCACCGCGTCCATCACCACCAGCGCCGCCAGCTCGCCGCCGGTTAGCACGTAATCGCCGATCGAGATCTCATCGGTCGCCAGGTGTTCGCGAATGCGCTCATCGAACCCTTCATATCGCCCGCAGATCAGGGCCACCCGATCGTGCTGCGCCAGTTCATAAGCCACCGTTTGATTGAAAACGCGGCCCTGCGGGGTGAGTAGAACGATCGGAACCGCCGATTGCTGATCCTCGCCCGTCGATCCCTGTCCCCCGATCCCCAACACACTCTCCACCGCCGCAAACACCGGCTCCGGCTTCATCACCATGCCGCCGCCGCCGCCATACGGATAATCGTCGGTGACTTGATGCCGGCCCGCTGCGTAATCGCGGATGTTGTGCAGGCGCACCTCCAGCAGGCCGGCCTCAATGGCCCGCTTCAGCATGCTCTCTTTCAGCGGCGACTCAAAAATACCGGGGAACAGCGTAAAGACCTCAAAGCGCATAAAGCGATTGTAGCACAACTTGGCTCTGGTATAATCAGCGCAGCTCATCAAACGGAACGATTATGCGAATCCTGATTACCGGGGCAAAGGGCCAGCTGGGCCGCGTGCTGATGCGGCGGCTGGCGCCGCACACGCTATTGGGCATCGATCTGCCCGAAGTGGATCTGACGGATCTGGCTGCCGCCCGATCGAACCTCGCCGCCTTCAGGCCCGAACTCGTCATTCACGCTGCCGCCTACACCGACGTGGACGGCGCGGCGCGCAATCCTGATCTGGCCTATCGCGTCAACGCGCTGGGCACGCGCAACGTGACCGTCGCGGCCGAGACGGTCGGCGCGGCGGTGCTCGCCATCAGCACCAACGAGGTCTTCGACGGGGCGAAAGCCGAGCCGTATCTCGAATTTGATCCCGTCAACCCCATCAACCCGTACGCCCGCTCCAAGCTGGCCGCCGAGCAGTTTATCCGCGAGCTCACCACACGCTTCTATATAGTACGCACGGCGTGGTTGTACGGGTTGGGCGGCAACAACTTTGTGAAGAAAATCCTGACGCGCGCCGACAGCGACGGGCGGCTGCGCGTGGTCACCGACGAGGTCAGCTCGCCCACTTACGCAGAAGACCTCGTCAGCGCCATCGAACAGCTCATGCTCACCGGCGCCTATGGCACGTACCACTTCACCAACGAGGGCGCGTGTTCACGTTTTGAGTTTGCGCAGGAGATCCTGAAGCAAACCGGACGCGGCCACATCCCGATCGAGCCGATCGTCCTGGCGGACTATCCGCGGCCTTCGACGCCGCCGCCCTATGCTCCGCTGCGCAACTTCTGCGGCGCGCAAATCGGCATCACGCTGCGACCGTGGCGTGATGCCCTGGCCGACTATCTGGCGCATGAGCAATTCTGATCCGGAATCCGAAGGTTGGAAATTGGAAGTTGGAAGCGTAACTCAGCCGCCGTCTCCAACCTCCGACTTCCAACCATTGGTCTCCATCGTCATCGTCAACTGGAACGGCGCGCATCATCTGCCCGTCTGCCTCAACGCGCTGCGCCGGCAAACCTATCGCGCCTTTGAGATTATCCTCGTCGACAACGCCTCGCGCGACAACTCGCTCGCTCTGATCGCCACTCATTATCCCGAAGTCAAAGTGGTGGCGCTGCGCGAAAATCGCGGCTTTACGGGCGGCAACAACGCGGGCCTGCGCGCCGCGCGCGGCGAGATCGTGGCGCTGCTCAACAACGACACCGAGGCCGACGAACATTGGCTGGCGGAAGTCGTGGCTGCTTTTGAGCGCCATCCCGAAGTCGGGAGCGTCGCCTCCAAGATGAAGCTGTTCGATCAGCGTGACACGTTTCACACGGCCGGCGACTTCTATCGCGTGGACGGCCTGCCCGGCAACCGTGGGGTGTGGGAAATCGATCGGGGGCAGTACGACCGCGAAGAGTACGTGTTCAGCGCGTGCGGCGGCAGCGCCGCCTATCGCCGCTCGATGTTGGATCAGATCGGCCTGCTGGATGAAGACTTTTTCTTCTCGTGTGAAGACATCGATCTGGCGTGGCGGGCGCAGCTGGCCGGCTGGCGGTGTGTGTACGCGCCGCGCGCCGTGGTCTATCACAAACTCAAAGCCACCGGCGGCGGAACAACGGCTTCATATTACGATGGCCGCAACTTCATCTGGGTTATTGCCAAGAATTATCCGGCTTCGCTGTGGAAGATCAATCGCGGGCTGATCATCCGCCGGCAGTGGACGCTCTTTGTCGAAGCACTGCGGGCATGGCGCGGCGCAGCCGCGCGGGCGCGCCTCCGCGGGATGCTGGCCGGGCTAATCGGCCTGCCGAGGATGCGGCGCAAACGCCGTGCCGTTCAGGCCCTGCGCCGCGTCGATGATGCGTATCTGCGAACCATCCTGTCGCCGATGGAGTGAACCATGTCCGGCGCCCCGCACGTGACCAAACCCTTTCCCCCGGCGCGGCAGACCGTCGTCGATGCGGGCTGGCTGGCCGCGCGCCGCCATCTCATCCACGCCCTGCTCGAACTCGACGTGACGCCGGTGCGGCAGCGCCTGCACGCCCACAAAGC
>CAZKBQ010000132.1:0-6032 GCA_964550855.1 uncultured Anaerolineae bacterium
CCCTGCTCGAACTCGACGTGACGCCGGTGCGGCAGCGCCTGCACGCCCACAAAGCAGCCACCGGCGAAAGCCTGTCGTTCACGGCCTTCATCGTGGAGCGCTTCGCCCGCGCCATCGATCAGGATCGCCGCGTGCAGGCTTATCGCAGCTGGCGCAACCAGTTGGTGGTCTTCGACGAGGTGGACGTGGTTACGCTGATCGAAACCGAGCGCGGCGGGGTGGCGCTGCCGCACATCATCCGCAACGCCAATCACCGCACCTTTCGCGACATCCACGCCGAAATTCGCGCCGTGCAGGCGAAGCCTGATCAGAGCGCGCAATCCTCCCGATTGAGCCGCCTGGCCCCACGGCTGCCCGCCTTTGCGCGGCGGCTCGGCTACCGCTACCTGCTCGCCGATCCACAGCGCTTCAAGCGTTTCAGCGGGACGTGCGTGGTGACTTCGGTGGGAATGTTCGGGCAGGGCTGCGGTTGGGGCATCGGCTTCCTGCCGCTGCACACGCTGGGCCTGACGGTGGGCGGCATCGCCGAGAAGCCGGGGGTGATCGACGGGCGCCTCGAAGTGCGCGAATACCTCCACCTGACCATCACCTTCGATCACGATCTGGTGGACGGCGCGCCCGCCGCCCGCTTTGCGCAGCGCCTGACCGACGCCATCCAGGCTGAAGACGCCCTGACGCTGTAAGTACGAGCCCTTATCCCCTCGCCCGCGCGGCTACTTGCGTCTCCGCCACCACTTGTGCCCCTCAATCGCCAGAAACACGATCGAGCTGGCCGCGGCCGCCACGAGCAAATCCGTCAATGGCAGCGGCGTGGTGTACAAGAAGCGGTGCATGAACGGCAGATAGATCGCACCCAGCTGCGCCGCGCTGACGGCGAGCGCCATGCCCAACAACAGCCGATTGCTCGTCACGCCGATCTTGAAAATCGAATCGCGGCTGGAGCGCGTGGCCAGCGCCTGCCCCACTTGCGAAAAGCACAGCACGGTAAAGATCATCGTCTGCCAGTGGGCGCTGCCGCTGCGCCAGTACAGCAGGCCGATCGCCAGCGCGATGAAGGCGGTCAGCGCCCCCACCCCGGCGATGTAGCTTATCATGCCGCCCGCAAAGATGCTGTCGGTGGGGCGCACGGGCGCGCGCTTCATCACGTCTTTCTCCGCCGGCTCCACGCCCATGCCCAACCCCAGCAGGCCGTCGGTCAGCAGATTCAACCACAACAATTGCAGCGGTTGAATGGGCAGCGGCGTGCCGAGCAGCGGCGCGATCAGCGCCACCGAAATCTTGCCGATGTTGCCCGCAATGGAGAACTTCACAAATTTGCGGATGTTGTCAAAGATGACACGTCCTTCTTCCACTGCGGCCACGATGGTCTTGAAGTTGTCGTCGAGCAATACCATGTCGGCCGCTTCTTTGGATACGTCCGTGCCCGTAATGCCCATCGCCACACCGATGTCGGCCTTCTTCAGCGCGGGCGCGTCGTTGACGCCGTCGCCCGTCATGGCCGCAATCTGGCCGCGCGCCTGCAGGGCCTGCACGATGCGGAGCTTGTGTTCCGGCGAGACGCGGGCGTACACCGACACCTCGTCAACCACGGCCTGCAGCTCATCGTCCGACAGCCGATCGAGTTCCTGCCCCGTCAGCACGCGGCCGTCCTCGGCGATGCCCAGTTCCTGCGCGATGTGCCGCGCCGTCAGCGGATGATCGCCGGTGATCATCACCGGGCGGATGCCGGCCTGCTTCGCCGTCGCCACCGCCGCTTTCACTTCGGGGCGCGGCGGATCGATCATGCCGAACAGGCCCACAAAGATCAGTTTATCCTCAATCGACGCGCGCCGCCCGTTGCTGGTCTCCGGCGAATCGATCGGGCGCAGCGCCACACCCAGCACGCGCATGCCGTTTTGCGCCAGCTTGTTGTTGGCGATCTCGATGCGATCGCGGTATTCGTCAGTCAGCGGCTCGGGCCGGCGGTCTACCCACACCCGATCGGACAGCGCCAGCAAGCCGTCCACCGCGCCTTTTACAACAGCCACATACGGAGCAGACAGGGAAGTCAGCAGCTCCATGGCCAAGTCACCGGAGACCCGCGCAGCTGCGTCCCCGCTTACCTGATGCACGGTCGTCATCCGCTTGCGCTCGGAATCGAACGGCACCTCGCCTACGCGCGGAAACGCCGTATCGAGCGCGCCTTTCTCCAGCCCAAACTGGGCCGCCGCCACCAGCAGCGCGCCCTCGGTGGGGTCGCCGATCGTGTGGAAACGGCCCGCCGTCTGATCGGGCTTGAACGCCGCGTCATTGCACAACGCGCCGCCCGCCAGCAGCAGCGCTAACGCCGGCGGCATGTCTGTCACCGGCTGCGCCACTTCATCAATCACCGGCACTTTGCGCGACAAATTCTCCGTCACATCCAGCCGATGCCCCGCGATGTCCAGCACCGTCACCGTCATGCGATTCTCGGTCAATGTGCCGGTCTTATCGGAGCAGATGACCGTCACCGAGCCGAGCGTCTCGACGGCGGGCAGCTTGCGGATCAACGCCTGCCGCTTCAGCATGCGCTTGGCCCCCAACGCCAGCGTAATCGTCACCACGGCCGGCAGACCCTCCGGCACCGCCGCCACGGCCACGCCGATGGCCGTCATCAACATTAGCTCCAGGTCCTCGCCGCGCAAAGTGCCCAGGGCAAAGATCAGCGCGGCCACCGCCACCGCCACAACGGCCAGCCCCTTGCCCAGCTGATCGAGCCGTTTTTGCAGCGGCGTCATGTCCTGTTTTACCGACTGAATCAGCGTGGCGATTTTGCCCAGCTCGGTCTGCATGCCGGTGGCCGTGACGACAATCGCGCCCCGACCGTATGCCACCAGCGTACCCATGTAGGCGAGGTTCCTGCGGTCACCCAGCGGCAGACGCGCGCCACTTAGGGGTTCTACTGTTTTCTCGATCGGCTCCGACTCGCCCGTCAGCGCCGCCTCTTGAAGGCGCAAGTTCACGCTGTCAATCACGCGCCCGTCGGCCGGCACGATGTTGCCCGCCTCCAGCAGCACCACGTCGCCGGGCACCACCTCGGTGGCGGCGATCTCCTGCACAGCGCCGCCGCGCCGCACCCGCACGTGCGGCACCGACATCTGCCGCAGCGCCGCCATGGCCCGTTCCGCGCGGTATTCCTGCACAAAGCCCAGCAGCCCGAACAGCACCACGATCGCCAGGATCGCAATGGCGTCCTTGAGGTCGCCCACCAGCAGCGATACGACTGCCGCCACGATCAGAATCAGCACCATGGTGGCGGTGAATTGCTCCCACAAAATGCGCCACGGACTTTTCGCGCCGCGATCGATCAGCTCATTGGGACCGTACCTGGCCAGGCGGGCGCGAGCCTCCGCGTCCGTCAGGCCCGCCGCCAGATCGACGTTAAGCTGCTGCGCTGCCTCGGCCGGCGAGGCGGTATACCAGTCCATACACATCCTCTCATCATCGGGGCTTTGGCCGATGGTCACCGGCCAAAGCCCCAAGTCTTGCTCAGAAGTCGAACAGCTCGCCCAGGAACGATTTGCGTTTCTTGCGCTTGTAATCGTCGTCCCAATCATGGCGCTGCTCGCGCCGATAGTCGTCGTCGCGCCGCGGGCCGATCGGGGGCGCTGCCGCCGCCCGATCGATGATCTTGTCCAGCTCGCCGCGATCGAGCCAGATCCCCCGGCATTGCGGGCAGTAATCGATCTCCACGCTCTGCCGCTCGGCCATCGTCAGATCGATCGTTAGACACACGGGACATTTCATCAGTACGTCGCCTCCATCGGTTTGCCGCTGCCGCGATCGGCCTTGACCTGCGCCGACTGGATCATCACAAATTCTGCAATCCGATCCAGCGTCAGCAGGCCCGCCAGCTGGCCGCCGCTCATGACCGGCAGCGTGCGCAGGCCGCTGGTTTGCAGCAGCTGCGCCGCCTCGTCCAGCGCCGCGTTCGCCTCGATCACGGGATAATCGCGGCGCATCACGCCGGCCACGTAAGCCTCCGGGCCGCGATCGGCCAGCGCGCGGATGGCCTCGCCGCGCAGCAGCAGGCCCGCCATGCGCCCGCGATCGATCACGGGAAAGTCCTGCGGCGCGCCCGTCAACATCAGATCGGCCACGTGCCGCACCGAGTGCAACGGCGACAGAACTTGAAAATTCGTCTGCATGGCGTGACCGGCCGTCAGGCCGCTCACCGACGATTTGAGCTGCGCCGCGTTCGCCTCGCCCGCCGCGCCCAGCCAGATGAACACCGCGATGAACATCAGCATGGGATTGGTGAAGAAGCCGACGATGCCGAACAGCACCGCAAACCCCTGCCCGATCGTCGCCGCCGTGCGCGTGGCGCGGGCGTATTCCATTTTCAGCGCCAGCCCGGCGCGCAGCACCCGCCCGCCATCCATGGGAAACGCCGGGATCAGGTTAAAGGCCACCAGGAACAGGTTGGCCGAGAACAAGCGCTCCACCAGCCCGATGTTGGTCGCCGCCACCACTGGCAGCAACAGCGCCGCGATGACCACGTTGACCAACGGCCCGGCCAGCGCCACCACCAGCTCTTGCTTCGGATCGGTGGGCATGCGCTCCAGCCGCGCCAGCCCGCCGATGGGCAGCAGCGTGATGTCCTTCGTCGGGATGCCATAGCGCCGGGCCGCCAGCGCGTGACCGAATTCGTGCAGGAGCACGCAGCCAAACAACGCCAGGATAAAGCCCACGTTGCCCAATACCGAGGCCGTGTTGGCGCCCAGCGCCAGACCGCTGATGAGCAGAAAACCGATCAGCATCAGAAACGTCACATGCAGATTGACCGTGATACCCGCAAATTCACCCAGTTTATACGACCACTTCATCCTCTCATCTCCTTTCGCCAATCCGACCCGTAAAAATCAAGAGACCACCGCGGCCATGGCTGGTCGTGATGGTCTCGCCAGTTTCGCCTGCGCGATTCCGATCGGCCGGGGGCAATCCCGTCTTGACGACCGACCGACCCTTGCGGGTGGCTACTCCCCAATCAACTTGATTTGATTGTAACCGATGATCACGCCGTTGTCGATGTTTTGTCCGACAATTTGCTGACAACTCGATCAGATGACAGCCCGCTCGGCTTCTTTTCTCATCGACCCTTAAGGAAGCCAGCGGCCGATTGACGATTCAACCAGTTCGCGGTATTCTTTCGCCGCGTTATTTCGTGCCTGCGAGGATCATCATCGAACCTGCGCCGCTGTTGTCCATCATCATCCCGGCCTACAACGAAGCGAGCCGCCTGCCCGCCAGCCTGGCGGAAGTCGAACGCTTTGTGGCCGCCCAGCCGTACCCGATTGAGCTGATCATCGTCAACAACAACAGCCGCGACGAGACGCGCCGCATCGCCGACGAGTTTGCGGCCGCGCATCCGTACACCCGCGTCTTCGATCAGCCCCGGCAGGGCAAGGGCGCGGCCGTGCAGACCGGCATGCTGGCCGGACGCGGCGAATATCTGTTTATCTGCGACGCCGATTTTTCCATGCCGGTGGACGAGATCAGCAAGTTCATGCCGCCCAACGCCGACCGGTATGACGTGGCGATCGCGTCCCGCGAGGCGCCCGGCGCGCGGCGCGTGGGCGAGCCGGAATACCGCCACCTGATGGGGCGCGTGTTCAACTTCATCGTGCGCGTGCTGGCGATTCCGCACATTCAGGACACCCAGTGCGGCTTCAAGGTCTTCCGGCGCGAGGCGGCGCGCGAAGTCTTTGCGCGGCAGACCATCGACGGCTGGGGTTTTGACGTGGAAGTGCTGTTCATCGCGCTCAAGCACGGCTACAAGTTGATCGAGATTCCGATCACATGGTATTACAAGCCGCAGACCAAGATCAGCCCGCTGCGCGATTCGATCAATATGGTACTGGAAGTGATGCGGGTGCGCCTGAATGGCTGGCGCGGCAAGTATGACCGGCAGCAGTAACTCCCCCACGCTGGAGCACGAAGCGCGTTTCCAGCGGGCCGGCTGCGCGCTGGTGGCCGGCGTGGACGAGGCCGGGCGCGGCGCGTGGGCGGGGCCG
>CAZKBQ010000133.1:0-5933 GCA_964550855.1 uncultured Anaerolineae bacterium
GCGACGACGAGCACGGCTGGAGCGACAACGGCGTGTTCAACTTCGAAGGCGGCTGCTACGCCAAAGTGATCAACCTGTCGCCCACCGCCGAACCGGAGATTTACGCCACCACCCAGCGCTTTGGCACCATCCTGGAAAACGTGGCCTTCAATCCGGTCACGCGCGAGATCGATCTGGACGACGAGACGATCACGGAGAACACCCGCGCCTCGTATCCACTGGAATTCATCGGCAACGCGATCCTGACCAAGCGCGGCGGCCAGCCCAGGAACATCATCCTGTTGACGTGCGATGCGTCGGGCGTCATGCCCCCGATCGCGAAGCTGACGCCCAATCAGGCGCTGTACCAGTTCATCAGCGGCTACACGGCCAAGCTGGCCGGCACCGAAGCGGGCCTGCGCGACGAACCGGAGATCACCTTTAGCGCGTGCTTCGGTGGGCCGTTCATGGTCCACCATCCCGCCGTGTACGCCGATCTGCTCAAGCACAAGATTCAGCATTACGGCGTCAACTGCTGGCTGGTCAACACCGGCTGGGTGGGCGGGCCCTATGGCATCGGCAAACGCATCAGCATCAAGCACACCCGCGCCCTGCTGAACGCGGCGCTGAGCGGCGCGCTGCTGAACGAAGAATACGTCACCGATCCGATCTTCGGCTTCGCCGTGCCTAAGCATTGCCCCGAAGTGCCGGACAGCGTGCTCGATCCGGCTTCGTCGTGGCCCAGCCGCGAAGAGCACCTGCGCCGCTACAAGGAACTGGCGTCGCGCTTCATCGAGAACATGAAGAAATTTGCCGATCAGACGCCGGCCGAAGTCATCCAGGCCGGCCCGAAGATTTAGCCGGACATGATCGCATTAGTGCGAGGCGGCGGCGATCTGGCCAGCGGTGTGGCGCTGCGGCTGCAGCGCGCCGGCTGCCGGGTGACCGTCACCGAACTGCCGCAGCCGTTGGTGGTGCGGCGCTACGTGGCCTTTGCCGAAGCCGTCTTTCGCGGCCGGTTTGTCGTGGAAGGCGTCGTCGCGCAGCGCGTCGCCACCGCCGACGAAGCGCGCGCGGCGATGGCGCGCGGCGAAGTCGCCGTGTTGATCGATCCCGACGCGGAGTGCCGCCACACCCTGCACCCCACGGTCATCGTCGATGCGCGCATGTTGAAGCGCGCGCCCGATCTCGGCCTGGACGCCGCGCCGCTGGTCATCGGCTTGGGGCCGGGCTTTGTGGCCGGCGAGAACTGCCACGCCGTGGTCGAAACCATGCGCGGCCATACGCTGGGACGCGTATTCTGGTCGGGCGCCGCGCAGCCGGACAGCGGCCTGCCGGAAGCCGTAGCCGCGCGCCAGGCCGATCGGGTGCTGCGCGCCCCCGCCAACGGCTTGCTGCGCAATCGCGTGGACATCGGCGCGCACCTGGCCCAGGGCGAGCTCGTCGCCACCGTGGGCGAGGCCGAAGTGCGCGCGCCGTTCAAAGGCGTGCTGCGCGGCCTGCTGCACGACGGCCTGCCGGTGACGCAGCGGCTCAAGATCGGCGATCTCGATCCGCGCGACGACGAGCGCTACTGCACGCTGGTGTCCGACAAGTCGCTGGCGGTGGGCGGCGGCGTGCTGGAAGCGGTGTTATCACGGGCGGAGATTCGGAGGATGTTGGCGGGATAGTTGGATGGTGGGGCCGATGGACTAAGAATTCACTCGAAAGAATTGACACCGCACGGCAAAGCCGGCGGTGTTCTTTTTTCCCGATCGGCTTACGCGGCGATCAAGGGGAAGAAGCGGTAAAATTCGAGCGGCAAGCATCCCGGTTCTCAACGGAGTCTGTCACGTGCGCGGTCTGATGTTACGCATTATTGGCATTTTTCTGATCATGATCATGCTCATCGGCTGTGAGGCAAACACGCAACCGATCCGTGTGGTGATCGTGTCGTCGCCGACGCCGCTGCCGCGGCCGACGCACACCGCCACGGCTTCGCCCACGCCCACCATCACGCCGACGGCCACGCCCACGCCAACCGCCACACCCACCGTCACGCCCACCTTGACCCCGACCGAAGCGACCAGCGAAGCAGCGATCACGCGGACGCCGCGGCCCACGCGCACTCCCGGGCCGCCGCCGCCACCGCCGCCGGGCATCAACGGTGTCCCCAACGAATCGATCTTCGTCATGTCGGCGGCGGCGCGGCAGCACGTGCTGGAGATCTATGCCGTCGGCCAGACGCTGGGCCGCGATCCGCACGCCTTCTCCAAAGTCGGCGACAGCACCATTCAGCAGCCCTACTTCCTGGGGCAGTTCGACGGCGGCGATTACAATCTGGGCGACTACGCATATCTACAGAACACCATCGACTTCTACGCCGGCTCGTTCGCGCGCGACGGACAGGCCGTGCGCAAGGGCTTTCATTCGTGGACGGTCTTCAACCCCACGTGGGCCGACAAAACCGTATGTGAACCGAACGAAGGGCCGCTGCCGTGCGAGTTTCGCGTCCACAATCCGGCGGTGCTGCTCATTCGTCTGGGCGCCAACGACGTGATCCCGGCCGGCGCGTTTGAAAAGGATATGCGCGCCATCCTGGATTACGCCATCGAAAACGGCGTCATTCCGATTCTGGGCACCAAACCCGATCGCAACGAGGGCAGCGATCAAAACAACGAAGTGATCCGCAAACTGGCTGAAGAATACACCCTGCCGTTGTGGGACTTCGACGCGCTGGCGAGCACGCTGCCCGATCACGGCCTGGGGCCAGACAAAGTGCATCTGACCTCGTTTCCGCCGAACGATTACACGCAGCCCGCAGCCTTTGAGCGCGGCCACCCCGTACACAACCTCAGCGCGCTGATCGTGCTCGATCGGCTCCGGCGTGTGACGACCGGCGAATGAGACCGACCGCCGTGTGATAGAATCTGATCGATCATGACCACTTCACCGCCGACGCCGATTACCCGTTTTGTCGGGCGCGCCCGCGAGTTGAGTGAACTGCGCGGCCGATTGTCGTCCGAGCGGCTGATCACGCTCACCGGGCCGGGCGGCAGCGGCAAGACCCGCCTCGCCCTGCAACTGGTCTTCGACCTTTCCTCACCCGTTTACTGGATCGATCTCAGTGCCGTGATCGATCCCGAGCAAGTGACAGATTCAATTCGGCGCGAACTGAAACTGGGCGAACAACCCGATCGATCCTCGCGCGACCTCGTGATCGATTTTCTGTGCGCCCAATCCGCGCTGCTGGTCTTCGACAACTGCGAACAGGTCTCGGCGGCCGTGGCTGCCCTGGCGCAAACGCTGCTCGATCACTGCGCCGACGTGCAGATCGTGGCGACCAGCCTGCAGCCGTTGGGCCTGCCGCGCGAGAGAGTGTATGCCGTTCCGCCCTTGTCGGTTTCTGCGGGCGAGGGCCTCTCAGAGGCCATGCAGCTCTTCGTCGATCGCGCCCGCGAAGTGCTTCCCTCTTTTGAAACCACGCCCGACACGCTGGCGCTGATCGACTCGATCTGCCGCCGCGTCGACGGGCTGCCGCTGGCGATTGAGTTGGCCGCCGCCCGTGTGAAGGTGCTCTCGCTCGCGCAGATCGCCGATCGGCTGGAGGATGCCCTTCAGCTGTTGACGCGCGGCACACCCGCTCAAGCCGCCCGCCATCAAACGCTGCGGGCCGTCATGCAGTGGAGTGATCAACTGCTGTCACCCGATCAACACAACCTTTTCCGGCGGCTCGGCGTGTTTGCCGGATCCTTCACGTTGGATATGATTGAAGCGGTCTGCGACGTGACGGAAGCGCTGAACACGCTCAGCGATCTGGTCGATCGCTCACTGGTCATCGTCGAGCGCGGATCGGACGATCGGGCGCGGTACCGCCTGCTGCTGGTCATCCGGCAATATGCGCGCGAACAACTGGAAGCCAGCGGCGAAGGGGATCGCTTGCGATCGAACCTGCTGCACTGGGCCGTGTCGTGGGCCGAAGCGATCGAGCCGCATCTCACCGGCGACCAGCCAGCGATGTGGCTGGAGCGCCTTGAAGTCGATCAGGATAACTGGCGCGCCGCGTTGCGTTGGGCATGCACCAGCCGCCAAGTGGAGACGGGGCTGCGGCTGGCGAACGCGTTGTGGCGTTACTGGATGACGCGCAATTATCTGAGCGAAGGCCGCGCCTGGCTGGAAGAGTTGATCGCGTTGAGCCGCGCCCATCCCGTGTCAGCGCGCGCGCAGGCGCTTGCGCTGTTTGGCTCAGGCCGTATTGCCTGTCGCCAGGGTGACGACGAGCGCGCGGCGTTGCGCGGAGAAGAAAGTCTCGCGTTGTTTCGCGTCCTCAACGATGACGGCGGCGTGGTGAAAGCGCTGAGTCTGCTGGCGCTGGTGGCCGTCGATCGCGGCGAGTATGCGCGCGCCGAACAGGTGTATCACGAAGCCTTGACCATCAGCCGCCGCACGAAAGACGATTACTACACCGCCGTGCTGCTGGTCAATCTTGGGCTGATGCATCACGATCGCGCGGAGTTTCCGCAGGCGGCGCGTTGTTATGAAGAAGCGTTAAGGCTGGCGCCGCGGCTCAGCGAACCGGCGCGGGCCGCGCGTGACAATCTGGGCGATGCGGCGCTGCGGCAGGGTCAGTATGTGCGCGCCGGGCAATTGCTGACCGATGCCATTGCGCTGGACCGGGACATGGGCAACCATCTGGCGGTGGCCAACGATCTGATCAACCTGGCGGAGGCGGTGCGCCAGCAGGGTCAAATTGAACGCGCGCGGCAGCTCATCGCCGAAGCGATCGAGCTGCATCGGCAGGTGGGCCGAATCAGCGGCTTGAGCGAGGCGTATGCCGTGCTGGGCGATCTGGCGCGGGATGACGCTGCCTGGCCCGGAGCGCAGAGCGCTTACGAACAAAGTCTGGCTTACGCGCAGCAGTCCCATTTTCAACGCAGTTGGTGTACGGCGCTGACGGGGCTGGGGCGCGTGGCGGCGCAGCGCGGCGACCACAGGGTTGCCGGCGATCATTTTCGCGCGGCGTTGCAGCGGGCGCGATCGTTTGCGTTGACGCTGCCCGCGTTGGCGGCGTTGGAGCAGTGGGCGCTGCTCTTGCTGGAGCAAGGTGAGAGCGAGCGGGCGCTGCGCTGGTTGAAAGCCACGGCCGCTTATCGCGCCCGGTTGGGCACGCCGCTGCCTTGCACCGATCAACCTCAACTGGACGCGGCACTGCGCGCGCATCGCGCCAAATTCGATGCGGCGCAGCCGGTTGTGTTCGATCAGGTTGTCGCCGAAGCGTTGGGTGAGATCGAACCGGCGGCCTCAACCCAATCGACCGAACCACTCGCCCCGCCGGAACCGGCGCTGCGCATCTTCGCGCTGGGGCCGACGCGCGTGCTGGTGCACGAGCGCGCGCTGACCTCAACCGATTGGACGTACACCAAAGCCAAAGAACTGCTCGTTTACTTCATCGCGCAGCCGGCCGCGACCAAAGCCCAGATCGGGCTGGATGTCTGGCCGGATGCCGCTGCCGATCAGCTGCGCAACATTTTTCATCGCGCCATGCACCATCTCCGCAAGGCACTCGGTTCGCCCGATTGGATCATCTTTGCCGACGACGCTTACTCGTTCAATCGATCGCTGAATTACTGGTGCGATCTGCACGAGTTCGAGAAGCTGCTGGGCTCGATCGGATCGATCACGGCTCTCAAGCCCGCCGATCGCTCTACGGCGATCCAACGGCTGGAAACCGCCGTCCAGTTGTGGCGCGGCGACTTCGTGGAAGACCTGGACGCGGGCGAGTGGGCGATCTTCAAGCGTGAGGAGTTGCGCCAGCGCTACGTGCAGGCCCTGATCGATCTCGGCGCGCTGCATTTTGCGGACGCGCACTACGATCGGGCCGCCGCCGTCTATCGCCGCCTGCTGGCGCTGGACACCTACCTCGAACTGGCGCACCGCGAGTTGATGCGCTGCCTCGTGCGGCAGGGCGAGGTGGG
>CAZKBQ010000134.1:0-5448 GCA_964550855.1 uncultured Anaerolineae bacterium
CCCGGCGGCGCCCGCTGCCGGGCTGGCTGTGGCTGATCGCGGGCCTGCTCATCGGCTGGCTGCTCATCGGCTGGGTCATCTGGCCGGTGCAGTGGACCAACGCGCCGCCGTGGAAACTCGGCGCTGCTTATCAGCAGACCTACTTACAACTCGTGGCCGATCGCTACGGCTACGATCAGAACCTGGCGCTGGCCGAAGAAGCGCTGCAAGGGTGGGATCGAACGGCTGTCAACGATCTGCTGGTGCAGATGCAGTCCACCGTGCCTGAGGCAGCCGCGCGGCAACGGCTGGCCAACCTGGCCGCGGCCCTCCGGCTGCCGGGCGGCGAGCAATCGCTCATGGATTCGATCTTCGGGCAAGGCGGTGTCTGGCTGGCGCTGGCGCTGGCAACCCTGCCCATCGTGGCCGCCATCGGCCTCGTTGTCACCGCCAAACTGCGGTCGTCTGCCCCGCCCGCCCAGTCGGCAGAGCTCGCAGCTGACACCGAAGCGGAACTCGAAGAACTGCTGGCCGACCTGCAGCTGGACGGCGCAGGCGGGCCCGCACCGGAATCAGACGTCTCGACCAGTGCCGCCAATGCCGAATCGACGCATCCTCCTCAAGAAGACGAAGGAGAGGAGGAGGAAGAGGAACAGCCGCAAGACTCCAACAGCATCCTGGCCGATCTGGCCAGCCTGTTCGAAGAAGAAGATACGTCGCTGGTTGCACTGGAAGCGCTGTGCAAGGGCCTGCCGGACATCGCCGCCGACGAGCTGCTCCGGCAGAGTCGCGAAGTCCTTCGTCGATTCAAAGAAGACCGGCCACACCGGAATTAGGAAAGACCTGACATGATTGCCGTCATCATCTTCACCGTGCTCGGCCTGCTGGCCGGCAGTTTCATCAACTGGGCAGCCGATGTCGCGCCGCGTTTTGCGGTCGATAAGTCGCGCGTGCCCAGGCGGCTGCAGCCGCGCTGGCGGTTGGCCATTGGGGCACCGCCCGCCGCGCGCCGGCTCACCTTGCCCGCAGCCGTGGAGCTGCTCTGCGCCGCGCTGTTCGCCTACATCGCCGCGCGCTATGGCGGCACATGGACGGCCGCCGGCCGCGCCGCGTTGACCACCTTCTTCGTCCTGATCGCCGTGATCGATTTGAAGTACCAGCTCGTACTCAACGTCCTGCTCTACCCGGCCGGCGTGTTGGTCATCCTGCTGCAGCTCAGCGGCACACCCGCCGGCTGGATCAGCGCCGTGGTGGGCGGCGCCTTTGGCCTGATCATCTTCATGGCGGTGGCCTGGCTGCGCCCCGGCGAACTGGGCGGAGGCGACGTGAAACTGGCCGCTCTCATCGGCCTGCTGTTCGGCTTTCCCGATGCCCTGTGGGCGCTGCTGGTTGCAGTCGGCGCAGGCGGCGTGGCCGCCATTGCTTTGATGAAACTGCGCCACCAGTCGGCGCAGGCGCGTATGCCCTATGCGCCGTTCCTGTGTCTGGGCGCCGTGGTCGCGCTGTTTTACAATCCCCTCATAGCTCTGTTTCAACTCTAGCATGCTATAATCCCGGCGCACTTCATCATGGCTGGGAATTGAGAGCGATCGATGGGTCAGGACAGAGCGCGATCGGCCGGCCGCGCGTCGTTTATCTGGGTGGGGCTGATGCTGGCGTGCGGGCTGGCCGCCCTGTTGGTCTTCAGCGCCTCACGGGACGCCACGCGCCGCTTCGACGCCTTCGCTCTGGAGCCGCCCTTAGACGGCTGGAACGGGACTGAGCGCGTCAACATTTTGCTGCTGGGCATCGACGAGCGCGAGAACCAGTCGGGGCCGTGGCGCACCGACACGCTCATCGTCCTGAGTGTGGAGCCGGCCGCGCACCGCGCCACGCTGCTGTCGCTGCCGCGCGATCTGTGGATCACCATCCCCGGCCTCAATCAGCCGGGCAAAATCAACACCGCGCATTTTCTGGGCGATGTCGAAGGCTATCCCGGCGGCGGCCCGGCGCTGGCGATGGCGACGGTGGAAGCCACGCTGGGGCTGCGCGTGCCATACTACATCCGATTGAACTTCTCGGCCTTCGAGAACCTGATCGATCTCATCGGCGGCATCGACGTGGACGTACCGCAGCCCATCGACGATCCACTCTATCCCGATTCGGGCTTTGGCTATGAACCCTTATACATCCCGGCCGGCCGCCAGCATATGGACGGGCGGCTGGCGTTGAAATATGCCCGCACCCGCCACGCCGCCATGGGCGACTTCGACCGGATGGTGCGCCAGCAGCAGGTGCTGCGCGCCGTGCGCGATCGTGTGCTGCAGGCCGGGCTGCTGCCCCAGCTGGTGGCGCAGGCCGGGCCGCTGCTGCAAAACCTGGGCGACTCGCTGAAGACCAATTTGACGCTCGATCAGTTGATCCGACTGGCGCAGCTGGGCGTCGAGCTGAGTCCGGCCGAGATTCAATCGTTGACCGTGGAACCGACCATGACCACGGCGCTGCGCATCGATTCGAATCCGCCGCAGGATGCGCTGCAGCTGCAGCCCGAGGCGCTGGCGCTGCTGCGCGAGCAGCTGCTGGGTGTCACCGTCACGCCGGCGCCCACAGCCGCGCCCGCCCGCAACGCCGCCACCGGAACGCCGCGCGTCGCCGGCGTCTATGAGGTGCGGCCCGGCGACACGTTGTCAGCCATTGCGGCGCGTTTTGGCGTGACGCTGGAGGCCCTGATGGCCGCCAACAACCTGTCGGGCTACGAGATCTACCCGGGACAACCGCTCGTCATTCCATGAAGCAGGCGCATTATCCCGCGCCCCGATTTTGTGGTAGCATAACACGATCATGAGCATGACATCAGACCGATCCGGCAGACCACCGTTTCCACCACCGGCCAGCCCGCCGCCGCCCGCGCCGCCGGCCGCGCGCTTCAATCGCGGCACGCTCATCGCCTGGCTCGTCGCCATCGGCCTGATCTTTCTATATGTGACGCTGCAGGTGGCGGGCGGCGCCATCCGGGCCGATGCCCAGCGGCTCAACGACGATCTGGCCCTGGTCGTGGAGCAGATCAACGCCGTGCCCACGCCCAACGCCGAGGTGCAGGCGCTGACCGCGCAGCTGCAAAGTGTGCTGTCAGACACGCAGCAGCTGCAGGCCGTCAATCAGCAGCTGGCCGCGCCGCGCCCCGACTGGCCCGCCATCATGGGCGTCATCGGCCAGTACGATCCGGCGCAGCTACAGCTGCAGGTTGTGACCTCCGACAACACGCGCCTCACCCTCAGCGGCCGCGCCGCCGGCGATCTGGCCGTCAACGACTACAAGCGCTGGCTTGAGCAGTCGCCCTTATTCAACCGCGTCATCGTGCAGTCTATCCGCGTGCTGCCCACGCCGGTGGTCACCATGACGCGCACGCCCACGCCTGCGCCGGGCAGCACCATCACCGGCACGGCCACGCCCACCCCCACGCTGGACCTGCGCGACGCCTTCGAGCCGGACAACACCGATGCAGACGCCAAACCGATTGCGGTGGGCGACATTCAGCAGCGCAATTTCTACCCCGCCCTCGACGTGGACACCGCCACGTTTCTGGCCAAATCCGGCCGCTATTACCGTGTCAGCACGGCCGGTCTGGCCCCCGGTGTGGACACCTTCCTGACGGTTAGTGTGGGCGATCGCACCTACACCAACGACGACGCCAAACCCGGCACGCTGGCGTCTGAAGTGAGCTTTCAGAATTCCGGCGCTGATGTCATGGCGATCGTCCGCGTCACCAATCGCGGTCAGTTTGGTGCCGACAAGACATACCAGTTGTTGCTGGAAGAGATCGTCCCCACGCCGACGGCCACACCCACGCCCGTCGGCCCGACCGCCACGCCCACGGTGACGCCTACGCCGCTGCCCGATTTGCGCGACGCCTACGAGCCGGACGATACGACGCCCAAACCCATCCTGGCGGGACAGCCGCAGCTTCGCAACTTCTATCCCGACGGCGATGTGGATCAGGTCACCTTTCTGGCAAAATCCGGGCGGTTTTATCGCGTGTACACCACCGATCTGGCGCCGGGCGTGGATACGTTTCTCACCGTGGGAGTGGGCGGCGCGATCTACACCAACGACGATGTGCGCCCCGGCACGCTGGCGTCCGAAGTCACGTTCGGCGTGACCGGGCCGGATATTGTGACGACGGTGCGCGTCACCAATCGCGGCCTGTACGGCCCCGATAAGCGGTATCAGCTGATCATGGAAGAATTCCAACCCACGGCCACGCCGCCGGGGCCTTCGCCCACCCCGATCGGCCCCACCGCCACCCCGCCGCCCGATCCGCGCGACCGCTATGAGATCGACGATGTGGTGCCGACGCCCATCGCACCCGGCGAGACACAGGATCGCAACTTCTATCCGTTCGGCGATGTGGACAAAGTCACCTTTAACGCCAAGGCCGGGCGCACCTACGTCCTGTACACATCCGATCTGGCGGGCGGCGTCGATACCTACATCACCGCCACCCTGGGCGCGATGACGTACGAGAACGACGACTATCCCACCGCGCCGCCGGGGGTGTATGCCTCGGCCATCTGCTTCACCGCCACGGTGGACAGCCCGTTGTTTGCCACCATCACCAACAAGCAGCCGTTCTTCGGTCCAGACCGCACATATCGGCTGAGCCTGAGAGAGACGGCGGGCATTTTGGAGCCGTGCGTGCCGCCCGCGCCGTCGGCTCCAGACATCCAATCGGCGGCGGGCCGCGCCCTGCTGCAACGGGCCATATCGCCGCGCCGATCGATCGGGCTGGCGCAGGACGACGACTTCCTGCCGGTCGAATTCGTCATCATCATTGAATTGAAGCTGACGCCATGAGAACCCTGCTGCCGGAGCACTGGCGAGCGTACTTGTCGGAAAACGTGCTGCTGGTCGTAGCCATCGGCCTGAGCGTGCTGGTTGGCTTAGTGTCACTGCTGAGCTTCGTCACCGGCGTGGCTCCGGCCGTGCGCGCCCGCAACGAGGTGGCCGACGAGCTGGCCGGCGCGCGTCAGCAGCTGGCGCAGAAACAGGCCGCCCAGGCCGTCAACCCCGCCGACTTGCAGCGACAGATCGTCGAAGCGCAGACCGTGCTCACCAACTCGCAGGGGCTGTTTCTGCCGGACGCCCAGGCCAGCCAGATCGTGGACGCCATGTACGCGCGCGCCGCCGCCGGCGGCGTGGCCATCGTCGATTTTCAGGCTTCGGTCGCGGCCACGCCGCCGGACCAACCGCGCTATGCCGTCACCACCGCGCGCGTGCAGGTGCAGGGCACGCCGTATAATCTGGTTCATTACTTGAGCGGCCTCACCGAGATAACGACCAAAGGCGTGATCGTCAACTCGCTGGTCATCAGCAGCAGCCAGGCGTTGGGCAACCTGTCACTGGAACTGACGTTTTACACGTCGCCGTCCGCCCGGCCGCAGACCGTTACCGCACCGCCCATGAGTGCGCCCGCGCCGGCCGCCCACGCCG
>CAZKBQ010000135.1:0-4925 GCA_964550855.1 uncultured Anaerolineae bacterium
TTCGATGAAGAAGCAGCGCGGCGGCTGCGCGGCCAACATCGCCTTCAACCTGGCGATGCTGGGCGAGCGCCCGCGCGTCATGGCGACGGCCGGGCAGGACTTTGGCGAGTACCGCCGCTGGCTGGAACAGCACGGGGTGGACACGTCGCTGGTGCAGGAATACCCGGACGAATTCACCAGTTCGTTCTTCGTCAGCACCGATCTTGATCAGAAGCAGATCGCCAGCTTCTACATCGGCGCGATGGGGCGCGCCGGCGAATTATCGTTTCAGCGGCTGTCGCCCCGGCCCGATCTGACGATCATCTCCCCCAACGATCCGCGTGCAATGACGCAGTACGTGCGCGAGTGCAAGGCGCTGGGCATTCCGTACATTTACGATCCCAGCCAGCAGATCGTGCGGTTGAGCGATCAGGATTTGCGCGACGGCATCAACGGCAGCCGGATCACCATCGTCAACGACTACGAGTTTGAGATGCTGCGCAGCCGTCTGCACATGGATGAGGCGGCGATGGCGGCCTGCACGCAGACGCTGATCATCACGCGCGGCGCGGATGGCTCCACCATCATCGAAGGCGACCGGCGTGTGGACGTGCCTGCCGTGCTGACAGCCCGCCCGATCGATCCGACCGGCGTGGGCGATGCGTATCGCGCGGGCGTGATGAAGGGGCTGGCGCTGGGTTTGCCGTGGGACGTAATCGGTCGCATGGCGGGGCTGGCGGCCACCTATGTGCTGGAAAATCACGGCCCGCAGAATCATCATTACACGCGCGAGGAGTTTGTGCAGCGCTATCGCACGCACTTCGGCGATGATCGGCTGGATGGTTGGAAGTGAGTAATGAGTAACGAGTAGTGCGTAATACGTAGTACGTAATGCGTAATGCGTAATGCGTAATGCGTAATGCGATCTTGCTCGTTGCCGGTTACTCATCAGCGGCGCACCATGCAAGTCGTTCAATCGGCCGATATCCAGCGCCTGCGCGCGTTCCTCAACACCGATCGAGCGTGGGCCGATTATGCGCTGGGCGATCTGGAGCCGGGACTTTTCGAATTGACGGAGTGGCACGGCGCGGCGGAAGCGGGCGCGCTGATCGCGCTGGCGATGATCTATCGCGGGCTGCAGCCGCCGATCTGCTTTTTGATGGGCAACGAGCGCGGCGTGGAGCAGCTTGTGGCTCAGGCGATCGATCTGCCCGCGATCGGCTTGAGCGTGCGCGACGAGCACCTGCCCGCGCTGCAGAAGCACTATCGGATCGTCGAAGCGCGGCCGATGTGGAAGATGACCCTTGAGGCGCGCGCGTTCAGGCCGGTTGCCACCGATGGGGTGGTGCGGTTGTCGGACACCGCTGTGCCGGCCTTACAGGCGTTGTACGCTTTTGGCGGCGGCGATGCCTTTTCGCCAGAAGAGATTGCGCGGGGCGTGTTTTACGGCGTGTGGCGCGGCGGGCGGTTGATTGCGGCGGCCGGCACGCACGTGGTCTCCAGCCGCGGCCGCATCGCCGCGCTGGGTAATGTGATGACGCGCCCGGATTGGCGCGGCCGCGGGCTGGCGACGCGCGTGACGTGCGCCGTCGTCGGCGAGTTGATCGATCGGGGTGTCAGCACCATCGGGTTGAGCGTGGGCCGCGACAATGCCGCCGCCATCCGCGTGTATGAGAAATTGGGTTTTGTGAAACACGCGCGGTTTCACGAAGGCCGCGCGATCAAATTGGACACTGAAATTCATCAATCAGAAATGGAGCTACTATGACGGTTGAACATCATGTCAAGAAACTGGACCTGGCGACGGGCGGCCGCTATCGCATTGAGTGGGCCGAGCAGGAGATGCCGGTGCTGCGGCAGATCAAACAGCGCTTCAAGGCCGAGCAGCCGTTGAAGGGCCTGCGCATCAGCGCCTGCCTGCACGTCACCACCGAGACCGCCAACCTGATGCACGCGCTGCAATTGGGCGGCGCCGACATCGTGCTGTGCGCGTCCAATCCGTTGAGCACGCAGGACGATGTGGCCGCGTCGCTGGTGGCGAATTATGAGATCCCCGTATACGCCATCAAGGGCGAGGATAACGCGACGTATTACGAGCACATCAAAGCCGCGCTCGATCACAAGCCGCATTTGACCATGGACGACGGCGCGGACCTGGTGTCGCAGCTGCACAAAGAGCGCACCGAGTTGTTGGACGGCGTGATGGGCGGCACCGAAGAGACGACCACGGGCGTCATCCGCCTGCGGGCCATGGCGAAGGAAGGGGCGCTGAAGTTCCCCATCATCGCCATCAACGACGCCAACACCAAGCACCTGTTTGACAATCGCTACGGCACCGGGCAGTCCACGCTGGACGGCGTGATCCGCGCGACCAACATGCTGATTGCGGGCAAGACGGTGGTGGTGGCGGGTTACGGCTGGTGCTCGCGCGGCATCGCCATGCGCGCGCACGGGCTGGGCGCGCACGTCATCGTGACCGAAGTCGATCCGGTGAAGGCGCTGGAAGCGGTGATGGATGGTTTCCGCGTGATGCCGATGGTGGAGGCGGCCGCCGTGGGCGACATCTTCATCAGCGCCACGGGCGACATCAACGTGATCGATACGCCGCACTTCGAGCGCATGAAAGACGGCGCGCTGGTGGCCAACTCCGGGCACTTCAACGTGGAAATCAACATTCCGGCGTTGGAAGCCATGTCGCAGGGCAGGCCGCGCAAGGTGCGCGAGTTCGTGGATCAATACACGCTCAAGTCGGGCAATCGCATCAATTTGCTGGGCGAAGGCCGCCTGATCAACCTGGCCGCCGCCGAAGGACACCCCGCGTCGGTGATGGATATGTCGTTTGCCAATCAGGCGCTGTCGGCGATGTACATGGCGGCCAACGCCAAATCGCTGACGCCAAATGTGTACACCGTGCCGACGGAGATCGACTCGCAGGTGGCGCTGCTGAAGCTGGCGGCGATGGGTGTGAGCATCGATACGTTGACGCCGGAACAGCAAAAGTATCTGGCGTCGTGGCAGGAAGGCACGTAGCATTTCAGACGGTTGAAGGTTGATGGCTGACGGCAGAAGTCCGATCGGGTCTGCACCGACCGATCGGATTTTCTTGCCCGTTTGTCATTGTTCATTGCTTCGAAATCCGGTATAATACCTGCGAAATCCATCACGAGGCGCATCATTTTGCGGGCATTGATCACAGGCGTGGCAGGCTTTGTCGGCGGGCACTTGGCAGACGCGATTCGGGCCGAAACCGACTGGCAAGTCTGGGGGACCATTCTCGACGAGACCGATCGAGCCTACGTGTCAGCGGGCGTCACTACCGTTCAAGCCGATTTGCGCGCGCCGGAGGCGGCGCGCGCCGTGATCGATCAAGTCCGCCCCGATCTGATTTTTCACCTCGCTGGTCAAGCCTACGTGCCGCAGTCGTGGCGCGATCCCTGGGGTACGTACGAGACCAACATCCGTTCGCAGTTGAACCTGTTTGAGGCGGTCAGCGCTGCCGGCCTGAAGCCGCGCATCGTGGCGGTGGCGTCGAACGAGGTGTACGGCTATGTGCGGCCGGAGGACCTGCCGATTGACGAAGACACGCCGCTGCGGCCCAACAGCCCGTATGCCGTCAGCAAGATCGCGCAGGATTTTATGGGGCTGCAATACTGGCTGGATCGGCAGCTGCCCGTCATCCGCGTGCGGCCTTTCAATCAGATCGGCCCGCGCCAGAGCGATCGCTTCGTTGCGCCATCGTTCGCCAAACAGATCGTCGAGATCGAGCGCGGCCTCAAGCCGCCCGTGTTGAAGCTGGGCAATATGAGCGCGCAGCGCGATTTTACGGACGTGCGCGACATGAGCCGCGCCTACATCTTGTGCGCGCAACACGGCGAGCCGGGCGAGGTGTACAACCTGGGGAGCGGGTGGGCGCGATCGGTGCGCGAAATACTGGACATCATGCTGGCTGCCAGTCCGATTCAGATCGCCGAAGAGATCGATCCGGACAAGTTCCGGCCCAGCGATGTGCCGCGCTCGCAGTGTGACCCGACCAAGTTCAAACGGCAGACCGGCTGGGAGCCGCGCATTCCGTTCGAGCAGACCTGCCTCGACATCCTGAACGACTGGCGGCAGCGGCTGGCGTGAGCGCGGCCGGCCCCCAACTTTTTCCAAGGACATTCGTTGTGACTGATAAATGCGCCTTAATTACCGGCATCACCGGCCAGGACGGCAGTTATCTGGCCGAGTTTTTGTTGCAGCAGGGCTATCGGGTGGCGGGCATGGTGCGCCGGTCCAGCACCGTCAATTTCGATCGCATCAAGCACATTCAAGATGAGATCGATATTGTGCAGGGCGACCTGCTGGATCAAAGTTCGTTGATCGAAATTCTGCGCGAGTATCGGCCGGCCGAAGTCTATAACCTGGCCGCGCAGTCGTTTGTGCCCACCTCGTGGAAGCAGCCTGTGCTGACCGGCGAGTTCACCGCGCTGGGCGTGACGCGCATGCTGGAAGCGATTCGCACCGTCGATCCGGCGATTCGTTTCTATCAGGCGTCGAGCAGCGAGATGTTCGGCAAGGTGCAGGAAGTGCCCCAGACCGAGCGCACGCCGTTCTATCCGCGCAGCCCGTACGGCGTGGCCAAGGTGTACGGCCACTGGATCACGGTGAACTACCGCGAAAGCTACAACCTGTTCGCGTGTTCCGGCATTCTGTTCAACCACGAATCGCCGCGGCGCGGACTGGAATTCGTGACGCGCAAGATCACCTATCACGTCGCCAAGATCAAGCTGGGGCTGGCGAAGGAATTGCGGCTGGGCAACCTGGACGCCAAACGCGACTGGGGCTTCGCCGGCGACTATGTGCGCGCCATGTGGCTGATGCTGCAGCAGGACCAGCCCGACGATTACGTGCTGGCCACGGGTGAAACCACCACTGTCCGCCAGTTCGTCGAATGGGCGTTCGAAGAC
>CAZKBQ010000136.1:0-4754 GCA_964550855.1 uncultured Anaerolineae bacterium
GACACAGCTCGTCAAGCGGCGAGGCCGGCAGCGCCGTTGTGTCGTGAAAGCTCAACACGTCGATCGTGTGCCGGGCAGCCAGCTGCGCGATAAGATTGTAGTTGCGCAGCGTGGTGCCTTTGTGCGGTGGATAGGGAAATTGCGGTGTCAGAAAGAGCAGGCGCATGGTGGATGGTAGATGTCGGACTTCGGATTTTGAGTTTACTCGTTACGCATGACTCGTTCGTAGATCGCCAGCGTTTCGCGCGCGCAGCGCTCCCACGAAAACGCCGTCACACGTTCAAAGCCTTTGGCGCGCAGCTCGTCGGCTGTGGCGGCGTCGCCCAGGATGCGCTGCAAGGCCTCGGCCAATTGAGCCGGATCGTCAGGGTCGATCACGATCGACGCGCCGCCGGCGATCTCCGGCAGCGAGCCGCGATCGCTGATGACGGCCGGCGCACCGCAGGCCATGGCCTCCAGCAAGGTCAAGCCGAAGCCTTCGTAATGCGATGGCAGGACAAAGACGGCCGCCAGATTGTAGAGCGCAGCTAACTCCCGATCGGTCGGAGAGTCGATCCAGCGCACCCGATCGGTCAGGCGCAGCTGGTCGATCAGCGCGCGAGTCTCATCGAACAACCAGCCGCGTGATCCGGCCAGCACGAGATCGGCGCGGCGTTCACCCCGCTCCAGCAGGCGGCGATAAGCGCGCAGTAGGCCGGCCACGTTTTTGCGCGGCTCTAGCGTGCCCACGAACAGGATGAATTGATCGGGCAGGCGCAAACGGCGGCGAGCTTCGTCGAGGGCGGCGGCCTCCATCGGGCGGTAGAGATCGCTCGGGGCCAGCCACACCACGGATATTTTGCCGGCGGGCACGTTCAGCAACTTGATCAGATCGAGTTTGGTGGCGTGTGAATCGGCCGAGATGTGATCGGCCTGCGTCACTGCCCGTCCGATCTGATCGTTGTAATAGCGGCGGCTGTCGGCCGTGAGGAAGTGCGGATAGTACAGGAAGTTGAGATCGTGCACGGTGATCACGCGGCGATATGCGCCGCGCCGCGGCGGGATGAAATCGGGGCTGTGTAGCAGATCGATCCGCAGCCGCGCCAGCTCCAGCGGCAGCGTGAATTGCTCAAGAGGGTGATGGCTGGGCGTCCAGCTGGCGGCCAGGCGCGCGCCCGGGCCGCGCGGCGGCTGTCGGTCTTTGCGGCTGTGAATGATGGTGAACGCGTGCGGCGCGGCCAGCGGGGGCAGCCGCTCGGCCAGCTGGACGATGTACTGCCCGATGCCGCTGTAGCGCCGGTAGTAGGCCAGCCGCGCATCCAGTGCGATGTGCATGCCGGGGATTATAGCATCACTTCCCAGCCGTCGGCCGCCGTTCTGGATTCATTACTCGTCACTTGTCACTCATTACTCGTTACTCATTACTCGTCACTCATTGTATAATCGCGCCATCGACGGGGAGGCCGAGCATGGACGAACTTACGGTGGAACAACTGACGCAAATGCTGCGCTTTCTGGAAGAGGAACGCCGCAAGGATCGGGCGCAGCTGGCCGTGCTGCAGGAGCGGCTGGCCGGCCAGTCGGCCGAGCTCGCCGAGCTGACCCGCCGGCTGCAGGATCTGGACGCGGCGCAGAAGGCCACTCAGGCGGGGTTGATCAAAGCCCAAAAATTCGAGGCTCTGCTGGAGGAGTATAAGGCTGAGCTGGTCGCCGAGATCGATCGGCGCGACGACGACCAGCGAAAAGCCATGCGCGACACCGAGCGGGTGCGCCTGCTGGAAATCGAGGCGCTGCAGCGCCAGATTTCGGAAGTCAAGAAGGAACTGCCCCGCATCGCCGTCATCGAGAACGATCTGCCCGGCCGCCGCGCCGAAGAGAAACGGCTGGGCGAATTGTTGCAACGGCTGCAACCGCAGATCGAAGCAGCCTCGCATCTGGTGGAAGAACGCACGCGCGGCGTGCCGTATCTGGAAGAAGGCCGCCGTCAGGATGTCAAGCGCATCCTGGCGCTGGAGCAAGAGGCGAACGCGCAGGTCAAGCGGATTGACGGCATTCTTGGCAAGATACAGGTGCTGGAAGATGTCATCAGCCGCATCCCGCCGCGCTTTGAGCCGCTGACGCAGCGCCTGGGCGAGCACGACAAGGAATTGCAGGACCTGCGCAGCGCCGACTTCCGCGTGCAGCAGCAGGTGAAAGCGTTTGAGCAGCTCATCACGCAGTATCGCGAGCAGGTCACCGACTACACCGCCATGATGAATAAGCTGCGCGAGCAGGCGCAGATTAACCAGCGCGCCGAAGCCGAGCTGCAACAGTTTCAGGAGACGTTGCGCCAGCGCACCGCCGAACTGGGCGAAGTGGAGCGCCTGTTTGAAGAGCGCGTCAAACGCCAGTTTGAAGAATTTCTGGGCGAGTTTGAAAAGCGCTGGGCCAAAGTGCCCACTCGATTGGAAGAGCGCTGGCACGAGCACGACCGCCTGCATCACGATCTGGGCAAACAACTGGAAAAGATCGAAGCCGCGCCCGGCCCGCTGCTGGAGCAAATCGCCCAGCTGCGCGCCGAGCACGAGCAGTTTTTGCAGGCCTTTGTCAATGCCGTCACCGGCCTGGTCGATGCGGGCCGCAGCTCACTGCCGCAGGTCTCGGTGCCGCCCGCCGCAACGCCCGAGGACGGGGTGGGCCTGCCCGCGCCCATGCTGCGCGTGCGCTGAGCGGCCCGGCAGCAACCGCCCGATCCGAACCGCTCACACTCAGGGCTTATACTGAGCGCTCAACGCCGGGCGCTCACGCGAACGCCTCACAGGATCAGTTATGCGCGTCATCGGCACCGCCGGCCACGTCGATCACGGCAAGTCCACGCTGGTGCAGGCTCTCACCGGCACCCATCCCGATCGGCTTAAAGAAGAGCGCGAGCGGGAGATGACCATCGATCTGGGCTTCGCGTGGCTGACGCTGCCCGGCGGCGAGTCGGTGGGCATCGTGGATGTCCCCGGCCACATCGACTTCATCGAGAATATGCTGGCCGGCGTGGGCGGCATCGACGCGGCGCTGTTCGTCATTGCCGCCGACGAAGGCGTGATGCCGCAGACGCGCGAGCATCTGGCCATCCTCGATCTGCTGCACATCGATCGCGGCGTGGTGGCCCTCACCAAGATCGATCTGGCCGAAAGCGACGAATGGCTGGAGCTGATCCAGAACGACGTGCGGCAAGTGTTGCAAGGCACGGCGCTGGCTCATGCCCCGATCGTGCCGGTGTCGGCCCGCACGGGCGCCAATCTGCCCCGGCTGTTAAACGAACTCGAACAAGTCCTGCAGCAAAAACCGCCGCGAATCGATCGCGGCCGACCGCGCCTCGCCGTCGATCGCGTCTTCACCGTGGCGGGCTTCGGCACGGTGGTCACCGGCACGTTGATCGACGGCGCGCTCAACGTCGGCGACGAAGTGGAAATTCTGCCCGCCCGGCGGCGCGCCAGGGTGCGCGGCCTGCAATCGCACAAGACCAAGATCGAACATGCCGTGCCGGGCAGTCGCGTGGCCGTCAACCTGGGCGGCATCGAACTGAGCGAAGTGCGGCGCGGCGACACCCTCACCACCCCCGATTGGCTGTCTCCCACGATCCTGGTTGACGTGCAGCTGGAGTATCTGCGCTCGGCGCCGCGCCCCTTGAAGCACAATGACGAAGTGAAGTTCTTTCACGGCGCGGCCGAAGTGACCGCGCGTGTCCGCCTGCTCGATGACGAAACGCTGCCGCCGGGCCGCACTGGCTGGGTGCAGCTGGCGTTGGCGCAGCCGCTGGCGCTGGTCAAAGGCGATCGCTTCATCGTGCGGCTGCCGTCGCCGTCCCTCACGCTGGGCGGCGGCGCGGTGATCGATCCGCAGCCGGGCCGGCGGCACCACCGCTTTCGTCCAGACGTGGTGGCGCGGCTGGCAACCCTGGCGCAGGGCACGCCCGCCGAGCTGCTGTTGAAGGCGCTGGAAAGCGGCGGCGTGCTGACCGCGCCCGAGCTCTTCAAGCGCGCCGGCCTGTCCGCCGACGCCGGCAGCGCGGCCTTAGGGGAACTGCTGAGCACGCGGCAGGCGCGCGCGCTGGGCGACGAGCGCTACATCGCGGCCGGCAGCTGGGCCGCACTGGGCGACCGCCTCCAGCGCGAGCTGGACGCCTATCACACCGCCAATCCGCTGAAGCCCGGCATGCCGCGTGAGGAACTGAAGAGCCGCCTGGGGCTGGACACGCGACGCTTCAATCTGATCGTCGAACAGGCGCTGGCCGACAACCTGCTGGGCGTGCGCGGCGCGGCGCTGCATCGGCCCGGCTTTGAGATCGCCTTCACGGCCGATCAGCAGCAGAAGATCGATCGGCTGCTGCGCCAGCTGGCGGCCGCGCCCTGGAACACCCCCTCAGTCAAAGAAGCCGAACAGATCGTCGGGAGTGAGGTATTATCAGCCTTGATCGATCTGGGACAGATCGTGCGGCTGAACGACGAAGTGATCCTGTCGGCGCCGACCTACCAGTCGGCGGTGAGGCACATCCGCGATCATTTGCGTGAACATCATACGATTACGGTCGCGCAGGTTCGCGATCGGTTTGGCACCAGCCGCAAGTACGCGCTGGCGCTCATGGAGTATCTCGACGCGCAGGCCATCACCCGCCGCACCGGTGATGAACGCGTGCTGGGACCTAAAGGAGAAGATTTACAGTGACTTACCTCAGTTTGATCCGCGTCCGATACGGGGTGGCGGCGCTGGCCCTGCTGGCGCTGGCCGCGGGCAGCGCCCCG
>CAZKBQ010000137.1:0-4734 GCA_964550855.1 uncultured Anaerolineae bacterium
GAGGGCGGCCTGACCGTCGGCGCCGGCGTCATCACCAGCGTGCTGGGCTAAACGCGCAATTTGCCGGAGCCTGGTCAGGGCCGGGCTCTGATTTCTCTAGAAAAGAGTTGTCGAGATGGCTAAGAAGGACGTTCGCATCATCGTGACGCTGGCTTGCACTGAGTGCAAGGAGCGCAACTACACGACGCAGAAGAATCGCCGCAACGACACCGCGCGCATTGAACTCAACAAGTTCTGCCCGCGCTGCCGGAAGCACACGCCTCACAGGGAGCAGAAGTAACCGGTCTGGCCCGTTGGCCGCGCGCTTGCCGTGTGGTGTATAATTAGAAGGGCAGGGCAAGACATTCGGGCAACGATCAGACTGCCTAGGCGAGTAGCTCAATTGGCAGAGCACCGCTCTCCAAAAGCGGGGGTTGCGGGTTCAATTCCTGCCTCGCCTGTAATGCCGATTTGGCCGCGCGATGGTGTGCGCGGCCAAATTTTGCGAAAGTACTGCGCTGTCGAGAGGAGTCGCTGAGCTGTGGCTGAGGTTAAACAAGACAACCGATTGGTTCGCTATTTCAAAGAAACCCGCGCCGAATTGCGCAAGGTGCATTGGCCCAGCCGCCAGGAAGCGCGGAACCTCACGATCATTGTTCTGGCCGTGACGGTGGCGATGACCATTTTTCTTGGGTTGATTGCCGACCCGATTGCTCTGTGGCTGTTCCGCGGTATCCTGATCGAGCGTGACGTGCTGCGGATCGTCGTCGGCTTGGCCGCCGCTGTGATTGGCATCGGCGCGTTGATCGTCGTTATCCGGCGGCAATGAACCGGCGCGGTTATCAGTGGAAGTGAGTGACGTAATGACGGACGAAGTTCAATTGCCGGCCGAACCGGTTCAACCTGATCCCGATGAAGTTGACACCGCCGCCACGGCCCAACCGGCCGAAGCAGCGGTCGAGACCCCGTCGGTTGACGCGGTTGAATCAGCCGAAGCCGGCGAGCTGCTGCCGGACGACCTCAGCGAAGACGAAGACGGTGGAGACCTCGAGGTAGTGGAATCCGTCCCGGTCGAGCGCATGGAACTGCCCGCGCCCGAAGCTGAAGAGGTCAAGGCCGCGCTGCGCGAATTGCGCGCCAGCGCCATGCGCGCCGCCACCGCCGAAGGTGCGCCCGACCTGAGCGAAGCGCCCGACGATCGGGCCTGGTTCGTGGTGCACTGCTATTCCGGCTACGAAAACAAAGTCAAGCACAATCTGGAGCAGCGCATCGAATCGATGGGCATGGCCAACCAGATCTTTCAGGTGGTCGTGCCCACCGAGGAAGAGATCGAAGTCAAGGAAGGCAAGCGCCGCACCGTAGAGCGCCGCGTCTTCCCCGGCTACATCTTGGTGCAGATGCTGATGAACGACGATTCCTGGTACGTCGTGCGGAACACGCCCGGCGTCACCGGCTTCGTCGGGATGGGCAACAAGCCCACGCCCCTGCGCCAGGAAGAGGTGCAGGGCATCCTCAAGCGCATGGAAGCCGAAGCGCCCAAGGTCAAGGTCACGTTCAAACCCGGCCAGAAGGTGCGCATCGTCGATGGCCCGTTCAACGACTTCATGGGCACAGTCGACGAGATCAACATGGACAAGGCCAAAGTGCGCGTCATGGTGTCGTTCTTCGGGCGCGAAACGCCTGTCGAGCTGGACTTCCTGCAAGTCGAAAAAATGTGATTCGGAATCAAACTGGTGGGAGGGCGCGCCGCGATGCGGCCCGTTAGCACCACAAGGAGAATAGCATGGCAAAGAAACTGAAGGTCGTCGTCAAACTCAACATCAACGCCGGCAAAGCCAATCCGGCGCCGCCCATCGGCCCGGCGCTGGCGCAGCACGGCATCAACCTGATGGCGTTCTGCAAAGAATACAACGCCCGCACGGCCAGCATGGTCGGGCAGGTCATCCCGGCCGAGATCAGCATCTTCACCGATAACTCGTTCACCTTCGTGTTGAAGACGCCGCCCACGCCCGATTTGCTGCGCAAGGCCGCCGGCGTCGAAAAAGGCTCGGCCACGCCCAACAAGCAGAAGGTCGCCCGCATCACCACGAAACAGGTGCGCGAGATCGCCGAGACCAAGCTCAAAGACATGCCCGCCTTCGACCTTGAAGACGCCATGGCCATGGTCGCCGGCACCGCCCGCAGCATGGGCATCGAGATCAAAGACTAAGCAGCGTGTGGGAGGGCGCGCCCCGGGCGGCCCGTTTGCACCACCAGGAGACAGTGATGGCTAAACACGGCAAGAAATACAACGAAATGGCCAAGAAGGTCGATTCGACCAAAATCTACCCGCCGGTCGAAGCGCTGCAATTGGTCAAGGATACTTCCTACGCCAAATTCAACGCCACAGTGGAAGTCCACTTCCGATTGGGCGTCGACCCCCGCCAGGCCGATCAGCAGGTGCGCGGCGTGGTCGTGCTGCCGGCCGGGCTGGGCAAGGCTGTGCGCGTCATGGTCTTTGCGCAGGGCGACGCCGCTCGCCTCGCGCAGGAGAGCGGCGCCGATTTCGTCGTCAGCGACGACGAGGGCTTCAAGAAGATTCAGGACGGCTGGACGGATTGGGACGTGACCATTGCCATGGCCGACATGATGGGCAAGGCCGGCCGGTTGGGCAAGGTGCTCGGCCCCCGTGGCTTGATGCCCAGCCCCAAGGCCGGCAACATCACGCAGAGCGCCGACGACCTGCCGCGCATGATCAAAGAAGCCAAAGCCGGCCGCGTGGAGTTCCGCGTGGACAAGACCGCCGGCGTGCACGTGCCCATCGGCAAAACGTCGTTCAGCGCCAAAGACCTGCAGTCCAACTTTGCCGCGCTGATGGACGCCCTGAAGAAGGCCAAGCCGGCCGCCGCCAAAGGCACGTACATCCGCAAGATTTCACTGGCCGCCACCATGGGCCCCGGCGTCAAAGTGGACCCGAACATGGCGCAGTCGATGGAAGCGTAGAACAGACCGTTCGGCGCCGCCAACCCGATCGGGTGGAGTACGCCCGATCGATCTGACAATTGAATACCGCCGCAGCCCGTGACCGCAGGCGTCTCAACGTTGAGACTTAATCGTGTCCTGCCGAGGCCGACGCGGATGATGTTCACAGCCGGCGCGTTCGCGCGCCCTGCTTGGCATCGTCTCAGTCTTTGCCTCAGTCCTGCGGCAAAGACTTTTTGTTGTGCCCGGGCCGCGCTGGCCGGGCCGCAACAGAGACGAAAGGAGGTGAAAGACAGTGCCAATCAGTAAAGAGCGACGCAGCGAATTGATCGCCGAATACACCGAGTGGTTCAAACACAGCGAAGCGGTGATTATCTCGGCCTATCAGGGTGTCTCGACCAAAGATCTGTACCGCCTGCGCTCCAAGATGCACGAGGTGCAGGCCCAGCTGCACGTGGTCAAGAACACGCTGGCCATCAAAGCCCTGCAGCAGGCGGGTTTGCCCGTGCCGGAGGACCTGCTGACCGGTTCCGTGATCATGAGTTTTGGGACTTCTGATCCGGTGGCGATGGCCAAAGCAGTAACGACCTTTGCCGGCGAAGTGCAGGCTTTTACGGTGAAGGGCGGTTTGCTGGGCGGCCGCATCATCGATGCCGCCGGCGTGACCGCGCTGGCCGAACTGCCGCCGCGCCCGGTGCTGCTGGGCGGGCTGGTGGCCACCATCCAAGGCCCCATGTCGCAGCTGGTCAACATCATCAATGCGCCCATGCGCGAACTCGCGCAAGTGCTCAAAGCGCGATCGGAACAGGCGGCGGCTTCGGCCTAGCCCGTTCGGCGCGGAGGCGACTCCGCGTGTGTCAAGCCAACTTAACCATTATCCCGTGGAGGAATTGCAACAATGTCTGAGAAACTGCAAAAGCTGGTCGAAGAGCTCGATCAGCTCACGTTGATGGAAGCCGCCGAACTGTCGAAGATGCTCCAGGACAAGTGGGGCGTGAGTGCTGCTGCGCCGGTGATGATGGGCGCGATGCCCGCCGCTGGCGGCGCCGCGGCTGCGGCCGCCGCCCCCGTCGAAGAGAAGACCGAATTCGACGTGGTGTTGAAGGACGCCGGCGCCAAGAAGATCGAAGTCATCAAGGTCGTCCGCCAGATCCTGCCCAGCCTGGGCCTGAAGGAAGCCAAGGAAATGGTCGACGGCGCACCGCAGACCGTGCTCAGCGCGGTCAGCAAGGAAGCGGCCGCCGACGCCAAGGCCAAACTCGAAGCCGCCGGCGCGGGCGTGGAAGTCAAGTAGTTCAAGCGCATTCCAACGAAGAGCCCCCTCAACGCGAGGGGGCTTTTTGATTCACACGGCGCCGATTTCGGCCAGTATTTCAGCAACGAGCGCGGCTTGCGTTTCCACCCCCACCCGATCGATCAACGCGCTCAACGCTTCGGCCCGCGAATCGGGCTGCGCCACGCGGCGGGCGCTGTCCAGCGCCTCGGCCAGCACTTCCGCCTGTTGACCGTCCGGCACAAACTCCAGCAAATCCGTCAGCAGGCCGGCCCGCAGGTCGTCCAGTTCCACAGTACGCGCTGCCGCCAGCGCTTCCTGCACCACGGAAAATCGCGTATCTGCCGGCAGCAGATACAGCAGCGGGATCAACGCCTCGGCGCGGCCGCTGTCATCCCGGATCGATCGGGCCGCGGCCAGCGCCTCGGCCAGCAGTTCGGCCTGTGGCTCGTCCAGCAGGTGCGGCGCGATGCCGCCCAGTGCCGCCGCGCGCGGGGCCGGCTCCGCGATGGCGCGCGCCA
>CAZKBQ010000138.1:0-4712 GCA_964550855.1 uncultured Anaerolineae bacterium
ACATACGGGCGACGCGCTGCGGCGTGTTGAGCAGGCCGTCGCGCTGCGGGTCTTCCCCCACACTTTCGAGGATCAGACGCACGGCGGCCTGCACCTGATCGCCGGCGCGATCGTCGATGACCTGATCGTGCAGTTCCGTTTCTTCCCACAGTTGCTCGTCGTCGGACATGTCAGACCTCAAACACGGTGTGGCAGCGCAGGCACGCGCCTGCGTCGGGCGTGACCTGCGCTCCGCATGCCGGGCAGGCAAAGGTGAATTGCGCGCCGCACACTGCACACAAGATTGCCTCATCAGTGGTGGCCGAACCGCATTCCGGGCAGACGGCCTGATCGCAGTGAGGACAGCGATCCGCGCCGTCGGGCAGGATAGTCTGGCAGTTGGGACACCGCCCCGATAGATCTAGACCGCAATTTGGGCAGACTTCGGCGGCAGGCGACACTTCGGCGCTGCATTTCGGGCAGGCCGAGACGAAGACTGGCAGGTCGGCGCCGCAATGCAAACACACGGTTTCCCCTTCGTAGACGCGAGCCTTGCAGGCGGGACACTGCCACTGGCCGCAGCTGGGGCAGGGGCCTTCACGCGGATCGTAAGCGGTGCGGCAGTTGGTGCAGCGCACTTCGGACGCGGCGATGTTCAACTGCGTGGCCAGGGCGTGATCGAGGCGCGGCCGCGACATCGACGCTTTTTCGGCAGGCAGGGCCAGGCGGCAGTTCGGGCATTCGATCGGCGCGTAATAGATGAGCTGGTGGTGGCAGCTGGGACATTCGCGCGCGAACAGACGGTCGCAGCCGGGGCAGACCGGCGTGGCGGCCAGCAGCTCCATGCCGCAGTCTGGACAATTGAAGTACAGCGCCAGCCCGCAGGCGTGACACATGCGATCGTCTTCGGCGGTGGGCGCCAGGCAGCGCGGGCAGAAGGTGAGGCCGCAGGCGCTGCAGACGCCGTCTTCGCGCATGACAGCCGCACCGCAATGCGGACAGTGTTCCTGCCCGTCGTCCGGGGCGACGCCAAAGCGCAGGCCGCACGCAGGGCAGCGGGTGGCGCCGTCGGGCACTTCGGCGCCGCAGTCGGGGCAGTTCAGGGCAAACGTAGCGCCGCATTGGGCGCAGACCAGATCGGTCGGTTGCAGGGCCGCGCCGCACTGCGGGCAGCGTTCACCCTGACAATGCGGACAGAGCGTGGCATTGCCCGGCATCAGCCGGCCGCAGTGTGGGCAGGGTTCCACGTCGTCCAGCACGGCCTGGCAGTTGGGACAAATCAGGTCGGCGGGCGCGATCTCATGGCCGCAGTCTGGACACTGCAGCGTCCAGCTGGCGCCACAGCTCAAGCATAGCGTGGCGCGCGGCTTGACGGGTTGATGGCATTCCGGGCAGAATTCCTGGCCGCACTGCTCGCACACGTCAGCGTGGCGCGGCAGCCTGGCCTGGCAGGTGGGGCAATCCACGGGTTAACCTCCGACAATCATCATGGCCGCCGTCGGCCGGCGGCTTCACGCCTCATTCTAACATGAAACAAGCGTCTGGTTTGACATCTTGACGCAGGCTGATATACTCAGCCGCATTATCCACCCCGGGACATGTGCAGCGCGTGTGGGCGGTTGGGGTGGCCGGAATTTTGTTGACAAGTCGGCCCGTAACCATCGGCGGAGGTCGGGGTTTATGATGGTGCAGCACAGCCGATCGGGGGCGGGCCGCCGGGAGCGGAGTCTGGCGGTGGCAGAGCCTGAAAGTGACCTCGATCTGGTGGCGCGGGTCAAGACAGACCCGACGGCGTTCGGCCAGTTGTACGAGCGCTATGTCAGCCGGATTTACAACTACGTATACTATCGGACCGGCAACCACCACGACGCGGAAGATCTGACCAGCCGGGTATTTTACCGGGCGCTGATGCACGTGGATGATTACGTGGATCGCGGCGTGCCGTTTTCGGCGTGGTTGTACCGCATCGCGCACAACCTGGTGGCAAACTGGCACCGTGACCACGCGCGGCGGCCGCTGCTGGACCTGGAGTCGGCGCAGCTGGTGGGCGAAGCCAACGAGCGGCCGGAGTGGGTGGCCGAACAGAGCGAGCGGCGGCGCCAACTGCTGGCGGTGATTCGCCGGCTGCCGGAGGAGCGCCAGGAATTGTTGATTTTGAAGTTTGTGGAGCAGCTGTCCAATGCCGAAGTGGGCCAGATCATGGGGCGCACAGAAGGCGCGATCAAGTCCCTGTATCATCGGACGCTGCTGGCCTTGCGCGATGAACTGGCTGGAATGAACCTCGATTTCGAGGCCGAAACCGATCGGAGCACGCGATGAGCGACAGCCGCTCAATCGACAAGCCGGATGAAGCCGCAGACGGCGGGGCCCGCACACGGCTCGATTACGCCGAGTTGGAGGCGTGGCTGGCCGAGGTGCTGGATGTGCCGGAGGCGGGCGCGCGGCTGACGGATGCGCCGGATTCGATGCGGTGGTTGATCGGCAACATGCGTGACGCGCTGACGCCCATCGAACCGTCGCCGTCGTTTGTGCAGGAGCTGGGGTTGGGGCTGGCGCGTGCAGCCAGTCAGCGCCAGCAGAGTCTGCGGCAGCGGTATCGCCGCACGGTGTGGTTTGGCCTGGCCGCCGCCGGGTCGGTGGCTTCAGTGGTGGGTGTCGTGGCCTACCTGTATCAACGCGAACGGCAGCACGCCTAAACGTGCCGCCGCCTGGCACGCAGGCCCGTTTCAGCATGGCCTGCGTGTTTCGATCCAAAGGAGGCAGCAAACATCATGGTCTATGGACGCATCACGGGCTGGGGCAAGTGCGTGCCCGAAAAAGTGCTGACCAATTTCGATCTGGAAAAGATGGTCGAGACCAGCGACGAGTGGATCGTGTCGCGCACGGGCATCCGCGAACGGCATGTGGCCGGCGAAGGCGAGACCACGGCCAGCATGTCGGTGACGGCGGCGCGCGCGGCCATGGCGAAGGCAGGCGTCATCCCGGCGGATCTCGATCTGATCATCGTGGCGACCTCGTCCCCCGATTATCTGCTGCCGCCCGTCTCGTCGATGATCCAGGATCAGCTGGGGGCGCGCTGCGGGGCGTTTACGCTGGTGGCTGGCTGCACCGGCTTTGTGTACGGGCTGGCCACGGCGCAGCAATTCATCGCCACGGGCGCGTACAAAACGATCTTGATCATCGGCGCGGAAATCATCACCAAGTTTGTGGACTGGACCGATCGCAATACCTGCGTGCTGTTTGGCGACGGCGCGGGTGCGGTGGTGATGCAGGCCAGTGAGCAGCCCAGCGGCGTGCTGGCGTTTGAGCTCGGCTCCGACGGCGAAGGCGCGGAACACCTGAAGATGAATCTGGGCGTGGCCAACCCGCCGTCGCACAAGGTCATCGACGAAGGCGGGCACTACATTCGCATGAACGGGCGCGAGGTCTTTAAGTTTGCCACGCGCGTGCTGGCGCGCTCTGCGGCCGAAGTGATCGGTCGGGCGGGACTGTCCATCGACGATGTCGATCTGGTGATCCCGCACCAGGCCAACGAGCGCATCATCGAAGTGGCCGCCAGGCAGCTGGGCATTTCGATGGACAAGATGTTCGTCAACATCGCCAAATACGGCAACACCTCGGCGGCCTCCATCCCGATTGCGCTGTGCGAGGCGATGGAGGAAGGTCGCTGCCGGGAAGGCGATCGTATCGTGATGGTGGGCTTTGGCGCGGGGCTGACGTGGGCGTCGGCGGTGGTGCAGCTGGGCGTGGCCGACGAGAACCGTCTGGCGATGTGGCGCTGGGTGCCGGCCGCCACGGTGCGCCGCGCGCAGAATCGCATGAAGGTGGCCGCGCGCACCATCGGCCTGAAGGCGGGCGCGGTGGTGATGCCGCTCTACACGCGGGTGACGCGGCGCGGCTAGCCAACCAATTTGATCGGTTCTTGAGACAGAGCGAAGAGGTGATCTTCGCTCTGTTTTATTGTGGCGAATCACCTTGAATATCTTGGCGAGTGGGCGTCATGGTTTTGCCGACCGATTTCTCCGGCGAGTGAATTCGCGTCTGGCGGGCCTGCGCCGACGAGACCTCGTCCACGCCGGACGATCAGCCGACGGCTCCAGGGCGGTTCCCGTTTTAATTTACGCCGGTGTCATTCCCGCACGTTTTTAGCGGGAATCCAGCACGACGGTCAAACTGGCTGCCCGATAGACACACGGGAGCACTGCACCGCATGTGTTTAGGCCTGACGATGTAGCGTCAGGCCTAAACCATTCAGCTTCTCCGGCGAATGAATTCGCGCCTGGCGGGCGTGCCGCCGACCGTCGGCCTGCGCCGACGGGATCCCGTCCACGCGGACGATCAGCCGACGGCTCCAAAGGCGCGATTTCAATCGCCAGCAGGCAGCCGCCGCAAAACTTTGATGCGCACTCGATCTTGGCCGCTGACTTGCCAGCCAACGGCAACCGGTGTAACATTGCAGCCAGCCCCACTTCTTTTCAGCCAAGCCCGACCACGTGAGGAGGTGATGCCCGGCCCGGTTGAACACTGTCTGCAGCCTGCCGTTCCGCGTTTGTGGCGACTACCGTCCCATTTCAATAAGGAGCAATGAGGAGATGAAGACTTCAATGAGCAAGAGCCTGATGTTTTTCAGTGTATTGATGATGCTGGCACTGGTTGCCGCGGCCTGCGCGCCCGCTGCCGCACCGGCCACCCAGGCGCCCGCTGCCCCGGCCACGCAGGCCCCCGCTGCCCCC
>CAZKBQ010000139.1:0-4583 GCA_964550855.1 uncultured Anaerolineae bacterium
GTTTCGAGGTAGATCTGCCCGTCGGTGATGGAGATCACGTTCGTGGGAATGTAAGCCGACACGTCGCCCAGCAGCGTTTCGATGATGGGCAGCGCCGTCAGCGAGCCGCCGCCGCGCTCCTTGGACAACTGCGCGGCGCGCTCCAGCAGACGCGAGTGCAGGTAGAACACATCGCCGGGATACGCCTCGCGCGCGGGCGGGCGGCGCATCAGCAGCGACACCTGGCGATAAGCCCAGGCGTGCTTGCTCAGATCGTCATAGACCACCAGCGCATCCTTGATGAGCTGGCCGCCCACTGTCACGCCGTTCTCCATCACTTCTTCGCCCATGGCGCAGCCCGCGTACGGCGCAATATACTGCAGCGAAGCCGGATCGGACGCCGAAGCGACGACGATGATTGAATAGTCCATCGCGCCGAACTTCTCCAGCGTGGACACCAGCCGCGCAATGGCCGACCGCTTCTGGCCGATGGCGACGTAGATGCACACCAGGTTCTGCCCTTTTTGATTGATGATCGTGTCAACGCAGATGGCGGTCTTGCCGGTCTGCCGGTCGCCGATGATCAATTCGCGCTGCCCGCGCCCGATCGGGATCATCGCGTCGATCGGCTTGATGCCGGTCTGCACCGGGCGATTCACATTGCCGCGCTCGATCACGCCCGGCGCGATGCGCTCGATGTTGCGGTACTTGGTGGTGGCGATGGGGCCTTTGCCGTCCAGGGGCCGCCCCAGCGGATCGACCACGCGACCCAGCAGGGCGTCGCCCACCGGCACCGACGCAATGCGCTGCGTCCGCCGCACCAGCTGGCCTTCTTCAATTTCAGCGTATTCGCCCAGAATGATGACGCCCACGCGGTCTTCTTCGAGGTTGAAGGCGACGCCCAGCGTACCGTTGGGGAACTCCACCAGCTCGTTAAGCTGCACGTTGGCCAGGCCGCCGACGCGGGCAATCCCGTCGCCCACTTCGATCACTTCACCGACATCCACCGCCTCGACCGCCGGCTTGAACGTGTCAATGCGCGAGGTCAAATCCTTGATCAAGAGGTCAATTTCGTTGGTAGCCATCCAGCCTCCTCGAACGGTTGGGGATTAATTGAACAAGGGCGCGCGTAGTATACCAGAAGTCAAGGTCTACGCCAACAGCGTTTTATTGAAGAATTCGGCCGCCGGCGCCCCGGCTGTACATACGACAACGACCCACACACAGTGGGTCGCGCTGCCCAGATGATACCCGATGATGTTGGTTTTGTCCAGCCGCTCACAATCTGTTTTCTCACCCCATCGCTCTATCGCTTCGGCTCTCTTTCACCCCCAGCACAAACACCAGCACCGTCAGCACTCCAGCCGCGATCGCGATCAGCGCCACCGCCGCAAAACCGACGCTGGCCATCACGGCGCTGCCCGCGATGTCCGCCGCCATGCGGCCCACGCTGCCCGCCGACGCGCCAAACGCCAGCATCGTGCCGCGCGCCTCCGGCACCAGCTCGCTCATCACCGACACGCCCGACACCACGCTGAATTCAAAGCCCAGAAACGCCAGACTGATGGACGCCAGCGCCCAGGGTAACGCCGTCTGGCCCAACGTGGCCAGCAGCAAATAGCCCGCCACCACCACGATCAAGCCGCCGGTTACACCGCGCTTCTTGCCCAATCGATCGAGAAAAGCCGTGCTGCCGCCCGAAGCCGCGATCTCAAACAGGCCGAACAGCGTCTGAACCG
Source organism: uncultured Anaerolineae bacterium (assembly GCA_964550855.1). Taxonomy (GTDB): domain Bacteria; phylum Chloroflexota; class Anaerolineae; order Fen-1058; family Fen-1058; genus JAGOBP01. Next base: position 1,719 of record CAZKBQ010000139.1, read on the forward strand.
AACCGCGCGCGGCGGCATCCAGGCCGAAGCGCGATTCAAGCCAGCTGCCGTAACTGACCTGCATCGCTTCAAACGCAAAAAAGACCAAAAACCATGCGGCGATGAAGGCCAACGCGCTGCGATTGCGCAGCACCGTGCCCAGATTGAAATGCGGCCGCGCCGTTTCATCGCGTGGCGCCTCCTCCAGAATCAGTGTCAGCGCCGCCGCACTCAGCGCCGCCACTGCCAGGCCGACGAACGGCGCGCGCCAGCCCAACGGCGCGATCAACAGCCCCATCACCGGCACGCCGATCATGCCGCTGAGCGCCCACGCCAGCTCAATCGCGCCCAACACGCGCCCGCGGCTGCGATACGGCGTACGTTCGCTGGCATACGCCAGCAGCGCCGGCAGATAAAGCGCCGAACCGGCCCCGGCAATGATCAAGCCCAGCGCCGGCGCCATCAGGCCGGCGCTCAAACCGATCAGGCCCATGCCGATGGCCACCAGCAGCAGCCCCACGATCATCGCGCGGCGGTGTCCCACCCGATCGGCCCACGCGCCGAACAGCGGCCCCACGATGCTGATGCCGTTGCGCAGTGACAGCAGCGCGCCCAGCTGATCCACACCGATCTTCAGCCCCGCCGCGATCTCGGGCATAAACGGATAGACCAGCCGCACCGATACATCGTGCGCCAGCCGACCCGCAATCGAAATCGCCAACAAGCGCCGTGTGTTCGGACGCGCTGCAGCCGCCGGACGAATTAGCGTGCTCGGCTCAGCCATCAGTCATCACCGCGCGTCGAGCGCCACACCAGCCCCAGCGCGGCCGTCGACGCCCACTGCGGTGCATAACCGGCATGACCACCAAACCCGCGCTCGATGATGCGCGGCTTGCCCAACCCCGTCAACACGACGATGAGCTGCTGCCCCTGACCGTCAGGCGACGGTCGCAACATCACCGCCAATCCCAGGCTGCCGCCGTGCGCGGCCTGCACGTCCTGCGCGGCGCGCGCCGCCGCCTCCACGTCGAATGAGTCCAGCTGCGTCAGCATCAACCCGCCACGATAGGCATCGCCCAACCGGGACAATCGACCGCTCAACGTGCCGCTCATCCCAAACTCGACGCTGGCCAGCGTCAACCCGCGCGCGGCCAGCTGGCGCACCAATACGCTTTCCAGCGTATCTTCATCAACCCCGAAAATGTGCGTCCCCACCCGCTCGCGCACCTGCGCCTCCATACCGGCGATCAACGCAGTCGCTTCGTCGCGGGTGACCGCCTTCGCCGTAATGCGAATATCCACCTGGCCGGCCTTGGCCGACAGGCCCACCGTCGGATTGCTCGCCGTCTCCAGATCGCCGATGGCATCATCGATGCGGCTCTCACCCTGACCCACCGTGTGCAGCGTGCGGATGACGATCACGTCGGTCAGGTTCAACTTCGCCCGCAGATACGGCAGCACCGCGTGCTCGATCAAATATTCCATCTCGCGCGGCACGCCCGGCAGGCTGATGATGATCTTGCCGCGCTCTTCCACGATGAACGACGGCGCGGTGCCCACCGGATTCTCGATCGGGATCGCGCCCGCCGGGACGTACGCCTGCCGACGATTGTTCTCACCCATCGGCACACCGTACACGCGAAAACGCGCTTTGATCTGTTCCAGCAGATCGTCGCGGAAGATCAGCTCGCGCCCCGTCGCCCGCGCCACGGCCGATCGCGTCACATCGTCCACCGTCGGGCCGAGACCGCCCGTCGTGATAATCACATCCGATCGGTTCAGCGCGATCGACAGTGTTTCCGCCATGCGCTGTTCGTTATCGCCCACCACGGTCTTAAAATACAGATTCAAACCGATCTCGCGCAGCTTCCGCGCGATGAACGTCGAATTGGTGTCCACCTGTTCCCCCAGCAGCAATTCACTGCCGGTGGCGATAATTTCGGCATGCATACTCTCCTCGGCCTCCCGTGCCCTTCAGATTGCCCGCAAACAAAAAGCGGATCGGAAGTCGCCGACTTCCGTCCGCTCCAGATTGTAACTCAGATCGCGGCTAGCTGTTGGGCCGCGGTCGCCACAACAACTGTTCACGAATTGCCAGATCGCTGCCGCGAATCTTGAACGCCAGGTCGGCGGCGATGTTGCGCATCACGCGATAGCCCAGCTCAGGATACGCGTCGCACAAGGTCATGAACTTGTCGCGGCGCACCATCAGCAGCTGCGTGTCCGTCTCGGCGCAGCGGGCCGAGGCGGTGCGCAGGCCCTGATCCACCAGCGCGATTTCGCCAAAGGTCTGCCCGGCGCGCAGCGTGGTGATGGTCACCGGCCCGGTGCCGCGCTGCCCCGCCCCCGAACCGCCCACCATCGACGGATCAAGCAGAATCTCCACCGCGCCGCGGGCGATGATATACATCTCACTGCCGGCCGCATTTTCTTCAAACAAAATTTCGCCCAGCCGCGCGCTGCGCTCTTCGCAGATCGACGCCAGCATCTCCAGCTGGGTCTGCGTCAGATCAAAGAAGATGTCCGTGTGCTTCAAAACATCGACCTTTTCCATCGCCCGCTCCTTGCGAGAAAAATCGTCGTCGTTATTCTAGCATAGTTTCGCCGCTCAGGCGCGTGCCTTGACGCGGCCGCGCGCCTGCAGTACGATGCCGGCATGCGCGTGCTGGTGCTCTATCTGTCCATCGGTTCCGGTCATCAGGCCGCGGCGCAGGCCGTGGCCGCCGCGCTCGCGCCCCGCGCGACCGTGACCTGCGTCGATCCAATCGGCGCACGGCATCCCCGGCTGCTGGGCGCGCTGAATCTGGGCAATTCGCTTACGGCTTACGGCGGAGGCCGCTATCAGCGCGCCTGGGCGGGGCCGCCCTCCGCCGCCGTCGCCGCGCT
>CAZKBQ010000140.1:0-4548 GCA_964550855.1 uncultured Anaerolineae bacterium
AACCCGCGTTGGCCGCGTGGGCAGCCGCCGGCCTCGCGCTCGTCATCAGCGTGACAACGCCGGCCGGTCGCGCGCTGTGGGCAGCTGACTTTGGCGCGCTGACGCAGACCCGCGCCGAATTGCCCGTGTACCACTGGCCCGACGTGCCTCTGCAGGACGCGCTGCGCCAATCGGGCGGCGTGGATCTATCGAGCGCCGAAAAAGACTACGTCACATCGCTCGCGCTCGATCCGCTAAATGCCCCCGCCAATCGCCGCCTGGGGCAGATCGAGCTGGCGCGCGGCGACTATGCGGCGGCGTGCGGACATCTGTCCACGGCGTTCAGCGTGCGGCCCGAACAGCGCGCCACGCGCCAACTCTACGGCGAATGCCTGGCGTTGGGCGGGCAGATCGATCGGGCGGTTGAACTCTGGCGCAGCATCGATCTGAGTCAGGGTCAATTAATGGTCCGCCATTACTGGTACAACGACTATCTGAATGACAAAGTTCGCGACGAACGCATAGCCGCGGTTGAAGCCCGACTGGACCCATGATTCGCTCAAACGCCTTATCCCGCCTCGTCAGCCTGATCGCCATCGCTGCTTCAGCCGCGGCCGTATTCACGTCGCTGGCGCTGGCGCAAACGGCATCGCCGTGGAGCGCAGCGGCTAATCTCTCGAAGTCAGGCGCCGCCTCGCAGCCCGTCATCGCCGTCGCGCCCGACGGCACGCTGCACGCACTGTGGTGGGACGCGACCGAGGGCATGCAGTACGCGCGCACCACGTCGATCACGGACACGGCCTGGACTGCGCCGGTGACTGCCGCGGGCATCTTTGGTGTGCGGCAGGAAGACGCCGCGACCAATCGCGTAACCCTGATCGCGCCGCGCGATATACGACTTCTCTCGTCGTCCGAAAATCGCGTGCACGCCCTGTGGCTCAACGGCGACAACCAGCTGCTGGGCGCAGCCGTGCAGGGAGCGGACTTTGGCCCAGGCACGCCCCTGGCTGAAGTTGCCGCCGCCTTTGACGTGTCGGCCGATGTCAGCGGCACGCTGCACCTGGCTTATGTGCGCCCCACCGCCTCGGACACCGCGCCGGCGGGCATCTACTATCGCCGCAACACCGGCCAGGACTGGGGCGGTGCCAACGCGGTGTACACCTCGCCGTATTTCCGCGCGCTTGACGCCAACCGCGCTTACGTCAGCGCGGCCGGTCGAAGCGCCGTCGTCGTGGTCGCGTGGGACGATCCGCAATCGGGCCAGAGCGCTTTTGCCCGCAGCACCGACGGCGGCGTCACATGGACGGCCCCACAGGTCATCACCGGCACCACCGGCGGACGCACGCAGCGGGCGCGCGTGGCCAGCACCGCGACCGGCGGCTTTCTGTTGATCTGGCAGGATGCCGGCGCCGGCGGCTGCGGCTATGTGCAGCGCACTTCAAACGATGGCGGCGAAACATGGTCGGCGCCAGAGCGTGTACTGGGGACATTGGCCCGCTGCAACGCCAAATGGACGTTTACCACCGACGGCGCCGGCCGGCTGTGGCTCATCGAGCGATCGGCTATCGCCGACGCGGCCGGCACCAGCTCCGTCTCGGCCGCCGTCTGGCTCGACGATCACTGGTCGGAACCGTTTGAGCTGGCGCTGAGTTTCTTCGATGCAACCAACAACCGCCAGATCAGCCTGAGCTGCCTCAATGCCGCAGTGGGCGGCGAGACGCTGGGGCTGATCGGCTGCGATCCGACCGGCGACGTATATGGTGCGCGCAACGCCGCGCCGCTCGATCAATTCATCAACGCCCCGCGGCCCGCGTGGAACCCGATCGTGATACTGTCCGATCAGCAGAACCCGGCGGTCGTGGACGACCTGCCCGCGCTGGCCGCCGACGCTGACGGCAACCTGTATGCGCTCTGGAACCAGCAGATCGATCAGGCCAATGTTTTGTTCGGCGCGGCGCAGCTTGGCGGGCGCTGGTCGCCGGCCGGCGCGTTGTTGCGCAACGCCAGCCAGTCGATCAACAGCAACATCGCGCGACAGCCGGCCCTGGCCATCAGCGCCGACGGCAAAGCGCACGCCGTCTGGAACAGCGGCACCGACGGCGCCATCTATTACAGCTGGACCTATGCCCGCGATTTCACGCTGACCTCGGGCTGGGCGCCGGCCGTCGCTCTGCCGTTGAGTGCCACGACGAGCAGCCGGCCCGATCTGGCCGTCGATCCGCGCGGCGGAGATCTGTTCGTGGCCTACGCCGCGCCGTACAATGAACATCGCGGCGTGTACCTGACCCGATCGACCGACGGCGGCGCCACGTGGCCGGCCGCGCCGCAACAGGTGATCGACGCGGCCGCCCAGGGTTGGGAAAGCGTGGATAAGCCGCGCCTGGCGTTTGACGCCACCGCCAACAGCCTGCACGTGGTGTGGCTGCGCAGCGCCCTGCCCGGCAGCACCAGCCCGCGCGCCATTTACTACGCCCGATCGGCCGATCGCGGCGCGAGCTGGAGCGCGCCGCTGAAAATCGCGGAAGGCAATGTGGACTGGCCGCGCGTGGCCGTGACCGGCCCTAATGAGATCTACTTAGCATGGACGCAGCAGCCCGCCCAGACGCGCACCAACCCGGGGACGCCCTGGGGGGTGTGGGGCCAGTCCTCCAGCGACGGCGGCGCCAGCTGGGGCGCGCCGGCCGCGGTGCCGGGCTTCGAGCAAATTTCGGGCGCGTTTGGCCTGGTCGGCGGCGAGGCGAACCGCCTCGACATGGCGGCCGTGGCGCAGCTGCCCGACGGTGAAAGCACGCTGCTGCACGCCGCACGGGAGGGCCAGCAGTGGGGCGAACGCGATGTGACACCGCTGGGTCAAAGCGCGACGGCCGGCAACGCGGCCGTGATTGCGGGCGCGCCCGCGGCGGGCCGCCTGGGTGCGCTGCTGCGCGTCTGGATGTGGCAGGCAGATGGCCGCGCCCAATTTGAAGTGGCGGCCACGTGGCGCGACATTCCCAAACAGGCGGTGACACCGCCGCCCACGTTCACACCGGCTCCGACCGCGACTCCCAGCCCCACGGACACGCCGGAGCCGTCGCCCACGCCGCGCCCACAGATCACGGGCAGCGGGCAACAGCCGATCGGGGAAACACGCGGGCCGTCGCCCTTGATCATCAGCGGCGTGCTGGCGGCCGTCATCGTGATCGCCGGCGCGGTTGGCGCATTCTATATGAGGCGGCGATAACCTATGGCAAACTACCTGGTTACGGGCGGCGCAGGATTCATCGGCTCGCACATTGCCGCCGCGCTGGCTGCGCGCGGCGACGACGTGCGTGTCTTCGACAACTTCTCCACCGGCAAACATAGCAATCTGGCGCAGGTGCCGCAGGCCGAAATCGTCGAGGGTGATTTGCGCGATCGGGCGGCGGTGGCCCGGGCGGTGAACGGCATGAACTATGTGCTGCATCTTGCGGCAATGGTCAGCGTGCCACAATCGATGAGCGACCCCGTGAGCACTGACGCCGTGAATGTGACCGGCACGCTGCATGTCCTGGAGGCGGCGCGTCAGGCCGGCGTGCGGCGCGTGGTGCTGGCCTCGTCGTGCGCCGTCTATGGCGACAATGACGAACTGCCGCTGAAGGAGATTTCGCAGACGCGGCCGCTGTCGCCGTACGCGGCGTCCAAACTGACGGCCGAAATACTTTGCCAGACGTACTATCGCGCGTACGGCCTGCCCACCGTCTGCCTGCGCTATTTCAACATTTATGGACCACGCCAGGACCCGAACAGCGAGTACGCGGCCGTCATCCCGAAATTCGCGCAGCGTCTGAAAGCCGGGCAGTCGCCCACCGTTTTCGGCGATGGCACGCAGACCCGCGATTTTGTGCATGTCAGCGATGTGGTGCGCGCCAACCTGCTGGCCTGTGAGCGCGACGGCGCGATCGGGCAGGTGCTGAACGTCGCCTCGGGACGCGGCACGTCGCTGCTCGATCTGATCAGCACGCTGAACGATTTGCTGGGGGCCTCGATCGGGCCGGAGTTTGCACCGGCGCGATCGGGCGACATCAGGCACAGCCGGGGTGACGGCGCCCTGATTGCGACGACGCTCGGCTTCAGACCTGAGATGAGTCTGGTGGACGGCCTGAAAACGATCATCGAATAATTTCGTCAGTGAGGACTTATGGATCGAAAGTTTTTTGCCCATGCCACAGCCGATGTGTCGCCCAGGGCCGACATCGGCGAAGGCACCAAGATCTGGCAGCACTGCCAGGTGCGCGAAGGCGCCGTCATCGGCCGCAACTGCATCTTGAGCAAGGGGGTGTACATCGACACGGCGGTGCGCATCGGCAACAACGTGAAGATTCAAAACGGCATCTCGGTCTATCACGGCGTGACGCTGGAAGATGGGGTGTTCTGCGGGCCGCACTGCGTCTTTACCAACGACCGGCAACCGCGCAGCATCAACCCGGACGGCTCGCTGAAGAGCGCGGATGACTGGGTGGTGAGTGAGACGCTGGTGAAGACCGGCGCGTCCATCGGCGCGCACGCCACCATCGTGTGCGGCACCACCATCGGCCGCTGGGCGATGATCGG
>CAZKBQ010000141.1:0-4329 GCA_964550855.1 uncultured Anaerolineae bacterium
GGCCAGCGGCGCAGGCGGCGGCGACTATCCATTTGAGCGCGAGTTTGATCGACATGCCGTCCCTCTCGAATTAGTGATCCGTTTGAACCGGCTCGAATCTAAGTGTAAATACTTGATCTTGATCGAGCGGCCGCTGGTACACCGCCGATTGATCCGTCGCGCCCGACGGCGGCGGATCGCTGGCGATCAGCCGCCAGCCGGCCGGCCAGCTGAGGCGGACCGTCAGCGGCCAATGTCCCGCCCCCGACTGCTTCTGCACGCGCAGCCGGTAGAGGCGCTGGCTGCCGTCCGTCGTGACGATGTCCGGCGGCAGGGTGTAACGCAGGGTGTTCGTAATCGTCGCGCCGCGCGGCACGATAATCAGCGTATTGAACGCCGCGCGGTCAAGTTCGGCGCCGGCATCAGTGGCGCCGTCGGCGACGCGCCCCGTGATAAGCGGCACCGGCCCGATCGACGGCCGGGACGCGTCGAGCAGCGCGGAACCGATCGGGGCCAGCACGCGCCGGTAATTCCAGTAACATTGCTGCACCATCTGATCGTAAGTTAATTCCAGCGTGTACGGGATCAGCTCGTGGCGGCATTGATCAATTGGCTGGCCGGTCTGTGTGTACGTCAGCGTCAGCTGTGCGGTGTTCGGCCCATCGGCCTCGATCGTCACCGCGTACTCGATCGATTCGCGGACGGTCGCATTGGCCTTGTTGAAGCCCACATTGCTGTCCACAATCATCAGATAATCACCGGCCACGGGCGCGAGCGAACCGTCCCAGCCGTTGGCGGCCAGCGGCGCGTTGAGCGCCGGATCGTCCAGCCACACCATCAGATCGCGCTGTTGCAGCGCGGTCTGCAGCGCTTCGCCCAACGCGCGCCAATCCAGCGGCCGCCGATCGTTCAGCAGCCGCTGGAGCATGGCCTGCATCACGCGGCCGATGAAGTCTTTGCGCTGCACGTACCACTCAGCCACGCTGGCCTGGCCGTCGGGCGCCCAGGCGCGGCGCAGGTAGGCGCGCAGCGTCGAAGCGGTGAGGGGCGGCTCGGCGGGATCGACCGGCAGCGCCCCCAATCCCGCGACCAGCTCCTGGATGACGTTTTGGTTCAACGCGATCACGCCGTCGATCTTCGCCGGCCGCGTCAGTGTGTACAACTCAATTGCTTTGCGCGCTGCCGTTGGAAAATCGGGCGACCAATTGGTGTCGCGGAAGACCCACAACGTCGCGCCCATCAAATCGAGCAGCGGCGCGGGCGGGTCGGGATAGGGCTTTGAGAAATCGTCGACGGCGTAAGCGTCTTCCATTGTCAGGGTGACGATGCGGCCCGCGTCCAACGTGAGCAGCCCGGCCGCGCTGATGAAGCCGCCGGTGGCGCGCAGTTCGTCTTCGTTTTGCAGCAGCAGCAGATAAGTGCGCGGCCGATCTGCGCCCAGCAGCTCCGGCGCAATCGACGCGGCCTTCAACCCCGCTGACAGGGCGGGATACGCGGCATCGTAGCGCTCGAGCACGTTTCTGACGCGCGGCGACACCGCCGCCGTGTCGATGGAGCGGCGGGCCGCCTCCACCCGATCGAGGTTGCCGCCGAACGAAACCATGGCCGGCTGCACCACCTGCAGCAGGCGCGTTATCGCTTCCAACGAGAGGCGATCATTGTCATCGGGCGTCGGCCACAGCGGCGCCAGCATCTTCACGGCGCGCTCGCCGACTTCCGTGGCCTCCAGCGCCATGTCCAGCAGGGCGGGTGCGGCGCGCACATCGCCGCCGATCTGCGGCAGCCAGCCCAACGCGGGCGCCAGCGCCAGCAGCGGCCCGGCGTGCGACTTTAATGCTGCCAGGTTGTCGTGCAAGGAAGTCAACCGGGGCTGCAACGCCCGGAGATCAATCTGCGCGGGTTGCGCGTTGGCGGGCAGCGCGGCGGCGAAGTCTTGCAGCGCCTGCAGGTCGTCGCGCAGCCGCAGCGCATCACGCGCCAGCAGGCCGGCATAGGCCAGCAGCGCAAACAGGATCAGGCCGATGAGGATGACGAGGCGGCGACTGCGCACAGACGCGCTTTTTCGATCAGTCACAGTTTACTCGAACAGGCTCAGTTTGAAGATCGCACACCACTCGATCGGGATTCGTGGCCCGGAGGTGACTGAGCCACGTCACTTCCAGGGGGTCGATGGACGGCAGGACGGGCGCTCGCTGCGCGTGTTGGGCGCGCAGCATGGGCGCATACCAATCATATCCCGCCAACCGTTGATCGACGATGGCGGTGTCCATGCGCTGCCCTTCCACCAGCCGATAATACCACAGCGTGAAGGTGGGCGCGTCATCGTGCGTCACCAGAATGGCGGCGGGCGGCGTGGTCTGCCACACTTCACGCGCAAAGGCTTCGGCCTGGTGATCGGCGCTCAAATCCTGCGCGGCGAAGTTGGCGGCGACCGTCAGGCCGGGGACGAGCGCGATTGCCAGCAGGCACGACGCCACGCGCCATGCGTGGGACGTAAAACGTAAAGCGTGAAACGTAAAACGTAAGGCCGACGGCAGCCATGCGATGAGACGGTGCGCGCCATAGGCGAGGAGATAGGCGGCGAACAGCCAGACCGGGATGAGATAGACGGACCAATCGGGCGGGACGTAGCCCAGAGCGAAGACCATGTAGAGCAGCGCCGTTGTGCCCGCAGCGATGATGACCCGGTGCGGCAGCCGTCCGGCCTGCCACGCGCCGACGCCGATCAAGGCCGCGCCGACCGGCCCGAACTGGTCAAACAGCAGACGCACTAACATCGCCAGCCGATCAGGGTAATTGCTTAGCGACACACCGAACGCGTATGGCCGGTACAACTCGCCGCCGAGGAAGGCGACCAGGCGGCTGCCTGTAACTTCGCCCAGCCAGTTGACGGGCGGCTGCGCGGCGGCGCGGATGGGGACAAGGAGGTAGATGGTGAGGCCGAGGAGGGTGAAAAGTGATGAGTAACGAGTAACGAGTAATGAGTGACGAGTGAGGAGTGAGGCATGCTTGGACGCGGCCAGGAGGAGGGGGGCCATGAAGAGCAGGGTGACGTGATTGCCCAGCCCGAGACCCCAGAGGAAGAAGGCGGCGGTCAGTGAACGGGTGGAAATTCGATCGGGACGAAGGATGATCGGGATAAGCAGACAAGTCAGCGCGGCGGCAAACAAGGCGTTTAACGCATAAACTTCGGCGATGGTGGCCTGTCCCCACACCAGCGGCGCGGCGGCGAAGCTCAATCCGCCCAACGCGGCGATGAGCGCGCGCGGTCGGCGCATCGATCGCAGGAGACCCAGCGTGATCAGCCCGGCGGCGCCCGCCATGCCCACCGCCGACATGAGATTGAGGCGCAAGGCGACATTGCCCATCGGCAGCTGCGCGAACAAATGGCCGAGCGCAACGTAGGCGGGATAACCGGTGGGGTGCGGCACACCCAGCGCGTATGCGGCGCTGACCAGATCGCCGCCGTCCGCGCCAAAGTGCGCCCACGTGATCGACGGGGCGAGGGTGCGCAGGTATAGAGCCAGCACCGCCGCCCAGACTGCGCCTGTGATCAGCAGAGTGCGTTTGGGCGTCACGCTTGATCCACGCGCCTGAAGTTGAAGTTGACGAAGCCCGCCAGCAGGCCCAGCCCCAGCCCCAGCGCGCGCAGTCCGATCATGAACGGGGCGATGACGACCATGGCCGGATCGCGGCGGGCGATCTTGGCGAGGAAGGGCAGCATCGACAGCAGCAGCGCCAGCCACAGCAGCAGGGCCGGGCTGAACAGGGCGGGTGTGATCAGCGCGATCAGCGACAGGGGCAGCGCCAGGGCCAGCAAGCCGATCTGAAGTTTGACGACCTGCGGCGTGTGCGAGTCGCGCACGGCCTTGCCGGGATGACGCTGCAGCACGCGCGCTTTCCAATAGCCGATGAGGACTTTGCGCCGCAGATACCGCCACGCCGAAGTGACGTGTTGATGATAGACGACGGCCGCCGGCACAAAGACTAAGTGTTTGCCCTGAGACGCCAGCCGGAACGACAACTCCTGGTCTTCGTCGATGCTCAGAGCGGGATCGAAGCCGCCGGCCGCCTCAAAGACTTCGCGACGGTAGGCGGCCGAGTAGGTGTCCACAAAATCGATGGCGGGCTGCGTCAACAGGCGATCGTACTTGTCCTGATATTCCTGTTGCACGAAGCGCGCCACCCACGAGCGTTGATGGGTGCGATAGGCGCCCTTGGCGCCGCTCACGCCGTCGGCTTCGACGGCGGCCGTCAGGCGCTCCAGCCAGTCGGGCGCGGGTTCGCAATCGGCGTCGGTGAAGAGCAGGATGCGGCCCCGGGCGGCGGCCGCGCCGAGGTTGCGCGCCT
>CAZKBQ010000142.1:0-4236 GCA_964550855.1 uncultured Anaerolineae bacterium
CCCGGCTATCAGAAACAACTGTCGCCGCAATAACCCGGTATTGGCGATCGTTTTCAGCATAGAGCGCAACGGGGTAGAGATTAGCCACCAGATTCACCTCATATCGCCCGCAGCGGCCCGGTGCCCCGCGGTCTGGGACGCGGCCCATTAAGCGGGATGGTGAACGAGAACCGACTGCCCAGTCCCTCCACGCTCTCGCACCAGATGCGCCCACCGTGCAGCTCCACCAGCCCTTTCGCAATCGCCAGGCCCAGCCCCAGCCCGTCGTGCGATCGAGTCAACGCCGGTTCAACCTGATAGAACCGATCGAAGATGCGCTCCAACTCGGCCGGCGGAATACCCACCCCCGTGTCGGCCACGTGCACCTGCGCCTCGCCGTTGGACGCCGACATGGACACCTTGATACGCCCGCCGGGCTCCGTAAACTTAATCGCATTTGTCAGCAGGATGTTCAGCACGATCTCCAGTTTGGCGCGATCGGCTCGAAGCGGCACGGGCGCCGGCGACAACGCCAGAGTCAGCTCGTGATTTTTGGCCGCGCTCAATTCCTGCACGGCCGCCACTGCCGCCTTCACCGCATCCTGCAGCACAAAATCGCTCAACTCCAGCGTGGCCTTGCCTTCGGTCACATGCTCCATGTTCGCCATGTCGTCGATGAGGCTGCGCAGCTTCAGCGCGCTCTGCAGCACCATATCCAGCTGACCTTTGGCGTTCGGGCTCACGTCGTCCTTCAGCAGCTCCGCATAACCCAGGATCAGCCCCAGCGGCGTGCGCAGCTCGTGCGAGGCAATGGCGATGAAATTGCTCTTGAGTTGATCGACCTTGTTGAGTTGATCGTAGGCTTTCTGCAGCGCCGTCACCAGTCGCGCATTTTCAATGGCCACGGCCGCGTGCGCGGCCAGCGTCATCAGCACCTGACCGTCCTCTTCGGTGAACGATGTCTCGCCGCGCTTGTTCAACGCTTCCAGCACGCCGATGGCGCGCTCGCGCAGCATCAGCGGCACGCCCAGCAGCGATTGCGTCTGGAAGTTCAACTGCCGATCAACGCCGGGGAAATGGCGCGGATCCTGCTGCACGTTTTCGATCACCATCGGCTTGCCCGCCAGCAGAATCGAGCCGGCGATGCTGCCCCCGATTGGCACCCGCAGCGTGGTCAGCTTGTCCAGCTGCCGACCGTTCGAGGCCGCAAAGCGCAACTCGGTGCCGCCCTCGTCCAACAGCATCAACGAGGCCGCCTCCGTATTGGTCAGCTCGGTGGCCGCCGACAGGATCAAATGCAATACTTCATCCAGGTCAAACGTACTGGTGAGTGACTGGCTGATGTCGAGGATGCGCTGCAGCCGATCGGCCTGCCGCCGCAAGACGGTGAAACTGCGCCGCAGATCGCCCGTCTGCGGCAGTTGAACCTGAGGTGTGTTCACATCGCCCCCGCACTGTCCAGCACAGCTGCCACACCCGCCTCCAGCGTTCGGCGCGCCGCTGATGGCGCGGTCCGCAGCCAGATCAAAAACTCGACATTGCCGGCCGGGCCCTCGATAGGCGAGCGGATCACATCGATTGGATAACCGCCCAGCTCAAGCGCGCTCTGCCAGACCGACCGGATGACATCTGCCCACACGGTCGCCTCGCGCACCACGCCGCCCTTGCCCACCCGCTCGCGTCCAGCCTCAAACTGCGGCTTGATCAGCGCCACCACGTGCGCATCGTCGCGCAACCATTGTAGCACAGACGGCAAGATCAAGCGCAATGAAATGAACGAAGCGTCGATCGTCGCTACGTCGATCGGCTCCGGTAGCGAAGTGACAAAGCGTGCGTTGGTGCGATCCATGACCACAACGCGCGGATCGCTGCGCACCTTCCAATCGAGCTGGCCGTAGCCCACGTCGATGGCATACACTTTGGCCGCGCCGCGCTGCAGCAGGCAGTCGGTGAAGCCGCCGGTCGAGGCGCCCACGTCCGCGCAAATCGCCCCCGCGACGGGCACGTCAAACTGATCGAGCGCGGCCGCCAGCTTCAGGCCGCCCCGGCTCACGTAGGGCAGCGGCCGCTTGATGTGGATCACCGCATCGGTCGCCACCGGCATCCCCGGCTTGTCGGCCACCCGATCGGCGATCAGCACCTCGCCGGCCATGATGAGGCGCTGGCCCTTCTCGCGGCTGTCCACCAGCCCGCGCTCCACCAACAGCTGATCCAATCGCATCTTCTTCATCACCTTCGATTATAACTCGTTACTCATCACTCATCACTTCTCCGCCTCCCCCTTATTTGACACCCTCTTTCCCGACGTGATATAGTGACCGCATGTCAGACCGCCCGCCTGCGCCTCGATCGATCATGCTGTCCCGACGCCAGTTCGGTCTGCTGATCGCCTTCGTGGCTTTCAACTTCATCGCGCTGATTGTGCTGACCATCGTCGCCCTGCAGCCTCCGCCCGAACGTCTGGTGCCAATGCTGGTGACCCCTCCGCCGTCGGCGCTGGCGACGCGCACACCGCTGCCCACCGTCACGCCCACCCCCGCGCCCACCGCCACGCCCGTCCCGCCGTTTGGCGGCGGCGGCGCAGTGGCCTTTACCCTGCGGCGCAACGGCAACAGCGACATCTACGCCGTCAATGCCGACGACAAGCAGCTCATCCGGCTGGTCAGCGACCCGGCCGATGATCGCGATCCCGCCTTCTCGCCCGACGGCACACAGCTGGCCTTTGCCTCGCACCGCGACGGCAACTGGGACATTTACCGCCTGGACATCGCCAGCGGCGTAACGACGCGCCTGACCTTCAGCAACACGTATGAGGCCGCGCCGGCCTGGTCGCCCGATGGCAAGTACATCGTTTTTGAGTCCTATCGCGACAACAACCTGGACCTGTACGTGATGGAGGCCGACGGGCGCAATGTGCGCCGGCTGACCACCGACCCCGCGCCTGACACCAATCCCGCCTGGTCGCCCGACGGCCAGTCCATCGCGTTTGCGTCCTACCGCAACGGCAATAAGGACATCTACTTACTGCCGCTCGACGCCGACGACCCCGAAGCCGATCTGGCCAATCTGACCAACACGCCCGATCGGGATGAGGATCACCCCGCCTGGTCGCCCGACGGCTTGCGCCTCGCTTACACGTCGGGCCGCCCCGGCGATCAGCTGATCTACGTCAACACCTTTGATCTCAAGTACAAGAGCCTGCAGGAAGCCGATGTCGGTCTGTTCGGCCAGGGCAGCGAACCGGCCTGGTCGCCCGACGGGCAGGCCATCATGTTCACCTATCATCGCGGTGATCGCGACGTCTTGATCGGCGCCAACATCGGCGGCTGGGGGCTGGCGCAGGAAGCGTTTGGCGGGCGCGAATTCATCGCCGGGCCCACCTGGACGGCGCGCACCATCCCGGCTGAAGCGGTGGCGCGCAGTCAGGCCGAAGCGCCGTTGAAGGCGCCGCCGCTCTACACCGAGGTGGTCAGCCCCACCCAACGCGGCCAGCCGCCGTATGCCTTTGTGCAGCTGGAAAACGTCAACCCGTCCGGGCAGATGTTGTGCGACTGCGTGGACGACTCTTTCCGCGCGCTGCGCGCCCGCGTGCGGGTGGAAACCGGCATCGACTATCTCGATCTGGTGGGCAACACCTTCCGCCCCATGAACCACATCCCACGCGACGGCCAGAGCCGCCGCTCGTACCACGTGGCCGGGCGGGCCGTGGACATCAATCAGGAGCCGTTTCAGCAACCGGGCGATCCGGTCGTGATTGTGCGCGAGGACATC
Source organism: uncultured Anaerolineae bacterium (assembly GCA_964550855.1). Taxonomy (GTDB): domain Bacteria; phylum Chloroflexota; class Anaerolineae; order Fen-1058; family Fen-1058; genus JAGOBP01. Next base: position 3,751 of record CAZKBQ010000142.1, read on the forward strand.
GGCTCCGTCACCTACTGGCGGGTCTTCATCAAAGCCAAAGCCCAGGATGGCACGCAGGGCGAGCCGCTGCGCGAGGCCCCGTGGAATCTCAGGGTTGGTACTGATTCGGGCGGCAGCCCGATGAGCAAGATTCCAGCCGGCTACTACGTCGATTTCACTACGCTGGCCGCCGACTACGGCTGGGAGCGGGTGCGCGCCATCTGGGGCTGGCGCAGCTATTACCCCGACGTGGAATGGTGGCATTTTCAGAAGACCGACGGTCTGGCGTGGTGGGAGGCCATGGAGCAGGTTTACAAGGAAGCCGACATCATCGCCTCGTACGGCCCATACCCCGGCGGCGATTATTAAAATGCAGCGAGGGCCGATCCGTTATCGACCGTTGCTGCCCACAAAACAAGGAGCAAGGAACATGAAACCGAAGTGGATGTTACTCGCCGTGATCGTTGTGGCGCTGGTGCTGAGCGCCTGCGGCGGCAGCCAGCCCGC
>CAZKBQ010000143.1:0-4200 GCA_964550855.1 uncultured Anaerolineae bacterium
TCAAAACGGGGCGTCGCGATTATTGCGGGGCCAGTCCTGACTGGTCCTTCCCTCCATACATGCTCATAAACATCATTTGAGCGGTGGATGACTTCGTTTCCTCGGTAAGATAATTGGCTGCTCGACCTAAGGAAGAAAGGGCGCGTCTCCCAATGTTGGCGGCAGCATCAAGAATTGCAAGAACATCTTTGACTCGCCAAGTTTGGTTTATATCCGCCGTGAAGCGAATGCCATAGTCATTCGGGAAAAGGTTAAACCTAATTGATCCTTCGGTCTGACATTCGTTCTCGTCTTTCTCGCATATGAGATGCCCACTTGGATCAGTATATTTGAGTGGGTTGTTCGTCACATATGCATACCGGTTCAAACTTTGCGGATTACCGAGGTCTGATACAATGGAGTCTGGACTGAGCCAGCGGTTAAGATAAGATCACTTATCTTAACCAAACATTCGTTCTTTTGAGGCGATCGTAGCCTCCAGGGAATAGAATGGTGGATGCCAGTCCAACCATCTCTATCCCACAGGAGGGAACGTCATGCTAGTCGAAATTGACCGCTTCGTCAATTGGCTGCGCCGCCGTAACAGGGCTTTTCCAAAGTCCCGATAAACCTGCTCACAGCGCCGTCCCCGGCGCGGATTGGTCATCGAAACGCCGCCGGGACGGCGGCTTGAGCCTTGCCGAGTCAACTTTGGAAAAGCCGTGCCGCCGTAACAGGGCTTTTCCAAAGTCCCGATAAACCTGCTCACAGCGCCGTCCCCGGCGCGGATTGGTCATCGAAACGCCGCCGGGACGGCGGCTTGAGCCTTGCCGAGTCAACTTTGGAAAAGCCGTGCCGCCGTAACGCCGAGGCCCGTACCTGGCGCGATTACGGGTACGATCTCAAGCAGTTCGTTGAAGTGGTGGGCGATCAACCACCCGCCGCGATCACCTTCCACGATGTTGACCACTTCGTGATACAGCAAACCGAACACGGTTTCAAGCCCGCCACGATCAATCGTCGCCTCGCGGCGGTGCAGTCGTTGTATGCGTTTCTGTCCGACGACGATCCGGTGTTGATCTGCCCCGTGCTGCCGCATCGTCATGTTTTGCATAAACCGCAGCGCTTACCACGACCGGTGCCGCATGATGATCTGGACAAGTTCTTTGCCGTCATCACCGATGTCCGCGACCGCGCCATGTTCACGTTGATGTTAAGGTGTGGGCTGCGCATTGCCGAAGTGGCCCACTTGCAATTGGTTGATCTGTATCTCGACGAAGCGCGCCCGCGTTTAGTGGCACGCGGCAAAGGCAGTAAAGAACGCTCGGTATATCTGTCGCCGCAAGCCGAACGAACTCTGCGCGTGTATTTGCATCAGCGTCCACGAGTGACGTGCAACGTGGTCTTTCTCAGTTATCTGGAGGCCGGACTGTCCACGACCGCCATCCACAAACGCCTGATGATCTATCGGACACAAGCCGCGATCACGATCACCGCCCATCGCCTGCGCCACACCTTCGCCAACGATCTGGTCAGTGTGGACGTGCCGGTCACCACGATTCAGAAATTGTTGGGTCATGCCTGGCTCGAAACGACGCAGACCTATGTGGCGGCCAATGATCATCAAGTGCAGGCGGACTATTACGCCGCCAGCCAAAAACTGGAAGGGTGGGTCACACTGTCACCCACCGGGGGTGCGGTATGACACCCTTCACCACCTCTGCCGCGGCTCGTTACGATCGCGCGCTGTATTTGGCACGCAAGAGTCGTTTACCGTTGGATTATCCGGCGCCGCGTCCAACGGCCAACTGGCCGCCTGAAAACATCGCCCTGCTCGAACAGTACCGCGAGTGGCTGTTCACTGGCGGCATGAGTGTGGGTGTCATCAATCAGTTGTACATTCCTACCGCCGGGCATGTGTTGGGCTTGAATCTCAACCCGGCTGATGACCTCGATCTCGAAGTCGATCTGGCGCGCGTCATGGCCTATCTCAAGGCCAAACGCTCGAGCGCCGAGTGGCTGCACAACAGCGGCATCGCGCTCGAGAAGTTCCGGCAGTTCTTGCGCCAACAACGCGGGCAAGTCGAAATTGAGCTGCGGCCCAGCGGGCGCGAACTCTACGTCGCAGGGCTGCCAGACTGGTTAGTCGAGCAGTTGGATCGGTATTACCACCTCCGGCAGTCGCACTGGCGGCCAGCCCGGCTCAAACAGCGCAGCCTATCGCATTGGAGCGCGCACACCGCAATCTGGCACTGGGTATGTGAACGCTATGTGATCACCAGTCCACTCGATGTGAAACGCCAGTATCTGCTGGATTACATCGATCACGGTTTGGTCGCGGGCTATGCCGCCAGTACGATCAACGAGCACTTGCGGACGTTCCATGCTTTCCTGCTTTATCTGCAAGAGCAGGACTTCCGCATCCCGCAAGCCTTGTTACGTGTGCCGTTTCTCAAGCAGCCGGATCGTCTGCCGCGTTTCCTGACTAATGAGCAGGTGCGTCAGTTACGCGATGACTTCGAGCAGCGTGTGACGCAAGCCCGCTTTCCGGCGCAGCGCCGCGATGCCCTGCTCGACCGCGCCGCGTTTTACCTCATGTGGCACGGCGGCTTACGCCTGGGCGAGGTCGAAGAAGTGCGCCTGACGGATCTCGACTTACCCAATCGCAAGTTGATGGTGCGGCAAGGGAAAGGCCGCAAAGATCGCGCCATCTATCTGACCGACACCGCTGTGCACGCCGTGCAAGACTATCTGACCGTACGCGGTCAGGGCGAAGACGATCACGTCTTCTTGTATCGCCATCACCCGCTGGCCAAAGAGTTGATCTGGGCGCGCACGCGAGCCGCTGGCGAGCGGGTCGGTGTCAAGGTGACGCCTCATCAACTCCGCCATACGTGTGCGACGCAGTTGTTGAATGCCGGGTGCAAGATCACGTCCATTCAACACCTGCTCGGCCATCGCAAGATCGATTCGACACTGATCTATGCCCGTGTCCACGATGAGACGGTGGCGACGGACTATTACGCGGCGATGACGCGCATCGAAAAAAGCCTGGAAATCCCGGCCAAATCAAGTGATCGAGTTGAAGTTGTTAAAGAGCCGATGAGTCTGGAGCTGTTCACGCGCGCGCACCTGCTGAACCTGATCGATCAGTTGGCAGTGCCACAATTGGAAACGGATGCGCGCTTGAATCTCATCGAGCAATTGCGCGGCACGTTGAAGAGCAAAATGCCTGAACCGATGCTTGCCATGGCATGCTAAAATGAGAGTGTCAGTCAGAGGATAGGGCAACGCTGGAGAGCGACCTGAGCGCTGACTGACGACGGCGCACCAGGGCAGAGCCACCATATGATGGCTCTGCCCGTGGCGTTTCACCAGTGCGCTGTCCCCAAAGCGATAAACTCAGATTGAACCGGCAATTGATTTTCGATAAGTCATTTACTCCTGTTGAAGAACCACCAGCGAGATTCGGCTTATCCTTTATGGGCGAGTCGGGCACGTAGGAGGCGATGTAACCTGAGTAGCAAAAGGAGAAGCAGCAATAGCGCAATTAGCTGAAACCAAATCGGAAGGCCTATCAAGTCCATTAGCTGTCTGAAGATATATCCGATGACTCCGGCTGCTATTACCTCCACCAGTGTTACCAAGTCGAGTTTGTAGGAATTTCTCTCGTTCACCTTACGCTCCTCAAAGATTTCAGCATAATAGGATCAAGTCACCCGATCAAAACGGACGATGGGGCACATAGACTTGCCAAGCATAGCTACCATGCGAAACTGTGAGTCCATTGCGAAACGTATACTCGTACGTGCTACGATTCCCTGGAGTTATCGGTGTTCCATAATAGCTGTCGGGAGCACCGGTCGGATAGAATGTTCCGATAGTCAATCGGTTATCTCCCTCAACCATTCCAGGTTGTTCGCCGATTTCAGGGCTAGCGGCTCCCGTCCCAAGCCCAAGGGCTACTCCAAGAGGCACGTGTGCGAATCCTGCTCCAATTGAGATACAAGCGATCATGATCCAGTTCATACGCACATCTGTCCTGTCAAACTTATGGACTTGATAGGATACGTTTCCGACAGTTCCTCTCACGAGGACATCACCATTGTCGGCAAAACCAAACGCTCCGATTCCAGAGTATTCACTTCTGTTCGAATACACATCATTTATTCAGGTTAACCGAGATTGATTTACAATGGGCGCTATGACATGGACGCCATC
>CAZKBQ010000144.1:0-3966 GCA_964550855.1 uncultured Anaerolineae bacterium
CCGTTGTGGCTCTATTGGGTCACCCTGGGTTCGAATCCCAGCCTCTCCGCCAGCATAGCCCTTCACCTGAAGGGCTTTTTGTTTCCATGTAACACTTGACCGAGACGTGAGACAATGCCAGCAGCATCGTTTACAGGAGAAACCCATGAGTCCGTTAACCGAGTTCCGACAGCAGAAGGATGAATTTTTCAAACACGATTGGCAATCGCCATTGGAGGCCGATCAGCGCAGAGACTTTACCGGGCTCAAGTACTTCCCGGAAAATCCAGCGCTGCGCTTCACCCTGCCGATCGAGCCTTATGCCGATCCGGCAATCGTGACGATGCAGACCAGCACCGGCAGCGTGCGCGAGTATGTGAAGTACGGGCAGTTCTCGTTTGAGGTCAACGGCGAACTCGCCACGCTGCAGGTCTATCAAGACGCCGACGACGGCTACTTCTTCCTGCCGTTCGTCGACGCCACCGCGCCGGAAGAAACCTACGGCGCGGGCCGCTATCTGGATATTGAGCAGAACGCGGATGGCACGTTCACGATCGATTTCAACTACGCCTACAATCCGTACTGCGCGTACAACGACAAGTGGTCGTGCCCCATTCCGCCGAAGGAGAACCGGCTGAAGGTGCGAATCGAGGCGGGGGAGAAGAACTACAAACCCAACCAGCCGTGAGAGGGGTATAATCGCCGCATGGCCGAAGTCGATCTCCACGCCGCGCTGCGCGCGCACTTCAACTTCCCCGCCTTTCGCCCCGGCCAAGTCGAAGCGATTACGCATGTTCTGCAGCAGCGCCACACCCTGGTCGTTATGCCCACCGGTTCGGGCAAATCGCTGATTTATCAACTGGCCGCGCTGCAACTGCCCGGCGTCACGCTCGTCATCTCGCCGCTGATCGCGCTGATGAAAGATCAGGTCGATAGCCTCACGCGGCGGGGAATTGCGGCCACTTACATCAACTCCACGCTCGCGGCCTCAGACCAAACCGATCGGCTCCGCGCGCTCTCCGCAGGCCGCTACAAGATCGTCCTCGTCGCGCCGGAGCGCTTGCGCAGCCGTGCTTTCCGCGAAGCGCTCAGCGGTATCCCGATCAGCCTGCTCACCGTCGACGAAGCGCACTGCCTCTCGCAGTGGGGTCATGACTTTCGACCCGATTATCTGCACATCGCCGAAGCGCGCGATTACTTCCACGCGCCGATCGTGCTGGCGTTGACCGCCACCGCCACCCCGCGCGTGCAGGACGACATCATCCACATGCTCGGACTTGAGCAAGCCGAGCGCATCATCACCGGCTTCAATCGGCCCAATCTCACGCTCGAAGTTTTCTCCACGCCCGACGAGAAAGCCAAGCTCAACTTTCTGCGCGATTTCTTGGCGCAAGTTGATGGAGCGGGAATCATCTATACGGGCACGCGCCGCGACGCCGAAGAAGTCGCCGAGTTTGTGCGCGAGGTCGCCCGCATCGAAGTGGCTTGTTATCACGGCTCACTCGACGTTGAGACGCGCACGCGCGTGCAAGAGGCGTTCATGGCCGGCGATCTGCCGATCGTCGTAGCGACCAACGCCTTTGGCATGGGCATCGATCGGCCCGATGTGCGCTTCGTGCTGCACTACGCCATGCCCGGTGCGCTCGAAGCGTATTATCAGGAAGCAGGCCGCGCCGGACGCGATGGCTTGCCGGCCCGCGCCGTGTTGTTGTACTCGCCCAAAGACACTTCGCTGCCCGAGTTTTTCATCGAGAACGATGCGCCCTCGCTTGATGAATTGCGCGCCGTCTACGGTTATCTGCAGCGCACGCCGGTCACCCGCCTCGATGGGATCGAACGCGCGATCGGGCTGCCGCAGATCAAGGCGCGCGTGGCTGTGGAACAGTTGGAGATCGCACACGCGCTGCGCCGTGAACCCGACGAAGCCTTCGGCATGATGCGCGTCGAAACTTTGCCGTTGAATGAAGCGCAGTTGCAGGCTGTCGCCGCACAAGTGCTGAAACGCCGCGAGCACAAATATCGCCAACTGGAAGTGATGGTCGAGTACGCGGAGACCAACGCCTGCCGCCGCCGCTCGATCCTGCGACACTTCGGCGATGCCGGTTCCGCCGACGCGCCGCTGTGCTGTGACAACTGCCTGTCGCAAACGGAAACCGTCGAAGCGCCGCGCCCGCAATCGGCGTTGTCACAATCCGAACGCGCGGCCTTAATCGTGTTGGACACGCTCAAGTATTTAAAGTGGCCTGTCGGCAAAGGCAAACTCGCCCAGTTGTTGAAAGGCTCGGCGGCGAAAGATATGCAGCGCTTCGAGTACGATCAGGCGCGCAACTACGGCAAGTTCGCGGCGCTGAAGAAATATGAAATCGAGGCGCTGATCGATCAATTGATCGAATCGGGCTACGTGAAGCAGGTCGGCAGCGAGCGACCCACGTTGAAACTCACGCCGCGCGGCGCGAACGCGCTGCAAACCCGATCGGCCATTCGCGTCGAACTGCGGCACATCTCGCCCACGGCCACGCAGCAGGCCCGCGCGCAGAAAGAAGCCGGCGGCACCATCGCGCTGACGGAGCAGCTGCTGGCGCGCGGCCTCACGCCCGATCAGATTTCTGCCGAACGCGGTTTGACGGTCGGCACGATCTATTCGCATCTGGCGCAGCTGATCGCGCAGGGCAAAGTAGATGTCAAGGCCGTCGTCCCTGAAGATATGCAACGCCAGATTCGCGCTGCGATTGAGGCCGTTGGCTCCGTGCAATACCTCGCGCCTATCAAGCAGCGCTTGCCGGAAGAGATTGATTACAACGTGATTCGGTGCGTGGCGAATGCGTGGCAGATCGAACATGGAGAACAACCCATGACGTCGCAACGCAAAGGCGAGCAGGAATTGGCGGCCTACGTTTTCGAGTGGGGCGAATCCGGCAACCACGAGCGCATCCCGGATTTGATTGTCACGCTGAACAGTGACAATGGCAATGTGCGACGTTTAGCCGCTTCGGCGTTGGGTAAGTTGAAAGCAGTCGAGGCCGTTGAGTCATTACTGGCCTTGCTGGAAAAAGAACCCGGCCCGCAGGTGCGGCAATACACCCTCAAAGCGCTGGGGCAGATTGGCGACGAGCGCGCCCGCGACAAACTGGAACAGGTCGCGCATGACACCGGCGAAATGGACTACAACCGTCTGGCCGCCAAAACAGCGCTTAAGCAATTGAATGGATCGTTGTCACAGCGACCGGCTGACGACGAGACTATCGGACTACCCGACGACGAGACTATCAAACTCCCTGACGATCTGACAGATGATCCCGTCGCCGATTTTCTCTCTCGCCCGCATCCACGTCCGCTGAATGGCCCGTGGCTGGCCGGTTGGGCGCTCGATTTTCATTCGCGCTACGACGGCGACATTGCCAGCCGCAGCGTGATCGGCGAGCTGGTCTTTCGTTACAAGTACAACGGCGAGCAGCAGCTGGCGCAGGAATTGGCTCAGCGTTGGGCGGAGCTGCTGGCGGCACATCCCGAACTGCCGAAGTTCGACGCCATAATCCCGGTGCCGCCTTCCTTGCAGCGTGTGGCTGATCCGATGACGATGTTGGCGCAAGCGTTGGCGGCGCAGTTGAAGACGCCCGCATGGACGAACGTCTTGATCAAAATCCGCGCCACGCGCCCGCAGAAAGAAATGACCTCGCTGGCGCAGAAGCGCGCCAACGTCGCGGGCGCGTTTGCACTGAAGGGTGAAGTGCGCGGCAAGCGCATTATCTTGATCGATGATCTTTACGATTCCGGCGCGACGCTGGAAGAAGTGGCAAAGGTGTTGGCGCGCGGCGGTGTAAGTGGCATCGTGGTGTTGACGTTGACGAAGACGATTCACAGTGATGCGTGAAACGTGGTGCGTGACGAGTGACGAGTAACGAGTAATGTATCAATGTCATTGAGTGAACACCCCGATCACGTCATTCCCGCGCGCGGCAGCGTCATTCCCGCGCGCTTCTGGCGGGA
>CAZKBQ010000145.1:0-3413 GCA_964550855.1 uncultured Anaerolineae bacterium
GCGGAAATTCTGCACGTCGCCAATCGCCTTCAGCACGTTGGCTTCGCCCAGCCGGTCACCCACCGCGCGGAATAACTTCAGCGCTTCGGCGTAACTCGCCAGCGCCGCCTCCCGCTCGTCGCGGAAATTCTGCACGTCGCCAATCGCCTTCAGCACGTTGGCTTCGCCCAGCCGGTCACCCAGCCGCTGCGCTGTAGTCAGAGCTCGTTGATAGCGCTGGATTTGCGTGCGGGCCGGATCGGCAAAAACGAAGAAGTTGCCGAAAAAAGCGTTGATGCGGGCGGTGTAGCACACCGGCGGATCGTCTTGCGCGGTTTCGTGGTCGTAGCCCCAGTCCAGGAACAGCTCGAAGTTGGGGAACTCCAAGCTGAACAGGGCGGTGCCCAATTCGATCTGGCCGTTGACGATCAGATCGTTGTAGTGATCTGCCAGCGTGTAATAGAAGCCCAGCGCGCGGTTGCCCACTTGATCGAGCGCATCAGGGGGCAGTTGGCGTTCGGCGTAGCTGCGCACGGGCGCGGGCAGGTACACGTAGCCGCGCGAGGTGCGCTCGGCCAGCGCGTAGTCCAGCACGGCGCGCAGGTGGCGGGCGCGGCCTTCAAAAATGGCGCGCAGGCCCTCCTCGCCTACGCCCGCCGGAAACAGCGCCAGATACGGGAAGAACGCCGCCGCGTCCGGGTAGCGTGCGGCCAGTTTTTTGAACGACGAGTTCAGCGTGCTCATCACGCTGTCGCCGTCTTTCAACTCCTCCCGCGGTATGGTCGGATCGTGCAGCACTTCTTCGCGCGCCGCGCGCAGATCGGCCAGCAGCCATTTTAGTTCGGGCGACATCAACTGTTTGGCGGCCAGCACGATGGCGCGCGGGAAACAATCGAGGAAATTCAGCACTTTCTGCAATTCATCGTCCGTGCCGCGCAGCGATCGGCCCAGCTGCGCCTCGGCGAGTTCAATGAACAGCTGGCGCGCGGCGTCCGGCGTCAGCCGCAGCAGCGGCAGGCTGCGCACGCCCGTCACGCCCGTGGGATAACGCGACGAGATCAATACGCGCGCCGCGCTGTGATCGTGCAGGGCTTGAACGAGCGCGCGCCTCCGCCCGATCGTCCGTGATCAGCGAGTCGATCTCGTCGAGGATGAGCAGCGCGTCGGATGGCAGCAAGCGCGCCAGTGCCACCGGCGTCTGGGCCTGTGTCAAATCGATCGCCAGCGCGGCGGCGATGGCGGCCCGGGCCTCATTGGCGCGCGTGTACGCGCCCAGCGGCACAAAGGTGACGCCAGCCGTGAAGCGGCGGCGCGCCGCAAACCAGCGCCCGGCTTCGCGGCACAACTCGCTCTTGCCCATGCCGCCCGTGCCGCTCACTTCCGTCACGCGGTGGGCCAGCACGCTGGCGATCACGTCGTGCAATTCGCGCTCGCGCCCCACAAAAAATTCGGGACGAGCGGCGATGGTTTCCGGGTGGCGCGGCAATTCCACAATCTCGATCGCGCCGCGCGGCCGATCGGCAAACGGGGCGATTGCATGTGGATCAGCCTGATCGTCAGGCGTTTCCGGCAGCAACCGGAACTTGCCCACTTCCAGGCGCGTGAATAGATCGGCGGCTTCAGGGAGACCCTGCTCCTGTGCGATGAAACGGCAGACGGCGCGCACGTCGGCGTCGCCCAGCACCGCCACGCGGCCAAAATCAAAAGCCTGCCGCACGGTCCTGCCCGCCAGCAGCGCCGGATAAAAGTGCGAAGCAAAAACGCGCGCGGCCACGTTCAACACCGACTGCGCCGCGTCGATGGCGATGATGTGCTGCACCCCGGCGGCCAGCAGCCCTTCGGCCATGGACGCGGAATGGCAGGCGCTGAGCAAAGCCACCGTCGCGGGCGGCTGATCGCCGTCGGGCGCAAACAAGGCGTGCACGTGCCGCGCGTCCAGCGGCAACACGCCGCCGCGCCCATCTTCAAAGGCCAGCACGCCGTCATTGCCGTGACCGAAGAAGTGCAGCAGATCGAACGGGCCGTGATCGCGCAGCGCGTTGAGCACGTCGGACGAGATGGCGGGCACAAAGCGCAGCACCGCCGCCCGATCGATCGCGCCCAACTGCGCGCGCACCTGGGCCTCGGCGGCCAGCAGATCGACGCGCGTGACCGGCTCGCCGGCTTCATTCACCAGCGGTTCGGACAGCAGGGCCAGGATGTTAACAGGGTGCGCAGGGCTCATGGCTTTCCACACTCCCGCAGGATGCGGCGCACTTTATCGTCGGTCAGGATGTCGGTCAGCAGCACGGCCAGCCGACGCTTGCGCGCTTCGGCCTCTTCAATCGCGCGCACCGCGGCCAGGTTCTGTTCCGCTTCGACGCGTTTGGAGGCCATCGGCATGGCGGCGATGTTGTCGGCCAGCAGATCGATCATCTTCTTTTCGGACAGGCAGCGCTTGAGCCGCGTCTGCAATTCGCTGTTGGCGGCGGCAATGCGGCGATTGACGTCGTCGTAGCACTGATCTTGCAGCAGGCGATACCAGTTGTCCAGCGTCACAGTAAAACTGTCGGTGTCCAGCGCTTCGCCCGATTTGCCGAGGGGGCGATAGAAGGTGAAGCGGCTGCGCAGGATGGTGGGGAAGGTGATGCTGGTGATGAGAACCAGCCAGAAGCTGCTCTCAACCCGCAGCGCATAGCGCAAGAAGGCGTATACGCCGGCCGCGCTCAGCACGTTGAGCGCGATCATCGCCAGCACCGATTTGGCGCGCCAGTAGCGCCAGATCCAACGGCCAAAGGTGCGGATGAGTTCAACCGCGGCCAGCACCGTGCCGCCGGCCGCGCACAGCAGGAAGGGCAGAATCACATCCATAAGGCAGGTCCTTGTCGATAAATCGGGCTAAGGCACGCGGACGTCACGGCAGAGACTGGCCGGCCGTTCACTCAAAAAACAAGCCCGATGAGGATTGCCTCCATCGGGCCTGCTGTTTCCAATGACCGCTACAACCAGGGACGCACGCTATGGGCAGTCAGATAGATGCGCGTCTCTTCTCCATCGTGATGGATGACCTGTTCCTGCAACAGTTGACGCTCCACCAACTTGTCGATCTCCGGCTGCAGGTCATCGCCCGCGCGCCGCATTTTGATCGCCAGCTCGTCGGCCGAGGCCGCGCCCAGTTCTTTGACCTTGCGCAGCAAATCCAGTTCTTCCTGCGTCATGCCGATCATCTGATCGAGGACTTTGCCGTTGGTCGCCATGATTGCACCTCCTGCGACTACCCTATCCCTTTCGATCTCATTATAGCACGGCCCGCAAGGCAGTGAATGGTCACGCTAAACGGATGATTGCCGCGCGCGGCGTATGGGCGCGGCGTGTAGGGGCGAGGTAACCTCGCCCCGTGCAACGTGCCAAACCCCGCCGCGTCCGGGGCGAGGTGCGTAGGGGCGCGGTAACCG
>CAZKBQ010000146.1:0-3214 GCA_964550855.1 uncultured Anaerolineae bacterium
CATCCACCGGCGCCTCATCGAAGCGCGCGATCAGGACGTGGGCGTGCTGCTGGTCTCGGCCGAACTGGACGAGGTGATGGCATTGTCCGATCGAATCGCCGTGATGTATCGCGGCCAGATCGTCACTACGGTGGATGCCAGGACCGCGACGCGCGCCCAGCTCGGCCTGTTGATGGCCGGCGTCGCGCCGGAGCAGGTGGCGCAAGAACTGGCCCAGGGCCAGGCCGACGTCGAGGGCGACGAGCCGATCTTGATGACTTAAAGCCGACACCCCCCAAAAAACCGGAGGCGAACCGCGCGGTTCGCCTCCGGACATGAAACTCATCGCACCACCGACTGCAGCAGCCACAACACCAGCAGCACCACCCCCGCCAGAATCGCCAGCTGAATCAAGAAGTGCAGCGTGCGAAACATCATACGCAGCAGGAAGAAAATGATCAGGCCGGCAAACACGGCCACAAAGATCATGATCGGATCGCTGTTGGCGATCACCCGGCCAAAATCCGGCAGTTGCATGCCGCGCCTCCCGTCGAGCGGCGGCTAGTCTTCCAGTCGTGCCGCCATCATGTCCACAATATCGGCGCGGCTGACAATGCCCACCAATCGGCCGTCGGCATCAACCACCGGCACGGGGTTCACCCGCCGCTTCACCATCAGCTCGGCCAGGTCCTGCACTTCCGCGTCGGGCGCAACGGTCACCACTTTCTCCGTCATCACGTCGCGCGCCTGCGTGCCCAGCATATGCTTCAGCCGTTCCTGCGCCTGGCCCGGCCGCTCCAGTGGAATCCGCCCCCAGTCCAGCACTTCGATGAAACGCGGCATCTCCAGGCGGGTGTTGCGCACAATCAGATCCAGCTCGGTAATGATGCCGACAATATGCCCGGCTTCATCCACCACCGGCACGCCGCTGACATCGCGCGACCCCATCAGCCGGGCCACCTCGTTGACCGATGTGTCAGGGCCGACCGTTAGCACATCCTTCGTCATGATGTCCTGCACTTTCATACCAGCCTCCCGGATGCGGCAATGACTTGACCGCGCTTGATGACCGTCTGAACCAGATTGACGCCGTAGCGATAGCCGATCGATCGATAATCGGCCACGTCCATGATCAGCACGTCCGCCTGCTTGCCAATCTCCAGCGACCCGATTGATTCACCGCGCCCCACGGCATGCGCGGCATTGATGGTGGCCGCCGCCAGCGCCTGCGCCGGCGTCAATTTCAAGTAGCGGCAGGCCAGCGCAATGATGAATTGCATATTCTCATTCCACGTCGTGCCGGGATTCAGGTCGGTCGCAATCGCCAGCGCGCCGCCCGCCGCCAGGATGGCTCTGGCCGGCGTGTAGTCGCGCTGCGCCAGACCGAAAGGCGTACCCGGCAAACTCACCGCGATGGTGGGGCTGTGCCCCAGCAAGGCCACTTCGTCGGGCGGCGTGGCCACCACGTGATCCACGCTGACCGCGCCCAGTTCCACGCCCAGGCGCGTGCCGCCCAGCGGCTCAAATTCATCCACGTGAATCTTGAGCGCAAAGCCCAGCGCTTTCGCTTTCTCCAGAATACGCCGCGATTGCTCCAGCGTGAATGCGCCGTCTTCGCAAAACACATCGACAAAGAATGATGAGTGATGAGTGACCAGTGAAGCCACGGCGGGCAACATGTCGTTCACCACGAGATCAGTGTATCGGTCCTCGCGGCCTTTATATTCCGCCGGGATGGCGTGCGCGCCCAGAAAGGTGGGCACCAGCTCGATCGGGTGGGCGCGATCGAGCCGGGCGATGACGTCCAGCAGCTTCAACTCGGTCGCGGTTTCCAGGCCATAACCCGTCTTGGCCTCGGCCGTCGTCGTGCCATGCAGCAACATCCGATCGAGGCGCGCGCGCGTCTGCGCCATCAGTTGATCAGGGCTGGCCGCGCGCGTGGCGCGCACCGTGGACATGATGCCGCCACCCGCGTTCATGATCTCCAGATATGTCGCGCCCGCGATCCGCTGCTCAAATTCGCCGGCGCGATCACCTGCAAAAACGACGTGCGTGTGCGGATCGACGAAGCCGGGCATGACCACGCGCCCGCCCGCGTCGATAGTCTGCGCCGCCACATGCCGCGCGGCAAGATCGACCGTGGGGCCAAGATCAACGATCGTGCCGCCCAACACCGCCAGCGCGCCGTCCTCAATCAATCCCAGGTCGCCCAGCCGATCGCCGCGCTGAGGTTGATGATCGTGCGCCGGAATCGTCAACAACTGCGAGGCATGCGTGAGGAGGAGATCGACGTTCATGCCGTGATCATAGCACAAACAAAGCCCGGCGAGAATTCGCCGGGCGTGCGCCCCTGGCAGGACTTGAACCCACAACCCTTTCCTTAGGACGGAACTGCTCTATCCAGTTGAGCTACAGGGGCGGCTACGGGTATTATAGCACAGCGCTGCTTTGGTATAATCGGCGCGGATGACGCGAGGCGAGCCATGCGACTGGTGATTCAACGAGTGACGAGCGCGGCTGTAACGGTGGACGGGCAAATTGTGGGGCGATGCAGCCGCGGCTTCTGCATTCTGATTGGCGTGAAGACCGGCGACACGCCCGCCGAGGCCAAATGGCTGGCCGACAAAGTCGCCCATCTGCGGGTGTTTGAAGACGCAGATGGCAAGATGAATCTCTCGCTGCTGGATGTGAAAGGCGAGGCGCTGGTGGTCTCACAATTTACGTTGTATGCCAATGCCCGGCGCGGCCGCCGACCGGATTTCATCGACGCCGCGCGGCCGGAAGAAGCCGAGCCGCTGGTGAACACCTTTGTGGCGCAACTCCGGGCCGAGGGTGTGCCCGCGCAAACCGGCGCCTTTCGCGCGCTGATGCAGGTGGAGATTCACAACGACGGGCCGGTGACCATCATCCTGGAGCGCGAGCCGGATGCCGCGATCGACGCCCGATCTTAGGGGAAATACTAACAGAGTCCGGCTGGCGGCGCTGGCGCTGCTGATGCTGGCCGGTCTGGCGTGTGTCGGCCGCCCGCTGCCCGCCGATGTGCCGCCGGGCGACACGCCGACGGCAACGGCGATGGCGAGCGCTGTCGCGCCCATTGTCGAAACACCGACGGCGACTCCTCCGAACATCGGCTCGCCGGCTGCGCCCGCCCCGATCGATCTGCCCGGCCCAACGGCCACTTCCAGGGCGACGGCCGAGCCAACCCGCGCGCCCGCGGGCACCCCACACGCCCCCG
>CAZKBQ010000147.1:0-3150 GCA_964550855.1 uncultured Anaerolineae bacterium
GATTGCGTGATCGGCATCAGCCGGAATGGGTGATCGTTTTCGCCGGAATGCGCAGCTGCTCCACGTCGATGGCATCGCCTGCGCCCGATTGGTTGATCAGGCCCAACAGGCTGTCGCTGGCGCGCAGCGCGCTTTCCGGCGCCGTGAGCAGCTCAAAGGTCAGCGGCGCCGTCACGCTTAACGGCGTGGGATACCGGATGAGGTAACCGGCCACTTCCACCGTGTAGTTGGGCGTAAAGTCAGTTGACGGCTTGCCATACGTCGGATCGCTTTCCGACCAGCGGAAGAGATCGCGGTAACGCGCCGGATCAAAATCGGCCCGCCAGATTTCCAGCGCGCGCGAGATCACCCCGCCCGCATCGGTGAGCAAGTACACGCCGCGATGACCGCGCGTGCCGTCGGCGAAGTCATCGTAGGTCAGGCTGCGCGGGCTGAGGTTCTCCGAGCCGATGGCGACCACGCGCTCATCGACGACGATCAGCTTGGCGTGCAGGTAATCGTAGCGATCAAAAATCTGCGCGCTCGAATTGTTGATCATGAACCAGCACTGGCCGCCGGCCGCTTCCAGCTTCCAGCACACCCACTTCTCCTGATTATCGAGGCCGCCCACCGGCCCGCCTTCCAGCAGGATCGTTACGCTGACGCCGCGCGCCAGCGTGCGTGTGAGGACTTCGGCCAGCGCCAGGTTGTCGAAGGTATGCATCTCCATCACGATGGAGTGCTGCGCCGTGCCCAGCAGATCCGAGATCACGCGGAAGGCGTTATCGGGCGCGATGGCGACCGTCAGCGTGGCGGTCGCCGTCACCTTAGCCGTCTGCCAGAACTGCTCCAGCGCCCAACCGGGATACTGCGCCTTGCGGCCTGAGATCGGATCGGTCCGATCATTGGCCCAGTCGGACGCGGTGTTCGTATCGCTGATGATCCGGCCCGTGGCTTCGTCCAGCTTGCGATAGAGGAGCTGTCCGGTCACGCCGATGCCGCTGCCGTTGTAGCGCAGCACGTTGGGGCCGCTCCAGCCCATCGGCCAACCGGTGGACGTGATCGAGCCGCCACCCCACACCACCGCGTCCTGCCAGCCGTTGCTGCCCTCGCGGATCACCAGTTCGTCATCGTCAGCCAACAGCGGCACGCCGCCGGTGAGATTTGGCACCGCGGGATCGGAGTCTCCATCGTATTCATAGTCGGGCTTGAAGCCGAATTGCTGCGTAAACGTCACGGCGTTCTTCGCCAGCCAGATGGATTGATGGGGCGCGAGTGTGCCGCTGAGGTTGATGGCGGCTTCGCCGTCGGTGGCAAACCAGTTGGTCAGCGTGACGGTCTGCGTGCTGACGTTGATGAGGCGGAAGCCTTCATCGCCGTTGGCATAGGCACTGAAGTGCACGGCGCTGATCAGCACACTGCCCGGCGGCGCAGGGAGGCGCGCGGAGTTGGGCTGACGCGGCGTGCCGTTGACCGGATTGCCGTTGGCGTCCAGACCGTTGCGTGTGACGCCGTCGTTGTTGGTCCAGTTGGCATCGGTATCGGGCGCGAGCGCATCGATGCGCTCCATCGAGTAAAAGCCGGGCGAACCGCTGCCGCCCGGCCACGGGCCGCCGTCGCCGTTGGCGGTGTCGACGACGTTGTTCAGCGAGTCGGTCAGCGTCAGGCTTTCGCCGGTGTTGACCAGCGCTCCGGTATACAGCTGATCGGCTGGGATGTCGCTGATGGTCGTATCGGCGGTGCGTTCGAGCAGGAAATAGCCGCCCGGCGTGATCACGCCGCTCAACGCAATATCCGGCGTGCCGTCGCTGGAGAACAGCCGCCAGCCCGATAGATCGATCGTGCCCGAGGTGTTGTTGCGCAGCTCGATCCATTCGGCGTTGGCGTTCGCCGCAGTGCCGCCCCACGCCACCTCGTTGATGACCACGTCCAGCGGTTGCGCGGCCCGGGGCGAAACGACAGGCGCCGCGGCCACACGCAGGCTGTGCCGAATCCAAAGCAGCGCCGCACAACTCAGCATGATGACGATCAGCCCGCGCATGATTTTCATAGTCCGTCTCCAGCCTCCAGCGAGCATGCTGCGGCCCCGGGCAAACAAACCACGGAGGTCACGACGCTCACAGAGATCTATCTGAAATTCTCCGTGTTCTCTGTGCTCTCCGTGGTGATTCGGCACATCTGGCAACAGATAGTGGGCGTGTTGAACTCCGTGCTCTCTGTGCCCTTCGTGGTGATTCGGCAGCTACGTTACACTTCGGGTTCCTGCGTTTCGGCCAGGATGTCGGCCTGCTGCGCGGCGGCCAGGCGCATTCGCTGGCGGCGGCGCTCGTAAGCATAGACCGACAGCAGCGCCGCTGCCGGCAGCAGCACGCCTAGCCCGAAGAACGGGAGCGGCTCCAGCAGCGGCGGGCGGTGCTGCACGGGCGCGGAAAACCGATCGAGGTTGAAGACGATCACTTGCAGCGCGATCCACACCGCCAGAAAGTTCGGGATGGCGTCGCCGGAATGGATCAGCCGTGCCCCGCGTGATCGTTCTTTGGTGATCGGCCAGAACAAATTGCTGCCCAGATAGCCCAGCTGATCTTCGATGATGTGCGCGGACATGCCGGCGAACACGATCAGCCCCAGCGTAATCGACTGGAAAATCAGGGCCAATACCAAGCCCAGCAGCGCCGCCAGCGTAAACGAGTGACTCCACGCGCGGTGCCACGGCAGAAACTGCACCTCCACGCCGCTGCGTCTGGGCACGAACGCAAACGACGGCCCACTGAAGATGTCCACGTTCATGTCGCCGTCGTAGGTGTAGTTCAGGCGCGTGTTGACACGTGCTCGGGCAAACGGCCCGCCCTGCCGTTCGTAATCGCCGATGGGCAGCTGCGACGTATTGACGATGGGGCCGATGCGCACCGCAATCTCATTGCGATCGGCGTCGAAGCGCACCGTGTACTGCCGCCAGCGATCCGGCCCCAGCTTGATCGAATGCAGCTGGGCGCGCACTTCGCGATTGGTCTGCGCGGCCCGATCGATCAATGCGGCGATCTGATTCGCAATTGCCTGCGCGTCGAGGTTGGCCGGATCGGGATCGACCGCTTCGGCCTTGTCGAAGAAGCGCACGAACTTGAAATCGAGCGTGTCCGGCAGCAGGCCGAAGACGCCGCCCAGCACGATGAG
>CAZKBQ010000148.1:0-2905 GCA_964550855.1 uncultured Anaerolineae bacterium
TGCCCAGCACGATGTTCTCGGCCACCGTAAACACCGGGATCAGCATGAAGTGCTGGTGCACCATGCCGACGCCCAGGTTGATGGCGTCGGTCGGCTCTTTGATGTGGACTTCCTTGCCATCCACCAGAATCTGGCCGCTGTCCGGATGATACAGGCCGTAGACCATGTTCATCAGCGTGGTCTTGCCCGCGCCGTTTTCACCCAGTAACGCGTGAATCTCGCCTTTCTTCAGATAGAGGCTGACCTCGTCGTTGGCGAGCACGCCGGGAAAGCGCTTGGTGATGTTGCGCACTTCAAGTGCGATGTCGGCCATGATCATTCACCCTTCTCGTACGGGACGCCGTCCTCAGCGGGCGGCGTGGTGCGGCCCACGATGCCCGTCAGCGCGAACATGGTCAGCAGGTAGGGCAGCATACCGACGATCTGCGATTTCTTCAAGAAGTCCAGTTCAGGCGGAATCAGCGCCGAGTAGAACTGCAGGTTGATCTGAAAGGCCTGCGCCGAAGCAAACAGCAGCGCCGCCGCAAAGGCGCCCACCGGCGACCAGTTGCCGAAGATCATGGCCGCCAGTGCGATGAAGCCGCGCCCGGCCGTCATGCCCGGCTCGAAGGCGCCCACGGACTGCAAGGTGAAGAACGCGCCGCCCAGCCCTGCGATGATGCCGCCGATGAGCACGTTGACGTAGCGCATCTTGTAAACGTTGATGCCCACCGTATCGGCGGCGCGCGGATGCTCGCCCACCGCCCGCGTGCGCAGCCCCCACACGGTTCGGAACAGCACAAACTGCGTGACGATGACCAGGATCAGCGCCAGGTAAGTGATGGGCGGCTGGTTGAAGATGCCGCCGATCAACGGCAGATCGGACAGCAGCGGGATGGTCACGCGGCTGAGGGTGCCGGCCGATTGCAGCTGCGCCGCGCCGGCCTGGAAGAACAACTGGCGATTAAGATAGCCGGTCAGGCCCACCGCCAGGATGTTGATCACCGTGCCGCTGATGATCTGGTTGACCTTGAAGCGAATGGACAGCACAGCGTGCAGCGCCGCCAGCAAGAAGCCGGTCAACATGGCCACGCCGATGCCCAGCCACAGGGCCGGCTGATCGGGCACGCCCAGGCTCTTGAACCAGCCCGCGCCGATGAAGCCGAAGAAGCACGCGCCCAGCATCATGCCTTCAATGGCAATGTTCACCACCCCGGAGCGCTCGCAGTAGATGCCGGACAGCGCGCCCAACGTGAGCGGTGTGGCAAAGGTGATGGTGGTGGCGATGAACGACGCCACGATGTCGGCTACGGTGTTTTCTTGGCGGCCGACCAGCACGATGATCAACATCAGCCCTAAGATCACCGAAGCGATCATAAGGTAGCGGCGGGTGTTGCCCAGCCGCGACCACAGACTGGCCTTGGCCGGCGCCATTGGAAGCGCTGATGTGGTCATGGCTTAACCTCCCCATCCGCGGGTCATGATCACTTCTTCCTTGGGGGCGCGGATGCGATAGACGTAGCGGATGATCTCGTCGGCGGCGACGAACAGCAGGATCAGCGCCTGCACGACCGAGATGATGTCTACCGGAATCTGTGTCAGGAACTGCATGCGCGTGGCGCCGCTGCGCATGGCGCCGAACAAGATGGCGGCCAGCACCACCCCGAACGGATGCGTGCGACCCAACAGGGCGATGGCGATGGCGTCGAAACCGTAGCCCAGCGCGAAGCTCAGCTCGTGACGGTAGTTAAGCCCGGTCACTTCGATCGCGCCGGCCAGCCCCGCCAGTCCGCCGGACAGGAACATCGTCAGCACGATAGTGCGCCCTACGTTGATGCCTGCGTAGCGGGCCGCGCCGCTGCTGAGGCCGACCGTGCGGATTTCGAAACCTACGGTCGTCTTCCACAGCAGCCACCAGATCAGCACCGCGACGAGGATGGCCAGCACCGTGCCCCAGTGCACGCGCAGCGCCGGGTCGGCAAAGATGGGGCTAATGCGCGCGCTCTCCGCAATCAGGGGCGTGCGGGCGATGACGTTCGTCGGGCTGGGATCCTTCATCGGGCCGTTGAGCAGGAACGATACCAGCGACAGTGCAATGTAGTTCATCATGATCGTCATGATCACTTCGTGCGCGCCGAAGCGAGCCTTGAGCCAGCCCGGAACACCGCCCCATAGACCGCCAGCCACCGCTCCGCCGATGACGCAGATCGGCACGTGGATGATCGCCGGGATGGTGGTGCCGAGCGCTTTCGGCAGTCCATAACCCAACCAGGCTGCCGCCAGCGCGCCGAGCGCCAGTTGGCCCTCTGCGCCGATGTTGAACAGGCCGCCTTTGAAGGCCAGCGCCACGGCCAGGCCGGCAAAGATGTAGGGCGTGGCCCAGATGAAGGTTTCTGAGATCGCTTTGGGCGAGCCGAAGGCGCCTTCCACCAGGCCGCGATATGCCTCCAATGGGTTGCCGCCGGAGATCAAGATGATCAAGCCGCCGATGACCAATGCCGTCAGAACGGCCAGGATTGGCACCAGGATTTTTTGGGCAAGGCCGGAGAGGCGGTCGACTTGGGCGGGGGAAGAAGGTGGTGTGACTGCTGCTGCTTCTGCCATACCGTTTACCCCTTAGCGTAAGATGAATGGTCTCATTATATGCGTTTGAGCAAAAAAAGGGCAAGAGACTGTTTCGATCTCTCCCCCTTAAAGTTGTAAATCCCGGAGCCGAGCGTCGAAATGACCGATGTCGGCCGCCTGTGGCGTGTCAAGTCCGGGATGTGAGTAGGCCGCCCGCTGGCGGCGGGCGGCCTACCCGGTATTGAATCGTGACTCGGTTTACTGCGCCGGCTTGGCCGGAGGCACATTCGTCTGGAGCTCACCATTCTGCAGCATCTTGGTGATCTCGTCGACTTTGGCCTTAACGTCGGCCGGGACCTTG
>CAZKBQ010000149.1:0-2843 GCA_964550855.1 uncultured Anaerolineae bacterium
CAACACCCAGCGCCGCGCCGCCCGCCGCGAAAAGCCCTGTTCCAGCCAGCGCTGCGCGCCCAGCGCTGCCAGCACCACCAGCGCCGCCTCGGTCACCGCCAGCCAGCGCGCCGGGCCTTGAAACAGATCGAAGCCGGGCACGTGCGCGTATAACCACGGATAGATCGGCGTAAACCAGCCAAAGGCCAGCACCAGCGAGACGACCGCAGCCAGGCCGAAGAACGTAACGAGTGACGAGTGAGGAGTGAGGAGTGATGAGTAATGAGTAATGCGTGGATTCGCCGCCTCGCCTGCGCGCCTGCGCACTCTTCGCCTGATCCCTGAACCCCAATCCCTGATCTTCCCCCCCGCCACCCACAGCGCCAGCAGCAGCGGCAGCACGCCGATATACGCCGCGTTTTCCCAGTAGTTGTCGTAACCCCAGAAGTTGTTCTGCGCGGGATTGCCAAAGAAATCGGGAGCCAGCAGCGTGAGCAGGCGCAGCGGCCAGTAGGAATGCGTCATGATCCGCGTGTAATCCAGTCCGCCCGCCCGCTGCGATTCGCGCGTCAGTTCCGCCGCCGGCAGCAGCTGAATCGCGGCCAGGGCCAGGCCAAGCAGCACTGCGCTGCCGAAGAGAACAAGCGAACGAAGGACGGAGATGCGGTGCGCGGCATGATTGGAGATTATCCGCCAGATAGCGTAGAGTGAGACGAAGATCAGCCCGTACACGGCCGTCTGGGCGTGCCCGGCCAGCACGCCCAGTCCGATGACGAGCGCCAGCCATAGCACATTGCCCAGTGAGGAGTGATGAGTAATGAGTGATGAGTGGGGCGCAACGGGTACTGGCTCGGCTCTCTCGTCTCGCTCTTGCCCGCCCGATCGCTCATTCGGCCGTTCGCTCGTGCGCTCATTCGCTATGCCGCCATCCACTGACTGCTGTCCCCCGCCCACCAGCTGCTCCACCCGCCACAGCCACGCCGCGATCCATGGGAAGGCGGCCGTCACGCTGAAGAAGGCCAATCGGGCGATGAAGAAGCCGCACAGCTGATAGGCCAGCGCGCCCATCACAGCCGCCAACGCGCTCAATTTCAGTGTCCGCAAATACGCGTACATGAACAGCCCGGTCAGCAGCACGTGCAGCAGCGCCGTGTAAGTCTGCGCATACTCCGTCGGCAGGATCAGGTGCAGAAAGTTCAGCGGATAAAACACGCCCGTCTGCAAATTCGCGGCCAGCGGTGCGCCGCTGCCGACCAGTGAGTTCCACAGCGGCGGCTGCCCCGCCTGCCACAGCCCGGCGGCGGTGTGCTGCCACGGATAGAACTGCAGCAGCGGCACGCCCCAGTACAGCACCCGTCCGGTCAGCAGCAGCGGCGCCAGCAGGACAAGCGGCGCGGCCAGCAGTATCAGTAGCGGCCCGTAGCGACGCATCACAACCTCGGCTTCTCCGCGCGATGACGCCGTCGGCAGACGACGACCGCCCACGCCAGCGCGATCACGCTCAACAGCGAGATGAGCGCGCCCGCGTACACGGCTCTGGGTTGATAGATCAGCTCGACGAGGTGCGCGCCCGCCGGCACGTCCACGCCGCGCAGCACGCCGTCGATCGGCCGAATGACGGCAGGCTGCCCGTCAACCAGCGCGATCCAATCGGCGGCGTAAACTTCGCTCAATACGAGCGTGCCCGGCCCCGTCGCCTCGACCACCAGCCGATTGGCCTGCTCCGCCACCAGGCGCGCGGCGCCGGCGGCCAGGTCGGCGCGCGGCCGCATCCGCATATTCTCGTACACGATCGTCGCGCCAAACCGCGCCCGTTCGATCAGCTCAGCGGCGTGGATCGGAAAATCGGCCACCACGTATTTCACGTTGAGCAAACCCAGCGCCACCGCGTCAGGCGTCACGTCTTTCAAGGCTGTGTGAACGTCCTCGTCCGATTGAAGACCGGGAAAGGCGGGCAGCGTCACCGAGTAGCCCCACGCGCCCACACCCGTGGCCACCTGCATGAAATTCACATAGCGCGCCAGCTGCAGCGGATCGACGCCGTCGGCCAGCTGCAGGCCGAACTGCTGCGCCACGTGTTGCGGAATCGACAGCGACGGTGAATACACGCGAAACTCGCCGGGCTGCCGCGCCAGCCAGTCGGCGGCGGCGCGGCCCGGCGCAAACGCCTCGTCCACCGTCGCCACGCGATACACCGCCCAATCGACCGGCAGCAGATCGATCGCGATAAGCGCCAGCCCGATCGTCCATACGAACTTTTGCGTCTCGGCGCGCCGCACCGACGCGCCCAGCCGGTGCAGGCCAAAGCCTGCCAGCGCGGCCAGCGCAAAGCTCACCATCAGCCACGCGCGGGCGGGCACGCGCAGCAGCGACGCGCCCGGCAGCCGGTAGATCAGCTCGTACAGCGGTGTGTGCGTGCCCAGCGCCAGCGCCCCGCCGAAGACGATCACGGCGATCAACCACGCCCGTCCTCGCGCCGCCGGCGGATGCCCGCGCCACAGTGCGGCGACGGCCAGCGCCAGCACGCTCACGCCGGCGTATGTCGTCCGCTCGGCTGCGCCGCTCCGATCGGGTATGAGCAGGCCCAGCAGATAGATCGGATCGAGTGACAGCGTACCCGCCTCTTCGATCGACAGCGCGGCCCGCGACGTTTCGCCCGACAGCATCAGCGCCGGCAGCCAGACCGCCGCCGACAGCGCCGCTGCTACGATCAGCACAATGGCGATCTGCGCCATCAACTGGAACCACGTCGTTCGATCGCGCCGCGCGCCGGTGAAGAGCAGATACGAAATAACCAGGATCGCAACATACACGGCCAGCCGCGCATCGGCCAGCAGGCACGCGCCCAGCGCCGCGCCGCTCCA
>CAZKBQ010000150.1:0-2790 GCA_964550855.1 uncultured Anaerolineae bacterium
AACAGCGCCACCGGCAGCCACGCCCACGCCTCGATGAGGGTGAGATGGCCCAGCCCCGCGTGCGCGATGATCTTGGGGGTGGCCGCAAACGCCAGCGCCGCAGCCAGCGCCGCCCCACGTGACACATTCCAGCGCCGCATCAGCGCGTACATCGCGCCCGCCGCCAGCGACAGGTGCAGCCACAACAGCCCATTGAGCGCCAACGCCAGCGGCCACGGCGTAAACAGTGCCAGCCAGTGCGGCGGATAAAACAGGCCCGACAGCGGATCGGCGGCAAAGGGTGTGCCCGACAGGATGGACGTGCGCCACAGGGGCAGCTCGCCGGCGGCCGCGAGTTGCTGGCGCGTGTACTCAAAGGCCGACCAGTGAGTGAGCGTCAGGTCGCTGTACAGGCCGTGCGCGGGATACGGCAGGCGGCTGGCCGGATCGATCAGCACCGGCCCCAGGGCCAGCCCGCCCATCAGTAGAAACACTAACAGCCGCCCGATTGTCCGCATGCCCGACCCGTTTTAGCGCCCAGCCACGGCGTAGATCGTGACGCCGTCCGAAGTGAAGGTCTCGATTAACGGCAGATCGGCCGGATCGAACGCGCCGAGTTTCACTTCGCGCGGCCCCACAAAAACATAGTCGGCTTCGCGCAGCACGGCGTCCCGATCGATCGTGCCGGCGAAAAAATCCAGCACTTGCCGCCGGCGCTGCGCCGCATTCACTGTCTCGTAGGGATGACCGTAAATCACCCGCAAGTCCGTGTAAGCGGGAATGAAGGCCCCCGTCTCCGGCGCGGCCAGGACCACCGCGCCGCGCGGCGCATTGGCCTGCAGCCACTCAAAGGCGCGCTGTTCGCCGCCGGTGATGAAGATGCCCGGATCGCGCGCCGCCGCCCCGCCGATCAGGGCCAATACTAAAAACAGGCTCGTCGGCAGCAGCGCGGCCAACGCCAGCCGACGCGACCACCGGGCGCGCAGCACCGTGCTCAGCCCCCGGGCGGCCAGCAGCGCGATGGGCACGTGCAAGCCCAGCGACAGGCGCCGCTGCAGCGGGATCGGCGCGTACAGCAGCAGCGCCGTCACCGCGATCCAGACCAGCAGCAGCAGATCCCAGTCGCTGCGCCGGCGCCACGCCGCGCGTGCGCCGGGCACCGCCGCTATCAGCAGCAACCCGTAGCCGATCAGATAGGCGGGCGGCGGCGGCGACGGCGTCTGGTTCTGCGCCGACCACGCGCCCAGCAGCGGATCGGCCTGAGTGGCGAGGAACAGGTACAGCAGCAGCGGCGCGGTCACTGCCCCGGCGATGACGGCCGAAGCAAACGGCGCGCGCGGCCACACCCCGTCACGCCGCCAGCGCGCCACCAGCGTCAGCCCCAGGATCGCGTAAACCGCAAAGGGCGCAAACGGCTGAATGATCGCGAGCAAGACCGATAGGCCAGCTAAACCGATCGAGCGCCGGACGGACAACCGGGTGGTTTCCAGCACGCCGATGAACACAGCGATCATCAGGGCGGTCGCCAGGGCAAAGTGCGCGTTGGCCATCAAACTGTAAAACGTGTTCGATTCGGGAATGCTGAGATCAGATGAAGAATGGTCGCCCAGCAACACGGCCAGCCAGCCCAGCCCGCTGGACAGCGCGACCACCCACCACATCCATCGCCGCAGCGCGATGGAATCGGCGAGGCGTGCGACGAGTTGATAGATCAGCCACAACAGGGCCAGGCCGCCGACGAGGCGCGCCAGGTGGAAGATCACAATCGGCGGCAGCGCGAGCAGACGGGCGAGGTGGCCCAATGCGACAAAATACGTAAACAGCAGCGCGCCGCCGCCCGATTCCGGCGTGAAGGCCAGTTGAAACAGCCATTCGCCGCGCAGGCCGATGCGCATCTTGGCCAGATAACTCAGGCCGTCGAGCGGGTTCACCTGCAGGCCGGTAAAGATCCGATCGGGAGTCTGCGCCAACCAGCCCGCCAGGTACGGCAGCGACGCCAGTGCCAGCACGACCAGCGAGGCGGCCATCAACCAGCGGCGTTCGGCGGCAGACACGCGCGGCGCAGACATGCCGTGATTCTAGCACAACTGGCCCGGTTGCATGCGATGGGTAATTCACTATAATTGACGGCATCCCGCACTGCACCGAGGCCCCCGTGAGCGTGACCGATCTGCTGCTCGATTTGCAGGCGATTGATTCGACGCTGGATCAACTCAATCAGCGGCTGGCCGCCGTGAAAGCGGATCTGCGTGAAACCGATGAGTTGATCGCGGCCCGCCGGGCCCGCGCCGAGGCCGAACAGCTGGTGCGGCAGCGCCGCGCCGAACGCAAAGACCTGG
Organism: uncultured Anaerolineae bacterium; assembly: GCA_964550855.1. GTDB lineage: Bacteria > Chloroflexota > Anaerolineae > Fen-1058 > Fen-1058 > JAGOBP01. The sequence continues at coordinate 2,319 of CAZKBQ010000150.1, forward strand.
AACTGGCGGCGGCCGCACTGGACGAGAAAATTCAGCAGGCCGAGAAGCGTCTGTACAGCGGCCTGGTCAAGAACCCCAAAGAATTGCTCGATCTGCAAAATGACATCCACGCCCTGAAGCGCCAGAAAACCACCACCGATGATCAATTGTTTGCGGCCATGCTGGCGTTGGAAAATGCGGAAAGCGCCCAGACTCGCGCGGCGGCCGAGGCTGCCCGCATCGAGGCCGACTGGCAGGCGGCGCAAGTCCGGCTGCAGGCGGCCGAGGCCGAGATCGAACTGGCCATCGCCGGGCAGACGGCCGAGCAGCGCGCCGTCCGCGCCGGCCTCGCCGAGGCCGAGCTGGCGCTGTACGATCAATTGCGGCGGCGCAAGGGCGGACTGGCCGTCGTGGAAATCATGGGCAGCACCTGCCCGGGCTGCGGCGTGCGCGCCAATGCCAAGGTGCTGCAGCAGCTGGGCCAGGGCGGCCA
>CAZKBQ010000151.1:0-2628 GCA_964550855.1 uncultured Anaerolineae bacterium
CGCGCTGGACGAAGTCGATCGCAAGATCATGCAACTTGAAATCGAGCGCGAGGCTCTGAAGAAGGAAAAAGATCAGGCCAGCCGGGAACGATTGGCGAAGCTGGAAAAAGAAGTGGCCGATCTCAAAGAGCAGTCCAACGGCCTGCGCGCGCACTGGGAACTGGAGAAGAGTGCGATCACGGCGCTGCAGGCCATCAAAGAGAAGATGGACGCGACCCGCACGGAGATCGAGCGCGCCGAACGCGAATACAAGCTGGATGAGGCCGCGCGGCTGCGCTTTGGCACGCTGCGCGATCTGGAACGACAGCTGGCCGAGGGCGAAGCGCGCCTGAAGGAGCTGCAAAAAGATCAGCGCATGCTGAAGGAAGAGGTCGAAGCCGAAGACGTGGCCGAGATCGTCGGCAAGTGGACGGGCATCCCGGTCAGCCGCCTGCTGGAAGGCGAGATGCAGAAGCTGCTGCACATGGAGGAACGTCTGCATCAGCGGGTGGTCGGGCAAGACGAAGCGATCCGCGTGGTGTCCAATGCGGTGCGCCGCGCGCGCGCCGGCTTGCAGGATCGCAATCGGCCGTTGGGGTCGTTCATGTTCCTGGGCCCGACGGGCGTGGGCAAAACCGAACTGGCGAAATCGCTGGCGGAGTTCCTGTTCGACGACGAGGGCGCGATGGTGCGCATCGACATGAGCGAGTATCAGGAGAAGCACACCGTCTCGCGCCTCATCGGCGCGCCGCCCGGCTACGTGGGCTACGACGAGGGCGGTCAACTGACCGAAGCGGTGCGACGGCGGCCCTACAGCGTGGTGCTGTTCGACGAGATCGAGAAGGCGCACGACGAAGTGTTTGACGTGCTGCTGCAGCTGCTGGACGACGGCCGCCTGACGGATGGGCACGGCCGCACGGTGGATTTCAAGAACACCATCGTGATCATGACCAGCAATGTCGGCTCGCAGTGGATCAAAGAGCTGGGCGGCGGCGACACGGCCGAGATGCGCAAGCGCGTGCAGGCGGCGCTGGAGCAGAACTTTAAGCCGGAGTTCCTCAATCGGGTGGACGAGATTGTGATCTTCGACAACCTGACACGGGCGGATCTGTCGCGCATCGTGGAGATTCAGCTGGGCAATCTGCGCAAGCTGCTGGCCGACCGCAAGATCGACTTGAAGTTGAGCGAGGCGGCCAAGGAGTGGCTGGCGAACACGGGCTACGATCCGGTGTACGGCGCGCGGCCGCTCAAGCGCACCATTCAGCGCTATGTGCAAGATCCGCTGGCGCTGAAGATCCTGAGCGGCGAGTTCAAAGAGGGCGACACCGTCCATATCGATGCCGACCACGAAGGGTTGTACTTCGAACGGGAGAAGGCGACGGCGTAACGGTAGGGGCGTGGTGACCGGGGCGCGGGTATTAGGGCGCGGCGACCGGGCGCGGGGACCGCGCCCCTACGCTTGTGCGGTATAATCTATTTGGACAGGCTCATGACGCTCGATCCGCAAGTCGAACGGCGATTGCAAAAGGACAAGAACCTCTGGCTGGCGACCGTGCGCCCCGACGGCCGGCCGCACCTGGCGCCGATCTGGTTCGTGTGGGTGAATCACAAAATCTTCGTCTGTACCGGTGCGGAGAGCGTGAAGGCGCGCAACATCCGTCGCAACCCGCACGTCACGGCTTCGCTGGAGAACGGCAATCAGCCGGTGGTCATCGAGGGGCAGGCACAGCCGATCGGGTATGCGCCGGCCCCCGTGGTGGCAGCGTTTCGTGACAAGTACGACTGGAATATCGAAACCGACGACACGTACACACAGGTGATCGAGATCGAGCCGAGAAAGATCAGAGCGTAGAACGTAAAGCGTAAAACGTAAAGCATCAACTCTTGCGGTTTACGTTTCACGCTAACATCACGGAGCACTCATTATGATGCGATTTGATCGTTTTACCGAGCGCGCGCAGGATGCTGCCAACCGCAGCATCGAGATTCTGCAGCGCTACGGGCACAATCAGGTGGACACGGAGCACATCCTGCTGGCGTTGCTGGAGCAGCCCGACGGCGTGGTGCCGCAGATCCTGGGCAAGCTCAACGTGGATGTGGCCGCGATGCGCGCCAAGCTGGAAGACATCCTGCGCCATTCGCCCAAGGCCGCCATCTATGGCGGCGGCACCGGCCAGGTGTTCATCACGCCGCGCGTCAAGCGCGTGCTGGATCTGGCGCAGGAAGAAGCGAACCGGTTGAAGGATGAGTACATCTCGACGGAGCACATCTTTCTGGCGATCAGCACCGAGCGGAACACGGCGGCGGCGCGATTGCTGGCCGAGAACGGCGTGACGCGCGAGCGCATCAACGACACTGTCAAACAGATTCGCGGCGGGCAGCGCGTCACCGATCCGGGCGCGGAAAGCCGCTATCGCACGCTGGAAAAATACAGCCGCGATTTGAGCGCGCTGGCCAAGGCCGGCAAACTCGATCCGGTCATCGGCCGCGACAACGAAATCCTGCGCGTGGTGCAGGTGTTGTCGCGTCGCACCAAGAACAATCCGGTGCTCATCGGCGAGGCGGGCGTGGGCAAGACCGCCATCGTGGAAGGGCTGGCGCAGAAGATCGCCGCCAACGACGTGCCGGAAATCCTGATGGGCAAGCGCG
>CAZKBQ010000152.1:0-2451 GCA_964550855.1 uncultured Anaerolineae bacterium
TACACTCTTTCCCTACGCCGGCGCGATCATGGTGCTGTTCCTGTTCGTGATCATGCTGTTGGGCGCGGAGCGGGTGGGCGCGCGTGAGAGCAACCGCTGGCAGGTGCCGCTGGCGATAGTGCTGGCGGCGGCTGTATTGGTGCTGGGTGCGGTGGTGCTGCTCAACCAGCCGCCGGTGCAGATCGTCGATCTGCCCGCCAATCAGCTGGTCCAGGGCAGCGCCGAAGCCGTGGGCGCCGAGCTGTTCAGCGCGTATCTGTTCCCGTTTGAGGCGGTGTCGATCCTGCTGCTGGTCGCCATCGTGGGCGCGGTGGTGCTGACGCGCGACGAAAGGAGGAAGAAATCCGCATGAGCAACGAAGGTTTCGCCACCCTGTTTCCCCTGATCCTGGGTTTGAGCGGTGTATTGTTCACGCTGGGCGTCATCGGCGTGCTGGTGCGCCGCAACGCCATCATCCTGTTCATGTCGGTGGAGTTGATGCTGAACGCTGCCAACCTGGCGTTTGTGGCTTTTGCCCGATCGTTCAATCACCTCGACGGGCAGATCTTTGTCTTCTTTGTGATGGTGGTGGCGGCCGCCGAGGTGGCGGTGGGCCTGGCGTTGATCGTCACCATTTTCCGCACCAAGCAGAGCATCAACGTGGACGACCTGCACCAGCTGCGCGGGTAAAAGCAAGTCGACGAATGGCGAGTGACAAATCAACGAATGACGGATCGGCGTGCAGCCGACGCCTGAGTTGGAGTCCTTATGCACGAAGTCGCGAGTGAAGCACCTCAGATTTTTCAGTACGCCTGGCTGATCATCATCTTCCCGGTGATCGGGCTGCTGATCAACACCTTTGGCGGCAAAAACCGCAGCGAGGGCGAGATCGGCTGGACGGCGGTGGCCGCCTCCGGCGCGTCGTTTCTGCTGTCGCTGCTGGTCGTCGTCGCGCTGTTTCAGCTGCCCGCCGAAGAGCGCGCCCTCAACCACGGCGTGGATGTGCCGCTGTTCACCTTCTTCACCATCGGCCGCACCACGCTGGAGATGGGCCTGCACATCGACACGCTGACCGGCGTCATGTTGATGGTGGTCACGCTGGTGGGCACGCTCATCCACATCTACGCCATCGGCTACATGCACGGCGACCGCCGCTTCCAGGCTTTCTTCATCTACCTGAATCTGTTCATGGCGATGATGTTGATCCTGGTGCTGGCGAACAACTACCTGATGTTGTTCGTCGGCTGGGAGGGGGTGGGTCTGTGCTCCTTCCTGCTCATCGGCTTCTGGTTCGAGAAGATGAAAAACGCCGAGGCGGCCCGCAAGGCCATGGTGGCCAATCGGGTGGGCGACTGGGGCGTGATGCTGGCGATGTTCGCCATGTTCATCGGCTTCGGCACGCTGCAGTTCGGCGGCGTCTTCGCGGCGGCGGAAGAAAACGCCGAGGCCATGAAAGGCCTGATCATGCTGGTGACGCTGCTGATGGTTATCGGCGTCACCGGCAAATCGGCGCAGATTCCGTTGTACGTCTGGCTGCCCGACGCCATGGCCGGCCCCACACCGGTTTCTGCGTTGATCCACGCGGCCACGATGGTGACGGCGGGCGTGTATCTCATCGCCCGATCAGAGCCGCTGTTCCACGCGGTGCCGGAAGTGCAGAGTTTCGTCGGCATCCTGGGCGCGGTGACGGCGCTGTTCGCCGGGTCGATCGCGGCCGCGCAGTTCGACATCAAGAAAGTGCTGGCCTATTCCACCGTGTCACAGCTGGGCTTCATGGTCAGCGCGGTGGGCATGGGCGCCGTAGTGGCCGGCGTCTTCCACCTGATGACGCACGCCTTCTTCAAGGCGCTGTTGTTCATGAGCGCGGGGTCGGTCATTCACGGCGTGGAGCACGGACATCATCACGTGCATGCAAAGGCGCACGCCAAAGCGCCTAACGCGCATGGGGATGCCGGTGGGCATGGGGATGCCGGTGGGCATGGGGATGCCCACTCTACGGCGGCGGCGGAAGAATTCGATCCGCAGGACATGCGCAACATGGGCGGCCTCAATGACAAGATGCGCACAACGACGGCCGTGTACATCATCGGGTCGCTGGCGCTGGCCGGCATCTTCCCGCTGGCCGGCTTCTGGAGCAAGGACGAAATCTTGCTGGAAGCGTCGCACAAGAACCCTGTGGCCTTTGTCTTGCTGCTGATCGCGGCGGCGTTTACTGCCTTCTACATGACGCGGCAGGTGCTGATGGTGTTCTTCGGCAAGCCCAAGCATGAGGCTGCCGCGCACGCGGTGGAAAGCTCGCGTGTCATGACCTCGCCGCTGGTGGTGCTGGCCTTCTTCTCGATCGTGATCGGTTTCATCAACGCCGCGCCCTTCGGCATCACCTTCTTCTCCGCGTGGATCGAGGGTGAGCCGCACGGCGAATTCGACTTCGGTATCGCGGCGCTCTCCACGGTCATCGCCCTCGGCGCGATC
>CAZKBQ010000153.1:0-2234 GCA_964550855.1 uncultured Anaerolineae bacterium
GGCCGGAACTGGGCGAGGGCGACGAGATCGAGATCAAGCCGCAGGATATCAAGATTGACACTTATCGCTCGGCCGGGGCGGGCGGCCAGAACGTGCAGAAGAACGAGACCGCCATCCGTATCACGCACCTGCCCACCGGCATCGTGGTGACCTGCCAGAATGAGCGCAGTCAGACGCAGAATCGTGAGACGGCGCTGAAGATCCTGCGCGCCAAACTGTACGAGCTGGAAGAAGAGAAGCGGCAGAAGGAACTGGCGAGCCTGAAGGGTGAGCACGTCAAAGCCGAGTGGGGCAGCCAGATCCGATCGTATGTGTTGCACCCCTACCAGCTGGTCAAGGATCATCGCACCGAGCACGAGACCGGCAACACCCAGGCGGTGCTGGACGGGCGGCTGGATGAGTTCATGGAAGCCTACCTCCGCTTCCGTCTGGGGGAGGGCGCTTGACACCGGAGGGGGTTCAACGGATAATTACAGCCATCATTAGGGAAAGTCGTCCCCGTTTATTCCTCTGCTATCCTTTGAAAGGAGGAGGTGGTGCTCATGAGTAAGAGTGGTAAGCGTAGCGCCGTGGCACTGCCTCCGGTAGGCTAGGATAGGTTTTGCCACGGCGCAAAAACAAAAGGCCGCTCGCAAGAGCGGTCTTTTGTTTTCGGGCGCGGCCTGTACGCCAGTTGCCTCTGTTTGTCACGTGACAACACATTTGGCTGTTGCCGGGTTTTCATCAGGCCGGGCCATAGCCTCTTTCAGCCGATGACCAACCTGCGCCCGGCGCGAGCGAACGTAGGCCGCGCGTCAGGCAATCATCGCCGTGGCGTGGCTCAACCGGCGATTAGCTGGTGTGCGGGCGCATGGTGAACGTAGGGCGCGCCGCCCCTCTCCGCAGTACACTACAGGTGATCACTCGCTGCGGAGAGGGGCCATGCGTCATCAACCTCGCGTCCTGGCCGTCATTGGCTGTTGCCTCGCTGCGCTCGCGCTGATCGGCGGTGGGCTTCACCCCGTCGGCGCCCAAACCAGCGTTCCGCGCACGCCGTCCGCCACGCCCGCCGCCCCGCTCGTCGCGTGGACCTCGCCCGCTGATCGCGCCGCCAACGTCGATCGGCGCGCGCCGCTGACCATCCGCTTCAACGCCGAAGTCGATCACGCGGCCATTGAGCGCGGCCTCAGCCTGTCGCCGGCTATTACCGGCACCTTTACCTGGCGCGGCGTGGCGTTGACGTTCGAGCCCGCGGGCGGTTGGGAGCCGGGTCGTTTCTATTACGTAGTTCTACGGATCGACGATCAGGTGATCCGCCGCTGGTCGTTCACCATCCGATCGGTGATCCGGCAGATCGATCTGCCGCAAATCTATGCCAGCTGGGCAGAACCCCTGTCGATCACCTTCGACCTGTCGCTCGATCGGGCCAGCGTTGAGGCCGCCCTGTCCATCACGCCAGCCATGCGCGGCACCTTCAGCTGGACCAACACCACTCTGATCTTCACGCCGCAAACCGACTGGCGTCCCGGCACCGAATACACCGTGCGCCTCGAACCGACCATCAAGACGGCCGGTGGCAAATCGCTACTGCGCTCGGCGCAGAGCTGGCACTTCTCCACGCCTGATGAATCCGGCCGTGTGACCTTTGGCGACGGCGTCCCCATTCAGAGCCTCGATCCGGCCGGTTCGCGCGGGCTTCAATTCGCCGTCGAAGGCAACCTGCTCAGACCGGTCACGGTGCGCATCTACGCGCTTGCGCCAGATCAGGCGGTGGCACAACTGCCCATCTGGTTGAAATCGGCTGAAACCTACGGCGGACAGCCAACCGTCGATCTGACGGGCCTGTCCGTCGTGCGCCAATGGCAGCAGGCCATTACGGCGCGTTGGCAGGCGATCACTCTGATGTGGCCGGCCGATCTGGCGCCGGGGATGTACATCGTCACTCTCGATCAACCGGCCGCCGATCGCGCCGCGCTGCTGGTATCCTACACTTCGCAGACGCTGGTGCTCAAGTACAGCGATCATCAACTGACAGCGCGGTTGGCCCGCCGCGACGGCCGCGCCGTTCCCGACGCGCAGCTGCGCGTTTATGACGCGACTGGCGGGCTGCTGGCCGAAGGTCGGGCCGATGCACAAGGACTCTTCGCCACGCCGCTGCCGGCCGATCGCGCGCCTGTGGTGGTGGTCGGCGCCCTCGGCGGCGAGCTCGCCGTCAGCGGCCTGAGCGAGGCGTGGTCGCAGCGGCCGCGCACGTG
>CAZKBQ010000154.1:0-2121 GCA_964550855.1 uncultured Anaerolineae bacterium
CCCACATTGACGCCGGTAAAACAACGACGACCGAGCGGGTTTTGTTTTATACCGGCAAGACTCATCGCATTGGCAACGTCGATGAGGGCACGACGGTGACCGACTGGATGGAGCAGGAACGCGAACGCGGCATCACCATCACGGCCGCGGCCATCACCTGCATGTGGCGCGAGCACCAGATCAACATCATCGACACGCCGGGCCACATCGACTTTACGGCTGAAGTGCAGCGCTCGCTGCGCGTGCTGGATGGCGGCGTCGTGGTGTTCGACGGCGTGCAGGGTGTGGAGCCGCAATCGGAAACGGTGTGGCGCCAGGCCGATCGATATCACGTCCCCCGCATCTGCTTCATCAATAAACTGGACCGGGTAGGCGCGGATTTCTATCGCAGCGTCAGCTCGATCAAGGAGCGTTTGGGCGCGAATCCTCTGCCGCTCCAACTTCCGATCGGGCGTGAGGCCGACTTCCACGCCGTCATCGACCTGTTCAAGATGAAGGCGCTGTACTGGGTGGATGACCTGGGCCTGACGATTGAAGAGCGCGAGATCCCGGCCGAGATGCTGGACGAAGCACAGGCCGCGCACGAAACGCTGATCGAACGGATTGCTGAAACAGACGACGATTTGACGCATCGCTTCCTCGAAGGTGAAACGCTCCCCGTCGAAGATTTGAAGAAGGCCCTGCGCGCTGCGACAATCGCGGGCAAGATCTTCCCGGTGCTGTGCGGTTCCAGTCTGAAGAACAAAGGCGTGCAGCCCATGCTGGACGCCATCATCGATTATCTGCCGTCGCCTCTTGACGTGCCTGCCGTCACCGGCACCAATCCGCAGACCGGCGAGACCGAAGAGCGGCGCACCGACGACAACGAGCCGTTTTGCGCGCTGGTCTTCAAGATCGTGGCCGATCCCTATGTGGGCCGGCTGGCCTACTTCCGGGTGTACTCCGGCAAGGTCGATGTCGGCGAAACAGTCACCAATTCGTCCAAGCGCCGCAAGGAACGCCTGGGGCGCGTGCTGCGCATGTACGCCGATCGCCGCGAAGAGCAGACTGAAGTGTTTGCGGGCGACATCGGTGCGACGCTGGGTCTGAAGGACTCGTTCACCGGCGACACGCTGTGTGATCCCGACAACCCGATCGTCCTCGAAGCGATCTCGTTCCCCGATCCCGTCATTGAAATCGCCATCGAGCCGAAGACCACGGCCGATCAAGACAAAATGGGCGAGGCACTGCGTCGCCTGGCGGAAGAGGACCCCACGTTCCGTGTCCGCAGCGATGAGAACACCGGTCAGACGCTGATCGCCGGCATGGGCGAGCTGCACCTGGAAGTGCTGGTCGACCGCATGTTGCGCGAATATCGGGTGCAGGCCAACGTCGGCCGCCCCAAAGTCGCCTATCGTGAAACGATTACGCGGCCCGTGAAAGTGCAGGGCCGCTTTGTGCGCCAGTCTGGCGGGCGCGGCCAGTATGGCGATGTCTGGCTGGAGCTGGAACCGCTGGAAAAGGGCAAGGGTTTTGAATTCGAGAACGCCATCGTGGGCGGCACTGTTCCGAAGGAATACGTGCCTGCCGTCGAAAAGGGCGTGCGCGAAGCGATGGAATCGGGCGTGCTGGCCGGCTACCCGATGGTCGATCTAAAGGCCCGCCTGGTGGACGGTTCATATCACGAGGTCGATTCGAATGAGATGGCCTTCAAGATCGCTGCATCGATGGCGCTGAAGGAAGGCGCGGCCAAGGCCAAACCCGTGCTGCTGGAGCCGGTGATGCGCGTGGAAGTGACCGTGCCCGATGAATACACCGGCGACGTGATCGGCAACCTGTCGGCGCGGCGCGGTCAGATCGAAGGTATGGAACCGCGACCCGGCAACGTGCAGGCCATTAAAGCGCATGTGCCATTGGCCAACATGTTTGGCTACGCCACCGACCTGCGCTCAACCACGCAGGGGCGCGGCACGTTTACGATGGAATTTGAGCATTACGCTGAAGTATCCGAGTCACTGGCTGAAGAAATTATGCAGGGCAAGCGCAGTCCGGCGCGTGCTCGCTAAGAGACCCACAGGAGGATCAATCCATGTCGAAGCAGCAATTCGATCGTTCGAAGCCGCACGTGAATGTTGGGACGAT
>CAZKBQ010000155.1:0-1875 GCA_964550855.1 uncultured Anaerolineae bacterium
GACCGGCGTCTCCAGCGACATCGGCTCCTGTCTGATGCGGATGATGCGCCGCACCTTTACGGCCGCGCGCCGCAATCGCCGTTCCAGCGCGATGTCCAGCGGCTGATTCTGCGCCCAGGCTGTTTGAATGGCCAGCGTATCTTCCGGCTCCAGCATGCCCAGTTCCACGGCCACTTCTTCCGACGACGGCTCGCGGCCCAATTCCTGCATCAGCTTGCGCTGCACGCGCAGCAGGCGATTGATGGTTTCCACCATGTGCACAGGGATGCGGATGGTGCGGGCTTGATCGGCGATGGCGCGGCTGATGGCCTGCCGGATCCACCACGTGGCATAGGTGCTGAACTTGAAGCCCTTGGTGTAATCGAACTTTTCCACCGCGCGCAGCAGGCCGATGTTGCCTTCTTGAATGAGATCGAGGAACGAGATGCCGCGCCCGATATAGCGCTTGGCAACGCTGACCACCAGCCGAAGATTGGCGCGCACCAGCGCCTGCTTGGCCCTGATGGCCTGGCCGGTGCGTTCGTCGGTGATCTCGGCCAGCGACTGGTTGATGCGGCGCGCGTCCGGCAGCGACTTGGCAAACGCTTTGACGGTCGGCAGTGGCCCGGTCTTCTTGACGTGGTTCATCAGCCAAACCTGCGACTCCAGCGGCAGCACGTACACCGACACGTACGCCGTGTATAAGTGACCCAGCGCGTCCTGCCACGTCGAGCCTTTTTCGTGACGCACATGAGTGGCGTGCGGCTGGAGCAGCGATTCGGTGTCGGGCACCGCGCCCGAACGCAGCGTGTGCGCTTCGTCGATTAGACTCTTCAGATCGACTTTCTTCATGTGCGCCTTGCGGGCGGTCTTTTCGAACCGCCCCCATGCGGCCACCAAATCCTCGTACACGCCCAGCATCAGTTCTTCGGGGTGCGGCGGTTTTTTGTTGGCGGCGTGCAGCCGATCGCGCACGCGTGCCAGCTGATCCGGCGCGCCCATCTGGATGGCCAGCCACACTTCCTGCTGGGATTCAAGCAGGCGCACCTGCCCGATTTCCTTGAGGTACATCCGCACCGGGTCGTCGCTGAGGTCGGTTTCAACCGCCAGCGCCGCGTCCTCGTCCTCTTCCTCGCTTTCGATCTCGTCGAGCTCGGCCAGATCGGGTTCTTCAGGCAGCGAGCTGTCCTCGTCGTCGGGCTTGCCAAGGTCGTCCAGCCCGACCTCGGTCTCATCGAGATCGAGTTCGTCGTCGAGCTGGTCCTCGTTATTCAATTCGTCGTCGCGGATGGGCGACAAGTCGTCAACGCGTCGGGTCATATTGGCTGGGGGCGATCCTTAACTGCGGCTCCACGGGTCGGATGTGTACTGACGGGTTATTGTACGCGCACTTAAGATTTGTTGCAACCGCCGCAGCGCGGCGGCATTGGCGCGCGTCGTTTCGCCCAGCGCGCTCAGCGTCTCGCGCTCCAGATCGTTGGCCTGCAGCAGCACCTGCAGTTCCAAGCCTTCGCGCTTCAGTCGGTGTTCGCGCAGCTGCAAACCCACCCGCTGCAGGTCTTCATCAGCCTTATTACCGGCCGATAAGTCGATGTGCCCGAATTCCATCTCGCCCAGCAAGCCGGTCAGCTGATCGTGGAGGGCCGGTTCCAGCGCGGCCTGCACCTGCTCGACGGTCGGCGCTGAAGACTGATGGGCGGCGGCGCGTATCGCCCGGAACACTTCCCGATTGAGCAGCTCCTCAAAATCATCCACGCTCAGCGGCGGTTGCTCCGCCCGATCGAGCGCCGCATCGATCGCGGCCAACAACTGCGGCTGGCGCAGGATCATGGCCAAACAGTAGCGCTCCTGATTGAGCGCGCCGCGTTTAAGCGCGGGGGCCGTCGGAGCCGGGGC
>CAZKBQ010000156.1:0-1872 GCA_964550855.1 uncultured Anaerolineae bacterium
AGGAAATATACATAGACCGCGCCGCTGACCAGCGCCACCAGCGGCAGCACCCACAGCAATAACGAATTGCCTTCGGCCGGCGGCTGCGCCAGCACGCGCAGCCCGTAGCGATCGACAAAGTATTGCTTGATCTGATCGGCGGTCTGACCTTCGCTCAGCATCTGCGCGATCTGGGCGCGCCACTGCTGGCAGGCGGCGGTGCGGCACGCATCCAGCGGTTCATTCTCGCACACCGGGCAGTACATCTGCCGCGCGATGGCGTTGACATCGTCAGCCGTCACCGCGCGCAGCGGCGCGGGCGTGGGCGACTGGCCGTCCTGCGCCGAAGCCACACCGGCCAGCAGCGCCAGCGCGATCACCAGCGCCAGCCATCCGGCCATGCTTACAAGTCGAATCGATCGGGACATGAATTTCACACCATTACCGGGCCAGCACGGCGCGTTCGGGCACCGTGACGGCGCGGCGCTCGGCCGCCGAGGGCCACATCGCCACCAGCGTGCCGATCACCAGGATGATACCGCCGATCCAGAGGAACTGGATTAACGGGTTGATGTAAACCTTGATCGTGCCGAAGCCGCTCTGCTCGCCCAGATACAGCAAATAGAGGTCTTCGCCGAGCGACGACACGATGCCCGGCGGTGTCAATTCGCCCGTGCCGTTCAGGAAGATCTCGCGGTAGGGAGCCACGGTCATCGGCGGCTGCCCGGGTTCGGTCACCGTCATGTAACCGGCCACGATCATGATGTCGCGGCCCCGTTCCGTGTACCAGCTGGCGCAATCGCCGCTGAGGCTGAAACGCGGATCGCAGGTCAGGCCGCGGTCGTAGGTGATGGTGTACGGCCCGATCGTCAGCGAGCCGCCCGGCGCCAGCGCGCGCTGCGTCTCCTGCTGAAAGTTGACCGAGCCGATCACGCCAATGCCCATCACCAACACGCCCACGTGAATGAGATAGCCGCCATAGCGGCGCCGATTGCGCTGGAACAGGCGGACGAGCGCGGTGACATAGCTCTCATTCGATAGTTTGTGCCGCGCCCGCATACCGCGCCAGTATTCGGCCAGCGTGATGGCGAAGGTGAACGCAATCAGACCGAAGCCGATCAACACCGGGATGATCTGAATGCCGACGACGAATAGCACCACCATCACGACCACGGCGAAGGCCAGCGGCTTCCACATCATCCGGCCCAGCCCCTCGGGCGATGATTTGCGCCACGCGGCCAGCGGCCCCACGCCCATCAACAGCACCAGCAGCGCCACCTGCGGCCCCACCAGTTGATTGTACACCGGCGGCCCCACGGTCAGCTTCTCGTTGACCAGCAGCTCGCTAAACATGGAATAGTACGTGCCGACGAACACCGTGAAGGTGAGCGTCATGAACAGGAAGTTGTTGAGCACGAACATCGCCTCGCGCGACAGCAGCGAGTCGAGTTTGTTCTCGCTCTTCAGCAGGTTGGAGCGGCTGATGATCAGCCCGACCGAGCCGATGAACGTCAGCGCGACGAAGGCCAGGAAGGGCACGCCCAAACTCGATCGGGCAAACGAATGCACCGACGAGATGACGCCGGTTCGCGTGACGAACGTGCCCAGCACCATCAGACAGAACGACAGCAGGATCAGCACCATGTTCCAGATTTTGAACATGCCGCGCTTTTCCTGAATGATGACCGAATGCAAGAAGGCGGTGGCGGTGAGCCACGGCAACAGCGCGGAATTTTCCACCGGGTCCCAACCCCAGTAACCGCCCCAGCCCAGCACGTCGTAGGCCCAGCGCGCGCCCAGCAACAGGCCCAGGCTCAGGAACAGCCAGGCCACCAGCGTGGCGCGCCGCGAAGCGCGGATCCAACTATCGGTTTTGTTGCGGGCGATCATCGC
>CAZKBQ010000157.1:0-1731 GCA_964550855.1 uncultured Anaerolineae bacterium
CGGCCAACGCGGGTTGAAAGCGCGCGCGCCCGCCGGCCGGCGCTGCGCCCGGTCGGGCCGCCAGCGCGATCGGGATGAGCAGCAAACTCATCGCCGCGCCGCCATAACCGTAAAACGCATCGTCGATCAGGCCGTGAATCAAAATCACGGCCAGCGCCGTCAACGCGGGCAGCCGCCACGGCGAGGCCGCGGCGCGCGGCTGCACAGCGTTGAGCAGCAGGCCCGCCAGAGCGACGACGCCCAGCAGTCCCTGGCCCAGCCACACGTCCAGCCACAGATTGTGCGCGTGAAAGGTGTGGCCCACGTGCGTCAGCAGCGCGTAACTGGCGTAGGCCATCTCGAAGCTGCCCAGGCCGAAGCCGGTGAAGGCGTAATCGCTCGCCAGATCCAGGCTGTTGCGCCAGATCAGCGGCCGGTCGCCACTCAGGCCCAGCAGCCGGTCGCCCAGCGGTGTCAGGAGTAATACTGAGACCAGGGCGGCCGCGCCGATCAGCGTCACGCCCAGCCAGACCAGGTGCGCCCGGCGCAGGCTGCCGGCGCGCGGCGAGATGATGCGCCACGCCAGCCACAGGAGGGCGGCCAACGTCAGCGCCAGCCACGCGCCGCGCGAGGCGCTGAGGATCAGGCCGATCAGCGACAGGGCCGGCAGGGCCAGACGAACCGATCGGGGCGCGGAGTGCAGCGCCCCGATTTGCAGCGGGATAAAGGCCGCAATCACGCCGCCGATCACGTTGGAGTTGAGCGTTACGCCCAACCTCGGTTGAATGGCCGCGATGGCTTGCAGGATCGGATCAATCAGCGGCAGTTTGCCAATGGCGTGCGGCCAGTCGCCGATCAGCACAAAGAGCAACGCGGCGGCGGGCGGCAGCACCGCCAGCATCAGCCGCAGCGCGCGGCCGTCGGGCAGATTGGAAAAGAGCAGGTAGCCGATCACGCCGAGCACAATGAGCGCGAACTGCGCGGCAGCCAGCGGCGCATTGTAGGCAATCAGCCAGCCGATGATCCCCGACAGCAGCCAGGGGACGATCTGCCAGTCAAAATTCAACCGCCGCAAGTGTGTCATCGCCCGTTACGCGATCTCAGGCCGTTGAACCGGCTGCGTTGCCCCGTCAACGGCCTGAGTCTCGGTCCTTGAAAATACGGTTCAGATCAGCTGCGCACCCAGCCCAGTGTGGACAGCCCGATTTCGAAGGCCGACTTGACGACCTGCGGCCCGTTGATGCTCTTGATGAACGTCCAGATGGGGCCGGGGCGGAAGGCCCATTCGCGGAAGGCGCGCTTCTGCCAGTATTCCAGTTCTTCGGCCTTCAGGTTGCCATAGTCCAGCACGGTGGATTTGTCCATGTCCACCTGTTCCCATTGCGTGCCGGGCCGGAACCAGTTGTTCTCCAGCACTTCAAAGAAGAATGGTGTGCCGGGGTACGGCGCGGCCACGTGAAACAGCGCGATGTCCAGCGGCAGGGATTTGGAAAACTTGATGGTCTGCTGGATGGTCTCCACGGTTTCGCCGGGCAGGCCGATGATGAAGTAGCCCCAGTTCTTGATGCCGGCTTTGTGCGCCCATTTGAGCGCGCGCGGCGCCTGCTCCAGCCGATAGCCTTTGGCTGCCTTCTTGAGAATCTGTTCGTTGGCGCTTTCGATGCCCCACGAGATGTAGGTGCAGCCGGACTTGCCCATCAGTTGCAGCATCTCTTCGGATCGGAAGAGCACACGTCTAGGGAAAAGAGTGTA
>CAZKBQ010000158.1:0-1641 GCA_964550855.1 uncultured Anaerolineae bacterium
CGCCGCGCTCGGCGGTCAGTTCGCGCAGGCGGCTGCCATACAGTTCCATCGAGTCGGTGAGCACGGTGACGACGGCATCGCCTTCGCCCCACTCATACCACTTGGCCATCTTGATCGCGGACAGCAGGTTGGCTGCGCCGGAGATGCCCAGCAGGTGCAGCTGGCTGATCAGTGCCTCGGGCACGCCCATCTGCGCCAGATACTGCTGGCCGGCCGGCTCGTTGAACAGGCGGATGAGCTGGATCGGCGCTTCGTCGTCAATGGCCATGACCATGTCGGTGTTCTTGATGTTGTGGATCCACGGCACATGCTTGTCGCCGATGCCTTCGATGCGGTGCGCGCCGAAGCCGTTGTTCAGCAGCGTGGGGCACTGCAGCGCTTCGCTGGCGCCGAGTTTGCTGTGCGGGAAAACTTCCTTCAGGTAGTCGCCGGAGCCGATCGTGCCTGCCGACCCCGTCGTGAACACGGAACCGCGCAGCGTTTCGCCCGGTTTCAGCGCGTGTTCCAATACTTCGGCCAGCGCGTGACCGGTGACATCGTAGTGCCACAGGTAGTTGCCAAACTCTTCGAACTGGTTGAAGATCATCAGGTCCTGGCCGGATCGGCGCAATTCCCAGCACTTGTCGAAGATTTCCTTGACGTTGCTCTCGGTGCCGGGCGTGGCGATGACTTCGCCCGCGACTTTGGACAGCCATTCAAAACGTTCGCGGCTCATGCCTTCCGGCAGGATCGCGATCGACTGGCAGGCCAGCAGCGCCGAGTCGTAGGCGCCGCCGCGGCAGTAGTTGCCGGTGCTGGGCCACACGGCCTTCTGCGTCGTCGGGTCGAACTGGCCGGTGACCAGCCGCGGCACGAGACAGCTAAAGGCCGCGCCGACTTTGTGCGCGCCGGTGGGGAACCATTTGCCGACGGGCGCGAAGATGCGGGCCTTGACGCCGGTCAATTCGGGCGGAAATTCCAGATAATTCACGCCGCCAAAGCCGCCGCCGCTGGCGACGGGTTCGTTGTGCCAGTTGATGCGGAACAGGTTGAGCGGATTCACATCCCACAGCCCCACCGACTTCAGGCCGGCCTTGATCTTGTCCGGGATCAGCGCCGGATTCTTCATCTGCTTGTAAGTGGGGATGATGATATTGCGCTCGCGCGCGCGCGCAATCGCCCGCTGGCGGCGTTCGGGTTGGATGGTGAGATCGATCATGTCAGTGTCCTTGTAAGCGCTGAGTGACGAGCGAAGGTTCACTCGTCACTCAGCACCACGCTAATCGTGCGTAATCCACGTGCCGGTCTGGCCGTTCAGCGCGTCGACGATGTGCGGTGGATCGGTGATCAGACCCTGGCCGTTGGGGTTGGCTTCCAGGAAGGCGATGATGGCCTCAATCTTCGGCCCCATGCTGCCCGACAGGAAGTGCCCTTCTTTGTAGTAGGCCTTGGCTTCGCTCAGCGTCATGCGATCGAGGTTCTTCTGATCGGGCTTGTTGAAGTTGAGCGCCACCTTCTCGACAGCGGTGGAAATCAGCAGCAGATCGGCCTTCAGTTCCGAGGCGAGCAGCGCGCTGGCGCGGTCCTTGTCGATGACGGCGAACACACCCTGCAGCTGGCCGTGCTCGTCTTCGATGACGGGGATGCCGCCGCCGCCCACGC
>CAZKBQ010000159.1:0-1626 GCA_964550855.1 uncultured Anaerolineae bacterium
CCCCGGCCAAGGCCGGGGCTATATGGTTCTTCAGCAGTCCCTTCGGGCATTATCTGTGTTTGTCTGTGGCTTCATTCATCGTATTTGTTTAGCGTCTCCTCCACCTCTTGACCGATAATTCTTCCGGCATGGACGCCGATGCGCCCCCCAAACCCGACTCGACGGCTGACGCACGCTGCCCTGGCTGCGCTACCCGCGACCGGCGGATCGCGGAATTGGAGCGGCGACTGGCGGAAGTCGAAAAGCTGCTGGACGCTTCGCGCCGCGGCGGCAAGCGGCAGGCGGCGCCGTTTTCCAAGGGGCCGCCCATGGCCGATCCCAGGCCGCCGGGGCGCAAGAGCGGCGAGGACTACGGCACCAAGGCGTTCCGCGCCGTGCCGGCGGTGATCGACGAGACCTACGAGGCGCCGCTGCCGCAGCAGTGTCGCCACTACGGCGCCAACGGCGCCGACGGTGGCGCAAGCGCCGTGGTGCCGATGCAGGTCGATGCGCAGTATCAGGTCGAGATCCCGCGCCGGCCGATCTATCGCAAGTTCAACGTGCACGTCGGCCGGTGCTCCTGCTGCGGCAAGCGGGTGCAGGGCCGGCACGCATTACAAACATCCGATGCCCTGGGCTGCTGCGCTTCGCAGGTGGGGGCCGACGCCCAGGCCGCGGTGGTGACGCTGAATAAAGAGATGGGCCTGCCCTACGGCAAGATCAGCCGGGTGTTTGAAACATTGTTTGGTATGAAGCTGACGCGCGGCGGGGCGTGCCAGATCATGCTCCGTACAAGCGAACGTTGCGAAGATACATACAAAGAGATCGTGCAACATACACAGACGGCGCCGCGTCTCGTGCCGGATGAAACAGGTTGGCGGGTCGGCGGCCAGATGGCGTGGCTGCACGTGGCGGTGACGGACAAGGCCGTGGCGTATCTGGTGCACGCGAAGCGCGGGTTCGAGGCGATGTCGCTGCTGCTGGGCGCGGATTATGCGGGCAAGATGACGCACGACGGCTGGGCGGCGTACGACCGGTTCTGGAACGCGATCCATCAGACCTGCCTGACGCACCTGCTGCGGCGCTGTAAGGAAATGCTGGAGACGGCCATGCGCGGAGCGGTGATCTTCCCGCGCAAGGTCAAGGCGATTCTGCAACAGGCCCTGGCGATCCGCGACCAGCGCGACGCCGGTGAGATCCTTCCCGTCACGGCGATTCGTTACGCAGATCGATTGGATATACAGATGGAACAACTGTTGCTTCCCACCAAACAACACGCGGGCAACGAACGCTTCGCCGAGCATCTGTGGAATCACCGCGACCAGTTGTTCACCTTCCTGCGGCACGAAGATGTTGACGCCACCAATCACCTGGCCGAGCAGGCGATCCGCCCCGCGGTGGTGAATCGCAAAGTGTGGGGCGGCAACCGCACCGACGACGGCGCCGCGGCGCAGTCGATCCTGATGAGCGTGCTGGCGACGGCGGCGAAGCTCGGCCGCGACGCCTTGGACTTCGTGAGCCGAACGCTGCGGGCGAGCGCGGGGAGCAGACCGTCACTGTTCCTCAGCGGGTAAAATGACCGTCACGTCGCCCGCAACGCCCCCACCGCCACCGGCACAAGTGCCGGTGGGGACGCTAAACAATTAC
>CAZKBQ010000160.1:0-1502 GCA_964550855.1 uncultured Anaerolineae bacterium
TGCTGGCCGACCGGATGGTTGTGATCGAGAATGGGCGCGTGGTGCGTGAAGGCACGACGGCGGAGGTGATGGCCGATCCCGAAGCCCTGCGTGCCATGGGCATCCGCGAGGTCGCCGCTATGTTGCCGGCGATAATTGTCGAGCATTTGGATGACGGGCTGACTCGGCTCGACGCCGCCACGGGTCCGCTGTTCCTGCCCACCATCGAGAGCGCACCTAGCACGCGGGTGCGCGTGCGCATCATGGCGCATGAGGTCATTTTGGCGCGGAAGCGGCCGGAGGGCCTTTCCGCGCAGAACATCCTCGCGGGGAAAGTCGCCGGCATCGTTCCCGGCACAGGGCCGGGCGTGATCGTCCACGTCCAGGTGGGCGATGGGGAGATCCTCGCCCGCATCACGCGCCGTGCCGCCGAGCAACTGGGCCTCAAACCCGACGATGACGTCCACGCCATCGTCAAGTCGATGTCGGTCGCCCGCGATCACGTCGCCCGTGCCCCGACCCACAACGAGGCAGCGCAATGACGCAGGTCGACCGCCCTGCGATGGCCTTCGGCTGGGGTGCCATGATCGGAACGCTCGGCGGCCTGATCGGCCTCGGCGGCGCGGAATTCCGCCTGCCGGTGCTGATCGGGCTATTCCGGTTCGCCGCGCTGGAGGCAATCATCCTCAACAAGGCGATGAGCCTGGTGGTCGTGGCCTCAGCCCTGCCGTTCCGCGCCGGTACGGTGCCGTTCGCCGTCGTTGCCGATCACTGGTCCGTCATCGTCAATCTTCTCGTTGGCAGCCTGCTGGGCGCCTGGCTCGGGGCCGGCTGGGCGGTTCGCATGAAGGCCCATGTGCTTTATCGCGTCATCGCCTTGATGCTTGTCGGCATCGCGATCGTGCTGCTGTTCGGACACGACGCGGATGGCTCCGGCGTCCCGCTGATGGGCGGGATCGCGCAGGCCATCGCAGGCGTCGCCGCGGGGTTCGTCATCGGCGTGGTCGCTTCCCTGCTCGGCGTGGCGGGTGGCGAGATGCTGATCCCGACGCTGGTGCTCCTGTTCGGCGCTGACATCAAGCTTGCCGGCAGCCTGTCGCTAGCGGTCAGCTTGCCCACCATGATCGTTGGCTTCACCCGCTACAGCCGTGACAGCAGCTTCGCAGTGCTCGGCCGCAACCGTCGCTTCATCCTCATCATGGCGTTGGGTTCGATCGCCGGATCATTCGTAGGCGGCCTGCTGCTCGGCATCGTACCGAGCGCGATCCTGCTCCCTGCGCTTGCCGCGATCCTGCTGGTCTCGGCGGTCAAAGTGTGGTGGCACGCCTAGCCCGTGACGGGATCAGGCTGAATAGCGTGCACCAATCGGTCTGTAACGATTGATTTGTTACGATAGTTACATTAAATGTAAGCCATGGTATCATCTGCATGGCTACTCCTCACGTACAAAGTCCCGCCCGAACCCGCATCCAAGCGCGTGGCGCTCTGGCGCCGATTGAAGGGTATGGGCGCCATCTATCTGC